>DATJOF010000050.1:0-144860 GCA_035507415.1 Solirubrobacteraceae bacterium
ACGCGCTGAGAACCATCCCAAGCGATCGACATCATCGTGATCGTGTCTCCACACGTACTTCGCCGGGCACGCAGAGTCCGCTCGACTTATGTCTGACAGAAGTGCTAACCTGTCCGATAGGCAGGTCCGGTTTGCACGCTCGGCCACCAAGCACCGTATATCGAAGGAGCGAATCCGACATGTCATCTCGCACTGCGGCCTCGCCTTCGAGGAGCCGGCACCACAAGCGTCGGAAGCGGCCGACGACAGGCTTGTCGTGCTTGGCGACGACGCCGACGGCAACGAGCTCGAGGTGATGGCCGTGGAAGGACCGACGGGTGAGCTGATCGTGATCCACGCGATGGAGCTGCGCGACAGGTACAGCGTCCAATATCGGGAGGCCAAGCGGTGGCGACGCTGAAAACGCGACGCGGAACCAAGCTCACCAAGAAGGTCCTCGACGCGCTCGCAGACGAGGCGGAGCGCGGCTACGACCTGACGAAGGCCGAGCGCGTGCGCATGGGTCGCCCCGCCCTTGGAGGCGAGGGCGAGTCACCACGCGTTCAGGTGCGCGTCGATCCGGACCTGGCCGAAGCGTTGCGCGCGCGCGCCCGCCAGGAGCACCGCTCCGTCAGCGACATCGCGCGGACCGCGCTGCGCGAATACGTGGATCGATCCGCCGGCCGCGCCGCCTGACCGGCCATTGCCCTGAACACCCGCTCGGGGTGAGACGGCCCGCCAGCTCCGTCCGCTCGCGCTCGTAGCCTCCGGTACCCGGACCCCTGAGCCCTTTTCCGGGCCGCCCGAACAGTCGTCGAACCCGGAGGCATGTCATGAGCGAAATCGGACGCAACGCGCCGTGCCCGTGCGGGAGCGGGCTCAAGTACAAGCGCTGCTGTCTTCGCCGGCGGGGCGATGTCGCGCTCGATGCGCTGGAGGCCGAGCGGGTCTGGTCTCGGCTGCAGAGCTGGGCGCTCGAGCGGTTCGGCGATGAGATCGGCGCTGCGCTCAAGGAGCACATGGATGCGCGCGGCGTGGGCGGCAAAGAGCGTCCGGCCAACGACGAGGATCTGTCGCTGGCGCTCTGCTGGCTGCTGATCGATCGCGACGCCGCCGCCGGTGACACGCCGGCGCGACTGTACTCACGGCTGCCTGAGCTGCCGGCAGGCGAGCGCGAGATGGCCGAACGCATCGCCGCCAGCCGACTCGGGGTCTACCGCGTCACAGACGTCCAGGCGGGCGCGTGGATCGAGCTCGAGAGCGCGATCGATGGCGCAAGCGCGCGCGTCGCGAGCCCCAACGTCTCGCGTGAGGCCGCCCTCTGGCACGTCCTGCTCTGCCGGGTGATGGAGGGTGGCCCGACGCCGTCGCTGTGGGGCGCCGCCGCGTTCTACGAGCCGGCCGAGGAGGTTGAGCTGGTGGCTGAGCTGCGGCGTATCGCCGATGCTCATCGTCTCGGTGCCGGTCCCGCCGGGTTGCAGGGCGCCCTGCGCGTGGGCGCGCGCGAGCTGGTGTGCTTCGTCCCTCCCAGCCGGCGCGCCGAGCGCGTCCCGTACACGCTCGAGGGCGATCCCGCGGTGGTGGCAGAGGCGACCTGGAATGTGCGTGTGCCCGGCGCCGCGTTGATCGTGTTGCGCGCCGCGCCCGAGCTCGCGTTCGACGGTCCCACCGAGGACGGTGAGGGCGTGACGTTCGACTGGCTGACCTCGCGCCGTGCGCTGCTCGCCCGTCGACCGCCGTTGCCCGTGGGAGCGATCTGTTTGGAGAGCGGTCCCGCGGCGCTGGACGAGAGCGGCGAGCTCGAGCCGAACGACCTCACCTCGCTGGGCACGTTCACGCTGCGGGAGGACCGTCTGGAGTTCTTCGGGCTGTCCGAACGCCGCCTCGACGGCGCCGTCGCGCTGATCGAGCGTACCCTCGGGCGTCTCGTCGACCCTCCCGCACGAAACGTGCGGACGGTCCAGGAGGCCAGTGCTGCGCATGACGTCGCACGCGCGGCGCAAGCGCCCCCGCGGGAGGGTCGAGCATCTGGCAGTCACACCTCATCCTCGGGACGGGACGACACGTCCAGCGTGATCGACACGCGCCTTCGAAACTTGACCTACCGTCGCTGGATCGACGATCCCAACGAGAAGCTCCGCGGTCTCAGCCCGCGTGAAGCGAGGGCTCGGGATGAGCACCGTGAGGAGCTCGAGCGTCAGCTGCGCAGCCTCGAACATCACAGCGCCCTCGAGCGTCGCGACCGCGCCCCTGCGCCGGAGCTTACATGGATGCGCGCGGAGCTGGGGCTAGACCACGAGCGGGTGGCAGCGTGAGCGGGCGCCGCGCTCGAGAGGGCGCGGCGATCTGATCTCGAGGGTTCGTAACCTCTGCGCACGGAGAACGATCCATCGCGATCGGATCATCCACGGTCGTACGACACCTCCCCTACAGCACGATCCCTTGGGCAAATCGGCTACAGATCCTCGGCCACGACAGACCAGAGTCCCGATCCCGGGCCCGCTGCCCGCTCACACCGCCGCCAGCCACTGCTCGGCGTTGCGCTCGTAGATGTCGCGCAGCATCTCCTCGATTCCAAACGTCAGCCCCCACCCCGCGTAGTCGGCTTCGAACGCCCGCAGGTCGCTGATCCACCAGCGGTGATCGCCTAGGCGTGGCTCGTCGCCGAAGCTGTAGTTCAGGTGCCGTTCGGCGATCCGCTGGCACAGCTCGATCGCCTCCAGCACCGACACGTTGCACTCCCGCCCGCCGCCGAGGTTGTACACCGCCGCCGCGCGTGGGTTGGCGTGAAAGGCCGCAAACGCCTGCACCACATCGCGCGCGTGGATGTTGTCGCGCACCTGCTTGCCGCCGTACCCGAAGATCGTGTACGGCTGTCCGGTGACCGTGCACCTCATCAGGTACGCCAGAAACCCGTGAAGCTGTGCCCCGGCGTGCTGGGGACCGGTCAGGCAGCCCGCCCGGAAGCACACCGTCGGCATGCCGAAGTAGCGCCCGTACTCCTGCACGAGCAAATCGGCCGCTGCCTTGGACACGCCGAACAGCGAATGCGTGCTCAGGTCGATCGACATGTCGGTGTCGATCCCCTGATACCAGTGGTGATCTTCCGGCAGCTCAAGGCGTGTCTCCAGCTCCTGCAGCGGCAGCGAGTTGGGCCGGTCGCCGTACACCTTGTTCGTCGAGGTGAACACGAAGGTGGCATCCGGGGCGTGCTGACGTGTCGCCTCCAGAAGGTTGAGCGTGCCGTTGGCGTTGACCGCGAAATCCGTCTGCGGATCGGTCGCGGCCCAGTCGTGCGAGGGCTGTGCCGCGGTGTGCACCACCAGCTCGATCTCGCGTGCGTTGCGCGCGAACATCGCTTTCACCCCCTCGGCGTCGCGGATGTCCAGCTGCTCGGAGCGAAACCCCTCGACCTCCTGCACCAGCCGTTCGGACGTCGGCGTCGTTGATGCCTCGGCCCCGAAGAAGCGCGCCCGCATGTCGTTCTCGAGGCCGATCACCTCGAGCCCCTGCGCGGCGAAATAACGAACCGACTCAGAGCCGATCAGCCCGCCCGAGCCCGTGACCACCGCGATCGCCATAGCGCGCCGAGCCTAGCGGAGCTCGGCGCCGTGTCGAGCTCGCCGCAGACTCGCCGCTGTAGTCCGTGTGCGGTGTTGGCCTCGGACGCGCGAATAGTCCCATCCCAATCGGGGCCTAACGTCGGCGCCGTGCCAAAGAAGTACAGGGACGTGAGGAGGGCGCTCGCCGATGCGGGCTGGCGCGTGCGCCGCCGACGTGGCTCTCACGAGATCTGGTTCCATCCAGGCCGTGAGGGTGAGCGCATCGTGGTGGCGGGAAAGGACAGCGACACCGTGCCGGTTGGCACGCTCGCTAGCATTCGACGAGCAAGCGGCTTGGAGCAACTTCGATGAGCGACTACGTCGTGATCTACGAGCAGGCGCACGATGGCGGATGGGGCGCGTACCTACCTGACCTGCCCGGTGTCGTGGCGCTCGGAGCTACGCAACCCGAGGTAGCAGGACGCATCCAAGAGGCGCTGGCCGCGTATCGAGACGACCTGCGCTTGCAGGGCCGTTCGCTACCCGCGCCTCACCACGCTGCCGGCACGATCGCCGCCTGAACGCGACTTCGAGCCAGTTCTGGTCTTGCCGGTGGACGCGCGAACGAGTCCCGTGGCCTCAGCGTCGCGGCGGCACGGCGTCGAGCTTGACCCCAAGCACACGGTCGACCCTCCCGAGCAGCTGCGCCCCGCCTTCCAGCGGCGGCTGCGCCCTGCCTTCGATCGTCAGCCTCACCGGGCCGCAGCCGCCCGGATCATCCTCGGCGACCGCCAGCGGCGCCGCGCCGCGGCGACGGTAGAAGGCCAGGCGCACCCTGATGCCGAAGTCAACCGGACACGCGCGCAGTCCAGGCCGCTCGGCGGGGAGCGCGTCGATCGATGCGGCGATCTTCTCGATCTTCTTGGCGGACGTCACCGTCAGCGGCCGCTGTTTCGGCTGGTTTGCCTTGATGCTGGCGCTCACGCTGATGTGCAGCACGCGCGCGCCGGGGGGGATCGGCGCAGACGCTGCCTGCGCGGTGCCGGCGCCCGCGGAGATCAGCGCGAGCGCGAGAGCGCCGAGCATGCGCACGCCGCGGGTCATGCACTCAACAGTAGACGCCCCGGCCCCTCGATCTCGACGCTGTCCCGGAGCGCCTAACCTCAACCAATGCCCGCCCTGATCACGCTGCACGTCGGCGACATCACGACCGACGCCGAGGCCGACGCGATCGTCAACGCCGCCAACTCGAGCCTGCTCGGCGGCGGCGGCGTCGACGGCGCGATCCACCGCGCCGCCGGCCCGAGCCTGCTGGAGGAGTGCCGCGCTCAGGGCGGCTGTGAAACCGGCGACGCCAAGATCACTGGAGCCGGACGCCTCGCCGCGAGCCATGTGATCCACGCCGTCGGACCGGTCTGGCGCGGCGGTGGCGACGACGAAGAAGAGCTGCTCGCCTCGTGCTACATCCGCGCGCTCGAGCTCGCCACAGAGCATGGCTGCGCCCGCGTCGCCTTTCCGGCGATCTCGACCGGCGCATTCGGCTACCCGCTCGCCGATGCCGCTCGCGTCGCGCTCACGACCACGCGCTGCGCGCTCGATGCATTCCCGGACGTCGCGGAGGCGCGCTTCTGGCTGTTCGACCGGCGCGCGTTCGACGCCTTCTCACAGTGGCTGAATCGTCTCGCCTAGCGCGTGGGCCGATCCGCTCACAGGTCGAGCAGAAAACGCAGCGCACGCGCGATCTGAAACAGCGCCTCCTCGTCGATTGCTCCAAGCTGCGCCGTCAGGCGCTCGTCGGAGATCGACTTGACGTCCTCGCACTCGGCGTAGCTCACCTCGTCGAGGCCCGAGCCCGGCTGGTCGATCTCGATGTGCGACGGTAGACCGCGGTGGGCCGTGGTCAGCGGGACCACGATCACGACGCCCGCGCGACTGTCATTCAGCGGATCGGCCGACACCACGACTGCCGGCCGCCTGCCCGACTGCTCGCGCCCGATCGGGTCGCCGAAGTCGACCAACCACACCTCGCCTCGGTGCGCGCTCATCTCGAGTGATCGCGCAGCGCGGCAGCTTCGAAGGCGCGCTCGGCCTCGACCTCACTCCACCTGGCCGCGTCGGCGCGCAACGCGTCATAGCCGCTCGCGAGCTGCTCGAAGAACACGCGTCGCTCGAGGGCGTCAACGGCCTCGTCGACCAGCTGACTCATCGGCCGCCCGGTTGCCCGTGCCAGCCTGGCGAAGCGATCCCTGGTCGGCTCGCTCACTCTGATCGTAGTGCTCACTCTGAGCCTAGTCTACCAATCAAGCGCTCCGCTCATCTACGAGATGAGCGCCTATAGCGACGATCGTACGAGCCCCGTGCCGCGCACGCTGCGATCGCGCGACGCGTGGATGCCGTGGCGGCGTGGCGAGCTCGATCCCAACGGCTAGGCTCAAGCGCCCATGCGCGTCCTGCCCTGCCGCCTCGACGGCCTCGCCGTGATCGAGCCCGACGTCCACGCCGATGAGCGCGGCTTCTTCGTGGAGACCTATCGCCGCTCCTGGCACGAGCAGGCCGGCATCCCCGAGGAGCAGGACTTCATCCAGGACAACCACTCGCACTCCGCGCGCGGCGTCCTGCGCGGCATGCACTTTCACATCGGCGCCGGCGTCGCGAAGCTCGTGCGCTGCGCGCGCGGGCGCATCCTCGACGTCGCCGTGGACCTGCGCCGCGGCTCGCCCACCTACGGCCAGTGGGAGGCCGTCGAGCTCGACGGCGAGACCCTGCACAGCTTCTACGTCCCGATCGGGTTCGCCCACGGCTTCTGCGTGCTCAGCGACCGCGCCGACGTGCTCTACAAGCAGACCGCCTACTACGACCCCGCCGTCGAGCGCGGCATCGCCTGGGACGACCCCGACATCGCGATCGCATGGCCGCTGCCGGCCGAGCAGCTGATCGTCTCCGACCGCGACCGGGCTGCTCCGCGCCTGCGCGAGCTCGCCGGCGAATTGCCGTTCGTGTACGAGCCCGCGTGAGCCTTGACGAGCTGGCGCCGCTCGCGTGCTCGAGGCCGCCCCGCCGGCGCGGCCTCGCCTATGGCTTCTCGTCGGGCAGGAGCATGTGCGGTTCGGCTTGTCCCTGGTCCTGCCCCGCCCGAGTCGCGCGCTCCAGCTCGGCCGCCTTGCGCTCGTTGAACTCGCGACCCTCGCGCACGAACCCCAGCAGCAGCTCGAGCTCGTCGAGCGTATAGCGCTGGTACAGGCGCTCGGCCTGGGCGGCGTGCTCGCTGTAGAACGCCTCCATCCGCGCCACCGCCGGCGTCAGCTCGACCAGCACGCGCCGGCGGTCGCCGCTGTCGCGCACGCGCCGCGCGTATCCGGCGCGTTCGAGCCGGTCGAGCGCGGCCGTCATCGCGCCGGTCGACAGGCCGGTCTGCCGGGCCAGCTCGCCCGCGCTGAGCGGGCCGCCGCGATGCAGCACATCCACGCACTGCATGTCGGTCCGGTTGATCCCCAGTGCCTCGGCGACCGCGTGGTCGAAGCGCGCCGTCGCGTTCTGCGAACGGCGCACCTCATCGATCAGCTGCTCGTAGACCTCTCGCTTTTGTCTTGACATTGAAATTATTCGATGATAAAAAGATCTGACCCTCAAGATATTGTAGGCGATGAAGGGAGACCCGATGGACCTCGCGATCGAGGCATCAGAGCTCAGGAAGACCTACCCGCCCGCCACCACGGCGCTCGACGGGGTGAGCCTCGCGATCGGCGCCGGCACGATCTTCAGCCTGCTCGGTCCCAACGGGGCGGGGAAGTCGACCACCGTGCGCGTGCTCTGCACGCTCTCCCGGCCCGACAGCGGGCAGGCACGCGTCGCCGGCATCGATGTGCTGTCCGATCCGCCGCGCGTGCGCCGGGCGATCGGCGTCGTCGGTCAGAAGCACGGCGCCGACCCGCAGGCCAGCACGCGCGAGAACCTCGTGCTGCAGGGCGAGTTCTACGGCCTGCGCGGACGCGAGCTCGCCGAGCGGGTGTCGCGAGCGCTCGAGCGCTTCGGGCTCGATGACGTCGCCGAGCGCCCGGCGAAGACCTGCTCGGGCGGCATGCAGCGCCGCCTGGACATCGCCATGGGCCTGCTGCACCGCCCGCGGGTGCTGTTCCTCGACGAGCCCACGACCGGACTCGATCCCGAGGCGCGGATCGAGCTGTGGCTCGAGATCGAGCGGCTCGCCGCCGAGGAGCACATGACGATCCTGCTCACCACCCACTACATGGAGGAGGCCGACAGGCTCGCCTCGCGCCTGGCGATCATCGATTGCGGCCGTGTCGTCGCCGAGGGCACGCCGGCGCAGCTGAAGAGCGAGCTCGCGGGCGACACCCTCCAGGTCGAGCTCGCGCGCGCCGACGACGCTCGCGCGCGCGCCGCGATCGCACGCGTGGCCGGGGTGGACGAGGTCGAGCTCGAAGGGCGCACCCTGCGCGCTCGCGCGCGCGACGGTGGCGCCGCGATCCCGGCGGTGCTCGCCGCGCTCGAGGCGCAGGGGGTCACGGCGGCGGCGGTCACGCTTGCGCGCCCGTCGCTCGACGACGTCTACCTGCGCTACGCCGGGCGCGCCTTCGACGTCGGCGCCGCCTCCGAACGCCGCGCGGCCGAGCTCGAGGAGGTGACGGCATGACCGCGCTGCGGCAGAGCCGGCAGGTGTACCTGCGCGGCCTGCGCGTCCTGCGCCGGCAGCCCGCATACCTGGGGATGACGCTGTTCCAGCCGATCATCTGGCTGCTCCTGTTCGGCGCCCTGTTCAAGTCGGTCAGCCAGATCCCCGGCTTTCACGGCTCCTACATCGACTTCCTGACCCCAGGAGTCGTGGTGATGCTCGCAGTCTTCTCGGCCGGCTGGACCGGTATGGGCTTCGTCGAAGACATCCACGGCGGCGTCATGGACCGCATGCTCGCCTCGCCCGTGTGGCGCGGCGCGCTCAACCTCGGCACCGTCGCCTACGCGGCGTTCGCGGTGGTCGTGCAGACGCTCGTGATCGTCGTCTTGGCGCTCGCGCTCGGCGCCGACTTCAAGGGGGGCGTCGGCGGCATCCTGCTGCTGTGCCTCGTCGCAGCGCTGCTCGCGGCCGTGTTCGCCTCGCTGTCCAACAGCGTCGGCCTGCTCGCCCGCGAGCGCGAGACCGTGATCGGCGCGGTCACGCTCGTGCAGCTGCCGCTCACGTTCCTGTCGGCCGCGCTGATGCAGCGCAACCTGCTGCCCGCCTGGATGCGCACCGCCGCCAAGTTCAACCCCGTCAACTGGGCGGTCGAAGGCGCTCGCTCGGCCGCGATGCAGAAGATCGATTGGGGGCTCGTCGCAACCCGGATCGGACTGCTGGCGCTGCTCGCGCTCGTGTGCGCGTTCCTGGCGGCGCGCGCGTTCGCCTCCTATCAGCGCTCGCTCTGAGCGCCTGGCCGTTGCTCTGAGCGCCTGGCCATGGCAGCACGCCTGCTGCGAGGTGTCTGCGCCTGGCGCCGGCGGCCTGGGCCCCGCAGCGCCGCGGGCCCCGGCGGGCACCCGCCGGGGCCTTGCACCGGCGCCTGCCGCTGCTGACCCAACAGCCCGGCTTGACTACCATCGGGGGCCGCGATGCCTGAACCGCTCAGGCCCAGCCAGCGCTACATGCCCGGCCTGGACGGCCTGCGAGCGCTTGCCGTACTGGCCGTGATCGCCTACCACTTGGAATTTGGATGGGCCCAGGGCGGGCTGCTCGGCGTCGGCATCTTCTTCACGCTGAGCGGCTATCTGATCACCGACATGCTGCTCGCCCAGATCGATCGCGGCGGCGAGCGGATCGCGGCCTTCTGGCTCGGACGTGCGCGCCGGCTCCTGCCGGCGCTGTTCCTGATGCTCGCCGTGGTCGTCACGTGGGTCACCGTGATCGGACCCGCGCAGCCCCCGCAGTTCAGGCAGGCCGTCGGCGCCGCCGCCCTGTACGTGAGCAACTGGCAGCTGATCCTGCAGCACGTCTCCTACTTCGCCCGCTTCGGGCCGGCCTCGCCGCTGAACCACCTGTGGTCGCTCGGCGTCGAGGAGCAGTTCTACATCCTCTGGCCGCTGCTGCTGCCGCTCGGCGTGCGCCTGATCCGCGAGCGACCCACCGCCGCCGGCCTGCGCCCGCGACTGGCGCTCGCCACGCTGATCCTCGCGGCCGCCTCGGCCGTCGAGATGGGGCTGCTCTACAGGCCCAGCTTCGATCCCTCGCGCGTCTACTTCGGCACCGACACGCGCGCCTTCGAGATCCTCGCCGGCGCCGCGCTCGCGATGGTCTGGCCGAGCGCGCGCCTGCGCGCCGAAATCAGCCGGGGCGCGCGGCGGACGCTCGACGGCCTGGGCGCGATCGGGCTGCTGGCGATCTGCGTGATGATCGTGCGGACCAGCGAGTACTCGACGTTCCTGTACCGCGGCGGCTTCGTGCTGCTGGCGCTCGCCACGGTGCTCTTGCTCACGGCGCTCGTGCACCCCGCGGCGCGCCTCGGCGCCGTGCTCGGCGTTGCGCCGCTGCGCTGGATCGGCGTGCGCTCCTACGGCATCTACCTGTGGAGCGTGCCGATCATCGTGCTCACCACCCCAGCCTCGAGCCACGGCGTCGACCTGCTGCGCAACGCCCTGCAGGTGAGCGCGATCGTGGGCGTCGCCGCGCTCTCCTGGCGCTTTGTCGAGCAGCCGATCCGCCACGGCGCGCTCGCGCGCCTGTGGCGGCGCCTGCGCTCGGACGGCTGGCGGGTGCACGCGCTGCCGCGCGCGGGCTGGGCGGTGCTCGCCGGCGCGCTCGGCCTGCTCGCGCTCACCTGCGTGGGCCTCGCCGGCGCCAGCATCGGCTCGGGCCGCGAAGCCGGCGCCGCACCCGGAGCGCTGACGGCGAGCGTCCCGATGTCGACCGTGACGAAGTCCTTCGACGCCGGCGTCGCCGCCGCCACCGACGAACATTCACAGCGCACCTCCTGTCGCGCGGTGATCCACATCGGCGACTCGACCTCCGAGGGCCTGATCTCATCCGACTACCTGCCCGACCCCGCGCAGCGCATCGAAGCGCAGTACGCGCGCGTCGGCGCGACCCTGCAGCACTACGAGATCTCAGGCGCCCGCTCGATCGTCGAACGCTACGAAGGCAAGCCCAACGCCTACGAAGTGGCAAAGCGCTGGAAGCTGTCCGGCTACCACGGCTGCTGGGTGCTGGCGCTCGGCACCAACGACACCGCCGACGTGTACGTCGGATCGAACGTTGGGCGCCTCGCGCGCGTACGGCAGATGATGTCGGTGATCGGCGATCAGCCGGTGATGTGGGTCGACGTCAGGTCGCTGCTCGCGAGCGGCCCCTACTCCGAGCACAACATGCGGCTGTGGAACCAGGCGCTGCTGCAGGCGTGCAGCAAGTACCCGAACATGCGCGTCTTCGATTGGGCCGCCGTCGCGCACGACGGCTGGTTCATCGACGACGGCATCCACTACAACACGCCCGGCTACGCCGCGCGCAGCCGCCTGATCGCCCAGGCGCTGGCGCGCGCCTTCCCCGGCCAGGGTCACAGCCCCGGCTGCGTGGTCGACTGAAGGCCCGGCTGCGCGGTTCTCACGTGAAGGCCCGGCCGCGCGCTCGGGCGCGCCAATCCCAGCAGCGCAGCTCGCGTGCGTGCGCGCCCTGCGCCGCGACCGCCGCCGCGGCCCCCGGTCCGACGTCGAGCGTCGCCGTCCACAGCTCGGCGAGCGAGTCCGACGGGGACGATCGTGTGCCGCCGATGCCGGTGCCCAGGCACTTGAGCGTGGCCTCGTGCAGGGCCCAGGCGCGCAGCAGCTCGCCGGCGCGCCGGCCCCGCTCGAGCTTTCCCAAGCGCTGCGCCTCGGCCGCTCCGAACATGCGCGCCGCCAGCGCCAGCTCGTGCGCGCCGTCGCCGCCGCGGTCGCGCTCGTGCTCGACATCGACTCCGACCTCGTGATCCGCGCTCACGGCGACCAGCACGAGCGGGCCCGAGTGCGAGAGGTTGAAGCGCAGATCCGGACCGGGGGGGCCGTCGAGGGCCGAGCCCTCGTGCGCCAGCCGTGGCTTGCCGTGCGCCCCGAGCTCGAAGCGCAGCTGGCGCGGGTCGCGCTCGAGGTAGCGTCCCAGCAGCGCCCGCAGCAGCCCGCGCGAGCGGCCCCAGATCGTGCGCGCGCCCGCCCTGACGATCCGCCGTGCCCGCTCCAGCTCCTCGCTCGAGAGCAGCTCCTCCAGCTCGTCCGACATGGCCGCGAGGTCGGCGCGCCAGACTTCGACCACCGCGTCGTCGGCGCGTGGAGCGCGCGGCCCAGGGCTCCAAGTGGTCGCCTGTCGTTCACTCATCCAAGCGATTATCGAGCGCGCGTGGGCGTCGGCTTAGGCCTGCCGGGGGGCCGGTGCACGGTAGCCGCGAACGGAGCGCCGCGAGTTGGCAGACTTAGCTCGATGAGCAAGCGGACCCAGGCCGACGAGCACCCGGACCCCAGGCCGGTGAGCAGCCGGACTCCAGGCCGATGAGCAGCCGGACCCCGGGCCGATGAGCACCCGGACCCCGGGCCGATGAGCACCCGGACCGCAGGCGGACGGCTCGAGCCCCTGCGCGAGCGCACCAACGGCTTCACGGTCACGCCCCCGCAGTGCGCCTATGCAGCGTATGTGGCGCTGGCGGCGCTCACCGTGATCGTGCTCACCGGCGCGGCCGTGCGCCTGAGCGGGTCCGGCCTGGGCTGTCCGACCTGGCCGAAGTGCTACGGCAACCTGTATCCGCCGCTGAGATCCCACGCCGTGATCGAGTTCTCCAACCGGGTGCTGACGGCGCCCGTCTGCATCGCCGCCGGCCTGGCCTGGCTGGCCGCTCTGCGCCGCCGCCCCTACCGCCGCGATCTGATGTGGTTGAGCGCGCTGCTTCCGCTGGGCGTGATCGGCCAGGCGGTGCTCGGCGGCCTGACGGTGCGCGGCGAGCTCGACTACGGCTGGGTGATGGCCCACTTTGCGCTGTCGATGCTGATCATCGCGGCCGCCGTCGCGCTGGTGTGGCGAGCCGGACGGTCGGCCGGCGTGCGCATGCCGGGTCTGCCGGTGCCGGCGCGCCCGGGTCTGCCGGCGCCGGCAGACGATCGCCGTTCGGGCCCGGCCACGGACCGAGCGCTCGTGTGGGCCACGCGCGCGCTCGTCGGCCTCGGCGCGCTGACGCTGTTCGCGGGCACGGCCGCCACGGCCGCCGGGCCGCACGCGGGCGGCTCGCCCGGACAGAAGATCAACCGGCTGAGCTTCGACGGGCGCGGGACGATGGACTTCGTGATCCATCGTCACGCCGAGATCGCGTTCGTGTTCAGCGTCTTCGCCGTCGTGGTCTGGTGGCTCGCGCGCAGGCGCGGCGCCGACCCGCTGCTCAAACGCTCGCTCACCACGCTCTGCATCCTGCTGGCACTCCAGGGCGCCGTCGGTCTCGATCAGTACGAGACGCACCTGCCGACCGAGCTCGTGTGGGTGCACGTGACGCTCGCGAGCGTCACGTGGATCGCGACGCTGTGGAGCGGGTTCGCGGCAGCCGGCCGGCAGGCGCCGGCCGAGCCCGCACCGGAGGCGCGTGCGGCGTCCCTCGCGCGGGCTCCGGTCTGAGGCGCGGCGTTCCCGAGCTCCTCCAGGCCGACGTGCCTCGAGCCTCCCGCGCGGGCGCCTTCGGGTCCTGCGGCGCGGCGCCTCGAGCCCTGCGCCTGAAGCCCTCGGCGACGCCCTGTGAGGCCCCAACCGATAGCTCGTGACAATCGGAACAACAGGCCCCACGGGCCTTCGTCGTGCCCTTGAGAGCCCGTGAAACCGGTCTCAGATGGGCCCCAAATCCGGAAATTAGGGCTACTATCGGGGCGAAAGCCCCCGTTTTTCGCCTCTCTCGTCCTAACGAGCGGTTAGCCTGCCTTCAGCAAAGACACCCAGAAGGGAGTGCCATGACCAAGAACGAGCTAGCTGAAAAGGTCGCGGGAAGGACAGGTATGGCCGCCAGTCACGCCCGCGAGGCGATCGACGCGGCGTTCGACGCCGTCTCCGACGAGCTGGCCGCCGGGGGTGAGGTCGCGGTGGCCGGCTTCGGCAAGTTCAGCGTGAGCCGCCGCGCCGCGCGCACCGGGCGCAACCCGGCGACCGGCCAGACGATCAACATCGCCGCCAGCAACGCCGCGAAATTCTCGGCCGCGAGCGCACTGAAGAAGCGCCTGAACCCGTAGCAAGCACCTGAACGCATAGGAGCAACATGGACGATGAGCGGCGCCGTCAGCGCCGCGAGGCCCGCCGCAAAGAGCTGGCGCGCCGTCGCCGCCGTCGTCTGCTTGCCGGGCTGAGCCTGGTGCTGGCGCTCGCCCTGGTGGTGGCGGTGGCGGTGCTCGCGAGCGGCGGAGGCTCGACACCGTCAACCAGCGCCGGCCGCGGCGGCGGCGCATCGGGTGGGCCCGGCACCGGCACGCACAGCGGCACGGGTCCGCGCGGCGCGTCCTCCTCATCGGCCTCGGGCACATCCTTGGGAAGGCCGACAGGCAAGCCCGGCACCGAGTCGGCGCCGATCCTGATGTACCACGTGATCAACCCGGCACCGGCGGGCGCGCCGTTTCCGGGGCTGTACGTGTCTGCGAGCGAATTCGCCGCGCAGGTGCAGGCGCTCGCGAACGCCGGCTTTCACGCGGTCACGCTCGACCAGCTGCGCGCCTACTGGCAGGACGGGGCGAGACTGCCGCCGGGCAAACCGATCGTCCTGAGCTTCGACAACGGCTACCAGTCGCAGTACACGAACGCGCTGCCGGTGCTGCGGCGGATGGGCTGGGTCGGCGACGAGAACATCCAGCTGAGCGGCCTGCCGCCCTCGCAGGGTGGGCTCTCGCAGACTCAGATCCGCGGTCTGATCGCCGCCGGCTGGGAGCTCGACACGCAGGGCTACAGCCACGCCGAACTGACCGCGCTCGACGCCGGCGAGCTCGAATACCAGATCGCCGGGGCGCGCAACCTGATCCAGCGACGCTACGGCGTTCCCGTGAACTGGTTCTGCTACCCGTCCGGGCACTACGACGCGAGCGTGGTGGCCGAGGTCAAGGCCGCGGGCTTCGTCGGCTCGACGACTGTGATCCCCGGCTGGGCCGGCCCGCAGAGCGAACCGTACCGTCTGCCCCGCCTGCGCGTGCTCGGTGGCACCAGCCCGCAAGCGCTGCTCGGTGAGATAGGCGCGATCCGCGACGATCCGCCGCCGCCGGCCTCCTACACGGCCTGAGCGAGCGCCCCGGTCGCGACGCCCGGGCGCGCGGGCTCGGGCACAGCGGCAGCGCGGGGCGGCTGCAGGAGTCGCACGCGCACGCCCTTGGCAGGCATGAAGGTGATCCCGCGGCGGACACCCCGTTCGGGGCGGCGCGAGGCGCTCGTGAGGCTCGCGCGCTCGAGCACCCGACGGATCACCGCCTGCATCTCGAAGGTCGCAAAGCTCGCGCCCAGGCAGCGACGCGTGCCGCCGCCGAACGGCAGCCAGGTGTAGGTGTCGGGGGAGTCCGGGCCGAGGTAGCGCTCGGGCGAGAACGAGCGCGCCTGCGGATAGCAGTCCTCGCGGCGGTGGATCGTGGCGATCGAGGGGTTGATCTCGACTCCCGGGGGGATCAGATAGTCGCCCAGCTGGAAGGGCTCGCCGCGGACCACCCGCCCGACGCCCATAATCACCGGGCGCAGACGCAGCGTCTCTTTGACCACTGCGTCGAGGTACAGGTCGCCGTTGGAGCCGGGGGAGCCGGGGGAGCCGTTGGAGCTCGAGGAGCCGGGGGAGCCGGAGGAGGCGGGGGAGCCGTCGAAGCCGCTCGAGCCGTTGGAGCCATGCGCGCCGCTGGATGCGAGCTCGGCTCGTAGCCGCTCGAGCACGCGCGGGTTGCGCAGCAGCAGCTCGAAGGCCCAGGCGAGCGCCGTGGCGGTCGTCTCGTGTCCGGCCACCAGCAGCGTGACCAGCTCGTCGCGCAGCTCCTTGTCGCCGAGCGCGCGCCCGTCCTCGTCGCGCGCGAGCAGGAGCATCGAGAAGACGTCCTCACGCCGGTCGAGATCCTCGGCGGCGCGTCGCCGCGCGATCTCCGCATAGATCAGCTGATCCAGGGCGCGGCGCCTATCTTCGAAGCGCTGCCCGGCGCCGCTGCCGACGCGCCCGCCGGTGAGCGCAAGCGCGAGCACGCCCACGCGCGAGCCGACCGGATCGAGCAGGGCGCGGATGCGCTGCTTGAGCTCCTGCTGGCGGGCCTGCGCCTCGACACCGAAGACCGCGCGAATGATCACGTCGAGCGTCAGCGACTGCATCTGGGGGAGCAGCGTGAACGTCTCGCCCACCGGCCAGGAGTTGATCGAGCGATCGGCCGCGTCGCGGATCACCTGCGCATATGCGCGCATGCGGTCGCCGTGAAACGGCGGCAGCATCAGCTTGCGCTCGCGCAGGTGCTCGGCGCCGTCGAGCAGCAGCACCGAGCGCGCGCCGACGACCGGGCCGAGCACGGCGTTGGCCTCGCCGGCGCGCAGCACCTCGGGGGAGCCGCGAAAGACCTGCTTGACCAGCTCGGGCGCGAACACCATCACGAAGCCCGAGTCGAACAGACTGCTGAACGTCACGACATCGCCGTAGCGGCGGCGGCAAGCATCGATGAACGTGCTCGGCGCGAGGATGAAACCGAGCGTCTGCAGCGCGCGGGGCAGGCGTGGGCCTGGGGGCAGCGAAACGGCGCTCATGCGCCTATGTTCGCAGAGCCGATCTGCTCAGCCGCAGCCGGTGTTGTTGCCGCAGCTGGAGCAGGTGTAGCACGAGCCGGTGCGCTGCATCATGCCGCCGCACTGGCTGCAGGCCGGGCCGAGGTCCATGCCGTGCAGGCGCGCCGGCACGACCGGCGGGCTGTCAGTCAAGGCCGATGTAGGAGCACTCGCGGGCGCTGCGTCTGCAGACGCGCTCGGGCCCGGGGCCGCGCTCCCGCCGGTGCTCGCGTCGGCGTTCAGCTCACCAGCGGCGGACTCGGGTGTGGCGCCCGCGCCGTTGGCCTTACCGGCCGCGCTCGGACCCGCCGTATCGGAGGCGACGAGCGACTGCGCGGCCTCCTGGGCGGCCTTGCGCGCACGCACCTCGGGGGTGAGGATGCCGAGGTCCTCCTGGACGTCTGCGTCGAGGAAGCGCGAGGCGAGCCAGCGCATGATGTAGTCGGGCATCGACTTGGCGAACGGGATCTCCGGGTTCATGGTGATGCCCTCGGGCTCGAAGCGCATGTAGCTGAACTTGCGCACGAGCGTCTCGAGCGGCACGCCGTACTGCAGCGAGATCGAGATCGCGGTGGCGAACGCGTTCATCATGCCCCGGAGCGTCGAGCCCTCCTTGCCGATGTCGGTCAGGAAGATCTCCCCGACGCTGCCGTCCTCGTACATGCCGGCGGTGATGTAGCCCTCGTGGCCGCCGATCGAGAACTTGTGCGTGATCGACTGGCGTTCGCGCGGCATGCGCTTGCGCTTGGGTCCGGCCTCGGCCAGCGCGCTGGTCACGGCGGCGTCGACGATCGCGTCGATGTCCTCGCGCGCCCCAGCGCTCGAGTCCGTCTCCTTGCGGTCCTGGGCCTCGGTGCGCAGCGCCTGCGCGGTCTTCGAGCCGTCGCGGTAGATCGCGAGCGCCTTGATGCCGAGATGCCAGGCCTGCGTGTAGGCGTCGGCGATGTCCTCGACGCTCGACTCCTGCGGCAGGTTGACGGTCTTCGAGATCGCCCCGGAGATGAACGGCTGCACGGCGCCCATCATCTTCAGGTGGCCCATGTGCGAGATCGCGCGCTCGCCGACGGCGACGTCGAACACCGGCAGGTGCTCGGCGATCAGGCCCGGGGCGCCGACGATCGTGCCGTGCTCGGCCAGATGGGCCTCGATCTGCTCGATCTGCTGGTCGGAGTAGCCGAGCGTGCGCAGCGCCAGCGGCACGGTGCGGTTGACGATCGTCATCTGCCCGCCGCCGACCAGCTCCTTGTACTTGACCAGCGAGAAGTCCGGCTCGATGCCGGTCGTATCGCAGTCCATCAGGAAGGAGATCGTGCCCGTCGGCGCGAGCACCGTGGCCTGCGCGTTGCGGTAGCCGTGACGCTCGCCGAGCTCGACGGCCTCGTCCCACGAGCGCCGCGCCGCCGCGACCAGGCCCGGATCCTCGCTGTCCTGATCGGGTATCACGTAGGAGGCGTCACGGTGCATGCGCATCACCTCGTTATGCGGTTCGCGATTCTCCGCGTAGCGCTCATACGGACCGAGCGCCGCAGCCACCTCGGCCGAGCGCCGGTAGGCGCGGCCGGTCATCAGCGCGGTGATCGCCGCTGCCGTCTCGCGACCGGCGTCGGAGTCGTACGGCATGCCGTTGCTCATCAGGTAGGCGCCGAGGTTGGCGTAGCCGAGCCCGAGCTGGCGGAACGCGCGCGCGTTGCGCGCGATCTCCTCGGTCGGATAGCTCGAGGGCCCGACGACGATCTCCTGCGCGAGCAGCATCACGTCGACGGCGTGCTCGAAGGACTGGACGTCCAGCGTCCCGTCGGCGCGGCGGAACTTCATCAGGTTCAGCGAGGCGAGGTTGCAGGCCGAGTCGTCGACGTGCATGTACTCGCTGCACGGGTTCGACGCATTGATGCGTCCGCTGTTCGGGCAGGTGTGCCAGCGGTTGATCGTGGTGTCGTACTGCACGCCGGGATCGGCGCAGCGCCAGGAGGCCTGCGCGATCTCGCGCATCAGCTCGCGCGCGCTCAGCGGCTCGCCCACCGGCTCGCCGGTGGCGCGGGCGGTCAGCCGCCACTGGCCGTCCTGCTCGACCGCGCGCATGAACTCGTCGCTGACGCGCACCGAGTTGTTGGCGTTCTGGTACTGGATCGACTTGAAGCCCTCGCCGTCGATCGACATGTCAAAGCCGGCGTCGCGCAGCGCCTGGGCCTTGTCCTCCTCCTTGGCCTTGCACCAGATGAACTCTTTGATGTCGGGGTGATCGACGTCGAGCACGACCATCTTGGCCGCGCGGCGGGTCTTGCCGCCGGACTTGATCGTGCCGGCCCACGAGTCGGCGCCGCGCATGAACGACACCGGTCCCGACGCCGTGCCGCCCTTGGCGAGCGGCTCCATCGAGCCGCGGATGTTCGACAGGTTGATGCCCGAGCCCGAGCCGCCGCGGAAGATCATCCCCTCCTTGGTGTTCCAGGCGAGGATCGACTCCATCGTGTCGTCCACGCTGAGGATGAAGCACGCCGACGCTTGCGGGCTGGGCTCGAAGCCGACGTTGAACCACACCGGCGAGTTGAACGCGGCCATCTGGTGGAGCAGGATGTGGGTGAGCTCGGCCTCGAAGGCGTCCCCGTCCTCGTCGCCCGCGAAGTAGCCGCGCTCGCGTCCCCAGGCGGCGATCGTGCCCGCGACGCGACCGATCATCTGCTTGACCGAGCGCTCGCGCGCAGGGTGGCCGAGCTGGCCGCGGAAGTACTTCTGCGCGACGATGTTGGTCGCGTTCTGCGACCAGCTCTTCGGGAACTCGACGCTCGCCTGCTCGAAGGCGACGCGCTCGCCGTGGCCGATGCGCGCGTCCCGCAGCTCCCACTCGACGGTCTCGAAAGGATGCTCGCCGGGGGTCGTGAAGTAGCGCTCAACCGCCAGCGCGCCGCGCGGCTCGATCTCCTCGACGGGGGTGGTGGGGTGCGGGCTTGTGTGCTCCATCGGCCTTGCTCCTTCCGCGCCGGCGCCGCGCCTCGGACGCCCACTCGAGTCTGTTTGCTGGGCCGAGCATCATCCCGCCGGGGTCGGACGGAAAAGGCGCGGATTCATCACTCATTTTAGGGCGCGCGAGCGCCCTTCACGGCCCGCCCGAGGGCGCCGTCACGAGGGTGCTCGAACGCCCTTCACGGCCCGCTCGAGGGCGCGGCTGCGAGCTCGAAACAGGCGGGGACGCGAGCCTGTGAGGGGCCCGCCAGATCGCCGTTCGAGCCTACCGCCCGAGCCGGGCCCAGTCCCAGAATTCGGCCCAGGTGGCCGAGACGCGGAAGCCCGCCTCGGCCATCGAGTGGCTCAGCGAGAGCATCCACTGCGGCTCGTAGGCGCGGCTTCGCGCGAACGCCCAGGCGGCGCAGGCGAGCACGGCCAGGGCCGCGATCGCGGCGAGCACGATCGCCTCGGTCGAGACGTGCGTGGCGGCGTGGTGGGCCGGGATCGGCTTGGTGTGCACCGTTACGACCGTGACCGCCACCGGCAGGCTGGGCATCGCGGTCATAGTAGGTCCTCGATCGCGCTCAGCGCGTCGCCCAGGACCCGCTCGGGCGGCTGGGAGGCATCGAGCACGCGATAGCGGGCCGGCTCGGCGTCGGCCAGTTGCTCGTAGGCCCGTGCGACCGTGTCGAAGAAGTCCGCGGTCTCGCGCTCGAGACGGTCGTGCACGTGCGCGCGCGAGTCCAGGCGCGCGCGGCCCTGCTCGGCGGAGACGCGCAAGAGCAGCGTGCGATCGGGCACGAGCCCACCGGTCGCGAACAGGTTGATCGCGCGCACCTGCTCGACGCCGAGCTTGCGCGCCGCGCCCTGATAGGCGAGCGAAGAGTCCACGAACCGGTCGAGCAGCACGAGCGCGCCGCGCTCGAGCGCCGGGCGGACCCGCTCGTAGACGAGCTGCGATCGCGCCGCCGCGTACAGCAATGCCTCGGTGCGAGCGTCGATGCTGGCCGACGGGTCCTTGACGAGCTCGCGAATGCGCTCGGAGAGCGGCACGCCGCCGGGCTCGCGCAGCAGCTCGACCGCGCGTCCGCGCAGCTCGAGCGCCGGCACGAGACGCTCGGCCAGCGTGGACTTGCCCGCGCCGTCGAGCCCCTCGATCGTGATCAGCCGCCCGTCCGCCACCGCGGGACCGTAGCGCCTCTAGGATGGCCGCGATGCCCAATCGGTCCGACCGCGGGCGAGACGAGTGTGCGTCGCTGCCCGGCCTCGACGCACACGCGCACGCGCGCGCGGTGCTCACCCCGGCACTGCCGCCCGCCGGCAGGCCGTCGCACGCGTATCTCTTCCACGGGCCGTCCGGCACGGGCAAGCGGGCCGTGGCGCGCGCGTTCGCAGGCGCGCTGCTCGCCGACGGGGCGCCCGATCCGCAGGCCGCGCGCGCGCGCGTGGGTCGCGGGACGCATCCCGACCTGACCTGGGTGACCCCGAGCGGAGCGGCGGAAATGCTGGTCGGCGACGTCGACGAGGCGGTGGTCGCCGCTGCGGCGCGCACGCCCTTCGAAGCGGCGCGGCGGGTGTTCGTGCTCGAGGCGGCGCACACGCTCAACGATCAGGCGGCGAACAGGCTGCTGAAGACGCTCGAGGAGCCCCCGCCGTTCGCGCATCTGCTGCTGATCAGCGACCGCCGCGAGGACATCCTGCCGACGATCTCCTCGCGCTGTTTGCACGTGCGTTTCGATCCGCTGCCGGTGGCGGCGATCGCCGACGGGCTGCTGTCGCGGGACGAGCGTTCCGAGCAGGAGCGCACGCGCGCGCACGCGTGCGCGCGCCTGGCCTTGGGCGACAGCGGTCAAGCCACGGTCCTGGCGGCAGAGCAGGGACAGGCGCTGCGAGCGGCGGCCGAGGGCTACGTGCGCTCGGCGCTCGCCGGTGCGAGCGAGGAGCGCGGCTGGAGCCCGGTTCTCGACGTGGCGAGGGCCGCGGGGGTGCGCGCAGGCGAGGACACGCAGGAGCGCATGCAGCGCGCGCTCGAGCTGGCGCCGGCCAAGGAGCGCAAACGGCTCGAGCGCGAGGGGATGGAGATCAGGCGCCGAGCCGAGCGCCGAGGTCGCGCACAGATGCTCGAGCAGGCATTGCGGCTGGTCGAGCTGTGGCTGCGCGATCTGCTGTGTCTCGCCGAGGGCGCCGGCGAGCTGATTCACAACGTCGATCGCCGCGTCGAGCTCGAGCAGGACGGCGCCGCGTGCTCCGTGGGCCGCGTACGCACGGGCATCGTGCTGGTGCAGGACACGCGCCTGCGGCTGACGCTGAACGTGTCCGAGGAGCTGGCGCTCGAAGCGCTCGCGTTCCGGCTCCAGCGAATCCGGGTGTGACGCGTTCCGGCGCTCGAAGGGCTCGCGTTCGGGCTCTGGCGAATCCGGGTGTGACGCCTTCTCGGGATGGTTTTGGGGCGCTGGCTCGGACGGTCCCCGCCGTTGTGCGGCGGCGCCCAGCTACAGCGGGCGGTCCTCAGTCGAGCAGTGGTCCGAGATTGGGTTCGAGGCCGTAGGTCTCGAACGCGAGGAACCTGGAGAACTGCTTGTTCTCGGGGCCATGGAAGTCGGAGGAGCCGGTGCTGAGCACGTCGAGCTCCGCGCAGCGCGCGGCCAGCAGCTCGGTCTGCTCACGCGTGTGGGTCAGGTAAAAGGCCTCGACGCCGTCGATGCCGGCGGCGATGAAGCGGTCGATCATCGCGAGGACCTCGTGCGCGTCGGAGACGTCCCAAAACGGATGCGCCCACACCGATACGCCGCCGGCCGCATGGATCGCATCGATCGCCTGGGCGACAGTCGGCTTCTCGCGCATGCGAAAGGCGGGCTTGCCCTCGATCAGATAGGCGCGGATCAGCGATCCCACGTCGTCGATGTTCTCGCTGCGCAAGCGCTCGGCGTTCGCCGGCGCGTCCAGCACGGCCGCGGCGACGTGGGGCCGCCCGATCGGCTTGCCCTGCTCGATGCGCGCGGAGATGTTGCGATCGTCGAGCTCGAAGCCGAGCTCGCGCAGGGCCGAGGCCATGCGCAGCGTTCGCTGCTCGCGGTCAGACAGGAAATCGCCGAGCTTCGCGGTGAGCGCCGCGTCGGTGTGATCGATCAGGTAGCCGAGGATGTGCAGTTCGCGGGGGCTCTCGGAGTCGGCGTCGATCGAGGAGATCTCGACCGCGGTGACGACGCGCACCCCTGCGCGCTCGCCCGCGGAGATCGCCTCCGACACGCCGGCCACGGTGTCGTGGTCGCTGAGGGCCAGCAGCTCGACGCCGGCATCCGCGGCGCGCTCGACCACGGCCGCGGCCTCGAGCGCCCCGTCGGAGTGGATGGAGTGCGACTGCAGGTCGAAGGCGGGCGGCATCGCGGGGCAGCCTACGTGATCGCCGTGCGCGCGAGCCGCGCGGTGGCGAGGCCCTTGCACCGGCGGCGGACGTCGATCGCGCTCGCAGGCCCGCGCGCGCGCGTCCGATGCCGGCGGATGGGTGTCGCGCCGGAAGCGCACGCGCGCGTGCGGCGCCGGATGGGCTCGCGTTCAGAAGCCCGCGGGTTCGCGCGGTTCGCGCGCGGACCCGAGGCTCGCGGGCGCGACCAGCAGCGCGCGCACCGATTCGCCGACAGCCTCACGCAGGATCCGCACCCTGGCGTGGTAGCGGCGCGCCTGCAGCGGCAGTCGATCGGTGCGACCGTCGACGGCGGTGAGCATGGCGAACGCGGCCTCGGTCTCGGCCGCGAGCCGGCCCGCTTCGAGCCAGGCGACCTCGAGATAGGCATATGCCGCGCCCAGCTGCTCCTCGGGCAGACGGCCGGGCGTGCGCACGTGTCGCAGCACGGGGACGAGCTCGGAGCTCAGCCAGGTCTGCTCGGCGTTCGCCCGCAGCAACAGGCAGACATCGGGCGGCAGTGAGGAGTCGGCGGGCTTGTACATGAGGAGCGTCCGTGCTCGAGAGCGGCTTTGCCTTTGGCTTCGGCGAGCGTCGACAGCCGCTTTAGAGAACGGGATCGGTTTGCGCGCCTCTCCAGGGAAAACGCTGACAGCCCTCGCCATATCTGTGGGCCGGTCGCGCTAACGGCGCCGAGCGGTTTGACCGATACAGCTGCCGAGCGATGTACCAGAGCGGCCAGGACCCGACGGCCCACGTGGCGGGGCAGCACGCACGCGCGATCGTGCGGCGCCTGAGCCTGCGCACGCTCGTTGCGCTCGGCGTGCTGGCTGTCGCCACCGCGCTGCTCGGCAGAACGTTCGGGCTGCACGACCCGCGCTTCATCGGCGCCGAGATCGCGCTGCTGATCGCGATCTTCACGGTGATGCGATTCGTGCTGCCGCTGGTCGACCGCCACGACCGCGGCGCCGCCGGCGAGGAGCAGGTCGGCGGCCTGCTCGACGGCCTGCGCGAGCACGGCTGGTGCGTGATCCACGACGCCAGCATCGGCAGCGGCAACGTCGATCACATCCTGATCGGACCGGCCGGCGCCTTCACGGTCGAGACCAAGAGCCATCCCGGGCCGGTGCGCGTGTCTCGCGTGCACGGGGCCACGCTCAGCCAGGCCCAGGGCCAGCGCGCGGCGATCGAACGCGCCACCGGGCTGCACGTGGAACCGCTGCTCGTCTACAGCCGCGCCTGGGTCGACAGGCCGCTGGCCAGGCGCAAGGGGGTGCGCGTGCTGCCGATGCGCATGCTCGAGCGCTATCTCGAGCGCTCGGCCACGAAGCTCTCGCCCGCGCAGGTCCGGCACGCGCAGGCGCGTCTGGCAAATGCGCTGCGTGACCATCGCGCCCACAACCGGCGGATGCGCCGATCGGGCGCGATCGCGCGTGTGAGCCGAGCGCGCTGAGCGCCCGCTCGTACGAATCGCACCCACACGGCGGGTGCGCTGAACGTTCGCGTTAGCTGTTGCGCCACGAGACCGCGCATGCGCCGGCGCTGAACGCTCGCTCGAGCCTGTTGCGCTAAACATACGGAGGGGCCTTGCCGCGCCGCCAGTGCCGCGTCGGGCCCCGCCCAGACCGATGGCCAGCACCGCTACAACCGCCCAGCCGATCGAGCTCGGCTCCCAGGCGCCACAGGATGTGCCGGACGGTCCGCCGCTGCCGGCGGTCGCGCAGACGCTTGCCTGGGCGTTCATGCCGACGGCGCTGCTCGACTTCTGCGCGCGGCGTCGCGGCGAGTCGTTCACGTTGACCTTTGCTCCGAGCGGACGGCGGTTCACGGTCATCAGCGATCCCGCCGCGGTGAAGACGCTGCTGACGGCCCCCGCCGATGTGGCGCCGTCCGCCGCCGGCGACAGCCCGATCGCGTCCGTGCTCGGCCCGAGCTCGGTGATCACGCTGACCGGTCCCGAGCACATGCGCCAGCGCAAGCTGCTGCTGCCGCAGTTCCACGGTGAGCGCATGCGCGCGTACGAGCAGACGATCGTGGACGCAACCGAACGCGACATGGCGGGCTGGACGCTCGGCAAGCCGATGAACTTCGGCCGGCGCACGCGCGCGATCACGCTGGCGGTGATCATGCGCGCGGTGTTCGGCGTCCAGGACGAGCAGGCCGGGAACCTCGAACGCGCGATCCGAAAGCTCGCGGAACCGACGCGCGCGCTGTCGATCCTGCGCTTCGCCCTCAGCCAGAGCCTCGACCGTCCCGGCGGCTCGCTCGGCGCCGCGCTCGACCAGCTCGATGCGTTGATCTACGAAGAGCTCGGGCGCCGACGCGAGCAGGCCGACCTGGCTGAGCGCGAGGACATCCTCTCGCTGCTGCTGCAGGCTCGCGACGAGCAGGGGCAGGCGATGACCGACGGCGAGCTGCGCGACGAGCTCGTCTCGCTGCTGCTGGCCGGGCACGAGACCACCGCCACGGCGACGGCTTGGGCGATCGAGCGGCTGGTGCGCCATCCCGACAAGCTCGACCGTCTCGTGGCCGAGGTGGACGGTGCGGGTGAGGACGGCGGGAGCGAAGACGATTACATGCAGGCCGTCGTCCACGAGACGCTGCGCGTGCGTCCCGTCGTTCCCGGTGTCGTGCGCCGGCTGGCGCAGCCGCTGCGCCTCGGCGCCCACGAGCTGCCGGCCGGGACGCGCGTGATGGCCTCGATCTATCTCACCAACCGCAACCCGCGCGTGTACCCCCGGCCTCGCGAGTTCATGCCCGAGCGCTTCCTGCAGAATGCGCCCGACACGTTCGCCTGGATTCCCTTCGGCGGCGGCATCCGGCGCTGCATCGGCGCGTCGTTCGCGATGCTCGAGATGAAGCTGATGCTGCGCACGATGCTGCGCGAGCTGCGCCCGGCTCTGCCCGGGAACGGCCGCCGGCGCGTGGGCGAGCTGAGCCGCCGTCGTGCCGTGACGCTCGTGCCGGCCGCAGGCGCGCGCGTGGCCTGGACGCGTCGCTGAACAGTCCCAGCCGGGTCGGCGAGTAGCTTGCGCTCGATGGAGCCGGCGAGCCGCGCGGACGATCGCACTGCATCGGCGCCCGATCGCATCGGCGGGGCGCCCGAGGCTCTGCTGCGTCGCTTCGGACTGAGCCGCTTTCGCGCCGGACAACGCGAGGCGGTGCAGGCGGCGCTGGACGGTCGCGACTGTCTGGTCGTGATGCCCACCGGCGGCGGCAAGTCGCTGTGCTACCAGCTGCCGGCGCTGCGCAGCACCGGTCTGGTCGTGGTCGTCAGTCCGCTGATCGCGCTGATGGCCGATCAGCTGCGCCGGCTCGGCGATGCCGGCGTGGCGGCAGAGATGCTGGCCTCGGGGATGGCGGAGGGACACAACGCCAACGCCCTGCGCGCGATCGCGGGCGGCGAGACCCAGCTCGTGCTGGCTGCCCCGGAGCGCTTCGCCTCGGGCGCCTTCCGGGCGGCCCTGCAGCGGCGCCGGGTCGCGCTGTTCGTGGTCGACGAGGCGCACTGCGTCGCCGAGTGGGGCCACGACTTCCGCCCGGACTACCTGCGCCTGCATGACGCGATCGCGATGCTCGGGCGCCCGCCGGTGATGGCCGCCACCGCCACCGCCACTCCGCGCGTGGCCAACGAGATCGCGGCCCGGCTCGGCCTGCGTGATTGGGTGTCGATCAAGGCCGGCTTCGACCGGCCCAACATCGCCTTCGACGTGCTGGCGCTCGCCGGCAAGGGCGTCGTGGCCCGCAAGCGCTCGGCGCTGCTGTCGGTGCTCGCCGACGCGGCGGCCCGGCCGGCGATCGTCTACTGCGGAACGCGCAAGGACACCGAGCACGTGGCGGAGCTGGTCGGCGCTCACGGCATCGGCACCGTCGCCTACCACGCCGGCATGTCTGCGGCGGCACGACGCACCAGCCAGGAGGCGTTCATGACCGGCGCAGCCGAGGTGATCGTCGCGACCAACGCCTTCGGGATGGGGGTCGACAAGGCTGACGTGCGCACCGTCGCCCACTGGGCGCTGCCGACGAGCCTCGAGGCTTACTACCAGGAGGCCGGGCGCGGCGGGCGCGACGGTCAGCCGGCGCGAGCGCTGCTGCTGGCCGCGCGCATGGATCTCGGGCGGCTGATCCGCTTCAACACCGAGCGGAACACGACCGTCGCAGACGTCAGGGCCTACGTTGCAGGCCTGCGCGCCCGGACCCGCCACGGCGAGGCGCTCGCGATCGGCCATGGCGAGCTCGACGAGCGCGGCCGCGTGCTGCTGTCGATCGCCGAGCGGGCAGGCGCAGTCGAGCTCCGCCCGGGCGGCGCGAGCGGGCTGCTCGTGCGACCAACGGGCGAAGGCAGTCCACGCAAGGCCTGGGCCGCGATCAAAGCCGCCAAGGACCGCGGCTGGGAGTCTTACCGCTCGATCGAGAGCTTCATCTCGGCCAGCGAGCGCTGCCGGCGCCGGCAGATTCTCGAGCACTTCGGTGACGTCTCGCTCAGCGCTCCCCGTGGCCGCTGCTGCGACGTGTGCGATCCGGACCCCGTGCTCGCGCGTGCGCTGGCACAGCCGGGCCTCGAGCGGCTCGCGCGATCGGCACCACGCTCGAAGGACCCACGCGTGCGCGCACGCGCGCGTGGGTCGAGAGCCGACGATGCGCTCGGCCCGAGAGCCGACGATGTGTTCGGCCAGACGCCCGTGGACGAGGATCAGTTCGAGCGCCTGCGCGCGTGGCGCATGACGCGCAGCGAGGGATTGCCGGCCTTCAGGATCGCTTCCAACGCGGTGCTGAGCGAGATCCTGCGGGTGCGGCCGGCCGATGCCGCGCAGCTGCTTGCGGTGCGCGGCGTCGGTCCGACGTTCTGCGCCAAGCACGGCGACTCGCTGCTGGCAGAGCTGCGCGCGCTCGATCAGGCCAGCGCTTCACCTCGGTAGGATGCGGGGGCGCGCCGACGTAGCTCAGTTGGCCAGAGCACCGCTCTCGTAAAGCGGGGGTCCGGGGTTCGAATCCCCGCGTCGGCTTGGGTCCTGTTGGCAGTTGCCGCACTCGCACCCGGAGGCCGCAGCGCGCAAGCGCGCGCGAAACGGGTTAGGCTCACACGAAGCGGCGATATTTCTGCGAAAGGGGCGAGGGCTCATGTATGACTACGTGATCGTGGGGGCCGGCTCGGCCGGCTGCGTGCTGGCGGCGCGGCTGTCCGAGGATCCCGATGTCAGCGTGCTGCTGGTCGAGGCCGGACCGCCGGACACCAGCGAGACCATTCACGTCCCGGCAGCTGCCGCTCAGCTGTTTCACTCTGAGCTCGACTGGGACTTCTCCACTTCGCCCGAGCGCTTCGCCGATCGCCGCCGCATCCACCTCCCGCGCGGCAAGGTGCTCGGAGGGTCTTCATCGATCAACTGGATGGTCTACATACGCGGCCACCGCGCCGACTACGACGAGTGGCGCGACGCCGGCTGCGAGGGGTGGGGCTACGACGAACTGCTGCCCTACTTCAAGCGCTCCGAGGACAACGAGCTTGGCGCCTCGGAGTATCACGGCGTCGGCGGGCCGCTGACGGTCTCAGAGGGACGTGCGCGCAATCCGATCACCGAGGCGTTCCTCGAGGGATGCGACCAGGCGGGACTGGCGCGCAACGAGGACTTCAACGGCGCCGAGCAGGACGGCTTCGGGCGCTACCAGGTCACCGAGCGCGACGGGCGGCGATGCTCGACGGCCCTCGCCTATCTTCACCCGGCGATGTCCCGCCCCAACCTCACCGTGGAGACGTTCATGCACGTCCATCGCGTGCTGTTCGACGGCGACCGCGCGGTCGGCGTGCAGGCCGCGCGCGTGGGCCAGGTGGATGAGCTTCGCGAGCTGCGCGCCGAGCGCGAGGTGATCCTGTGCGGCGGCGCCTACAGCTCGCCGCAGCTGCTGATGCTCTCCGGGATCGGCTCCGCCGAGGTGCTCACGCTGATGCAGATTCCGGTGGTGGCCGACCTGCCGGCCGTCGGCACGAACCTCCAGGACCACGTCGGAACCGGCCTGCTGTGGCTGCACGACGAGCCGGTCTCGATGCTGACGGCGGCCAGTGAAGGGAACATGGCGCTGTTCGCTGCGGAGGGGCGCGGCCCGCTGAGCTCCAACGGGGCCGAGGCGGGTGGCTTCTTGCGGACCAGCGCCGCGCTGCCTGCACCGGACCTGCAGTTTCACGCGATCCCGGCGGCGCTCATCGACGAGCCGGTCTACGAACACGGGTTCACGCTCGCCGTGTGCCCGCTCAAGCCCGCGAGCAGCGGCTCGCTGACGTTGCGCTCCCCCGATCCCGGCCAAGCGCCGTTCATCGCCCACAACTACTACGCAGAGGACTCGGACATGCAGACGATGCTCGAGGGTTTGCGCGTCGTGTCCGAGATCTGCGCGCAGCCGGCGCTCGCCCCCTACACCCGCCGGCCCTACGACGAGCCCGCCACCCAGTCCGAGGCCGATCGGCGCGCCTATATCCGACGCCAGACCTACACGACGTTCCACCCGGTGGGCACCTGCCGCATGGGTGCAGACGAGTCGTCGGTCGTCGACGTCGAGCTGCGCGTCCGCGGGGTCGAGGGTTTGCGCGTCATCGACGCCTCGGTGATGCCGAGCATCGTGCGCGGCAACACCAACGCGCCGACAATCGCGATCGCAGAGCGCGCCGCCGACCTGATCCGCGGCGCCGGGGTCGCACCCACCGCCGCAGCGGCCGAGGTGTCGGGAACCGCCTGAGCTCTCCAACGGGCCCTCGCACCTGAGCGCCGGGCCTGCACGCTGCTTGACAGCGATCCGGCGAGATGGTTGCATCTGTCGCGTGTCCACCGTCCGGGCCGGCACTGGGTCCCGGGGCGAGGCACCGGTGCCAAAGCGAACGGCGGCATGGGCACCGCGCAGATGAGGGCGCCGGCGCCGGAGCGTAGACAGGGAGGGACGCGCTTCGACGCCGGCTGTTTCTTGTGCTGCCCCTCCCCACGCGAGCTGCGCCTCGCGATCCCCACCACGGCGTGCTGAAATGGACGCGGACCCCGGTGCCTGCGAGCGCCCCGGGGGATTCCCGACCGCCTTACAGTCACAGCGCAAGCCTCCAGTCAGAGCACCAGCCATGAGCACGAGCCAGATCGCAGAGCCGCAAGCCGCCGCCGTCGCGTCGGACGGCCTGCGCGAGGTGGTCGACCTCGACGTATCGGGCATGCACTGCGGCTCGTGCGCGGCGCGCGTGCAGCGGGCGCTTGGAGAGCAACCCGGGGTGACCGAGGCGCTCGTCAACTACGCGACCGGACGGGCCACGGTGGAGCTCGAGGCCGGCGCGCCCGATACCGCCGCCGCCGCAGTTGATCGACTCGTCGCGGCGGTCCAGGGTGCCGGCTACGACGCCGCTCCCGCCGCCGCCAGCGCGAGCGAGCAGGCGCACGCGCTCGAGGTCCTCGAGCGCAGCGAGATGCTCGAACAGGCTGACCTCGCCCGGCGTATCCGAGTGGCGGTGCCGCTCGCGACCTGCATCGCCGCCCTCACCTACATCGCCCCGCACGACACCACCGCCCGCTGGATCACCGCGGCGCTCGCCGTCCCGGTCCAGTTCTGGTGCGGCCTGCCGTTCCTGCGCTCCGCGTGGGCCCGCGCGCGCGCCCGCTCCACGAACATGGACACGCTGATCGCGCTCAGCACGCTCGCGGCGTTCGTCTACTCGACCGTGATGCTCCTCACCGCGAGCCCGGTCTACGAGCATGGCGTGCCGGTCGGCAAGTTCAACATGCCGCTCTGCTACGACATGGGCGCGATCATCGTCGCGGCGCTGCTCGTCGCCCGCTGGTGCGAGGCCAGGGCGCGACGGAGCTCGGGCCGCGCCGTGCGCGAGCTCGCACAGCTGGGCGCCACGCAGGCGCGCCTGCTCGACTCCTCCGACCCCGCGGCACCCGAGCGTCTCGTGCCCGTCGAGAGCGTCCGCCGCGGCGACGTCTTTCGCGTCCGTCCCGGCGACAAGGTCCCGGTCGACGGGATCGTCACGCGCGGCGCCTCCGCGCTCGATGAGTCGATGCTCACCGGCGAGTCGCTGCCCGTCGAGAAGCAGGTGGGCGCGCTCGTCACCGGCGGCACGCTGAACGTCGACGGGGTGCTCGAGGCGCGCGCCACCGCCGTCGGCGCCGACACCGCCCTGTCTCATCTGGTGACCCTCGTCGAGCGCGCCCAGGCCTCGAAGCCGCGCCTGCAGCGGCTGGCCGACGAAATCGCGCGCGTCTTCGTTCCCGTCGTGCTCGTGCTCGCCGCGCTCACCGCGCTCGGTTGGATTCTCACCGGCCAGGGCCTGGTCGGCATGTTCGCCTCGATGCACCTGCAGCGCGGCCTGGACGCCACCATCTCGGTGCTGATCGTCGCCTGCCCGTGCGCCCTCGGGCTGGCGACACCCGTCGCGATCCTCGTCAGCACCGGGCGTGGAGCCAGCCTCGGGCTGCTGATCAGCAGCGCCGAGATCCTCGAGCGCAGCCAGGATCTCGACACGATCGTGCTCGACAAGACCGGCACCGTCACCACGGGCGAGCTGTCGCTCGCCGACCTCTGGACGGTCCCAGGTGAGGTTCCCGACCGGGCGCTCGCGCTGGCGGCGGCGGCCGAGGCCGGCTCGGAGCACCCGGTTGCGCTCGCCATCGTGGCGGCTGCGCGCGAGCGCGGTCTTCAGCTCGCCGACGCCAGCGAGTTCCGCTCCACGCCCGGCCAGGGCGTCCGCGCGGTCGTTGACGACCTCCCCGTCTGGGTCGGGCGCCCATCGCAGTCCGCACGTGCGGCGGGGTCCGCAGGCGTGACGGGCCTGGCCGGAGTGCTCGAGGACTGGGAGACCGGCGGCCGCACGGCCGTGGTGATCGAGCGCGATCAACAGGTGATCGGCGCGCTCGCCCTGGCCGACACGATCAAGCCCGAGGCGCCCGCCGCGATCGCCGGTCTGCGCAAGATGGGCATCGCCGTCGAGCTGCTCACCGGCGACAACCCGCGCGCCGCCCGCGCCGTCGCATCCGCGGTCGGCATCGAGCAGGTGCGCTCCGAGGTCAGCCCGAGCGGCAAGCTCGAGGAGATCGCCCGGCTCCAGCGCGAGGGCCATCGCGTCGGGATGGTCGGCGACGGCATCAACGATGCCGCGGCACTCGCCCAGGCCGACCTTGGCATCGCGATGGGCACCGGCGTCGGCGCCGCGATCGAGGCGGCCGACATCAGCATCGTCTCGGGCGACCTGCGCGGCGTCGCCCGCGCCCTGCGCCTGGCGCGCGAGACCTACACGATCGTCCAGCAAAATCTCGCCTGGGCATTCGGCTACAACGTGATCGCGCTGCCGCTCGCGATGACGGGGCTGCTCAGCCCTGCGCTCGCCGCCGTCGCGATGGGGCTGTCGAGCATCACCGTCGTCGCCAACAGCCTGCGCCTGCGCCGCTTCGGGCGCCCGGGCCGGCCGACGCCCGTGCGCAGCCTGCGCGAGCGCTACGCGAGCATCGCCGTGGCCGCCGCGATTCCGGCGGCCCTGCTCGGGTCGCTCGTGCTCGCCGACCCCAACTCCTTCGCCGTGCCCGCCACCGCGTCGGCGACCATCCGCGAGCCCGCCGGCGAGACGCTCGAGCTCTACGTCGAACCGCTCAGGCCGGGCCTCGTCAACGTGCACATGTACCTCGAGGGCACCACCAGCACCAGGATCGGCTACGGCTCGCTCGCGATGTCGGCCACCTCCTCGAGCGGCCGACGCGCGCGCGTCAACCTGTACGTCGCCGGAACCGGACACGAGATCGGTGAAGTCCGCCTCACACGCGGGGTCTGGGAGATCCACGTGACGGGCAGCGACGAACACGGCCGGCCCCTCCGCGGCTCGCTCGCGGTGCCGATCAACTGAGCCCCGCCGCAAAATCCCTGCAAAAGGGCGCCCAGGCTGCGAAGAAGCTGCGAAGAACTTGGTAAGGATCGATGTTTTCGGCGCTCCAGCGTCGAATAGTGTGGGGTTGCAGCGCTATCGTGCCGCGCTCCGGCGACTGTGCCCCTGCGTCGAGCCCGACAGGTCGAATGCTGAAGATCCCCGACACAGCTCCCCAGCTCTCCGTCGCCGCGCCGGTCACCGTCCGGCGCCGTGCCCCGGTGCCCCCGCGTCAGCGCGTCGGTCCGCGCATCAGCCGGCTGGCCGTCACCGACGCCCAGGACTCGTTCACCCAGGACGAAGTCCTCGAGCTGCTCGGCATGCGCGGCGACGAGTTCGCCGAGCGCATCTTCTCGCGCTGCGGCGTCCGCACCCGGAAGCTCAGCCTCACGCCGGACGCGCTCGCGAAGACCCTTCAGGAACGCACGCCTTCGATCGAGGATCAGCTTCTCAGCCAGGCCCTCGCCGCGGTCGACGCGCTCGAGCTCGGCCAGCGTGACATCGGCACCGTCCTGACCTCGACGCTCTACTCACTCGGCGGCCCCACGCTCGCCCACCGCCTGGTCGAGCACCTCGGCATGAAGCCCGACACCGACAAGTACCACGTGATGGGCGTCGGCTGCGCCAGCGCCGTACCGCTGATGCGCCTCCTCGGCCAGTGCCTGCACAGCCACCCCGGTCAGCCCGGCCTGATCGTGGCGGCCGAGAGCATGAGCGGGATCCTCTCCAGCACCACCCCCGACGACCCGCGCGCGAAGGTCGTCGGCTCGGCCATCTTCGGCGACGGCTGCGCCGCCGCGCTGCTCAGTGACGACCCAGGCGCCGATGGCCCGGCGATCACGGCATCGAAGGTCTTCCAGATCGCCGGCACGCTCGACGCCGTCAGCCTCGAGCTCGCCGGCGCCGACATCTACCTGCGTCTCAGCCGCGACCTCCCTGACCTGGCGGCCGCCGGCCTCGACCAGCTGGTCGGGCGCTTTCTGCACGAGCACGGCGTCGATCGCGGCGAAATCGATCACTGGATGGTTCATCCCGGCGGCCGGCGCATCATCGACTGCGTCCAGGACGCCCTCTCGCTGTCCGACGAGGATGTCAGTGTCAGCCGCGACGTGCTCGCGCGCCGCGGCAACATCGGCACGCCCGCCATCTTCTACGTCATGCACGAGACCATCGAGCAGAGAGCACCATGTTCTGGCGACCGCGGACTGGTCGTGACGATCGGGCCCGGAATCACGGTCGGCCTGATGCTGCTGCAGTGGTAACGGGGGCTCTCGGCGGCCGCCCGTCGCGATCGGCAAATCCGGCTCTCGGCGGCTGCTCGTCGCGATCGGCAAGGGGGGCTCTCGGCGGCTGCCCGCCGCGATGAAGCGCTACGGCCTGATCGTCCTGCTGGTGCTGGTGCTCGCGTGGATCGCCGTCGCGATCGCGCGCCACTCGCCCAGCCTCGGCCTGCTCAGCGCCGGGGCCCTGCTCGGGCCCGCGCGCGTCTCGCCCGCCTGCCTGCCCGCCACGACCCGGCACGCCGCCACGCTGCCCGTCGCCGGGACCGCCACGACCCTCGAGGTCTCGCCCGAGCCGGAAACCGACACGGCCAACCCCCACACGCAGATCAGCTTCCTCGGCGTCGCTCCGTCTGAGATTCGCGAAGTCACCGTCGTCGGCCGCCGCAGCGGCGCTCACCCGGGCCGCCTGCAGGCCTACTCCCAGGGCGACGGCGCCAGCTTCCTGCCCAACGCCCCGTTCGACGCCGGCGAGCAGGTGCTCGTGCGCGCGCTGATCGCCAGCGGCGCGAGCAGCCGGCAGGTCGCCTTTCACTTCCGCATCGACGACCCCTACGCGACCGAAGGCGCCGCCGAGTTCCCCAATCCGCCGGCCGCGCCCGCCGACTACCAGAGCTTTGCCACGCTGCCCGGCGCCCAGGCCCCGATCCTGCACGTCACGACCGTCGATCGCGATCCGGGCGCCGGCGACATCCTCACCACCAACGGCCCCGGTCCCGGGCAGTATGGGCCGCTGATCTACACCCCCCAGGGACAGCTCGTGTGGTTCGAACACCTGCCCCCGGGCGAAACCGCGGAGGACCTCAGCGAGCAGACCTACGAAGGGCAGCGCGACCTGACCTGGTGGCGAGGACGCGTGCTGGCGATGGGCTTCGGCCAGGGCGAAGACCTGGTGATGAACTCCCGGTACCAGACCGTCGCGCGCGTAAAGGGCGGCAACGGCCTGCACGCCGACCTGCACGAGTTCCAGCTCGCCCCCGACGGCGTCGCCTACATCACGGCCTACAACCCGATCCGCTGCAACCTCGCGTCGGCCGGCGGGCCGGCCGGAGGGACGATCGTCGACGCCGCCATCCAAGAGATCGACATCAAGACCGGCCTCGTGCGCTGGGAATGGCACAGCCTCGATCACGTCGCCGTCTCGGAATCCGAGACCTCGCCGCCGAAGTCCAACCCGTGGGACTGGTTTCACCTGAACTCGATCGATCCCGAGCCCGACGGCGACATCCTCATCTCCGCGCGCAACACCTGGGCCGCCTACCAGCTCGAAGGCCGCACCGGCAGGATCCAGTGGCGCCTCGGCGGCAGCAAGAGCTCTTTCAAGATGGGCCCCGGCACGGGCACCGCCTGGCAGCACGACGGGCGCCTGCTGCCAGACGGCGAAATAACCCTGTTCGACGACGGCTCGAACCCGCCGGAGCATCCGCAGTCGCGCGGCGTGCGCATCGTGCTCGACCCGAGCACCCACGAAGCCCGCCTGCGCGTCGCCTTCACGCACCCCGACCAACCGCTGCTCGCCGCCAGCCAGGGCAACATGCAGACGCTCGCCGACGGCAACACCCTCGTCGGCTTCGGCGGGGTCCCCCAGATGACCGAGTACGCGCAGACCGGCGCGGTGCTGTTCGACGCCCACCTGCCCTACGAAATGATCTTCTACCGCAGCTTCCGCTTCCCCTGGAGCGGCCGCCCGTCGCGTCCGCCCGCGGTCCTCGCGAACCTCAACAACACCGGCGAAGAGACCATCGTGCACATGAGCTGGAACGGCGCCACCGAAGTCTCGGCCTGGCGCGTGCTGGCCGGCAAGCAGTCCGGCGCGCTCAGCCCGCAGGCCACGCTCCCCGCCGACGAATTCGAAACCGCCGCGATCCTGCCCAAGAAGTACAGCTACGCCGCGGTCCAGGCGCTCGGCCCGTCCGGCCAGGTGCTGGCGACCTCGCACCCCGTCGCCGCCCGCAGCTACCACGACGCCCTGGAAGCCGGGCGCTAGCCGTGTCCGCGCCCATCAGTAGCCCGGCGCCGACGAGCTCGGCTTCTTGTGCGTGCTCGTGGTCGTGCTCGTCGTGCTGTGCGTCGTCGATTTGCCGCCGCACCCGCCGATCGCCAGGCTCGCCGCCGCAGCGGCCAGCAGCGTTAGCATGGCGGCCAGTGGCGTTCGCTTCATCTGCTCGGCTCCCGTCGATCGAAAACTCGGGCGCCCACCCTACCAAGCGCCTCACGCGCCAAGCGCGGTTGGCGAGCCGGCCCTCATGAGCGTCGAGGCTCCCGCGGGCCCGCGCACGGCCGAGGCTCGTCCCGACCAACAGCCCCGCAGCTCGCACTCCCGCTCGCTGCTCGCCGTCTGCTGCGTCGCGCAGTTCATGGTCATCCTCGACCTCAGCATCGTCAACGTCGCGCTCCCCTCGATCCAGTCGAGCCTCGGCTTCTCCTCGCCCGAACTGCAATGGGTCGTCGACGCATATGCGATCACGTTCGCCGGCTTCCTGATGCTCGGAGGCCGCGCCTGCGATCACTTCGGCCAGCGCCGCACGTTCGTGGCGGCGCTCCTGCTGTTCTCGCTCGCCTCGCTCGCCGGCGGACTCGCGCCCGACCGCAGCCTGCTCGTCGGCGCGCGCGCCGTCCAGGGCCTGGCCGGGGCGCTGATGGCCGCCTCGTCGCTTGCGATCATCACCGCCTCGTTTGCCCCCGGGCCGCAGCTGCATCGCGCGATCGGCACCTGGGCCGCGATGAACGGGCTCGGCGGCGCCGCCGGCGTGCTGTTCGGGGGCATCATCACGCAGGCCCTCACTTGGCGCTGGATCCTGCTGATCAACCCGCCGATCGGCATCGCCGCGGCCATCGTCGCGTATGCGATCGTGCGCGAACGCGCGCGCACCGCCCCCCGGTCGAGCTTCGATCTCGCCGGCGCGCTGACCCTCACGATCGGCCAGATGGTGCTCGTCTACGGCGTCGTCGAAGCCGGCCTGGCGGGCTGGAGCGCCGCCGTCGCGCTCGGCCCGATCCTCGCCGGCGTCGCGCTGCTCGTGGTATTCGCGCTGATCGAGACCCGCTTTGCATCCGCGCCCCTGATCCCCTTCCGGGAGCTCTCGAAGACGCTCCGCATCGCCAACAACATCGTGCTCCTGTTCAGCGCCGCGCTGTTCCCGATGTGGTTCGTCAGCTCGCTCTACCTGCAGCAGGTCCTCGGCCTCTCGCCGCTCGACACCGGCCTGATCTTCCTGCCGATGACCCTGATGATCATGCTCGTCGCCTCGCGCGCCGGCCGGCTCGTGAGCCACTTCGGTGTGCGCCCGGTGCTCGGCGGCGGCCTCGTGATGCTGACCGCCGGCCTGCTCCTGCTCAGCAGGATCGGCTCGAGCGGCAGCGGCATCGTCTACGTGATGATCCCGGGCCTGCTCGCCGCCGCCGGGATCGCGATGTCGATCGTCCCCTCGACCATCGCCGCCACCCAGGGCTCCAAGCCGGGGCAGGCCGGACTTGCATCCGGCCTGGTCAACACCTCCCGCCAGGTCGGCGGCGGCCTCGGGCTGGCAATCCTGATCACGCTCGCCACCCAGCGCAGCAGCGACCTGATCGGCGCCGGCCAGCAGGTCCCGCAGGCGCTCACCCAAGGCTTTCGCCTCGCCTACCTGATCGGCGCCGGCCTGGCCGCGGCGGCCGCCGTCATGACGTTCGTCGCGCTCCGCGCCCCCGAGGCCGCTCCGGCGGGCGCCGGCGCGGGGGATGAGGGCGCGACGGGAACGCACGCGCGCGCGCGCCCGCGCGTGCGTGCGCTTGCGTTTGGGATCGGGTTGACGGTCGCCGGCTTCGTCGCGCTCACGGTCGCGTTCGCGGGCTCGCACGGCCCGCCTCTCGGGGCCTACACCCTGCGCGACACCGACAGCTTCGTCACGGCGCCCGCGCTGCACCCGCCCAAGCTGCACCTCGACCGCCAGGCGCCCGCTAGCCAGCTCGCGCCGGGCTACATCTTCACGACCAGCTTCTTCGACGTCAACGAACCCCCGCTCGTGGGCCAGAGCGGACCGCTGATCCTCGATCGCAACCTGCAGCCGGTCTGGTTTCAGCCGGTCCCCGAGAACGTCGTCGCCGCCAACCTGAGCCTGCAGACCTACGAGGGCAGGCCCGCGCTGGCCTGGTGGCAGGGGCGCATCACCAACACCGGCGCCACCGAAACCGGCGAAGACGTCATCGTCAACCAGCACTACCAGCGCGTCGCCACGCTCAAGGGCAAGGACGGCTGGACGATCACGCTGCACGAGCTGCTGATCGACGGCTCCCACGCGTGGGTCACGGCCAACAAGAACCTCCCCATGAACCTGTCCAAGTACGGAGGCGCCTACAACGGCGCCCTGATCGACTCGGCCGTGCAGGAGTACGACCTCAAGACCGGCGCCCTGCTGCGCAGCTGGAACGCCCTCGACCACATCCCCCTGAGCGACTCGCGGGCCACGCTGCCCACCAACGGCTTCCCCTGGGACGCCTACCACGTCAACTCGATCGCCCTGATCGGCAACACCAAGCTGCTCGTCTCGATGCGCAACACCTGGGCCGCCTACCTGATCGACATCCGCACCGGCGCGATCGAATGGACGCTCGGCGGACGCCACTCCAGCTTCAAGCTCGGCCCCGCCGCCCCCTTCCAATGGCAGCACGACGTCAAGATGCAGTCCGACTCGACCATCAGCATGTTCGACGACCACTGCTGCCAGCTCACCGGCGGCGGCACCTACGTAGACCCGACCGCGCCCTCGCGAGGGATCGTGCTCCACCTCGACCAGCAGACCCGCACAGCCACGCTCGCCTCCCAGTACGGCGCCGGCGAGTCGATCAGCGCCGACTACATGGGCGACACGCAGCCGCTCGCCAATGGCAACGTGTTCGTCGGCTGGGGCGCCGAACCCTACTTCTCGGAGTTCAGCCGCTCGGGCAAGCTGCTCTTCGAAGGCGAATTCCCGCGCCCCGACCTCAGCTACCGCACCACGATCGCGCCCTGGGTCGGCCTGCCGCTGTCCGCGCCCGTCGGCGCCGCCCGCCAGCACGCCGGGCGCACCACCGTCTACGCCAGCTGGAACGGCGCCACCCAACTCGCCTCGTGGCGGGTCCTCGGCGGACCCGGCGCCGGGGGCATGCACGCGCTCGCGACCAGCCCGAAGAAGGGATTCGAGACTGCGATCGCCGTGCCGGGGGGCGACCGCAGCTTCGAGCTGCAGGCGCTCGCCGCCGACGGGCGAGTCATCGGCGTCTCCCGGCTGTTCTCTGGAACGTGATCCGCCGAACCGCCCGTGACGGACCGACGGCCCGCCCGGCAGGGCCGCGCGCCCCCGCCGCCGGCGTGCGACGCCCAGCGCGCGCCCCCGCGGCCCGCGCGGCCCGCGCGATGGCCGTCCTGCTCTGCGCCTGCGCCGCCCTGGGCGGCTGCCTGGCTCTGAGCGCATGCGGCGCGGTCTCCTCGGCGAGCTCCGACCCCGCCAATCCGCCGGTTGCGAGCCTCAACGGGGTGATCTCCAGCGCCGACCTCCATGCGGCAGGCGCCAATCCCGTCGACGTCTCGCCCCAGACGGGCACCGAGGACGCCTCGCCGACCACCCAGATCAGCTTTCTCGGCGCTCCCGGCACGAAGGTCGCCGACGTCCGCGTCGTCGGCTCCCGCAGCGGGACCCACAGCGGGCGCCTGGAGGCCTACTCGACCGGCACCGGCGAGAGCTTCGTGCCCTCGCAGCCGTTCCTCGCCGGCGAGCGCGTCACCGTGCACGCCCTGGTCGGCACCGGCACGCCCAACCAGCCAGCCAGCACGAGCTTCACGATCGCCTACCAGGCCCCGGTCGACCAGCGCGAGTTCCCCAACCACCACGGCAACCCGCAGGACGTCCAGCACTACGTCTCGGCGCCCGGCATCACGCCCTCGACGGTCCACATCACGACGCCCCCGCAAAGCGGCGCCGCGCCCGGGGACCTGTTCCTGGCGCCCTACCAGGGCAAGGGCTCAGCGGGACCGATGATCGCCGAACAGAACGGCGCCCTGGTCTGGTTTCACCCGCTGCCGCCGGGCTGGGAGGCGACCAACATGCAGGTCCAGCAGTACCAGGGCCAGCCCGTGCTCAGCTGGTGGCAGGGCCGCATCCTTGCGGTCGGCTTCGGCCAGGGCGAAGACGTCCTCTACAACACCTCCTACCGGCACATCGCCACGATCAGGGCTGGCAACGGCTATCACGCCGACCTGCACGTGATCAAGCTGACGCCCGAAGGCACCGCCTGGATCGACGCCTTCGACCCGATCTACTTGAACCTGTCCGCGGCCCACGGCGTCCGCGACGGCGTCCTCAGCGACTCGATCATCCAGGAGATCGACATCAAGACCGGCCTGGTGATGTGGGAGTGGCACGCGCTCGGGCACATCCCGCTCGGCGAATCGAAAAACCCGGACCCCGACAGCCCGTATCCGTGGGACTACATCCACGTCAACTCGGCCGACCCGGGCCCGAACGGCGACGTGCTGCTGTCGGCTCGCAACAGCTGGACGCTCTACGACGTCGACCTGCGCAGCGGCGCCTTTCGCTGGCGCCTCGGCGGCGAGCACAGCGACTTCGCGCCGGGCTCGGGCACCGACTTCTACTGGCAGCACGACGCCGAATTCCAGCCGGGCGGGCTGATCTCGGTGTTCGACAACGGCTCGACCCCGCCGAAGGAGAAGCAGTCGCGCGGCCTGCTCCTGCGGCCGAACTTCGCCGAACACACCGTCACGCTCGCCGCGCAGTACACCAACCCGACGAAAACGCTGCTCGCCTCCAGCCAGGGCGACATGCTGAGCCTGCCCGAAGGCAACTGGCTGATGGGCTATGGCGGGCTGCCGAACTTCACCGAGTACAACGCCTCCGGCGAAGTCCTGCTCGACGGCACGCTCGGCCCGGACGTGCAGGACTTCAGAACCTACCTGGCTCCCTGGACAGCCCGCCCATCGAGTCCGCCGTCGCTGGCCGTCGTGCCCGGCGCCGGCGGCGCCGTGAGCGTCGCGACGAGCTGGAACGGAGCCACGGAAGTCGCATCCTGGCGCGTCCTCGGAGGCTCCTCCGCCGCTTCGCTCGCGCCCCTGGCCAGCGCCGCCCGCACGGGCTTTCAGACGACCATCCCGCTCGCGTCCGCGCCGGCCTACGTCGCCGCCCAGGCGCTCAACGCCGCGGGCCAGCCAATCGGCACCTCGCCGGCGATCAAGACCTGACCGGAGCCGTCCTTCGAGGACCTGCCCCGCGCCGGCTCGAGCGGAGCTCCGCGGCCGGTGCGCCCGCCCGTGCGCCCTGGCCCTCAGGAGCTGATCGGGCGGCGCCCGGGAGCCGACGGGGGACGCTCTCAGGAGCTGATCGGGCGGCGCCCGGACTTGCGCGACCTGCGCGGCTTGGGCGCGCGGTGCACTGGCGGCTTGCGCAGCGCGTCGCCGAGCGCGCCTTCGAAGGCGCCGCCCGGTTCGCCGCCCTCCTCTTCCGGACCGCGTTCGGCGCGCACGCGCGCGGCGCGCAGGGCCGCCCGCGTGGCCACCTTGAAATAGTCTTCGAACCCGCGCTCTTGAGCGAGGCGAAAGCGGGCCGGCAGCGGACGGCGCAGCTCGTCCGCGACCGCCTGCTCGAACAGCGCCTGCAGCGGCGCTTCGAGCGTGCTTTCGCCGGCCACGTTGTCCATCTCCAGGCGCCCCGACTGCGTGCTGTAGTCGTACAGCTCGCGTTCGCGCCCTTCGTCCAGCTCGGCCGTCCGTCCGACGGCCCAGTTCGAGTAAGTCGCGTACTTGGCCTCGGGGGTGCGCATCGCCACGACGTGCAACGGCGCCCCCGCGGCGTACGGTTCGGTCGCGAACTCGGTCACGATCTCATCGGTCGCGTGCAGCACATAGGGGCGCCCCGGCGCATCCGGATCGAGCAGGAGCTCGGACAGGTCCAGGCGCCGGGCGAGGTGCGCGTAACGCGCTTCTTCGCGCCACGCGTTCGACCCCGCGCCGATCGTCAGCAGCAATGGCGCCACATCCACACTCGAGCTGAACTGGTTGCGCGTCACTTCGGTTGCCGCGGTCAGCGTGCCGCGCGGGTCCTTGACGATCAACGGCACCCTGATCGCCTCGTCGTACGCGCCCGCGCCCTTGCCGCGCAGGCCGTGCGAAGCGCCGTACTCACCGTGGTCGGCGCTGAACACGATCACCGTGTTGGCCGCGATTTCCGGGCGGCTTTCGAGTGTCTGCAGGATGCGCCCGACGTGGCGGTCGACCTCGAGCTGGAGCTTCAGATACAGGTCCAGGAACGGCAGCCAAGCGCTCTGGGCTTCCGCTCCCGTGAACGGGACCGCGCCAAACGACCTCGCCGCCGTTTCCTGCAGCGAGCGCTGCAACAGCGGCTTGCGTCCCGCCACCAGCATTTCCGGCGTCTCGAAGTTGGGGGGCAGCGCACCCGCGATGATCGGCGCCTGCGCCTCACTCGCCACGCGGTCGCTGAACCGGTACCACCAGGCGATGTCGTGCGGGTTCACGAACGACACCGTCGTGCACCACGGCTGGGAGCTTTCGAGGCTCGAGAACCATTCTTCGAACTCTTCGACGATCCTCGGGTCCTTGCGCCAACCCTGGCCTGGCGCGCCGTCCGGCGAGGGGAACGTGCCGCCGGCGAACCCATAGCGCGCGAGCGTCCGCGGGCCCTTTTCGTCGTTCCAGTGATTGTCCCCGTGCGTCAGGTGCCACTTGCCGTACCAGTGCGTGCTGTAGCCCTGGTCGCGCAACAGCCAGCCCCAGGTCGGAAACGCCGCATCCAGGGTGCTGCCGCCGGTGATCAGGCAGCCGGTCTGGTGCGTATAGAGCCCGGTCAACAGCGCCGCGCGCGCGGGCGTGCAGTCGTTGGACGCCGTGTAGTGGTTGGCGAACGACACCCCGCCTTCGCGCAGTCCCTGGACGTTCGGCGGCAGGCCGGGACCGCCCGCCGTCGGCCCGATCCACTGCGGATAGCGCAGCTGATCGACCAGGATCACAAGGATGTTCGGCTGCCCCGAGCCCGGCCCCGAGCCCCCGGCGCGCGACGCCGACGTCCCGGCCTCGGGAGCCCGCGGGCGCGCGGGCGCGCCACCCGGCGGATCGGTCGCATCGGCCAGCTTCGACGCGGCCCAGCCCGCGCCGACCAGGGCGCCGCCTGCCAGGATCCCTGACTTGACGAACGTGCGCCGGTCGATTCTTCTTTCGTCTTTCTTACGGTCGCTTGGTGTCATGGCTGGTGCACGTGCGAGGACGGGGACCGTGGCGGCGCTGCTGGCGCTTGAGCTCGCTACAGCGAGCACAAGCGCCGCCACGGGTGCTCCGGTCTGTGTGCCGAGCACATTGAACAACTCCGGGCTGCTGGATGGCTCGGTCACGGTCTCGCCGCTGCCCGGCAGCCGCGATTCGACGCCTGACACGCAGATCAGCTTCCTCGGCGTGCCCGCCGCCAAGCTGAGCGCCGTGAGCGTGTCGGGGTCGCGCACCGGACCCCATGCCGGAAGCCTGGAGCCCTACTCGCAGGGCGACGGCGCCAGCTTCGTGCCCTTGCACCCGTTCGCCGCAGGCGAGACCGTGACCGTCCGCGCGCTCCTGCACAGCGGTCGATCCACGCGCCCGCTGCTCGATCGGTTCGGGATCGCCCACGAGGACCCGCTCAGCTCGACCCCCGAGCCGCTCCACCGCGGCAGCCCCGGCGAGGTCCAGAGCTTTCGCTCCCGACCCGACCTCAGCCCGCCGGAGCTCACGGTCACGACCGGCCCGCCTGCGGCCACGCCCGGCCCGCCTGCGGCCACGCCCTACGACATATTCGCGGCCCCCTACGACGGTCCCGGCCAGAGCGGTCCGATGATTGTCGAACCGGACGGCAAGCTGGTGTGGTTCAAGCCGCTCCCGCCCCACATCTCGGCCACCAACCTCGCCGTCCAGGCCTACCGCGGACGCCCGGTGCTGACCTGGTGGCAGGGCGACATCACGATCCACGGCTTCGGCGAGGGCGAAGACGTGATCGCCAACAGCTCCTATCAGGAGATTGCGCGCGTGCGCGCCGGCAACGGTCTGCAGGCCGACCTGCACGACTTCCAGCTGACCCCGGCCGGCACGGCGCTGATCACGGCCTACGACCCGATCCACTGCAACCTGGCAACCGTCGGCGGACCGAGCGACGGCGCGCTCACCGACGCCACCATGCAGGAGATCGACGTCAAGACCGGCCTCGTCATGTTCCAGTGGACCAGCCTCGACCACGTCCCGCTGAGCGCCTCCTACGAGCTGGCGCGCCACTCGACGCTGAACAAGCCGTTCGACTTCTTTCACCTCAACTCGATCGACCTGCTCGAGGACGGCGACCTGCTCGTCTCGGCGCGCAACACTTGGGCGGCCTACGCCCTCGACCCCGGCACCGGTCAGATCCAGTGGCAGCTCGGCGGCAAGCACAGCAGCTTCGTGATGGGCCCCGGCACCGCCACCGCCTGGCAGCACGATCCGCGCGAACTTCCCAACGGGACGTTCAGCATCTTCGACAACGGCGCCTCGCCGCCGATCCACAAGCAGTCGCGCGTGATCGTCGTCAGCCTCGATCTGCCCCAGCACACCGCCACGCTGGTGAGCCAGCTCACGCGCCCCGCGCCGCTGCTGGCCGAAAGCCAGGGCGACGCCCAGCTGCTGCCCGACGGCAACTGGCTCGTCGGCTGGGGGCAGATCCCCGACTTCTCGGAGCTCAGCCCGAGCGGCCAGCTGCTGCTCGACGCCCACTTCCCTGCCGGCGACCAGTCCTACCGGGATCTCGGCTTCGAATGGACCGGCACGCCCGGTCGTCCGCCCACGTTCGTCGTCGAGCGCGCCGCCGCGGCCGGTGCCGAGGGTGGGCCCGGTGCCAGCGGGACCTCATCTGGATCCAACGCTGCCAGCTCGGGCTCCGAAACCGTTTACGCGAGCTGGAACGGCGCCACGCAGCTCGCCGGCTGGCGGGTGTTGGCGGGGGCCAGCGCCAAGGCGCTGCGTCCGGTCGCGAGCGCTGCGCGCACCGGCTTTGAGACCGCGATCCCGCTGCCCGCCGCAGTCCTGGGCCCGTACCTGACCGTGCAGGCGCTCGGCCCCGGCGGGCAGGTGCTGGCGACTGGGGCCGTCTCGAAGGCGCTCGGCTGAGCTCGGCAAGCTGGACTCCGCGGCCTGGTCGTGTCACCGGCCGGACGGCCTGCCGATTCCGAGTTCGGCCGCCGAATCGGTGGCGATCAACTTCGCGAGCTCGATCGGAGCGGGCGGCCGGGAAATCAACAAGGCCGGCGGCGCGCGCAACGGCAAGTCATACCGCTTCTGGCAGGAATCCCAGGGTCCCGGCGAAATCGGCGAAGTCCATCACACCGTTGAGCGCGTCGAGCTGAACGCCTCCGGACAGCTCGCGCTCGCGGTGGCCGAAGAACACACGGGTCAGATCGTCAGCGTGGAGATGCTCGCCGTCGAGTCTGCCGACAAGCGCCGCGTGCTCGACTCCGGTCCTCCCGCGCAACTGCAGGCCGCCTCGCTGAAGCTGCACGGGAGCACCGTGCAGTGGATCGACGCCGGCCTGCAGAGCAGCGCCGCGCTCTAGCCCGGGCCCCTCGAAGGTGCCTTATCGGGGGGAGCTTCGCTCTAGCGCCTGCGCGGCGAGCTCGTCAGCCGCAGCGACCTGCTCGCGTGGATCAGCGCGCTGCCGCCGCGCCCGTTGACCGCGAGCTGCGCCGTCATGTGCCCTCCATGCGCCTGCAACAGACGTACGCCCGCGCGGGTCAGCACGATCGCGACAGTTGCCTGTCCGTGCGCCGCGATCGTTCGCCGCGCTGAGCCGATCAGCTCCGAGCGACCGGACGCGCGAGCCGCGGCGCCGGCGCGAGCGCTGTCCCCAAGAGCGAGCTCGATCGAGCACGAAGCTTCGCCGAGGCAGCGGACCGCGACGTTCGCGCGGTCGCGCGATACGGTCAGCGCTGCGCCTGACAGCACCACTATCCGGCTGCTCGCCTGTCCGGGCTTGGGCGCAGGCGCCGTGACGGTGGGACTGGGCATCGGTGCGATTTCGGGGGGATGCGGTGCTGGTGGGATTTGAGCGTGGCCCGGTTCCAACGCGGTCTGCGGATCGAAGGTGGTCTCTTCATCATTCGCGACAACCGTGCACTGGGTGACCTCGGGACAGGCGATTGCGCTCGCGAATCCGCCGCCCGCGCCGCCCAGCAGCGGTGGGCGTTCGGGATCGAGCGGATCGAACGTAGAGGTCTCGGACTCACCGACGGCAGTGCACTGTTCGGTCGACGGACACGCAACCCCCCAGGGCGTCGATATCCCAATCGGCTGCACCTTCGCGTCGGTCGCTTCAGACGGATCGAAAGTGATCTGTTGACCGTCGAATTCGACCGCGGTGCACTGTGTCACCGTCGGGCACGCGATCGCCTGTATCCACCCCTCGGCGCCGATCGGCACGAGCGCCGCGCCGTTGGGCATGGCCGGGTCGAAAGTGATCTCATCGCCGAGCGTGGTCGCCGTACACTGAGACGCAGCCGGACAGGACACGGCTCCGAGCCCGTCGATCTCCTCGATCGGAAGCGTGCTCGATGACGGCGCGCCGACCGGATCGAACGTGACCGCAGTGTTCTGAGGATTGCCCACGCCGACACATTCGGTGATCGACACGCATGCGAGCCCAAAAAGGCTCACCGCGCTCGCGCGCCAAGTCGTCACTGCGCCAGGTTCGGCGGGATCGAACGTGAACTGACCACCGTGGTTGTCCACGGCGGTGCACTGTGCAGACGACGGGCAGGCGATGTCTTCGAGCGAGTTGCCCCAATCGATTGCGCGCGCCGCCGCCGGTTCGGCCTGTTGAGGATCGAACGTCACCTCCTGGCCTTGACTGTCGACCGCTGTGCACTGTGTCGAGTCCGGACACGCGATCGCATCCGCCCGCACCGCCGACCCGCCGGTGCTGCCCCTCGGTACTTCCGGCGACCAGCCGGAGACTCGCGCCGAAAGCGGCCGCGCTGTTGGCCAGGCCGAACACGACCGCGAGGACCGGCAGCCACCGCACGCGAACGAAGGCGGTCAACCTAGGTCCCGGCTCGGCACGGATTCCATGTTGCGGAACACTACCCGCCTGCGGGTGGTGCCGAAACGTCTCGCCATGTCGCCTGGACCCGGCGATTCTCCATGGGCGTTCGTGGGGGGCCGGATCAAGCGCGCCGCCGTCGAGGTCAGCGGCCCGCGCGAGGCGGTCTGGGCCAGATGATGCGAAGGCGTAGTGCGTTTCGCGCTACGCTGCGCGCATGGCATCTGCTCCGCATCCGCTCTCCTTGCGACTTGGCCGCGATGGGTTGACCGCGCTCGACGAGATCGCAAGGCGGCGTGGGCTGAGCCGCGCCGAGGCGGCACGGCAGGCGATCGCCGAGACTGCGGAGCGCGACCGCCGGCGCGGCGGGCTGGCGGACGAGGCGAGGCGCCTCATGCAGAACGAGAGCTACGTTCAAGAAGCACGCGAGGTCGCCGGCCTGATGGAGCAACTGCGTGGTCCGTGGTGATGTCCACCCGATCAAGTTGCCCGGCAAGCGCGGCCACGTTCAGGAGAGGCGCCGCTACGCGGTGATCGTCCAAGCCGACGATCTGCTCGCTCTTTCTACCGTCGTCGTGTGCCCGACATCGCGCTCGGCGTTTCCAGCGAGCTTTCACCCGGAGATCACGGTCGCCCGACAGCCAACGCAGGTTCTCTGCGAGATGGTCGGCGCAGTTGACGCCCGGGCGCTCGGCCGGCGCGTTGGACACCTCGCCCGGGACGAGCTGCGGGCAGTCGAGGACGCTCTGCTGCTGGTGCTCGACCTCGGATAGCACAGGGCCGTACGGAGAGGGCGGGATTCGAACCCGCGATGGAGTTTGACCCCCATACTCGCTTAGCGCCTCTGGCCTGTCGTCGTCTACTGCGCTTTGGCGCGTTTGCCCCGCAAATCGAGCACTTCGGCCGTTTGAGCGATCGGGCGTCTGCTGCGCTCTGCTGCGGTCTGCCGCTTCCATAATGCTTCCATAGCGCGCCTCCATTCGCGCGCTTGATCTTCTGGACCTAGACCTCGTGCCAGCCCAGGTCGCGTCGGGCTCGGGCGGCTTGAAGTCCTCGCCGAGCATTATGGTCCGTACGAGGCTCACGAATACTTCTCGCACGGGCTCAGGAGCCTCGCCGTCTCAGGTCGAGCGGTGTGCGTAGCTGGTCGGCGTCTCGACCAGCTCGAACACCCTGACGCTGATGCGGTGAATGGTGGACTCCCGGCACTTCGCGTAGACGTTGAGCGAAGCTGGGGCTGGTCCACGAGGCCGTCTCGATCCGGCGTGCTCCCTTCAGGCGGGCGGCCATCTGGACCGCCGGGACCAGGTCGGTGTCGTGCGCGTGAAGAGGATTGCCATGTCGGCCGTGTCGGTGAGGATCATCTCTGCCACCGCGAGCGCGAGTTGCACGTCGATGCTCTTCTCGACCGGCGTCTGAACTGCCGCGCGTGGTGACGGGTAGCCGCAGCGGCCGCAGGCGCGGCACGACCTACTCTGATGGCTATGCCCCCACTCGCATCCCGCCGACCTATGCGGCCGGGCCTCGACCGCCCGCCGACGCAATACGTGTGGCCACCGTCGCTGCTGAGATCCAAGGGCAACGTGCCGCTCGTGTATCTCGACATGAACCAGTGGATCTACCTGGCGCAAGCCGCTACGGGACATGCCAACGGCAAGCGCTATCAGAAGGCGCTCGACGCACTGCGGCAGTCAGCCGGGCGTGTGGTGATCCCGCTTGCTTCGGTTCACTACATGGAGATCGAGGGCAATCGCGACGCCGCCCAGCGGTCGAACCTGGCGAGGCTCATGGAGGAGTTGAGTGGTTTTGTGTGCGTCCTCCCACGGTCGAGCATCGCCCAGGTCGAGTTGGACGCCGCCCTCGCACACCTCCTCGGCACGTCATATCGCTTCTCGGAAGCCCCCCTCCTCGGCTGGGGCGTCCTCCACGCGTTGGGCAGACGTGGTGGCCTAACGGTGCACTCCGAGGACGAGGGCGACGTCACCGCACGGGTGCGGCAGGAGTGGCCTGGCGGCCCGGGTGCGTTTGACGCATGGTCGCGCGATGCAGACCTCCAGCTCACGCGCGCCGTATTGCGAGGGCCGACGGGCGAGAAGGAGGTGGCGGAGATGTGTGCGCGCGGGTGGGACCCCACCGTCGCTCGCGGGATGGCCGAGGACCGTGCCCGAAGCGAGCGGGAACTGTTACAACGGCTCGTCGCCGAGCCGGAGTACCGGGATCGCCTGCGCGATGTAGTCTCAGCCCGCTACCTGGCGCTCGAGCTCGTCGACGTCCTCAAGGAGGCCGTCGTAGCTCGTGGGCTGGACCTTGCAGAGCTGATCGACGACATTGACGGAGCCCGTCGACTCACCGACTCGATGCCAAGCGGCGATGCGTGGATATCGCTCCTCACTGCAGCCCACCGCAACCCAGAGGGCCAGTGGCGGCCGAACGACATCTTCGACTTCGACGCGCTGAGCGTCGCGATTCCCTACTGCGATGTAGTAGTGACCGACAGACATGCGTGCAGCCTTGCGAACGCCGCGCGCCTACCGAATCGTCTCGGCACGAAGGTCATCGCGACGCTCGATGAACTCGTTCCGACGCTCAACCGTCTGCTCTGAACGCGGGCATCAATGCGTCTTCCAGAGAGTCCGCTCAAACTACCGCGTTGAATCGAATCCCTCGACCAGTAGTGCCCCAGCGAGGAAGTTAGCGAGCGATGCGGCGAGCGAAGGAAAACTGCTAGCCGAGTAGATGATCTGCCGCCAGTCCTTGATATCGAAGGGTGTATCCTCGACTCGCTGATTCAGAACGATGATCCGCTTCTTGAGGGCATCCGCGTAGCCGAGCTCAAAGAGGACGTTCGGGTTCGCGTCCGTGATATCCGCGATCACGATATCTGCACGCTCGATCGCCGAGATAATCTGGTCAGTGATTCGCCCGGGCTCGGTGATGTCGTCGGCGCGCTCCCAGTGCAGGCCGTGGAACTGCTCAGCGAGCCGATCGCAGACTTGGCCGATAATTGACTTTACGTTGATCGACCAATCGGTGTCGAAAGGCATTAGGACGAAGACATAAGGTTCAGCAGGGGGTGGTGCCGCCCACACGAGCTGTGGCGAGTCTGGCCTGAGCGCGAGATACTCGTCGATGTTCTGGACGCCGCGAAACGGCCGGACCCCGCGGTCAAAATAGATCGTCCAGTTACCGTCGGTGCCTGGTCCGCTGGAGCCGCTGTTCGTCGCGTCAAGACGCATCAGGCTCAGGAGTCGCACCAAATCGGCCGCCGTCGGTTCATCCCGGAAGATGCTGCGTGCCTCGCTGCTGACGACCTCGACTCGGCTCGGATCCCGTGGCCCGGGTTGCGTCGCACGCTCGCGATCGGCTGCAAACCTGATCAGGTCGACCATTCGCTCTAGGTCCACGCTCGCGTCCTCAACACTTTGAAGTGCCGCGATGGTTGGAGTGATCGTCGAGTGTTCGCCGTAGCCGCCGGAGGCGACCACGGTGCCCATTGGCATTGTGGCGAGCACCACGTCAATGTCCAAGCCGTGCTCGCTGTCGAGCTTCCAGTCGACATACGCAGTGGTCGGCCACTCGCCCGCCTCGACGAATCCGGCGTAGACAGTCTCCAGCAGGCGAATCTGATCCTCAGTGAACTTGGGGATACGCATAGCGAAAACCGATGCTCCGTGAGTGTGCCGGGGCTCGTCCCGACCGGCCGGCGTCAGACTGTCATTATGCGGTCGAAGCGCTTTCGGCCTGTCATCGTCTACTGCTCTTTGGCGCCTTCACCGGCAAATCCAGCACTTCGGCCATCGAGCGATCGGGCGTCTGCTCGCGCTCTGCTGCGGTCTGCCGCTTCCAGGATACTTCCAAGCGGGCCTCATCCGTTCTCTCTCCGCTAGGCCCCCGTCCCGCGGGTCGCTGGCGTTTCGACGAGCTGGAGCTGCACCGTCCGTTCGCTTAAGACCTCGACGTGGCCAGCGATCGCCTCGTGAAAGATCACGATCGTCTTGGCTTCGGGGTGGCCAGCCGAGGGACCAACAAGCCCATGAACATCGCCACGCCCACGCGCGAGCCCTGCGAGTTGCTGCGTTATGGTCCAGTCGTCTTCGAGGAGCTGGGCACGGACGAGGCTGCAGATTTCGAGCGCCAGATCGTTGTCGTAGTCAACCACCCGAAGGTTGCGCACGCGAAACGCCGTAAGGCGGCGTACTGGAAGGGGGCTGCTCGACAGGTTTTCCAGGTCCGTGTGACGAACCTGCTCCATCATCGCGGCCATTTCGGAGCCCGTCGAGCAGTAAAGCGGCGGTCGTTCCGCCATCGTGTGGTAGCGGCCTTCAAAATGCCCGGCCGGGGGTCGTTCGAGAGGGTCGATTTCCGGCGGTCCCTGGTGGAACGCTTCCTCATTGAGCGCGCGCGGGGGGAGCGCTTTTGCTTCGGCCAGATCCTGGTTGCTCAGTGTCGACATTGCGCTCCCTTCGTGGGTGAGCGGTCGTAGGGACAATTGCTGAGGACATTGTAGCGGTCGTTTAGAGGGACTCCAAAGCGGCCGTCCTTTCGGCTATCATCCAGGGCGTTACCCTAACCGAACCGGAAGGAAGACCATGAGAAAATGCGAAATCGGGTGGCCGCAGCTGAGTCATCGGTTGTAGCCGTACGGCGACACGGGGAGCCTCGAAATGCCTCACGAGGCTCAGTTGCTCGCGATCGGATCGTTGCGGGCTGTCGCCAGTAGAGAGGCGCGACCGGCACGCGCAAAGGACATGCGCGTTCGAGAAGGGGTGAGTTATGCCCACCACTACTGCCCAACTTCGCGCGGCTCGTCCGCGCAGACCGACTACAGACGCTGGGATCAGTGAGGTTGCGCCAGCCGCGACGGTCGTGCGCTACTTGCTCGACAAGCACATGCTCACCCAGCGTGAGATCGCTCGCATGACCGGAGCCGATGAACGTTCGGTGCGGCGCTGGCTTGCGAGTCGTGATTCGATCAACATCCAGCGGCGCTATACGCGCATCATCGACGATCTACGCGACCTGGTGATGATCCTTGGCTCGACCTTGCCAGGTGAGCAGTTCGCACGCTGGTTGCGAGCGCGGAACCGCTACCTGCACGGGGTTCGCCCGCTGGAGCTCATTGCCGAAGGGCACTACGAGCGGGTTCGCGAGGCAGCCGAGGCGTACGCCGACGGCAGTTATGTCTAGAGGCAACTGAGGCCGCCACGGCGCCTCCGGCGCCTTGGCGGCCTCAGTTGTGGCTTGAACGCCGACGCCACGCCTCGCGCAGCCAGCGATGCCCCGCGTGCGCCCCTATGCGAGCATTCACCCTTGGTCCACTCGTCCTTGCCTTCCTTCCTCCTGTCATCGTCTACTGCGCTTTCGCGCGTTCACCCGGCAAATCCAGCACTTCGGCCATCGAGCGATCGGGCGTCTGCTGCGCTCTGTTGCGGCTCGCCGCTACCAGGAGGCTTCCATAGCGCGCCTCCATTCGCGCGCGGCGGCGCGCGGTGCGCTCGGCGCTCTTGATCTCCTGGACGTAGACCGCTCGCGTGATGAGACTGGTCTTATGCCCGAGCTGCCAGGAGACCTCCTCGGCGGACTCGCCAGCGGCGATCGCCTCGCTCGCCGCCGTGTGTCGAAAGCTGTGGAAGCTCGGCACCGTGCCACGCGGCACGGGTAGCCGGCGCCCGTGCTCGTCGCGCTGATGCAGGACGGGAAACGTCGGCCGTCCACGGTCGTCGGTGGCTTGTTTCTGCGCCCATCGCAGGGCGGTCGTAACGTCGCGCTGCTGGATCGCTGCTCCCGAACGCGTCGCGAACACGAACGCGGTCGCGCTCGTGTCATCGCTCCTCAGCTTGTGCGCCACGAGCATGATCGCGAGTTGCCGCGGAATCTCCACGGCGCGCCGTGACTCGTCCGTCTTGAGCGGCTGCCGGCGGCCCTGACGGTCGGCCTGGTACTCGAAGCGGATCGCCGCTGCATCGAGGTCGTCAAGCTGCACGTCGGCCCACACGAGGCCCAGGCACTCGCTCAGGCGCGCGCCCGTCACGGACCCGACGGCGAACAGCGTCTTGTAGGGCTCACGGGCAGCGGCGAGCGTCTGCGCGAGCTGGTCGCCCATGAAGATCGGTCGTCGGGCGGCAGCGGACACCTTTGGGCGCTCGCCCTTTTCCAGCTCGACCACGGGGTTCTGGCCGTGCCAGTTCATGCGGCGCCTGGCGAACTTGAAGGTGCGGTTCGCCGCCTTGACGACGCCGGCGATCGTCCACTCGGCCTTGCCGGCTCGCCGAAGCTCGCGCACGAGGTCGGCCACGTCCTCGACGGTGATCGCGTCGAGCCGCCGGTGCCCCCAGCGCTCCCGAAGATGCGTCTCGACGGCGTTGGTGTAGATCGCCTGCGTGGTGGGTCGCAGCTCGGCGACCTGCCTGGCGAGCCATGCGTCGGCGGCCTCGCCGAATCGCAGGCGCGGATTCGGCTGGACGCGCTCGCCGCGCCCCTTGCGCCCGAGCACGTCGTCGCGCTCGGCACGGGCCGCCGTGATCCCACCCTCGACGGTGCGCCAGCGCTGCCGGCCAGCGGAGTCCCGGTAGCCGACCTCGTGGACTATGTGCCCGCTGGCGTCCCGCCTGCGGTAGATGTTGCGCTCGACGCGCTCACGCCGAGCGGTAGCGTTCGTCTCGCTCATGGAGCTGATACCTCCTGGGCCATGCCCCCGGCGATTGCCGTCGCGCGGGGGCGCTTTCGTTGTCTCTGCCTGCGTGCAGATCGCAGCATCTCAAGCGGCTTGCGCGCGACGGGAACGCGCGCCGCCACGCCGCCGCCAGGCGTCTAGATCGGCTCGGTGGAACCAGCACTTTCCGCCGGGTGCATCCTGCTGGAAGGGGAGCGCGCGAGCGGCCGTGAGCCGGTGCAGTGCGGGAAGCGTGAGCCCGAGATAGGCGGCGGCCTCGCGGCTGGTCATCCAGCCGCCCGCCGGCTGCTCCATCTGAAGGTGCGGACATAGAACGGCGGCAAGGTCGGCGGCGAGGCGAGCGTCGCCGCGTGTGGCATTGATGACAAGAGTCGTCAGTTCGGCGCCGGCCGCACTCACGCCATGCGCCTCCTGCGATCGGCATGGCCGTCGTGCTCGGCGTGTCCGGTTGGCTGAGCATCGCTGCCTTCGATCAGAGCAGAGCTGAGCGCCGATCTCAAGGTCCTGACAGGCGCGTCCGGTCGGGCGCCGGGAGCGCAGGACCGACGGCACGTTTCGGCGGCCCTGCGGGCTGCCGCGCGTGTCGCGGCCATCGCTCAGGCCCCCCTGCGGACGGGCGCCGTGCGGGCGGCCGTGGCTGCCCGTGCGGGCGGCTTGCGCAGCACGAGCACGTCCTCGTGCGCGACGACGTGCGTCCTGTCGCCGAGGGCGCGGCGGCGGCGCGTGTAGAGCATCTGCCAGAACGACGGGCGCATCACCAGCTCGCCGTCTCGGATCGTCGCCAGCAGGCCAATGACGCGCTGCCAGTAGAGCAGTCCGATGTCCTCGCAGAGCGCGATCGTCTCGCCGGAGAGGTTGCGCAGCGCGCCGTCGGCGCGCAGGTCCTTGGTGACGCACACGAGGAACCCGCCGGGCTTAAGCACGGCGGCGCATGCCGCGTAAATCTCGGCCATCGCGTCCAGGTAGGCGCTGCCGCGCGCATGCCCGAGGTTGCGCCGGTCGGCGCTGTAGTTGGTGGTATCGACCCTGCGCAGCGGGCCGTGCCCGCTCACAAGATTCTCGGTGGAGACGTCGGCGATCTCACACGCATACGGGGGCGATGTGAGGATCAGGTCGACGGCGCCGCTGGCGATGCGGGCGACCTTCCCACCACGCTCACTGTCCAGTAGGCGTCGGCCGCGGGTGCTGAGCAGTCGCGGGAGTTGGCGTGCGTCGCCTTCGATGACCTTCGCGCGCGAGCGCGCTTGGCCGTCGCCCTGTACGTGGTCGAGGTTGGCGAGGGCGAGCTTGGCCCAGCGCCCCTCAAGCTCAACGCCGATCGCGCGGCGCCCGAGCTGGGCGGCCTCGACGAGCGTAGTGCCGATCCCGCACATGGGATCGACAACGAGGTCGCCAGGGTCGCTGTAGGTTCCGATCGCCCGGCGCGCGAGCGCCGGGAGCATCTTGGCGGGGTGGCGGTTTGACTCTGGCAGGTAGCGTCCGTGTCGCTGCCACTGGCTTGTCTTCTGTGCGCACGGCCATACGGCCAACGGCAGGTCGGCGGTCTTGCGGTGTGGTGTATCCATTGGCTATGAGTGCTGGCGAGAAGACTCATGGCATTAGGCAAGCTCATTTTGTGGTGATGCGCTGGTGACGATTGCGAGCGCGGAGCGCGTGGTGGCGGCGTTCCATATGGTGACGGCGATCGGCGCGTATGTGTCAGCGGTTGCGTCGGTTGCGGTTTGGGCGCGGCGGACGCTCGGCACGGCGAAAATGACAAGCGGATGGTGTTTGGCAAGGCTGCTGTGGGGAAGGATGTCGGCGTATGCCTTGGCCTTCTCGCGCAGGACTCTTGACGGCTCGGTGCCGCGGTCAAGCTCGAGCAGCAGGTGAAGTGGCGGACGGTTTGGCATGGTGAGCACGCCGTAGCCGTCGGGGACGACGATGCCGGCGAGCATGTGCGCGAGGGTGCGCACGCCGTACCACTCGGAGAGAGCGCCGCCGGCACGGTTGGCGTCAACGGCGAGGCGGGTGAAGAACTCGTTCGCTTCGATGTGGTGGTCGAGGTTGCGGCTCGCGGCGATCCGCATGGCATCTTCGTGTGTGTAGTGCAGTTGGCCGCGGTCGAGGCCCTTGTGGTCGGCGACGATGAGCGCGCCGGCTTCATCGAGTACCCAGTGGTGGGGGAGACTCCCCTTCCCTCGCCCTACGCGGGGGCGAAAGCGGTCGAGCACGCGCAGCTCGTACAGCAGTCGCAGGCGCTCGTTGGCGGTTCGCAGTCCCGTGAAGTGCAGGCGCGTTAGCTGGTCCGTGCGCAGGACATGGTGCTCGTAGCAGTCCAGGGCGATGTGCCGATCACGGTCGGTGAGATGCGCAGCCAGCTTCACGACATGCTGCTCGTTCAGTCGGCTGGGCCGGCGGTTCGCTTTCTCACTCATCTGTGTTTGACCTCCCCCTTATCGGGCAGGCTTGCGCGAGGCGGATCGGGTTTATTAGCGGGGATGCTCATGCGCTGTGGGGCCTCCGGTCTTAATTGGAGGACGGATCGGAGGGCCGATTGGAGGACGGATCGGAGGGCGGACCGGCGGCCGGGATTCGAGGCCTTGCCTCGCGTTGTGTCTCGGGCGTGACGGCGGGTGTGCGCTGGCTGGCGGCCAGCTGCGCCTCGATCTGCTCGCGGCTCGTGCCATAGCGGCGGCGCGCCGAGGCCCTGACCGCGTGTGCCCGCTCCGGGACCGGCGGCGCAAGATTCTCGGTCGTGAGGGTGAACGCGGGGCCGGGCTGCCCTTCGTGGCAGAGACGCGCGGCGGCGGTGTACACGGGCAGGTGTGCGAGGTCGTGCGCGGAGAGCTCGGGGCGCACTTCGCGCTCGAGTGCGCTGGCGTCGTCGCGGGAGAGCTGGAAGTAGACCTTGGAGCGGGCGTTCGCGCCGATCGCCTCGCGGAGGTCGCGGGGTAGCTGCGCAAGGTGCTGGTGGGCGAGGCACAGCGAGAGCCGGTAGGAGCGGGCCTCGGCGAGAACGTCCTCGAACGGTGTGGGGAGGTTCAGGTAGTTGTGGACCTCATCGACATAACAAGAGGCGTCACGGCGCTGCTCGGGCGGCATGCCCGCGCGTGCGAGCGCCGCCTGCCACACCCGCGCAAACAGGAACGAGCCGAGTAGCCGGCTTGTGTCCTCGCCGAGCGTCCCCTTCGGGAGCTTCGCCAAGAGGAGCCGGCCGTTGTCGAGCGCGCGGGGAACGTCGAGCGTCGTGGTCGGCTGCCCGACGATCGCGCGGACGGGGCGGCGCAGCAGGAACGCGCGCAGCTTGTTCAACAGCGGCCCGGACGCCTGCGCGCGCAGCGGGTCGGATAGCTCGCTGTACCACTCCCAGAACGGGCCGAGCACGGGGTCTTTTATCTGGGCGGCGAGCTTTGCCTGCCACGCGCGGTCGGTCAACAGTCGCGGCACGTCGGCGAGCGTGCTGGTGGGCGAGGCGGTGCTGAGCGTCAGCACCGCGGCCCTGAGGATGTCGTCGGTCCTTGGGCCCCAGAAGCGGTCGAATACGCGTCGGAAGATGCTGACGAGCTGGTCTGTGCCGAGGTCGCGGTCGGGGCTGTCGAGCACGTTCAGGCCGGGCGGCGCGTCGTCCAGCGGGTCGAGCAGGTCTACGTCGTGCTCGCGCCCGGCGGGGATGCGGGCGAGCAGGTCCTCTACGAGGTCGCCCTTCGGGTCGATCACGACTGCGCCGCGGCCGGCGTCGAAGTCCGCGAGCGCGAGTCGCGCGATCAGCGTGGACTTACCGACGCCGGTCGGTCCGAGGACGTGAATGTGCCGGCGCGCATCCTCGACTGCGAGATGCACCTGCTGGCCGCGGGAGCTTCGTCCGAGCGGCTTGCCTTCACTCGACAGTCCCGGCGGGGGCGCGACCTCGCGCGCGCCGGCCATCACTACGCCGGGGATCGCCTCCTGGGCGGGCAGGTGCGCGAGCGCTGCCAGCTCGTCCACGCCGAGCAGGAACGCGCGGCGCCCCAGCCGCCGTTGACGGAGCCTCAGCAGCGCGTGTGGGGCGCGGCGGCGACGCAGGAATACTCTTGTGCCGTTGTAAGGGGCGAACGCGCCCAGAAGGGCATTGATGCGCCCACGCGCCTCCCGGCGCGAGCCGGCCGCGACGGTGACGCGGATGATGCAGCGGTACAGCGACCCGCCGCTCTTGCTCATCGCCTCCCGCACGTCCGGGGTGATCGTCGGGTCAAGCCGCGGCGGCGGCGCCGGGGGCTGCGTGCGGAGCGCCTGCATGAGCCGCAGCACGCGGCTGGTTGGCTCGCCTTTGCGTATGCGTCTGGCGGCGTTGCGCAGCCGGTGTTGTTCGCGGCTGGTCGCGGGCCGAGCGATGACCTGGATCAGCGCGCGCTCTGAGTCGGTGAGTCCCGATAGCTGGCCGAGGATCAACGGCAGCGGATCGGGATTCAACGACGCGTCGAGTGAGAACCAGTCTGGCCCGGAAAGCGCAAGCTCGGAAGTGAGGCGCACCATCCCGCGCGGGGGGTAGGAGCTGTCTGGTTCATCTGCCGTAACGGGTTCGGTGCTTGTGCTCGCGCCGGGCCATGCTGCGCTGACGGCGCGCTCGATCAGGCCGGGCGGGATCACCTTCGGCACCCACAGGCGGAAGATCGTGCCCGTCTCGCTCGCGGCGATCTCCCATGAGAGATGCGGCTGGCCGATAAGCAGCCGAGCTAGGCGGGGGCGCAGCAGGTCGTGTAGCGCCGACCACAGCAGCTGACCGCCGGTTTCCTGTACTTCCGGGGGCACGCCGATCCGCGCAAGTCGCGCCTCGCGCGCCAGCAGGTTGCGTTGCACCGTGCGGAGCAGCAGCACACAGACGGTCGCGGTCAGCGCGAGCGCTCCGGCGAGCAGCGCGAGGTACTCGACGGTTACGAGCGCGTGACGCGCGAACGCGAGGCCCTCGTGTGCTGGCCGGTTTGGTTCGAGCAGGATGCGTTCAAGCGCACGGTTGGGATGCGCCACTGACGGGTGGGAGGGGTGGCTCATCGTGCGCCGCCTTCGCTTGCGGCGGGACGTGTCGCGCCCAGATAGATGTCTTCACCCCAAGCCGCGCCGACGCTGGTGGGGAATGGCTCGGTGCGCACGAGGGTCCCGGTGTGGGGCGCGTCGACCATCTCCCCGGAACGCACGACGATCCCGACGTGCGTAACGTCGCCGGGGCTCTGTCCGAAGAAAACGAGGTCGCCGGGCGCTAGCTGGGCGCTGGCGGGCAGGTGCGGGGTCACGTCGTACTGTTCCCGCGCGGTGCGGGGCAGGCTGATTCCCGCCGCACGGTAGGAGGCTTGCACCAGACCGGAGCAGTCATAGCCGGATGGGCTCTCGCTGCCCCACACGTATGGCACGCCGAGCTGGCTCAGCGCGAACGTCAGCGCCGCGCCGGCCGCGCCGCTCGGCGCCGGCGCGGGGGGTGTGGCCTGCTGTTCGTAGGTGGCCGCCCAGCGCAGGACGTCTTCGACGTATTCCTGGGAGTGGTTGTACGCGAAGATCGCGCGCTGTAGTTCCTGCGGGGCGCCGTTGGCCTTCAGATACCGTGCGGCGGTGAAGATCGCATCGGCCGGGTTCCAACGGTCGGGCGGCCCGCCGGTGACACTGACGCCGTAGGCCGCCCAGGTCGAGGCGAGAAACTGCATCGGCCCGCCGGCGCCCGCATAGTTGACCGCGCCCTCCTGTGTGCAGGATGGATCGGGGTCCTGGCCGTCGTCGCACTCCACCTTCCCGACCCCGGCCAAGACCTCCCACGGGATGCCGTAGCGCACGCCGGCGGCCTGAAACAGCCGCAGGTATTCCGGTGGAATCCCCGCGACCTGTTCGAGGCCAGCTGCCGGCTCGCCGAGACTGATTCCCGTGCCACCGCCGAGAACACCCGCGGCGGCGCCGATGAATAGGACGGGCAGCAGCACCAGCAGCCCGCATGAGCTGAAGGCGGCGCGCTTCACGAGGCGGCCTGCGCGAGCTCGGCGGGGTCGCTGGTGACGAGCTCGTGCTCGGCGGGGCTCGCCTTCACCGCGAGCGGGATGCGCTGCTCCCCAGTGAGCAGCAGCCCGTTACCTGTGGGACAGGTCAACAGGTAGGAGCGCTCCCCAGCACTCAGCGCGAACGCCTGCCCAACACGGTCGATCGCCTGCGGCGACTGGTGCAGCAGCAAATGTTGGGAGGCGTTGTTCACTACCGCCTGCCCGAGCGGCGAGTCCAAGAGGTCGCCGGGGTCCTGGGTGATCGTCGTGAGGCCGGTCCAGCGCTTGCGTGCCTTCTTGGCGAGCCGGAACAGGAACCGAGCGCCGGGTGCCTCGCGCGTCGCGCTCGGCGTCTCGCGCATCAAATCCCACGCCTCATCGACCAGCACGACGCGGCGGCGCAGCGGACCCTCAAGCGAGCGCCAGATCGCGTCGAGCGTCAGCATCAGCGCGGGGGCGCGCATCCGCTCCGGCAGCCCGCGCAGCGAGAAGCAGACAAGGTGACTGTCGGGCTGCACCGATGTCGGCCGGTCAAAGAGCGAGGAGTGCGAGCCAGTCGCATACGGCGATAGGCGCTCGGCGAGTCGCTTGCCGGTTTCGCTCTCAGCTTCCAGGGCGCGCACGAGATCGGCCAGCAGCGGCGCGGGCCGGCTGTGCGTCGCTGGGTCGGCCGTGATCCCGGCGGCTTGGTAGGCGGCGCGGGCGCTGCGGTCGAGCACCGCCAGCTCGCCGCCACCGAGGCCTCCGGCGAGCAGTTCGATCAGGTCCGCGAGAAACAGAATCCGCTCATCGAGCGCCCGCGATCCCTCGATCGTCGCGGGAAGATCGAGCGGGTTGAGCGCGACAGCGTTCGGCCCGGTGACGGGCAGGTACGCGCCGCCGACTGCTGCGCAGAGGGAGTGGTACTCGTCCTCTGGGTCGAGGATGAAGACCTGCACGGCGCGGTAGAGCAGCCGCAGCGCTTCGAGCTTCGCGGCGTAGCTCTTTCCCGCGCCGCTATATGCCAGCACGACACTGTTGAAGTTGGTCCGTGCGAAGCGGTCCACGAGCACCGGCGCGCCGCTGTCGGTGAGCCCGTACAGCACGCCGTCCTCCAAAGGCGGATCGGCGGACGCGAACGGGAATCCGGCGGCGAGTGCGGGCGTATCGAACGTGCGCCGGAGCCGCAGACGATCGCTGCCGAGCGGCAAGGTGGAGAGCCACCCGTCCCATGCGCGGAATGTGGCGGGTACGACGTGCAGCAGCATCGAGGCGCACAGCGCCCTGGCGCGTTCGGTGCGCTCCTGCAACTCCTCCTGACTCGGCGCGGTGATCGACAAATAAAGCGCGGAGCGAAACAGGCGACTCTCTCCGCGGGCGAGCGCGCTTGCCAGCTCGTCGGCGTCCTCGGCCGCAGCGGAAAGCGTCGGATCGGTCAGGCGTCCTCGGTCGGCGTCGATGCGGCGGCTGGACTCAAGCCGGGCGCGCTGGCGGCGCAGCCGATCGGCTGCAAGCGCGGGCGGGATCGGCCCGATGTGCAGCGTCAGGTCAAGCTCGCCCGCCGCGTGTAGCAGCGGCGCGAGCCATCCCTGGTTGACCTCGCGCGGGTAGCCGATCACCGCGAGACTGCGATGCCACACGCTCCCGGTACGCAGACAGTCGCGCTCGACCTGCACCGCGCTCGGCGCCGATAGCGACGACGCTCTGGGCGAGCGACCCGCCCTTCCATATGCGCGCGCGCGTGGTGTGCTCAGCATCGGTGGATCACCCCGTCCAACTGCGAGCCGGCGGGCGGCCCCGGTGGCTCCAGCGCGTCGAACAGCAAGGCGGCGGCCCGCCTGCCGTCGAGGGTGTGAAGCTCCACCCCGGCGGCGTGCAACAGGCCGGTCGTCTCGCTCGCGCGGCGCTCGAGCTCTGCTTTGGCGGTCTTGCGCTCGCGGCTGCGGGTGCTCAGCACGAGCAGGATGTGACGGCGGCGCAGGCCTTCGCCTTCGCTCGCGAGCTTGTCCAGGAACTGCGCGTAGGTGTGAGCGCAATGGCGCAGCGCGGGGTGCGGGAGTCCGTTGGCCGCGAGCTCGATCGCGCTCGCGCGCCCGGCGAGGTCGACGGGCTGCGAGCGCACGGTGATCGCGGCCGGCTCGGTGAGGCTGTTCAGCCACTTGCCGTAGGCCTCGGACAGCGCCGCCTGCTCCTCACTGTTGCGAAGCGCCCAGCTCGTCGCGCTCGCCGCGAGCAAAAGGACACTTGTGCCGTCTGCCAACTCCACGACGCCGCTCGCGAGGATCGCGCTGACCGGTACCCGCAGCAGCGAGACGCCAGGCGCGGGCGGCGCCCCCGCCAGCCTCGCGGACAGGCCTTCGGGCGCGGCGACGCGCCGCGGGGATTGTGTGAGGTGCTGTGTGGCGGCGAGCGCGATGCGATCGCCCGTGAGCCCGTCGAGGCGTCCCAACGCCAGCGCAACCCCCGCGAGCGCGAGCGGCGCGGCGAGCGCGACCGCCACGGGCAAAGGCAGTACCGAGGCAGCCGCCGCGAACCCGGCGTAGCACACGATCGCGGTCACGGCGAGGATCACGAGCTGGCGCGCGGTGAGCCCCCACGCGAGACGGTCCTCCATCTCCACGTCGGCCGGCAACCGGACACGTCCCCCCTCGCTCACAGCACACCCCCGAACGCGCCCCGAACGATCCGATAGGTCACATACGTCTTTGCCATCCGCACGGCGTTCGAGCGGTGGCCCGAGAGGACCATTTCCTTCGCCCAGAACGGGATGCGCAGCAGAATGTAAAAGAGGCACAGCACGAGCAGCAGCCCGACCAGGCTCCCGCCGCTCCCGACACCAAGAACGCTGCTGCCCGAGGCGAAGAACACATGCACGGCCGCGGCGAGCGTGAGCGCCTGGGCGACCTGCACGCCGAGCGCGGCGAACATCGCGCGCCACCACAGCCGCGCGAGCCCTTCGGTCTGCGGGAGGCCATGCCCGAGCAAACACAGCGGCGCGGCGCAGACCAGCAGCACGATCAGTGACGCCCGGACCAAATAGACGATCAAAAGCGCGACGGCGAGCACAGCGCACGCGAGCCCGAGCAGGATCAGGAATATCCCGCCGCCGGCGATCGCGTTCAAGACGAGCAGCTCAAGCGTGTGCCCGGCCTGCTCGGGTTCCACACCGTTGCCGAGCAGTCCCGTGGAGAGGACGTTGGCGATGTTCACCAATTGGCCGCAGAGGGCGAGGCTCGCATTCACCGCGACGCCCGCCACGACAAGCCGGGGGAGGATATCCTTCAGCGCATAGCTTGACTGAAGCGTCTCGTGGCTCATCACGATCGCGCCGGCCGCGACCACGACGAGCACCAGCAGCGAGTCGGCGACCCCGAGCGAAAGCTGCCAGTAGGAGCGGACCTGCGCCTCTCCGGCGATCTGCGGCGTCGACAGCAGCGTGCGCCCGACTAGCACCATCGCCGGGTCCAGCGCATCCTTCACCAAGCCAGCGAACCATTCATTGATCGCGTTCTCGATCTGGCCCGGAATGTCAAAGAAACCAGGATGAGACGCCTTCCCAGCTCGTACTTCGCGGCCCTTCGCGGACGGCGCCGGCGTGGGCAGCGTCGGACCAACTTCGATGCCTCCGCTTTCAGACGCCGCGGGTGAGGACAGCGGCGGCGAGGCAGCCGGGGCGCGAGTCGCTGCCGCGGCGCTTGCCGGCACAGCGTCACAAGCCGCTGGAATGAGCGCGAGCAGAATCAGGCCGAGGGCTGTGAGTCGCCCGGCGGTCACCCGACGATGTGCTGGATGACTGTGACCAGCACGGGCGCGAGCGCCGCGAGCGCGTACCCGGCTATCGCGGCCTTGATCGTGCCCTTCGCCTTCTCAAGCGCGCCAGGGTCGCCCGCTGCGAGCAGATAGCGAATGCCGCCCACCGTCAACAGCAGTGTGGCGAGCGCCACCAGTAGCCCGATCAGCCAGTTCCGCAGGTTTTCTATGACCTGGTTCAGGCTCGTCGCGGCATCCGCCGCCTGCGGCACGAGCAACACCGCCACCAGCACCAGGACGACCGCGAGGCCGAGCTTACGCGTCATAGGTTGCTCGGGTCCGGCGCGGGAACGGACCCGGTATTCACCTCCTTCTGGGGTGTCGATCGGTCTTCTCGCCAGACAGGCCCGTTGGACCCTCGCCCGACGACCCGAGCACTACAGACAGGCGGGATCGCCCCCCTCCAGGTGACACGCGACCGCGCAAATACATGAGCAGTCGCCGCTCAGCCCGCACACGAGATTGCACCAGCGTGTTCAGGCGAACCCCGCGCGCTGCTGCGACGGGACCAAGCAGCTCGCCGTCGATTCGCGTCCGCGCGATCAGCTCGGCCTCTGCTTCGGTGATCGCGCTGGCCCGAACCGCTCCCTCAAGCAGCGCGTCGATGTTGCTCTCCTCACGCTCCCGATCGGGCAGCTCCGGCGATGGTTCACCACGTACGTGCCGGGCGAGCTTGCGCTCGCGCTCGCGCGCTTCCAGCTCATCACGCACTGCGCTGAGCACAAGGTTCGCCGCGACGTGGCGGGGTAGACGCCCGACCGGGTAGCTGCGGATGCGCTGCCAGATACGGTCGAGCACCGCCGACCAAAGGTCCTCGCGCTCAGCCGCGTCGATCAGCAGCCGACCGACCCGTCGCTTCAGCGCCGGGACCAGCAGCATTAACACCAGCCGCGCGGCCACGGGGTCTTGGCGTGCGCACCGCAAAAGCGCGCACAGCACCGCGTCCTTGCGCTCGGCCGGCGTAAACGGGCCGAGATAGCGGACCAGCGAGGCGGGCCGTGTGAACGGCCACAGCGCCGGCTCAAGCTCGCGCCACCGTCGCAGGCGTTCGCTGAGAGCGCGCCCGGCAAGCTCGCGCTGCCAATAACGCTCCGACAGGAGCATGTCAATGTGTCCCACAGACGTGATCACCGCCCCAAATAGACAAACGGGTTAAGTTCAGCCGACGTCGGTCGGGCCGGAGTGACGACAGGCGCTGAGGGTCGCGTTGGGACCGTGGAGCTGTCCGTTTCGACCGGCGCGTGTGGCGCGTTACTCGCCGCAGGCGGACTGTACTCTGGAACAGAGATTGGATCCTGCAACCTGTACCGATGCAAAACGCGACGCGGATGGCTGACGCTGGCGGGCGCGACCTTTGCGCGTGCATGGACGACGACGACCGGGTTGGCACGAGCGCGGGTTGCCGCCGTTCGATCAGCGCCGGGTGACCCTCGGTGCGGTAGCCACACCGTCGCCATAAGGATCACGACAAGGCCGACTACCACACCCGTGTTCCTCAGAGCCGCCGTCCTTGCTGGCCGCCGTCGTCTGAAGCTGATCAGCTCCGGGTCTCCGCGTGGCGGTCGCCTCGAGATATGTTCCTCGGTCGGCAGCTCGTCCGAGACCGTTGCTGTTCGGTTTCTCATACACCCCCAACCGAGCAGGCCATACACAGTCACAATGAATTGTGAGGCCGCCGAAACACAGCCCCCAGTTCTCGGGCCCGACCACGACTGTCCGAACGAGTGGCCCGAGCCACCCGACCGACGTCTCACAGGTCAGCGGAATCCGCAATCCTGCCTCATCGGCAGGTTGAGCCCTCGCCAGACGGCTGCTGTTCGGTGCTCGTAGGGGAGCCTGGCGCATGCCTGCCGACAGGCTCGCTTGTCGTCCAACGCGGCCACCTCGGTGGCTTGGTGTTGACGCCCGTATTCGCCTGGCAGCACCAGTGTCAGAAACATCGTCCGTCTCGAACATGACCCTGCCCCGCTGGCACCTGCTGACGCTTCACAGTGAGCGAATGTACTCTACCCTCGTTGGCCGCATTCTCAGTAGCGCTGGATGCGCGGCAGCCGCTCTACACGAGCCGTTTGCTGGCTGCGCGGGGAAGGCAACACCCGATCCTTCAGTACCGCCGCAATGCTCTCGTCAAGCATCTCCTCAAATCGCTTCTGCACCTTTTCCGGATCTCCGAGCTCATCCTCGGTAAGAAACATCGCGCGCGCCTGAACGGGTATCTCCGACTCTCTGGGATGCTGACCATGCCTCGTACGCATGGCATTCAGACGACTACTCGCAGGCCCAAACATATGTTCATAGTAACGAACATTCAGCATGTCGATCGTCCCGTGCCACAACCATCTAGCGTGTTGATCCTTGTAGTAAATGGTGAGCTTGGCCTCTATGACACGCGCAGCAACTCTGTAAGCCTCATAAGCCTTCGCGAGATGACCAACGGGGACCGACGCTTCCCCATGTTCAACACGCCTGATCGACTCTATGAGCGTCGTATAAAAGCCGTATGCGACCTGCATCATTTCGCTGGCAAGGGATGATCGAACCTGCCTGGTTTTACGGCGTCGCTGAAACCATCCCAGGAAACCAGTAATGAGCAACCCGCCCACGATTGGCGCGACCGCGTTTAGGCTCGCTGCACGTACCCAGGATGAGGCTACCGGAAGCATTGCTCGCGGCGTTGCGGACGAGGACGTACTTGTGCCCTCAACGACTCATGTGCTGTGGAGCCTTGGGAAAGGTGACGTCCTCCGGAGCGCTCTGCCTCACGTCCCAGAGGCGCCAGTCTTCCTTGGGGTAGTCCTGTATAAGGCGGACCACGGCAACCGTCAGCTGCCTCCCGGCGAAGTCCTTATAGGGGACGAACAGCTCCCAGACCCATGGATAATCCGCCGCCCCCGGGGTCATCCGCGGCGTGCACAGAATGCGCGTCGACTCGTTCGGCGGCACCCGTTCGTGCGAGACCTTCGAGCTGTGCATCGCGCCGAGACGTTCGCCGACCACCCTAATCTCCTGGGGGTCGATGACGGCCAAACCACGACCGACATTACGAAGTGGAACAACCACTGACGCCCACGGACCGCCGAGATGCACATAGACCTGGCGGGGATCAAGGTCGGCCACGTGTCCGCCGGAAAACTCCGTGTGGATGCGAGGAACATCGCCGGCTGGGTGTATGATTAGCGGGTCGCACGCGATCGGGCCGTCCGGCGCAACCTCGATAAGCAATGGCCTGTGCGACGCGGCTATTTGTTCTCGCGCAGCAGCCTCGGCCTTCTGAGCTGCGTCCTGGGTTGCGTGCAGGTCGTCCTTCGCGGCTTTGTAAGTGACCCATATACCGATCGCCGTGGGGATGAGGCCGAGTGCCAGTAAGCTCGTGGCGATGGCTGTGACCTCGTTCCAATCGGTCGCAGCGATATAGCTCATGCCGCTATAGTGGCGGCCGGGCAGGACGCTCTACCGCGGCTGGGCGAGGCCCAGCCCTCGAAGGAGGCTACGGAGAGGGTTGCGCGGAGCTCGTGACACCCGGGTGCATCCGCGTGCCAAGCAGCAGTCGTCGCCGGCAGCCACGTCGCTCCTGTCTGGGACGAGACGAGCGCTGACGGGCACCGAGGTGACACCTTCCGCATCGCTAGGCGCGAGCGAGCGTGGGCCGAACTCAAGCATTGCGCCGCTGCTCGCCGAGGCAAGCCTGTTGGGTCGTGGCGTAGGATTCGCTGCATGAGGATCACCGGGCGGAGTGCGGCGGGCGTGCTCGGCGTTTGCTGTGCGATCGTGGGCGCGGCTGCCTGCTGTGGCGTGGCATCGGCTCGCGTGGCCCGCTATCGCTGGCCTCGCGCGCGAGCGGTGTTTGGTCGCTCATATATGCGCGCGCTTCGTCTGCGCGCTGCGCATCCCGAGCATCGGGTGGGTCGTGCATGGCATGCACACTTGTCGATCGCGGGTGGGGAGCCGGTCGGGATCTCAAGCGCGCCGTGGCAGGTAGAGATCTTCGCGGAAGTATCGAAGGAAAAGACGATTGCGTGTGGTGGCGCGGTCCTCGATCCCACGCGCGTCCTGACGGCGGCGCACTGCGTCTATGATCCTGAAACGGACACGCCGTTCCCGGCGAGTGCATTTGTGATCGTCGCGGGGACCGGGTCTGTGAGCGCTGAAGAAATCAAAAGCAACCCTGCTGTGCAGGCGAGGTTCGTGACGGATGCTCGGGTTCATCCCGATTTTTCCTATGCGTCGGGTCCGGGTGCTCCCGACGATGTGGCGGTGTTGGCGCTTGCCAGTCCGTTGAGCTTGGATTCGACTGTGGGGTCTATTGCCCTCGCTCAGGCGGGTGCGAGCCTGGTTGAAGGCGCCGGCGTGACTCTGACCGGGTTCGGTGAGCAGCAGTACGACGTTGAAGGGAGTCATGACCTATATTCGCTGTCGATGACCGCCGGGTTTGCGGAGACGTGTGGTGGGGAAGCGGACGCGGTGTTCGTGTGCGCTCGCTCGCAGGCGGGGTCGGGGTGCAGCGGGGACAGCGGCAGCGCGTTGACGAGTGGCTTTCCTGCGGAATTGGTTGGTGTGATGGACACGGTCCAGGAGGTGTCGGGCGAGTACTGTCAGGCTGGTTCCACGAACGGGTTCGTGAACACCAGCGCGCCCGAGATCAGGGACTTCATCGAAGGATCGGAAACCCCGCCGATGGCTCCGCGTGGTGGGAAAGGTGTTGCCTTTCAGGGAGAAGGCAAGGAAGCCGCGCAAGCGAAAATGGGTACTCCTCTGACCTGCGAACCAGGCGCGTGGGGTGGCTCACCCACGATCAGCTACGCGTTTGTGGACTCGGCGAACGGAATCGTGTTGCAGTCCGGGTCCTCTCCGACATATACGCCGACCGCCGAAGATGTCGGGCGACGGATCTATTGTGAAGTGCAGGCGAGCAACGCTGGTGGGACGGGCGCGGCGCGCACCGCGACGGCGCGGGCCGTATATGACCCAGCTGCGAACGAAACACCGAGTGCGCCGACGCTCTCGGGCATGGAGTGGTTCCCGGTCGCGGCGATGAGTGAACCGCGTGCGGACCAGACCAGCACGTTGCTCGCAGACGGCGACGTGCTTGTGGCGGGTGGCTATAACGGGTTTAGCCCAGCGGGCGGCTCTCACGTGAGCCTGCGCAGCGCCGAAGTGTTCGATCCGGCGACGGGCGAGTGGACGCAGACCGGGCAGATGCTGGTGGGACGCTCAGGCCAGGTGGCGTCGCTGCTGCCCGACGGGGATGTGCTCGTCGTCGGTGGGTGGGAAATGCCCAAGGGTGGCGAATACGTGAGGACCGCGGAACTCTACGATCCTGCGAGCAACACTTGGACCGCCGCGCCGGTGCCGGCGGAATTGGAGGAATCGCAGAGCCTGACCGCGCTTCCCAATGGGATGCTGCTGCTCCGTGGCGTCTTCGGCACCGAATTGTTCAACCAGACGGCAGGCGCTGCGATCTACGATCCGTCGTCAAACAAGTGGACGCGCGTGGCGTCGCCGAAGCTGCTGCGCTACGGCGCAACGGCCACTCTCTTGCCGAACGGCGACGTGCTCATGATCGGCGGGTCACACAGCGAACCGGCGCCGTTTCCAGTCGACCAGATCGACACCTTGCTCGCGAGCGTCGAAGAGTACGACCCGGCGACGGACACGTGGAGCGAAGTCGCGCCGATGGCGCACGCGCGTATGAACGAGGCCGTCACGCTCATGACAAATGGGGAAGTCCTAGTCGCCGGGGGCACCTACGAAGTCAATAGTGGCGAGAACGATGAGTGGGACAGTCTGCGGAACACTGAATCCTACAATCCGGCCACCAATCGATGGTCCGCGCGCGCGCCGACGCTGCTTCCGCGCGCGCAGGACACCGCGACGCTGATGCCGAACGGAGATGTGCTGATCGCTGGCGGCTATGACTGCGGCGGCGGCGCGGGTTGCCTCGGATCCGGCGGGTCCGGGGATTGTTGCGGTGCGAGCAGCGCGGAGGTCTACGACCCCGCGGCCAACACGTGGGAATTCACCGATCCCGTGCTGAGCGGCAACGAACACACCGCGACGCTGTTACCCGACGGCGGCGTGCTCGTGACCGGCGGCAACGTCGGTCCCGTATCGGGATACGAGATGAGCAGCGCCGAGATCTACGCGGTGCAGCCGCAGCCGCAGGCGCAGCCGCAACCGCCAGCCTCATCGGTCCCGCAGGCGGCGGCGCCAGCACCGCCGAGCCTCACGCGGCTTTCCCAGTCGCACACGCGCTGGCGCGAGGGGAGAGCGATCGCACAGGTCAGCGACACGCGGGCTGAGACCAGAACGCGAAAAGAGACGCGCATCGGGCACGCGAGGGAGGCGGTCGGGACGACGTTCATGTTCGTGCTCAATGAGCCGGCGACCGTTACGTTCACGTTCACAGAGGAGCTATCGGGGCGCAGGCAGCGGCGTAAATGTCTCGCACCGAGCCGCACAGACCGCCGCGCGCGAGCGTGCACACGCAGCGTCGTACGCGGCACGCTCACTTTCGCGGGACGCCCGGGCGAGAACACCGTTCGCTTCCAGGGCCGCATTTCGCGCACCGCTAAACTACCGCCCGGCAACTACACAATGCACGTCGCTGCCATCGACGCGGCGGGGAAGCGAGGAGTCGCGGCCAACGAGCTTCGGTTTTCGGTGTTCGGGCAGACATCTTAGGAGCAGACCCTCTCCCCACGAGGAGAGAGTGGTTGTGGTGGTGCGCTCTCCTCAGCGGAAACGTTCGCGAAACCAGCTAAGCGGCAACGCTTGGGTTCGAAGCAACACTCCGGAAGGTCCTTCGGTATGAGCGACACGAAGCCCATCAACACGGACTCGGTGAGCTCGCTGACAGCGATGGTCGGCGCCCACCGGCCGGCTCGTAGCTGCCGCCGCGCTCGTCTGCCGCACCCATAGCCTGCGGGGCGGCCATCCCCGACCGTGCCTGCCCAAAGGAACCGCAGCACGGTGTTCTGGTGAAATGTGATTCGGTTCGTGTTCGTCTGGAGCTTAGCCTCGAAGCGAGCGCCACTGGCCGGACGACAACGAGCAGCAGCCTACGCCAAGGCACTGCCGGGCGAGGACGCATGGGGTTGTTGCTGGCTTGGGCCACTTGCATCCCGTGATGGCACGTGCGAAGATGTAGGGCGCCGTTCGAGGAAAGGACGGCAGAAAGGACCATATGAAATCGAAGTACAAGCAGGCATAAGTCGAGATGAAAGCCCGTCGGCCACGCAAAGTGGTCGTGGGCATCTGCCTCGGCTACGGTGTCGTTCTGGTTCTGGCGTTGTTGGCCTATTGGGGGCCAGAACCAAAGTCGACGATCGAAGCTGGGATCAAGCCGGTCTTCTCGATCCGGATAAGTCCCCGAGGGACTCATGCATGTACGGATTTTTCGCTGCCGGAGGGCGATCAAAGAGACGTCCGTGAAGTGCCGGCAGATTTGATGAGGACCGGGAGCAAACGCACCGGTCCGGCCGACCAACACGGCGACTGAAGGTTTTCGATGTTTTTGGAGCGGGCCTCCTCGGGGGGCCCGCTTTTCTCTCCGCGCGAGGCAACTGAGTTATGTGAGGCTGTAGCTCAACTGCAATGGGTGATGGCAGCAGTGCGGCCGCGCGAGAACGACGGACTGCCCGGCCGCCGGTCGGGAGCTACCCGGCGCGGACGGTTACGGGATTCGAATATCCGAGCGAATACGGGTACTCGTTTTCGCCGCGTACGCGAGCACGGAACGAGAAGTCCCCCGCTCCTTCGATAAAGCTGTAGAAGGATATGAACTCGCCGTCGGGACGACTTCTGACGGTTTCAAACACTCGCCAATGCCCCAAGTACAGCACCAGAAGTTCGACTACCTTACCGCCTTCGGAAATGTATCCTCCGAGCACATTGCCGGTGAAGATGATCGTGCCGTTCGATCCGACCCGGCTAGGGTGTACAGCAAGGGTGACGCCCGCGCCCACTTGCTGGGCCACCTCGAGCGCCGCCGTGTAGCGGCCAACCCCAAGCGGACGATATCGCAGGCAAACCGTTCGCGAGACGCCGGGCGGGATCGATACCGCGAATCGACCCTTTGCGCCAGTGGTTACCTGAGCAAGCGGCGAAAAAGCACTGCCGCTTACGTCCGGTCGAACGAGCGCTTCGACGGTCGCGTCGCCGATCGGCTTACGACCGAGACCGAGCAGGTCGCCGCTGAGGCGGGCACGCTTCCGGTAGCCGGTATGCAAGGTGTCGCGCTTGGCGCTGGTAGCAATGGTCGTCTGCGTGCCTGGGGCGGCGGTGCAGGCTTGTTGTTCGGAAGTAGCGGCGGTCGGAGCGCTAACGGGCACGACCGTTGTGGGGTTGGCAACGTTGACCGTATGTTCATCGACGGTCTGCACGTTCCCCGCGGCGTCGATGACCCGCAGCCCTATCACATGTTCCCCGTTCGGGACGGTCGTCGTGTCCCACGTCATCGAGTCCGTCTGTGAGGCCGGACACGCCAAGAAGCTCGTGTAGGGACACTGGCTTGTGTAGCTGTGTGTCATGACCGGAGCGCCGTCGACGACAAGTTGTGCTTCACGCACGCCGCTGTTCTGATCGGTCGCGGTGAACTCGAGCGTGGCTGCACCGGCCAGCGGCCCGTTCGCGGCGAGCGCGCCGCCGGTGACAGTCGCGCTCGGCGGTTCGTTGTCCTCCAACGTGGTGTCCATGCCTTCGAGCTTGACGATCGGCGTGGTCCCCGACGGGAAATAACAGTTGGTCGACTGATCGTACGAGCAGTAGCTGTAGACCAGCACGGTTCGTGTGCCTTCAGGAAACTGAACCTGCGAAGGGTCGCCCGCAAACGGCGTCTCGGCGATCAGCTGAGCGCCGGCTTCGGTGATGATCTGTGCCCATGTGTCCGAGCCGCTGCTCTGATGTGACGCCGACCACACGACCCGCAGTTCGCGGATCGTGATTGCCGGCGAAGGGGTCTGGAGCATGGCGCCGAGATTCGAGTTCAGGCTCTGCTCGCTCCCATACCAGCCGATCGCGCTGCCAAGCGTGCCACCGGGCGTGCACGAGCCCTGGAACGCGCCGGCGGCCGGAAGCGGGCCTCCGTAAGCCTGCCACGGGCCGGCGTCGAAGTTGGGCTCAAGCGAGCCGGGACAATCATGGATCGTGTACTCACCTGCACTCGCGCTCGCGACCAGCACAACGCTGAGAATGAGCGCAAGAGCGAGCGTTGCCGATGCCCGAACGCTCATGGGCCGCCGCCCAGATATCGCATGCTGGCCGCGCGACCAGCCGTCGTTTCCTCGGCGGACGGCGCGGGATCAGGGTCAGCCGCGGCCGTCCTCGCCTCAACGGCAGGCGCGGGGTCAGGATCAGCAGCGCTGCTCGACGCAGTGGCGCTCGACGGACTTCCGCCCAAGTAGGCAAAACCGCCGCCGCTCGATGGATGGCTGACCGTTTGTGCCGCCCGGGCCGGTTGTGCTGGCGCCGGCGCGGCCGGGTGGATCACCCGCGGTGCGGGTGGACTTGCGCTTATCCTCGCCGTCTCCTGGACCGGCGCGACGCGGTGCGTCACGTGCGTGTGTTGAACACGCCGATGCGGACCGGCGCCGCGAAGATCGTGGACGCCCGCTGTCGCGCTCGCCACAAGCAGCGTGGCGCCCGCGAGCACCCCCGCCGTCTTGGCCGCGCCCGCGCCCCCGCCGAGCAGTGTGACCGCACGTTCGCGAGCCCCTCCCGCTGCCCCGCCGCCGGACATGCCATTGCCGGGCAGGCGAGCACCGACGAAGGCGGCCACCCGCTCCACCAGGCCAGGATGCGCTGACACCGGCAGCATCGGCACCGGCACGAACGCCGCGCTCGCAGCGCGCAGGAACTCGCGGCTGCGCATCTCTCTCAACAGCAGGATGTAAGAGCGGCGGCAGCCCGCGCACGCGGCAAGATGCGCGCGCGCGACCCTGGCCTCCTGCGTCCGGGCGGTGCCCGCCGCGTGCGCGACGATCGCGCCTTGACGGTAGCCGCACATGCAGCCCGCCGCAGCGATCGTCGCGACCTGCTCTAGCTTTGTCTGCGCCCGCTCCGACGTGGCCTTGACCGTGCTCAGCGGCACGCCGAGCTCGCGCGCCGCGCGCTTGATCCCGACGCCCTCGATCGCCATCACGGCCGTCACGCGCGCCTCCAGCTCGTCGAGCTGTGCCATGAAGTCGGCGGCGATCGCGACACGGTCCATCAGCTCGACCGTCTCCTCAACCGCGCGCCCCGGAGCGACCGCTGACGCCGCGACCGGATCGAACTCGGCACGCTCGCGCGAGCCCAACCTCACGCGATGGCGCCCTTCGCGGTGGCGAGCCAGCAGCAGCTTGACCGACAACCAGAAAGACCGGCGCAAATGCTCCTCATCGCGGATCGCGCGCGGCTTCATCACGACCGCGCACGCCGCGTCATCGATCACCTCCTCCAAAACCCGCGTCGTAATCCCGCGGGCCACCGGCAGCCTGCGCAGCTCCCCGAGGAGCTCGGCCCGACGCGCGTGCAACGCCAACGCGACCTCCTCCGGCGTCCAGACCCCTCGCCGCCACGGTGCCCGCAAACCCCGCCATCGGCGCTCTCCAGCATCGAGCACAGGCGGCAACGGCAGTCGCGCGGAGGGAGCAGGCATCACCCCGTCCAACCGAGCACGACCCCGCGCGTGACGACGAATCCTCCCTCCCGGCGAAACCGCCGGGCCTCTCCCTACACGCAGACGATCGACTACCCGCATCAGGAACACCTCCCTGCGTCCCAAACTATCCGCAGTCAGAATCTTTCCACTATCACGGCACCAGCGGCGCCACCACCCAGCCCGCACGCCAGCGCCGCAGGCCCGGCGCGCCGCCGAGCCGACCTCGGCGATGCCGGACGGGCTGGCTTCTGCGCGCGTACTTTTGGGTTCCGGGCGCGAGACACGCTAGCCTCCAGCGCGCTCGTGTCCATCGGTAGACCGCTTCGCGCCCGTCTCGCGCGTCTTCTGCCGCGCGGACGAATAATCCGGCTCGGCCCGCTCACCCTCACCCGTCACGCCGACGGGCTACTGCTGGCCCCCTCGCGGACACGCGCAGTCTATGGCGAAGCGTATGTCGAGGAGAAGCTGCCGGCGGGACTCACGCCCGAGCAGCTACGCGAGTACGTAGGTCGCATGGGCTGGTATCACGAGATCGATCTCGGCGACGGCGTGATCACACCGGGCATGAAGTCACGCCGGGACATCCGCCGCGAGTGGGAGCTGGCCGCGCTCGGAGACCTGACCGGCAAGAGCGTGCTCGACATCGGCGGCGTCGACGGCGCCTACGCGTTTCTCGCCGAGCAAGCCGGGGCCAGTCGCGTAGCAGTGCTCGACCACTACGTGTGGGCGGCCGACTCCGACCGCTACGGTCGCATCTACCAGGAACACGTCGCCGCGGGCAAAACCCCTCCCGCGCCGCACGAGAGCGACGCGTGGCACCCCGACTCCCTGCCGTCTCGCTGGCGCTTCGACGCCGCCCGCCAGGCCCTTCACAGCCGCGCCAAAGCGATGGCGCTCGACTTCGAGAAGTGCGACCTCGCCGCGGTCGGCCAATGGGACATCGTGCTCTACTTCGGTGTGCTCTACCACATGCGCGACCCCTTCCGAGCGCTGCGCCGCCTCGCGACGGTCACTCGCGAGCAGGCGATCATCGAGACCGAGGCGATGTTCATCCGCAGCCATCCTGAGGCGCTGTGGCGCTTCTTCCCGCGTGGGGAACTCAACCACGACCGCTCGAACTGGTGGGCGCCAAACCTCAACGCCCTGATGGGCCTGATCGGCGCCGCCGGCTTCAGCGACGCCGACATACTCGCCGGCGAGCCCACTGACGACCAACGCCGGGGCGACGGCCCGCACCACTACCGCGCGATCGTGCGCGCGATCAAGTAGGCGGGAGGAACCGGGGGTCGGAGGGCCGGAAGCGCGCCGCCTTCAGAGCTTCTACTACGGAGCCCTGCGTCGCAACGGTCGGTTGGTGGGCCGTCGGTCTCTGGTCTCCAGCTCGTCGGCTTGACGGGCGAGCTCGTGGAGCGCGAGTCCGAGGGCTCGGGCGATCCGGTCTGCGACGTCCCAGGTTGGGTTGGCGACGCCCCGCTCAAGCCCGCGAATGGAGGTGGCGTCGAGGTCGGCAGCGTCGGCCAGCGCCTCTTGACTGAGCCCGATTTCGTCCCGGCGTAGGCGGACTGCTCGACCGAGGGCTACTTGGGGGTGCTGGCTGATCCGCACACCCGAACCCTCCGTGGCGCAGGCCACGATGACTAGGGAACACGTTCCCGGTAGAGTTCGCGGCGTGGGTCGTGGCCGGCGGCAATAAAGAAGCCCTATGTCCTAGCGGACCGCTTAGTTCAGCTATGCGATACTCTGCCGACTCGGACAAATAGCGGCGGGACTTGGTTGCCGGACCCCCTTCTTGACTATATGTTCTCCCTCTATTTATAAGAACCCAAATGGATACCCTTGTTGTAACTAGTTCCCACAACACAATAGACACGGATGGGATCGACCTGCCATCGCTGACTGCTCGCGGTGACCTGGTTCGCCGATGGCGATCACAGAAAGACAAGCTACAGGATGCAATTTACATACATGTTCGCGAAACCGTTCCGGACCCAATCGTGGACGACGACGCAGAGCTCGCTCGCGGACTACGTGAGACGATCGCGGCGTGTGTAGACTGTTGCCTTGCGTCGATTGAGCAGGGAGAGCGATGGTCGGGGACAATGCCACCGCTGGTCGCTATGCAGGCACGTCGTGGCGCGTCTCGTGGCATGGACTTGGTTACGGCGCTTGACCGTTGCGTCGCCGGTTACTCGCGCGTGTGGACCTTTGTACTCGGTGAAGTGTCCCGCTGTGACCTACCGGCCGAGCAGCGGTTCGAGCTGCTGTCCCAGGTATCGCGCGTAACGAGCTTGATACTTGCTCGCATCCAGGCTGAGGTCGCAGATGCGCACTCGTCCGAGATCAAACGGAAAGCACGCTCACGTGAGCAGCGTACGAACGAAATAGTGCACAAGTTGCTACGCGAAGAGCCTGTCGACGCCGGCGAGCTGCTCGAGCTGGGGTACGAGCTTGATCGTTGGCACCTCGGCGTGATAGCGGCCGGCGCGCAGGCGATGAGCGCGGTGCGCGCCCTCGCCGCTGGTTTAGGTTGTGAGCTTCTGACCGTTACACATGGCGCAGAAGCTGTCCGGGCATGGCTCGGAGGCCCGCGTCGGATCGCGTTCGCCGACATCGAGCGAATCCGATCGATGCAGCCGTCGTTGGATGTCGCACTGGCGATAGGTGAGCCAGGAAGAGGCATCAAGGGCTGGCGTCAGACACACCATGAGGCCGAAGGTGCGCTGCTGGTCGCGCGGAACTGGCCACGCAAGCTCACGCGCTACCTGGACGTAGCTACCGACGCCATGGTCCTCCAGGACGATGCACTGGCAGATGCGCTGATCGAGACGTACCTCTCACCGCTCGATGAGATGCGGATCGGCGGCGAGACTGCCCGCAGGATGATGCGCGCCCTCTTCGACGCCGAACACAACGTCTCCTCGGCTGCATCTGCGCTAAAAGTCGATCGCAGCACCGTCCACCGTCAGCGCAATGAGATCGAGCGGCGGCTGGGCTGCCGGCTGCACGAGCGCCAGGCTGAGATCGAGGTCGCGCTGCGCGTCGAGGATCTGCGCGCGCGCCACCATGCCGGGAAGATGGCATAGGGTAAAGCGGGACATGCCATGCTTGTCTCCGTGAGCAAGATAGGGTTCGTGTCCCTCATGGCAGCGGGCGTCTTCCTGGCCGGGGGCCTGCCGGTTGCTGCCGCCTCGGCGTCGCCAGGGTGGCTTGTGCCCGTCAACCTGGCAGAAGAAGAACATGAAGTCGGATTCGGACCGTTCGTTGGAATGGACGCGCAGGGCGATGCGCTGGCCGCATGGGAAGGATCTGGCGGCGGGAACGAGACGTTCAGGGCGGCCGGCGGCAGCTGGCAACCGCCGGGAAGCCTCACCGGGGAAGGCCAGGGTGTGGAGCATCCATGCGTCGTCATGAGCTCTGTAGGGGAAGCCCTCGCCCTGTGGGCAGCTGGAAATGGCAAAGACGAACTGGTAATCGAGGCTGCTTCTAAGCCGGCCGGTGGCAGCTGGCAGGCGCCCGTCACTGTGGCCGAAAAACTCACTCCTAGAGCTTTGCTCCTGACCGACTGCCATGTCGCGATCGACTCCGCAGGTGACGCGGTGGCTGTCTGGTCAGTCGAAACCGAGTTCGAATTTGAAGAGGTCTGGGCCGCATATCGACCGGCCGGAGGCTCCTGGCAGGCCGCTGTCGAGATCCAAGAACCCTGCTGCATTGATAGTGCACCGGCGGTTGCGATCGACTCGCAGGGTAACGCGACCGCAGTCTGGGTCGGTTCTGGTTACAGAATCGATGCGGAGTACAAGCCGGCCGGCGAGAACTGGCGAAAGCCGAAAGGCACTGCCGAAGTGGAAACGCTCTCCGAAAGCGGTCACGCTGCCTTTGAGCCGCGAATCGCGTTCGACGAAGCCGGCGACGCAGTTGCGGCGTGGATGCTCAGTACCGGCGAAAGCTACACCATCCAGACAGCTTCGCGGCCGCATGACGGTTCATGGCAAGCGCCTGTTGACATGTCCGAAGCCGGTCAGGACGCATACGCTCCGAGCGTCGCATTGGACTCCGCAGGGAACGCGCTGGCTGTTTGGGAGCTCGAAAGCGATGGACACTCCGTGATCCAACAGGCCACCCGACCTTCGGGTGAGACATGGGGAACGCCAAGCGATCTTTCCGCAGCAGATGGGTACGCTTACAACCCTCAGTTGGCGATCGACCCAAAGGGTGATGCGGTAGCTGTATGGGAAGTCAACAGCGACAGCACCTGGACCGTGCAAGCCAATGTCAAACCCGACGATGAAGGCTGGGGGGTGCCGTCCACCATCTCAGAACCGAGCACGCACGCGGAACTGTTTCCCCAGATAGCGGTTGACTATCAGGGTGACGCGCTCGCCGCGTGGGAGCTCTACGACGGCACGAGTTACCTGATTCAGGCCGCGGGCTACCAGGCCGCCGGGCCGCAGCTGCAGAGCCTCGACATCCCATCTACGGGCACCGCTGGCGAACCGGTCGGCTTCTCCGTCTCACCGCTGGATGTCTGGGCGGCGCTGAGGGCGACGAGGTGGAGCTTCGGCGATGGCGGCTCGGCCACGGGCACGAGCGTCACACACACCTACGCCGCCGCCGGCGCTTACCAGGTGACGCTCACGGGCGAAGACGTGCTCGGCAACACGAGCAGCGGTGCGCGCACGATCACGATCTCCTCAGCGCCGCCCACGCCCACACCCACACCCATGCTCACACCCATGCTCACGCTCACGCCGCCGACGATCGCGGCCGCTGGCCAGTCGGCCTCGATCTGGCGCGAGGGCAGCCGGCTCGCAAGCCTCGCCCGCAAGCAGAAGCCACCCGTCGGCACGACCTTCTCGTTCACCCTCAACGAGCAGGCGAGCGTCAGGTTCGCCTTCACCCAGCAGGTGGGTGGGCGCACAGTCAACGGCAAGTGCGTCGCGCAGAGCAAGAAGCACCGCCACAAGCCTGCCTGCGAGCGCACCGTGACCGCCGGCACGCTCTCCTTCACCGGCCACGCGGGCACGAACAAGGTCTCCTTCCAAGGACGCATCTCCGCCACGAAGAAGCTCGCGCCCGGCAAGTACACACTCGTCATCACCGCCACGAACGCGGCCGGTCGGCGCTCGAACAACGCCAACTCGTTGCGCTTCACGATCGTGAAGTAGCGCCGCCCTCGGCACTTGTGATGCAACAGGTGTCGCATCTGGGGGCCATGACATGCAACACATTGGTGTAGAGAGCGGCTCGCACAAATGATTGGATTGCCGGGTCGGCGGCGCGATAGGTCGCGCGGGCAACTTCCAGTGAGAGGACGGAGAGATGCGGGCACGGTTCGGGTGGCTTCTGCGATTTGGTCTGACGGTCGACTCCTTCCGTGAGCGGACCCTCCGCGGCGCTCGCGCTCGGGGCGCGTGTTTTATGGCGCTGGCGACCGTGCTGCTCGCGGGAGCACTGCCAAGCGCCAACGCGATCGCCGCGGAAGGCGTCAAATACGTGCCACCTGGTTCGGAAATCCCGACGAACGAAGCGTGGACCCCATGCGCGCCTGCGACAAAGGGACACGCCGAGTGCGAACTGATCGTGGCGCCGCCAAAGGCCGCGGAAGTGGAAGGCTACAAGTATGAAGGAAGCGGCCCTGGCGGGGGAATCTCTGCAGGAGAACTCCGTTCTGCGTATAAGCTGCCCGAACACGGTGGCGCGGAAAACGTTGTAGCAATCGTCGACGGTGAAGGCGACCCACACGCTGAAGCGGACCTCAAAGAATACCGCAAAAAGATGGAATTGCCTGAATGTAGCAAAGAACACGAATGCTTCAGACAGCTAAATGAAAAAGGCGAACCGCACAAACCAACATCGACAGGATGGAGCGGTGAGATCTCGCTCGACCTAGACATGGTGTCAGCTGCCTGCCCTGAATGCCACATCGTGCTGCTTGAAGCGGCCAACGAAGAACGCGGTCTGCTGGAAGCCGACGAAACGGCCGTCAAAAAAGTCGGCGCCGCAGCTGTCACTAACAGCTGGAACCTTGGCTTCGAGGCGAACAACCCGGCGAACAAAACCGCCTGCGAAACAGAAAAACGGTACTGCGTAAGCAAGAAAGAAGAGGAAGAAGATGATCCCTTCCTCGATCATCCCGGAACGCCGATCCTGTTCGCAGGCGGCGACTACGGATACGCCGTGCGCTACCCCGCCGACTCTCAGTACGCGGTCTCCGTGGGAGGCACCGCGCTTGAAAAAGCATCGAACTCGCGCGGCTGGACCGAGGAAGTGTGGTCGAACTCGAGCTACGGTGACGATCAGAAGGGGCGCGGCACGGGTAGCGGCTGCAGCGTGTACGAGCCCAAGCCAAAATTTGAGAGCGAATACTCGTTCGATAAACCGTGTACGAAGGACATCGAGAACGACGTGTCCGCCGACGCCTCGCCCAAAACGGGCGTGGCAGTGTATGACTCCTACGAAGGAGGCTGGGCTGTCTACGGCGGCACAAGTGCCTCCTCCCCATTTGTTGCGGGCGTGGAGGGTCTTTCGACCAGCCATTCAAGATCGCTCGGCGCGGAAGCCTTTTGGCTCGCTGGAGCGAAAGGTTCGCTGTTTGACATTACGAAAGGCAATAATGGCACGTGCACGCCACCCACCGAAGACGAATATTGGTGCACTGCCAAAACGGGCTACGATGGACCTACAGGGAATGGAACACCTGACGGTGCTATCTCCACCGGAGCCGCACCTTCCGTAACTACGGAGTCGGCAACAAAAATAGGGAGCGCGGAAGCCACGCTGAATGGCGCCGTTGATCCAAACGGTTTGGAAACAAAATACTATTTTGAATACGGGGAAACGACGTCCTACGGAACGAAAACAGCCGAAGTGAGCGCGGGCTCCGGCACAAACAACGTGGAAGCGATCAAGGCCATCACCGGGCTAGCGACGAACCAGCTCTATCACTTCCGGATCGTTGCGACGAATAGTCTGGGGACAAGCTATGGGTCCGACCAAACGTTTACAACGACCACCTGGTCGACCGAAGCAACGACAAACGCAACGGGCGCACCCAATAACCGTCTGACTGGGACTTCGTGTACCGCCGCGACGTTCTGTTTCGCAACGGGATACGAGACTTACGAAGGCCGGGGTTACGCCTACGGCGAGAGCTGGAACGGTAAAACGTGGGAAGAACACGGCGCGATTGAAGAAAATGCTGGCATGCAGTTGTCCGGAGTGTCGTGCGTATCTAAGAAGTTTTGCATGACGGTCGGAAGCCTGTCTGAAACCAACGGAGACGTAGCGACCGTGGCGGAGCTGTGGAATGGCAAAGAATGGATCCGGCAAGCAACTACGAACGCTGCTGGTGCACCTAACAACCGTTTGACCGCGGTTTCGTGTACTTCCACAACATTCTGCTTCGCGACAGGATACGAGATTTATGAAGGCCGGAGTTACGCTTACGGAGAGAGCTGGAACGGCGCGACATGGGAAGAACACGGCAGTATCGAAGGAAACACTGGGATGCAGTTGTCCGGGGTGTCGTGCGTCTCGAAGAAACTTTGCATGACGGTCGGGAGTTTGTCTGAAACTAACGGGCACGTGCTCAACGTGGCGGAGCTGTGGAACGGCAAAGAATGGATTCCCCAAACAACCCCGAACGCGACGGGCGCACCCAATAACCGACTGACGGCGGTTTCGTGTACGTCCACAACGTTTTGCTTCGCGACTGCATACGAGACATACGAAGGCATTGCCTACCCTTATAGCGAGACGTGGAGCGGTAGTAGCACGTGGGAAGGCCACGGCGGAATCGAATCTGACACCGGGATACGGTTGATGGGGGTGTCCTGTATCTCTGCGACTTCGTGCACAGCGGTTGGCACTGTGTCCGAAAGCAGCGGAAATGCAACGACCGTGGCAGAGGTCTGGAGCGGCGGAAATGAATGGATCCGACAGACGACACCGAACGAACCGGGCGGAAGCAACGAACTGACGAGCGTGTCGTGTGCCTCGGGCTGCACTGCCGTCGGGAGCTACACTGACAGCGCCGGTGTATGGACCCTAGCTGAGCGCTCGTCGTAATCGAACGGCGGTTCTGGCGACACCTCTCGATGTTGGACAATAGCGGTCGAGCACTGCTCGACCGCTATTGTCGTGTTACGGTGGCCTCGCCGACCAGCGTCGTGCCTCCGCATCGCGTATGATTTCGGAGAGCGGCTCATCGAGAACGATCGCTAGATCGGCGAGCTTTTCGAGACTCGGATTGCGCCGGCCACGCTCGATTTCTGACAAGTAGTTTGGGCTCATGCCGGCATCGAACGCGACCGTTTTGATCGAGAGCTGTTGTTCTCGACGCAGGAGTCGGAGCACCACTCCAACCTCAATGGCGTCTACGCGTCGCGGTAGCTCAGCGCGAGCGCCACGTGCGAGATGCTGTATGACCGCTGTCAGCAGCCGTCGTGCGGGTTCCCTGTCACCCGAGGCCAACGCCTCACGCGCTTCTTGGATCTCGCGACGAAGGTCGTCAACTGCCGACATGCTCATGAGAGGCGGGACGATCCATACAGCCGCGAACACACATGAGCTTCCCGCCGTCCAGCGCGCGGCCGAAAGCGATCAGGGACTTCGCCCATCGTGCCTCCGCCGTCGCGTATCAGCGGCCAGCTGCTCCAAGCTCATCCGGCCAGCAGCCCCAGCCGGTCGAGATGACCAACGGCGCGCGATGCGGCGATACGCCCGTCGGCATCAGTGCGCGTCGCGTCGTTGTACTCCAGTCGGAGCAGCGCGGCGTCGAGTTCGTGCTCGCCGACCGCCTCCGCCAGCTCATCGCGCGTCCACCACCCGCCACAGCAGCGCAGCTGGAGGATGATCGCGCGCTGCATCGCCTCGGCCTTCATCAGCGCGCCTCGTCATCTTGAGCCGCCCGGAACAGCGTTGCGGGCCGGACACCAAGCCCGTCGGCGAGCGCGAGCAGCGTGTCGAAGTGCGGGTCAACCTCGCCCGCTTCGAGCGCGTGCAGGCGCTGTTGGCTCATGCCAGCCGCCTTGGCGAGCTGCTCTTGCGTGAGCCCTCGCCGTTCACGTAGCCGCCGGACAGCGCGGCCAAGAGCGACAAGCTGCTGCTGCTCCTGCTCAGACATCACGCCGCGTCCCCGGCTCGCTCGATGCTCTCAGCGATCCGCGCGACCCGCGTCCGGCGCTCGGCTTCCAGAATGACCATCGAGAGCGGGACTCCGAGCGCGAGCGCCAGATCCGAGAGCTTGCCGAGCGACGGGTTACGCAGCCCGCGCTCGATCTCCGGCAAGTACGTCCGGTGCATGTCGGCAGCGAACGCAAGCGCTTCGATCGACAAGCGCCGTTCTCGGCGCAGCCGGCGCAGCAGCGTTCCGAGCTCGGCGGCGTCAACATGCACAGGCAGGGCGTGACGCTCGGTGGACATGAGGCTCTGGCGGCGGTCCATCTGCTCGCCAGGCGTCTCATCGTCGTAGGGGCTCATGGGCTCTCCGCTCTCCTTTCCGTGCAGCGCGAAGGAAGGGTGCAGCCGAGCGCACGACGAGGAAGCCGCAGGCAGCTACGGTTTCGGTCGTGGCATCGAAGGGTGTGTTCCTTCGGCGTCGCAGGCCGGGGCGGCGTTAGCGCGCTCGTCCCGGCCGCTTTGGTTGTTGGCTTTCGCGCAGAGCAGAGCAGAACCGGCGTCGGATCTCAAGGTCGATCTGGATCCGGGCTCCAGGGCGATCCGCCGCGGGCGACTCAAGCGCGGAAGCCGTGCCACCGGCGCTGGCGCCTGCATCATCGCGGCAGTGAGCGAGCGCGGATCTCGATGGGTGGTGCCGAACGGGGTTCGACCCCCGTTGCTCCCGCAACCTGATCGCGGCGGCGGGCGGGTTTCCGCCGCTACTGCTCCCACCAACGGGAGCCAAGCCGCGACGGGACGCCCACATCCGCCGCGACCTCACGCAGCAGTCGTTGCGTGCGAGCGAAGTCCTCGACCGGCCGCCCCGACTGCACTGCAAGCCTCTCGTTTGTCCACGTCTCTGGCGGGCGCGCGTTGGGCAGATGCCGCATCACCAGGATCGCCAACACAACCAGATGCACAGGCTCGCCCGTATCCACGACGGCACGCCGGCTCCGGTCCTCGGGCTGCCGGAACCCGCCGGACATCGACTGACCCCGCGCTTCCAAAACGCTTCCATGTCACGCCGTGGTAGGAGCCTTGGGGCGGGTGGCGGCCTCATTGCCACGCTCGTCAAAGCCCAGTGTTTACAGGGTATTCGAGGCTACGGAGAGGGCGGGATTCGAACCCGCGATGGAGTTTGACCCCCATACTCGCTTAGCAGGCGAGTGCCTTCAGCCACTCGGCCACCTCTCCCGGAGTTGGGGCCAGTGTAGAGGCTGTGGCGGGGCTCTGCCCGGGGCAGGCGCTCAGGCCCGATCGGCGACTCGCCGCAGTATGGGTCCGTCTCCGTTCGCTCAGGAAGCGTCGCGACATGCTCGGCCGCGCGGTGCTTGGAGACGGATCGATGCGGCTAAAAGCGTCGGTCCGCGTGCAGGCCGACGGCGCTGGCGCCGGGGCGCCACGCCGCTACGGAGCGGGGCTCGAGCTGGCCGGGGTTGGGGATGCCGAGCTGGCGGGCGCCGAGCTTGGACCCGGTCCTTCCTCTTCCCCTTCGCAGGTTTCCTGGGTTTCGGTCGCGAGCCGTTCGAGGCTTTCGCTGGCGATCGTCCTGCCGTTTGCGCCACGCAGCACCAGTTCGGTCGGCAGCGCTGGCGGGGCCGTATACACGAGCACGCCGCCCGCGTGCATGCCGGCCGGAATGCGGACGCGCCGCAGCTCGGCCAGCTGGTCGGAATAACGGACGAGAACTGCGTCGCGCGGGTTCTTCAGCACGCTGTAAATGATCAACGATGGGTGTGGTGTGCAGGTCATTTCGCTGTTCCATTTGAGCTTGCTCCGCACCGGCTCGGACGAGCGGTAGAAATTGTTGGCCGAACTATTGAGCCCGGCTTCGTCGAGCTCCAGCTTCAATTCGAAGTAGCTGTGTCCGAGGAAGCGATAGTGTTCGCCCACGATAGTGAACATGGGTCCCCCCGGCACCGTGGCTCGAGCTAGGGCGCGCCTTCCTCCGGGAAAGTATTTGAGCGGATCCTTGGTGCATTCGACTATATGGGGAAGGGAAACGCTCCGTACGATCTTGCCGTGTCTGTTCAGCTCGACAAGCGAGACCGGAATCGGCGACGGTCCGCGCACGACTTGGTAGTACATGCCGTATGGCCCTCCGAGCTTTCGAGGCACAAAGATCACGCGGGAGCCGATCTGCTTGCCGTTGCTCAGCCGAAGCCGTACCCGGCTCACGCTCGAGGGGGTGTTGACCGTCACGCTGAGAGTCCCCGCAGAGCAGTTCACACTCGGGCGGTAGGTCTCGGCCGTGCGTGACACACAGGTCGTAAACCCGCTGCCGCCGGTGCTCACGCGACCATCACCGCCACCGTCAGATGTTTCGATCGACAGCTCCAACGAGCAGCCAGATTCAATGTTATCGGCGCTCGTCCGCTTGCGTTCGAGCTTGGCGACCAGGCGTTCTCCCGCGGCAGTTCGACCACGGGTCAGCACGGTGGAGCTGGTCGTCTCCCGCGCGGCTTTTGTGGTGTCGGCACCCTGCGCGAAGCCAAGCACCTTTGTCACAGATTCGACGATTCCGGCCAAAGGCGGGGCGGCTGCCTGGTAGTCCTGCGTCAGCTGCTTGGTCTTGGTGATAATCGTCTTGTCTTCTGCGTTCTCATACCGAACCAGCACACTCGTCAGTGGCACGCTGTATCTAGAAACGCTCCTCTCGGCGACCGTGTCGTGCGCGTCACGTTCACTGACCCACGCTTTGGTGGATGTCGGCAGGGTCTTGAAGCCACTTGCGGCCCACGCTCTCATGTCTTGGCACACATCCGGCACGGTCCTCCGCAGTGTTTCTTCGCCCGCTCTCAGTTCGGTCATCAACTGCTGTGTCACGGCAGGCTCGCTCCAGCGCAGGGGCTTGACGGTGTCTATGAAGACTTGAACGGCCCGACGGTCGGCTGTCACGGCCGTGACCGCGAACGCCTGGTCCAGCTCCCCCGCCAGATCGTTCGATTGTTCTTCCTGGCGCCTGCGTTCAGCGAATTTGCGTGCCCAGCCGGCTGAGGAGGGCGAGGCAGAGCTGGTGCTGTTCGAGCTTTCTGGGGCCCCCAGCCGCGGCGCTGCCGTGAGCGCGCCTGGACATTCGCCGGCAATCTGCGCAGCCAGCGCCTGCACGAGTGCCCGTTGCGCCGGCAGGTTTTCGATCACGGCCTGGGCGAGGGCATACCTGGCCTGGAGGTATTCGCGTGTCGCTGTGCTGTCCTGAGGTGAAACCTGTTCGGACCTGCCGGGCGCTGCGTGCGTGCGCCCATGGGAAGCGGCAAGCGCGCTCGGCGATGCCCACGGAATCGCAATCGTCGCGACGGCGACGACAGCCACTGCGGCGATCGGAATGCCGCGGACGAAAATGTCGAAACGTGTGAGCAGCGCAGCGCCTCGGTGGCGGACACATTCGGCAAACGGCAGCTCGCGTGACGCGCTCCCGGCCTTCGCTTCGGCTCCGCACTCCCCGCTCTCAGTCCCCGGTTCGGTCACCCAGTCGTAGGCTATCGGCTCACGCCGGACCGGGCGCAACGGGTTGAACTGCTGTCATCACACTTGTCGAAAGCGGTCTGACGCTTCCAAGGATCCTGAAGCTCAGAACGCTCCGATCAGACTGAATGAGCTGCGCCTCGTCGAATCGCCGAGTCAACGGTCCGAGCCGGCCTGCCCCGCGCCTCGCTCGAGGCCGACCGTCTCGAACAGCGCACGCGTAAAGTCGGTGAGAGGCGCCTCACCGAGCTCGCGCTCTGAGAACCAAGCCACCTCGATCGTCTCCTCGCCGTCCGGGCGCGGCTCCCCGTCGAGCACGCGCGCGTCGAAGATCGTCGGCACGTAGCCGACCAGGTCGCCGTTCGGGTAGCGCAAGCGAAACCCGGGTCCGCCGGCGACGTCGCGAATGCGCTCGATCCGCACCCGCACGCCCGCCTCCTCCTCGGCCTCGCGCACGGCCGCTTCGTAGGGCGATTCGTCGGGCTCGACCGCGCCGCCGATCGTCTGCCACAGGCCGGTCTGCGCCTCGCGCACGAGCAGCAGGCGACGATCGTCGTCCCAGGCCAGCACCGCCACGGAGGGCACCAGCAGGAAGTCGTGACCTACGGCCGAGCGCAGCCGGCGAAGGTAGGGGGAGATGCCCATGCGCGCAGAGGGTACTCGGCGACTGGTGGCGCGATCGCGGCCGGCGCGCACGCCCGCAACGCGGTCCGCAACCGCGCCTGCCTTGCGATGGCGATCGCGACACGCGACCGTCCCGACCCGCTTGTCCCGTCGGCAATACTCTTGTGACGTGAGCGGCTGGCCGGCATGCTCCTATCAGGACTGGGCTGCGACCTGCGACACCGTGCACGCCCATACGCAGGTGCTCGGCAAGCTCGCCGTCGTGCTCGCGCCGCCCGAGCTGCAGCTGCAGCACGCGGCCCTGCGCCTGAGCGCGCGCGGCTGGGAAACGCTGCCGCTGTCCGCGCCCGACGGCTCCGGCTCGTTCGTCGCCGCGCTCGACCTGCGCGCCCACGACGCGCTCGTCGAACACAGCGACGGGGGGCAGCGACGAGTCCCGTTGACCGACAACCGGTCGGTCGGCGAGGTCACGCGCGAGCTGCTCGCCGCGATCGCCGAGCTCGCAGGCCCAGTCGAGATCGATCCCCGACCGCAAGAGGTCGTCTGGACCGCGCCGCTCGACGAGGACACCGAACACGCGAGCTACGACACCGGCGCCGTCAGCGCCTACTTCGCGGCCGCCACCCACGCGGCGCTCGTCCTGGCTGATTTCCGCGCGCCCTACCGAGGTCGTTCGACGCCCGTGAACGCATGGTGGGGATCCTTCGATCTCGCCGTGAACCTGTTCTCGGGCCGGCCTGCCGCGCCGCCCTCGCAGGACTTCATCATGCGCAACGCCATGGACGAGCAGGAGGTCGCGGTCGGCTGGTGGCCCGGCGACACGCGCTACGGAAAGGCTGCCTTCTACGCCTACGCCCACCCATCGCCGCCGGACTTTCAGTCGATGACGCTCTCGAGCGGCGCACGCTGGGATGGCCGGCTCGGCGAGTACGTGCTCGACTGGGACGACGTGCGCAGCGCGCGCGATCCTCACGGACTGGCGCTCGAATTCGCCCACGCCGTGTTCCGCCACGCCTGCACATGCGCCGAATGGGACCCGGCGCTGCTGGCCAGCGCCGAGGCCGATCCGCCTCCGGTACGCTGAGAGGCAGCGAACGGCCGGGGGCGAGCAACGGCCGGGGGCGAGCAACGGCCGGGGGCGAGCCGGGCGTAGCCGCTCAGCGCGCGAGAGCAGGCGCCACGTCGCTCCCCAGCAGCTCGATCGCGCGCATCACCGCGGGATGGGCCACGGTGCCGACGCTCAGATGCAGGAGCACGCGATCGAGCTTCAGCTGCTCGTTGACCGCGAGAACCTTCTCGCTCACCTCGGCCGGACTGCCGACCACCAGCGACCCTGCCGGCCCGCGCAGCGCCTCGTAGCGGTCCGGCGTCATCGGGGGCCACCCGCGCTCGCGGCCCAGCGTCGTCATCGCGGCGGCGTAGGGCCGGTAGAAGGCGGCGTTCGCCGCCTGGGTCGTGTCGGCGACGAACCCGTGCAGGTGAACCGACAGCGGCAGCCTTGCCGGATCGTGTCCGGCGCGGCGCGCGCTCTCGCGGTAGAGCTCGACGAGCGGGGCGAAGCGTGCAGGTTCCCCGCCGATGATCGCGAGCGCCAGCGGCAGCCCGAGCGTCCCGGCGCGCACCACCGAGGCGGGCGTTCCGCCCACCGCGATCCACACCGGCAGCGGCTGCTGCAAGGCGCGCGGGTAGACGCCGGCGTCATCCAGCGCCGCTCGATGGCGGCCCGACCAGGTGACGGTCTCGTGATCGCGGATCTTCAGCAGCAGCTCGAGCTTCTCGTCGAACAGCTCGTCGTAGTCGTCCAGGTCGTACCCGAACAGCGGGAACGACTCGATGAACGATCCGCGGCCGGCCATGATCTCGGCGCGCCCATCCGAGAGCAGGTCGAGTGTCGCAAAGCTCTCGTACACCCGCACCGGGTCGTCGGACGAGAGCACCGTCACGGCGCTGCTCAGGCGAATGTGCTCGGTCCGGGCCGCGATCGCCGCCAGCACCACCGCCGGCGCCGACGCAGCGAAGTCCGGGCGGTGATGCTCGCCGACCGCGTACACGTCGAGCCCTGCCGCGTCGGCGCCGACCGCCTCCTGCACAACCTCGCCGAGTCGCCGCCGGGCCGTCATCGGCTCGTCCGCAGACGAGCCCGTCGTCATCTCGGCGAAGGTCGAAACGCCCAGTTCCATCAGCTCTGCACGCGATCGAAGGCGGGTTCGGGCCGCTCGCCGAGATACTCCACCCACCTGCGCTTCACGCACGGATAGTGCTTGGAGGCCTCGACCAGGTCCATGAAGTTGACGATGTTCGTGTCGAACCGGTCCTGGAGCTTGGGGTCGGCGATCCGGCCCTCGTCGTCGAACGCCTTGTGCGCCTGCGCCAGCGAGAACATGTCGGGATACACGCGCGCCCCGAGGTGCTCGAACGGCACGCGCAAGGCCCAAAGTCCACGGTTTCCCCCGACCATCGACGGCGAGGCCGAAAGCAACAGCCCGTGCAGCTCGTTGAACGGCTGCGGATCGAACCGCGAGACCCAATCGATCGCGTTCTTCAAGACGCCGGGCATCGAGGCGTTGTACTCGGGCGAGGCGATCACGAACGCGTCGCACGCCGCCAGGCGCCGGTTCATCTCTTCCGCGGCCGGCGGAAAGCCGATCCGGTCTTCGTCGTCCCCGTTGTAGGACTGACAGTCGAACTCGGACATGTGCGCCAGATCGACGATGCCGCCCTGCGCCTCGATCGAGCGGGCTGCGAGCTCGGCCAGCCGCGCGTGCAACGAGGCGGCCCGCAGCGACGCGGCCAGCACGAGAAACCTCACCTCGGGACGCTGCGCCTCGTGGTCGCTCATCGGGATCTCCTCTCGGTCGGGTCTGGTCGGCTCGTCGAGCGTCAGGCTATTCCTCGGCGAGCAGCGCCACCATGCGGGCGCGCGCGCCGTGTTCGGCCAGTTCGCACGTGCCGGCCGAGCGGGGCCATGAGGACCTACGATCTCGACCCACGGGGACCCACGATCTCGGCGGGTGGCACTGATATGAGCATCGAGACGACACACGGACGGGACGCAGATGCGAGCGGCGCGCGCGTCGAGGTGGCCGATGCGCCCGAGCGCGAGCGCTACGAGATCTCCCTCGACGGCGCGCTCGCGGGCTTTGCCCTGTACAAGCTGCGCCCCGGGCTGATCGCGTTCATCCACACGCAGATCGACGAGCAGTTTCAGGGCCATGGACTGGCGGATCGCCTGATCGCCTACGCGCTCGAGGACGCCCGCGCCCGCGATCTGGAGGTGCTGCCGTTCTGCCCGTTCGTAAAAGCCTTCCTCGAACGCCATCGCGAATACGTCTCGCTGGTTCCCGCCAAGTTCAGAGCCAGGTTCGGCCTGTGAGCGCGACGATCGCCCAGGACGTGATTAGGTCATGGCCAACATACCCCGAGCAAGAGGGAGCGAGCAGATGAGCAGCGAGACAGTCGACATCAAGACCGCCGATGGAATCGCCGACGCCTACCTGGCAAGGCCCGATGACGGCGAGCGCCACCCCGGGGTGCTGCTGCTGATGGACGCCTTCGGGCTGCGCCCGCAGATCGAGACGATGGCCGACCGCATCGCGGCGCGCGGCTTTACGGTGCTGGCCCCCAACCTGTTCTACCGTGCCGGGCGCGCTCCGGTGCTCGAGCATGCTGACCTGAACGACCCGGAGCAGCGGGCCGCGCTGTTCGAGCAGATCATGCCGCTGATGGCAGAGCTCACGCCCGAGCGGATCGTCAGCGACGCACGCGCCTACCTCGACCTGCTCGAGCAGGTCGGCACGGGTCCTGTCGCGATCACCGGATACTGCCTGGGCGGGCGTCTGGGGTGGCGCATCGCGGTCGCCTACCCCGACCGTGTCGCGGCGCTCGGTGGCTTTCACGCCGGCGGGCTGGTCACGGACGATCCGGACAGCCCTCATCTGAGCGCGGGCGACATCAGAGCCGAGATCTATCTCGGTCATGCCGACAACGACCAGAGCATGACCGCGGAGAACATCGCCACGCTCGAGCGTGCGCTCGACGATGCCGCCGTCACCTATCGCTCAGAGCTCTACCAGGGCGCCGCGCACGGCTACACGATGGCCGACTCCGCCGTCTACGACGCGGATGCGGCCGAGCGCCACTTCGCCGAGCTGTTCGCGCTGCTCGACCGCACGATCGCGGCGCAGGGGGCGGCTCGCTGAGGGCGAGCGTCGATCCCGAGCGCGAGCTGGCGAGTCCAGCTGGGCATCCGGCTCCTACGCTCGTGTCGCCATGGACGGGCTGCGCGAGCGGGACCGCGAGTGTGAGCGATCGGCGATTCGCGAGGCCTGGACATGCGAGCCCTTCTCGAAAACGGCTTCACGATCATCGCGGTCTGACGTTGCCAGAATGCGCTCATCGACCGCGCCGGGATCGACTAGCCTTGCGCTCGGCCCGCGCATTGGAAGGGTGGCAGAGCGGTTGAATGCACTGGTCTTGAAAACCAGCAGGCGGTAACCCCGCCTCGGGGGTTCGAATCCCCCCCCTTCCGTCGCACTCGGTTGACTGCGCGAGCCGCGCGTTGGTCACCGGCCCCAATCGAGGAGCACGACATGAGCGTCACCCGCTTCGGCCTGCAGATTCCGAGCTTCACCTATCCGGGCGTCGGCGAGCGCGAGCTCTTCAGCCGCGTCGCCGACATCGCCGGGGCCGCGGACGAGTCGGGCTTCGACTCGGTCTGGGTGATGGACCACTTCTACCAGATCCACATGGTCGGTCCGCCCGCCGATCCGATGTTCGAGGCCTACACGCTGCTCGGCGCGATCGCGGCGCGCACCAGCAAGGTCAGCGTCGGCGCGATGGTCACCGGCGTCACCTATCGCAACCCGGCGCTGCTGGCGAAGCAGGTCACGACGCTCGACGTAATCTCCGCCGGCAGGGCCATCCTCGGCATCGGCGCGGCCTGGAACGAGGAAGAGCACGCCGGCTACGGCTTCGAGTTCCCGCCGATCGGCGAGCGCATGGATCGCCTCGAGGAGGCGCTGCAGATCTGCCGTGCCATGTTCACGGAAGACGCCCCCAGCTTCAGCGGTCGCCACTACACGATCTCGCACGCCCTGAACGTACCGCGGCCGGTGCGCCCGCAGGGCATTCCGATCCTCGTCGGCGGCGGCGGCGAGCGGCGCACGCTCGCGCTCGTCGTCAAGCACGCCGACGCCTGCAACCTGTTCGGCGATCTGGCCACCGTTCGCCACAAGCTCGACGTGCTCGAACGCCACTGCGAGGCGGTCGGCCGCGACCCCGTCACGATCACGAAGACGCGTCTCGGTGGGCTGGTGATCGCCGAGACCGCCGAGCTGGCAGAGCGCAAGGGCGCCGAGATGGCCCGCGCACGCGGAATGGATCCCGAGCGCTACCGAGGCTACGTCGTCGCCGGCGATCCCGACTCGGTGTGCGAGCAGCTGGGCGCCTATTTCGATGCGGGCCTCGACGGGCTGATCTTCAACATGCACGACGCTCAGGATCTCGAGCCGGTCCGTCTCGCCGGCGAGACCCTGAGCCGCGCGTTTGGCTGAGCCCGCTCGGCACGCGTTCGCCCGAGCGCCTCAGTCGGGCGTTCGCCGCAGCGCCTGGATCGGGCGCTGCGGCCTGTCGCAGCAAAGGGGGCTCGTCGCCCGCAGCTATGATCAGCGCCGATCATGGGTCTGGAGAGCGAGGACGAGTCGGCGTACCACCTGCTGCTCGATCGCGACGAGGTCGCGGCGACGGCCAGCGCACTGCGGTTGCTCATCTCCGACGAGGCCCATCAACCCGAGATCCGCGGTCTCGCCCGCGCGGTGCTCGCGCGGCTGCCAGAGCCCGCCGGCGCCGATCTCGTGGCGCCGGCTTCCGATCAGCCACAGTCACTCGCGGATCAGCGGACCGTGAGCGTGCCGCTGTCCCCACCCGAGATGAAGATCACGCACACCGCGGTCAGGCTGCTGATCAACGACCTGCAGCGCGAGCAGCACGACGAGCGCCAGGTCCTCTGGCACGTGATCGAGAAGCTCCCCGACGAGCACGTGATTCGCGCAATCACGATCGAGTAGGCCGCGCCGTCCCCCGGTCGCGCCGGGCTCGCCTGGGGTCGAGGCCGGCGGTTGCCAGCCCGCTTGGGTCGCGCCCGGCGGCGCCGCCGTCGCTATGATCGCGACGGGAGGGTCTGGATGTCGCTCTACAGGGGCAAGCTCGGTCGAGGCCAGAAGGTAGTTTGGGAGCCGGGGCTCTCGCGAGGGAGCACGCGATGGACGCGCGCCTGACGCGCCGCCAGCTGCTGCAGGCGGGAGCGGCCGCGGGAACGGCGGCGCTCACGGCCGACCCGCTGATCCAGCGCGCGCTCGCGTCCGAGCCGCGCACGGGCAAGCTCACCGACATCGAGCACGTCGTGATCCTGATCCAGGAGAACCGTTCCTTCGACCACTACTTCGGCACGCTCCCGGGCGTGCGCGGCTTCGCCGACGAAGCCGCGCGCGGCACCTTCTACCAGCCGGGATACCCGGCGCCCGGGTACGAAGGCGTGCTGCTTCCGTTTCACCTGGAAACCGAAGGCCGCCCGCAGTGCTTTCCCGACATCACGCACAAGTGGCTCGCCCAGCACGAAAGCTGGGATGACGGCGCCATGGACGGATTCGTGCGTGCCCATCTCGCGTCCGACGGGCCCGAAGCCGGTCCCGCCACGATGGGCTACTACGAGCGCGACGACATCCCGTTCTACTTCGCGCTCGCCGAAGCCTTCACGGTCTGTGACAACTACTACTGCTCGGTGCTCGGCCCGACCGATCCCAACCGCCTGTACAGCATGTCGGCCACGATCGATCCTGACGGAACGGGTGGAGGCCCGCTGGTGGAAACGCTCGGGCCGCCGCAGCGCGAGAAGTTCGAAGGGCGCTTCACCTGGGCGACGATGCCCGAGCAGCTGTCCGCCGCGGGCGTGAGCTGGAAGGTCTACACGGGCACCGGCCTCGGCGTGTTCGACAACGTGCTCACCTATTTCGAGGCGTACCAGAGCAACTCCGCGCTGGCGGCGCTCGCCTTCGATCCGCTCTACCCGTGCGACTTCTCCACTGACCTGATCAACGACGAACTGCCGCAGGTCTCGTGGGTGCTCACCTCGCTCGAGGAAACCGAGCACCCGGGCTTCTCGACCGCGAAGGTCGGCGAGCACGCGGTCCAGCAGCTGTTGCGCAGGCTCCGAAACCATCCGCATGTCTGGAGCAAGACGGCACTGTTCATCACCTGGGACGAGAACGGGGGGTTCTTCGATCACGTGGCGCCGCCCGTCTCGCCATCCGGCACCCCGGGCGAGTATCTGACCGTACCCGACGTGACCGGGGACGCCGGAGGGGTGAGCGGTCCGATCGGTCTCGGCTTCCGCGTGCCGATGCTCGTGGTCTCGCCGTTCAGCCGCGGCGGCTATCTGTGCTCGGACGTCTTCGACCACACCTCGACCCTGCGTTTCCTGGAGACGCGCTTCGGCGTCGAGGTCCCAAACCTCAGCCAATGGCGGCGCGAAAGCACCGGCGACCTCACCAGCGCCTTCAACCTGGTCAAACCCAAAGAAGGCAAGGCCGAAGTGCCACACGTCAAGCTGGACCCCGACGAACTGGCCGACGGCGGCTGCGCCGTCTCCAAGCCCGTGACGGTGCCTCCGAACTCGTTTCCGGAAGAGGCTCCGCGCGAATGGCGCCGGCCGAGCGGGCTGTAAGGGCGCAGCGCAGGTGTCGAGCGCCGGACCGGCGTTCGCATCGGTCGGCCGGCCGGCACAGGCGTCGATCGCGGCTCGACGCAGGCCCGACGAGCGGATACGATCCCTCGCGGGATGCGTGGGAGGGCTCGGCTCGGGCCACGAGGGCCGCGCGTGCGCCGAGAGATATCGAGAGTTGCGGCGCGGCTCGGAACTGGGACAGCGGCGATCGCCTTGATCGTTGGGCTGGCGAACGCCCACGCCGGCATCGCGGTAGCGGCGCGGCCGGTTCTCGGCGGCCTCCAGCTTGCTGGAGGACCGTCCATCGCGGGGGTGCCGAGCGCCGGCGCACCATCTGCCGCCGGCCCGCTCACCGCTGCTGAACCACCGCGCGTCCATCGCGCCTGCCACGCGCCGCCGCCGGGCGCTGCGGCCTGTCAGGGGCTGAGGCTGGTGACGACCTCGCCGCCGGCGGACGAGCGCCCCGCGGCGAGCAGCTCCGCCGGCACCGGCCCGCGCGCGCGAGTCGGCCCGGCTGTGAGCTACGGCGGTCCGCCTCCCGGCTACCTCACGCCGGAAAAGCTGCGCGAAGCCTATGCGCTGCCGAGCGAAACCGCGCGCGCCCCAAGCCAGACGATCGCGCTGATCGACGCCTACGACGATCCCACCGCGGAAGCCGACCTGGGCGTGTTCGACGAACAGTTCGGCCTGACCGCGTGCACCAGCGCGAACGGGTGCTTTCGCAAGGTCAACGAGGAAGGCAACCCGAGCCCGCTGCCGCCCGAGCAAGGTGAATGGGCTTCGGAGATATCGATCGATCTGCAGATGGCCCACGCGATCTGCCAGGCCTGTCACCTGCTGCTCGTCGAGGCCAGCAGCGAAAAATTCAGCGACCTGGGCACGGCCGTCAATGCCGCTGCCAGCGCCGGCGCGACCGAGATCAACAACTCCTATGTCGGACCCGAGAAGACGTCCTACGCCACCTACAGCAGCCGCTACTACGAACATCCGGGGATCGTGCTGACGGCGGCCTCGGGCGACTGCGGCTATCTCAATCAAGCGTGCCCGAGCGAACCTGCCGTGGTCGACTTCCCGGCGAGCTCGCCGAACGTGATCGCCGTCGGCGGCACCGCGCTGAGCGAAACCGGCGAGGGCTGGACCAGCACCGCCTGGAATGAAAGCGGCAGCGGCTGCAGCAGCGTGTTCAGCGCGCCGCCCTGGCAGCTCGAGGTCGGTGACTTCTCGCAGACCGGCTGCGGCTCGGCGCGCTCGGTCGCCGACGTGGCCGCCGTCGGCGATCCCGAAACCGGCGTGGACATCTACGACAGCACGCCCGAAGGCAGCGGTGAACCGATCGGCTGGGGCGTCTGGGGAGGCACCTCGGTGGCGGCTCCGATCGTCGCGGCCGAGCTCGCGCTCGCCGGCGGTGCCGACGGCGCCACGAACCCGGCGGCCACGCTGTACGCGCACGAAGGCCAGAGCGAAGCCCTATATGACGTCCTCACGGGCGCCAACGGGTCCTGCGGCGGGACGACCGCCTGTCAGGCCGCGCCTGGCTACGACGGACCCTCGGGGCTCGGCAGCCCGCTTGGGCTGGGCGCCTTCGTGGTGCCCGAACCGCCGATCAACACTGCGCTTCCGAGCGTGTCTGGGTTCGCCGAAGTGGGGCAGACCTTGCGCCTGACCCAGGGCGAATGGACGGGCCGGCCGTGGTCGATCGGCGACCAGTGGGAGGACTGCGCCAGCAACGGGACACACTGTGCAGCGATCGCCGGGGCCACCGGGCCGGCCTACACGCTCGCGCAGAGCGACCTGGGCTCGACCATCCGCGTGCAGGAGACGGCCACCAACGCCGGCGGCCCCGGATCGCCGGCGTTGTCCGCGCCGACAGCGCCCGTCGGCTCAAACGTTCCCCTGGTCAAGGCCTTCACACCGGCCAAGGGCATCACGGGCAGCGTCGTGGTGGTGGAAGGCGCCGGCTTCGGGAGCGCCGGCGAAGTGCAGCTCGATGGTCTCGCCGCGAGCTTCACCGTCGTGTCTCCCACCGAGCTCGAAGCGATCGTGCCCGACGGCGCGCGGGTCGGCAAGCTCACGGTGATCGCCCCGACCGGCAGTGCCAAGAGCGCGGTCAAGTTCACGCCGACGCTCTCGCTGACGGGGTTCTCGCCGGTGCACGCCAAGCCGGGCAGGACGGTCACGGTCAAGGGACTCGGCTTCAACCACAGCTCGCAGATCAGCTTCGGCGGGATCCCCGCGGCGAGCGTCGTGTACGAATCGGCCAGGAAGCTCAAGGCGATCGTGCCGGCCGAAGCAAAGTCCGGTGTCGTCAGCGTCACCAACACCGCCGCCCCGGTCGGCACCGTCAGTGGCGCCAAGGACTTCGAGCCATAGGGCGGAGAGGCCGACCGCGGGCCCGCGCTTCGCCGCGATCGGGCACGCTCAACTGCGTTCGGGCGCTTCGACGGCGAAGACGATGTGGCGCCGCGCGATCGTCAGGTACGGGAACCGCTCCACGTCTCCGCCCGCGAGCGGCTCCACCGAGACGTCGGTGAGCGTCAGAAAGTCGCGCTCCGGGGCGTTCAGCACGTCCGAGACGCGGCTGCGATAGCCGTCGCGAGCCAGCGTCAGAAAGCCGACGATGCGATGGCGCTCCGTCTCGACGCGCACGCGCTCACGCCGATGGTCCATGTTGCGCATCTCCTTGGCGCCGTGCTCGCTGGGATCGTGGCCTGCGCCACGCTCGACCTCGTTTACGCCACGCTCGACCTCGGACTTGCTCACCAGTCCATTATCGGGGACAGCGGCCGCCAGCATGAGCCGCGTGCGAGCGGCCTCGCTCGGTCCCCGTCCGACCGTTGGCGGTCACGCCCGCACCGCATAGGTCCTCGTCACGCTGGAGCGCAGGCCGGTGGGACCGACGGCCACGATGTGGACGGTCACGGACATGGCGCCGCTCGCGCCGACAGCGCGCTGCAGCTCGCGCAACGACGTTCTGCTCAGCCGCAGGCGCACGTGTCCGGCGGCCTTGGCGGGGAGTGGGCGGGCGGCCGTGAGCGTGACCGTGCGCCGCGGCGAGCCCGTGGCCGTGAGCTCGGCCGTGACGCGGATCTCGCAGCGTCGCTGGCAGCTGACCGACAGCGCGACCGCTCGCCGCGCGAGCACGCCCGCGCTCCGCGCGAGGCTGATCTGGACGACCGGCGCGACGTTCAGCGGCGGCGGCCAGGTACCGGGAGCGACGCAGCCGACGCCCGCCGGCGAGGCCGGATCGAAGCGCTCGACACGGTTGTTGTTGGTGTCGGCCACATACACGCTGCCTTCGCAGCCGACCGCGATCGCAGTCGGCTGCGAGAACTCGCCGAGCCCGCTGCCACGCTCGCCCCACTTGCCGAGATATTCGCCGTTTTCGTTGAACACCTCGACGCGGTTGTTGGCCGCGTCCACCACGTAAACATGCCCGGACGCGTCGACCGCGACACCGCTCGGATCACGCAGCATGCCGCTGGCCGATCCGGGCAGGCCGAACTCGCCCGACACGGCCCCGTCGGGGGCCAGCTTGACGACCCGGTCGTTGCCGCTGTCGGCCACGTAGACGTAGCCCGACGGCGCAACCGTCACGCCTTCGGGGTGGTCGAACGCGCCCGCCTGCGACCCCGGCGCGCCGTTCCCGCCTTCGGCGCCCAGCTTCGCAAGCAGCGTGCCCGCCGACGAGTAGATCAGCACTCGGTTGTGTTCGGTGTCGGTCACGTACAGCTCGCCCGTGTTGGGAGCGACCGCCACTGAGCCGGCACCGTTGAGCAGCGCCCCGCCGAGCTCGCCCGGACCGCCGATTTCCGAGAGATATGTGCCTTCTCCCCACAGCCGCGCGATCCGCCCATTGCCCGGGTCGGCGACGTAGACGGCGCCACGCGGGTCGAACGCGATCCCGGCAGGTTCCACGAAGTAGGACTCCGCGCCGCCGGCCTGCGACCACGAGAACAGAGACGGACCGCCACCGGCCGAGTACGCCTCGACGCGGTTGTTGTCGGTGTCGGACACGAACAGGCGTCCACTGGGGTCGACCGCGACTCCCCGCGGCGCCGTCAGCACGCCCGGCGAAAGCGCCGGCGTGCCGATCGTACGCAGATACCGGCCGGTCGGGTCGAACACCTCGACGCGATCGTTGGCGCTGTCCGCCAGATAGCTTTCACCGGCTGCGTTGGCCGCGATCGCGCGCGGATAGATCATCTGGCCCTGCCCGGAGCCGCGTCCGCCCCAGGAGCGCACGTAATCGAGCTCGGGGTTCAGCTCGACCACGCGGCTGTTCATGTCATCCGCCACGTACACGTTGCCGGCCGCATCGAGCGCCACGCCGTAGGGGTGGGAGAACTGTTCGGGACCGCTGCCCGCTTCGCCGTGCTGGGACTCGAACGTTCCTTCGGGGCCGAATTTCTGGATTCGGTCGTTGTCGTCGTCGGCCACCACCACCTCATCGCCGTTCGCCGCCACGCCGTGCGGATAGTCGAACTGCCCCGGGCCTTCGCCCTTCGAGCCCCATTCCATCCCTTCGCCACCGTCGAGGTTGAAGCGCTCGATGCGATCGTTGCCCGAGTCGGCCACGTACACGTATTCGCCGGCCACCGCGATCCCGCCGCCCGGAGGCTCGGCGGGATTCTCTGTGGACAGGAAGCGGAACTCTCCGAGCCCGCTGCCCGCGTGTCCCCATGTGGTGATGAATTCCCCCGACGAGTTGAACTTCTCGATGCGGTCGTGGCTCGAATCCACGACGTAGACGTCGCCGGCGGCGTCCGTGGCGAGGCCGCCGATCGGCCCAAACTGGCCGTGGCCCGACCCGTAGGAGCCCCACTCGCCGATGAACGCGCCGCTCGAGCTGAACTTCTGCACGACATAGCTGAGCTGGTCGGCGACGTACAGGTCGCCTTCGGGGCCGAGCGCCACCGCCTCCGGGAAGCGCAGCACCGACTCGGCGCGCTGGCCGATGATCGCCGCCGACGCATATGGGCAGGCGGGTGCCGTGCCGGAACCAGGACAGGCTTCGGCGCGCGCCGTCGACGCCGACAGCATGACCTGGCACGCGCACGCAAGCACGACGGCCAGCGCCAGCAGAAGATCGAACCCAGAACGTCCCTGTACTCGGGCCATCGCCGAGCGAGATTAGGCGATGTGCTGCCCAGCACTGGCCGGTTGTTCACATTTCCTGGACAGGTGTGCGAGCGTGCGGACGGCCCGAGCGCGGCGCTGACTGTGGCGTGCTCGGGCGGGCGGCGCTGACTGTGGCGTGCTGAGGCGCGCGGCCGATGCCGGCGTGTTCGGGCGGGCGGCGCTGCCTCAGGCGGGCGGCGCTGACGCTGAGCTCATCTGCTCGGAGGCAGCCACCGGCTCGGAGGCGCGCGCGTGCAGGCCCGCGCGCGCCGGCGGCACCGTGGCGGTGAAGGTCTGTGCGCTGACACGCACCGGACCCGTGTCGGGAGTCGGGCGATTTCGCTCTTCACGCACGATGTACAGCGGGCGGTGCTTGACCTCGTCGTAGATGCGCCCCACGTACTCGCCGATCACGCCCAGCGCGATCAGCTGAATGCCGCCCAGCAGCAGGATCGCGATCGTGATCGAGCCGAAGCCGGGTAGATAGGAGCCTGTGATCCGCAGCGCGAGCACCACCGGGATCGCGATGAACGCCACGCCCGCCGACAGCAGGCCGGCATAAGTTGCCAGCTGCAGCGGAAGGTGCGAGAACGAGGCGATCGCGTCAAGCGAGAAGCGCAGCATCTTGCGCAGCGTGTACTTCGTCTCTCCGGCTTGACGCGCTTCGCGCTCATAGGGAACCGCGGTCTGCGAGAAGCCGACCCACACCGTCATGCCGCGCAGGAACCGCGAGCGCTCGGTCATCGACAGCAGGGCGTCCAAGGCGCGCCGATCGAGCAGGCGAAAGTCGCCCGAGTTGGGCTCGAGATCGACCTGCGCGAGCTTGTCGAACAGCTTGTAGAACCACGATGCCGTGGCCAGCTTGAAGGCCGTCTCGCCCTCGCGCTGGCGGCGCACGGCGTACACCACATCGGCCCCGTCGCTCCAGCGCGCCAGCATCTCGCCGATCAGCTCAGGTGGATCCTGGAGGTCGGCGTCGATCATCGCCACCACGTCGCCGCGCGCGTGCTCGAGGCCGGCGGTCAGCGCCGCCTGATGGCCGAAGTTGCGTGACAGATGGACCACGCGCACGCGCGGGTCGGCGTCGGCGATGCGATCGAGCAGCTCCGGGGTCCGGTCGCTCGAGCCGTCGTTGACGAGGATCAGCTCGAATGGATGGCCGCTGACCGCCGCGACGGCGCGGCGAACGAACTCGCCGATCAGCTCCTCCTCGTCGTAGACCGGAGCCACGACGCTGAGCAGGTGGGGTGTGCGATGCGAGGACGACGGCATGCCGGGCACTACAACGGTAGGGCGTTGGGGGAGAATCTATCGTTGATCTCTGCGTGAATGTGCCGCTGAACCAAATCAACCGACCCGAGGGCGCGGCCGAGGCCACTGGGGCCGCCCCCGGCCCGGTCCAGGCGACTGGAGCTGCGCCCGACCCGGCCGAGGCCACCGAGGGCGCTCCGTCGCAGAGCTTGGCCGTCGGCCTGCGGCTGCCGCTGATCGTGCAGTTCCTGAAGTTCGGCATCGTCGGCATCTCGAACACCGTGATCGCGTTCGCCATCTACACGCTCCTGATCAAGGTATTCGGCGTCTGGTACGTGGCCGCATCGGGCATCGGCTTCGCCATTGGTGCCGTCAACGGGTTTCTGCTGAACCGCAGGTGGACGTTCAAAGAGCACACCGGCGATGCGCTCACGCCCGTGCGCTGGGCGGTCGTGCAGAGCTGCGGGCTGGGCTGCAACCTCGGCCTCGTCTACCTGTTCGTCAGCGGCGCCGGCCTGGACGAGCTGGTGGGACAGGCATTCGCGACGGTGATCGTGACCGTGCTCACCTTTGCCGTCAACAGGTCGTGGACGTTCCGCGTGCGTCCCGACCCGGCGCCGCAGCGAGCGCTCTAGCGCGTTAGCGGAACAGCGCGAGCAGCGACAGACCCGCCGGGATGCGGCCGCCGCGCCCGATGATCTCGGCCTCGATCCTCAAGGGCCTCTCCAGCAGCCAGTTCGCGGGTTCGGGCGGAACCCAAAGGTCGAGGCTGGACTCGGTCGTCTTGGTCGAGAGCCTGTCCAGGACGCGCAGCACGATCGCCACCGGCAGCAGCAGCGCGTTGAAGTAGGTGGTGCGCACGCTCTCCCAGCCCGCCTGCTCGGCCACGCGCAGGAGCGAGCGGCTCGTGTAGCGACGGTGATGGTGGTTGATCACATCGTGACCGCTCCACAGCCACTGGTAGGCGGGCACGGTGACGAGCAACGAGCCGCCGGGCGCGACCACGCGACGGAGCTCGCGCAGAGCCGCCAGGTCGTCGGCGAGGTGCTCGATCACGTCGAGCGAGACGGCGAGATCGAAGCTCGCGGAGGCGAACGGCATCTCCAGCACCGAGCCTTCGATCACCTCGCCTGCTGCGCGCGCGCGCGCGAGGGCCGCGCTGGTGGGAGACAGCTCGACGCCCGTGACCGTCCCGTAACGCATGAGCTCGACCATGTTGCGGCCGCTGCCGCAGCCGGCGTCGAGGATGCGCGCGCCGTCGGGCAGCTGCAAACGGTCGATCACGCGCTCGAGCACATTACGGCGCCCGCGGTACCACCAGTGGCGGTCCTCCGCCTGGTGGGTCTGCAGCTCGTAGTCGCGGTCCATCCGCAGCGCATCTTTTCCTAAAGGCCCCTTCGGCGCCGTCTGGTCGGCGCAGCGTGCAACGACAGTTGCCTCGATCGGCCGCCGCGCAGCTGGCCTGGTGGTGGCGCCGTGCGCTGTTGAGCGAGGGCACCGCCCGTCGTGAACCGACACGGCGGTCTGTTCCCGCCCGACGCGCTGACCGGTTGCGCGAGCGACCGCGCCGGTCGGCTGCGCGGTGAGAAGGCCGCTCGTTGTGGGCCTCTAGAACAAAGGTCCAGGCCGCCCCTTGAGAAAAATCTTGGCATGCCATAACATTTCCTCATGGCGATCCAAGAACGTGCGGGGGAGCAGTTGCAGGGCGAACAGGTGCGCTCACCCGCCGTCGAGGACTACTGCAAGGAGATCTTCACGCTGCAGTCGCGCGGCGACCAACCGGTCTCGACCAACGCCTTGGCGCGGCGACTGCGGATCACGCCGGGGTCGGTCTCGGCGATGCTCAAGAAGCTCGACTCCGAGGGCCTGATCGCGCGTGTCCCGTATCGAGGCGTGCGCCTGACGCCCGCCGGGCGCAGGGTCGCGCTCGAGGTGATTCGTCACCACCGCCTGCTCGAGCTGTTCCTGACCGAGACGCTGCACATGCCGTGGGATCGGGTACATGCCGAGGCCGAGGTGCTCGAGCACGTCATCTCGGAGGACCTCGAGCAACTGATCGCGGACAAGCTCGGCGACCCCACGCGCGACCCGCACGGCGATCCGATTCCGAGCGCGGCGCTCGAGCTGCCCGAGCGCGACAGCAGCCGCAGCCTCGACAGCCTGCACGAGGGCGACAGCGGCGTGTTCGTCCGCGTCTCGGACTCCGATCCGGAGATGCTGCGCTATCTGTCAGACCACGGCATCGCGCCCGGTGAGCGTCTACGGGTCGCCGAGCGTCAGCCGTTCGGCGGTCCCCTGCTGGTGAGCTTTGCCGGCGGCGAGCGCACACACGCGATCGGCGGTCAGCTGGCCCAGGCGATGCGCGTGACGCTCGACTCAGAGCCGAGCGCCGGTGGCGAGGCCGGTCAGACCGCGCGACTGGCCGGTGGCGCGTCCGAGCAGCGAGTCGTGGGGGCGTCCGAGCAGCGGGTCCTCGACGAGTCCTCGCAGCGAATCGTTGGCGCGTCTCGGCGTGCAGCGAACAGGAGACCTGCCCGAGGGGCCGGTGGCGGGTGACCCCTCCGCCGCCCCCTCCGATCGGCGCCGAACCGGCGCTCGAAGCCGCCGGCGCGGGTGTCGCCGGCGGCGACGTCGCGCTCGGCCCCAGCCATCTCGAGGCGCTGCTCGCGAGAGGTCGCGTCAAGGCCACGCTCGCGATGCTCGGCCCGGCGTTCGTGGCGTCGATCGCGTATGTCGACCCGGGCAACTTCGCGACCAACTTCGAAGGCGGGGCGCGCTTCGGCTACCTGCTGCTGTGGGTCGTGCTGGCGGCCAACCTGGTAGCGATGCTGATCCAGTACATGTCGGCGAAGCTCGGCGTCGTCACGGATCGCAACCTCCCCGAGCTCTGTCGCGAACGGTTCCCGCAAGCGGTGACCTGGGGCCTGTGGGTGCAGGCGGAGGTGATCGCGATGTCCACCGACATCGCCGAGTTCCTCGGGGCGGCGCTCGGCTTGAACCTCCTGTTCGGCGTGCCCCTGCTCCCGGCGGGGCTGATCACGGGCCTGATCGCATTCGCGATCCTCGAGCTGCAGACCCACGGGTTCCGACGCTTCGAGCTGGCGATCTCGGGGCTGCTCGCGATCATCTTCGCGGGCTTCCTGTACGAGGCGCTGCGCATCGGGCCCTCGGCGAGCGGGTCGCTGCACGGCCTGATCCCCGGGCTGAACGGCACCAGCTCGCTGTACCTCGCCGTCGGCATCATCGGCGCGACCGTGATGCCACACGTGATCTATCTGCACTCGGCGCTCACCAACGGGCGCATGCCCTGCCGCGACGACGCCGAGCGCGCCCGTGTGCTGCGCTTCGAGCGCACCGATGTGCTGATCGCGCTGGGTCTTGCCGGGATCATCAACATGGCGATGCTCGCCGTAGCGGCGAAGCTGTTTCACGTCGGCGGTCTCGCGGATCTGAGCTCGATCGAGCAGTTCCACGCCGGGTTCGGACGGCTCGTGGGCGGCGGTGCCGCGCTTGCGTTCGCGGTCGCGCTGCTGGCCTCCGGAGCCTCGTCCTCTAGCGTCGGCACGTACTCGGGCCAGGTCGTGATGTCCGGTTTCATCAACGTCAAGATCCCGTTGCTCGCACGTCGCGCCGTCACGATGATCCCGGCCATCACCGTCCTTGCCCTGGGCGTCAATCCCACCAGCGCGCTCGTCTTCAGCCAGGTGGTGCTGTCGTTTGGGATCCCGTTCGCGCTGATCCCGCTGGTGGCGCTGACCAGCAAAGCCGAGGTCATGGGCGTCCATGTCAACCGGCGCCTCACGACCGCGGCGGCTGCGCTGCTGGCCGGCCTGATCATCGCGCTGAACGTCTTCCTGATCTGGCAGCAGCTGCTCTGAGCCGGCGGCAGGCTCTTGTGAGGCCGGAGGCAGCTGTTCTGAGCTGGCGCCAGGCTGGTGCGGTGAGCCGTCAGCAGGTTGTTCTGAGCAGCCTCAGCCGCCTGCGACCGAGCGCAGCGAGTAGGCCACCGCGCCCGACGGCGTGCGCCAGGCGGCGATCGCCCGGCCGGAGTCGGGGTCGACGCCGACGGCGGCTTCGCGGTCGGCACCCGTCGCACCCGTCCCGGTGATCAGTTCGGGAGCCGTGAAGACCGTGCGCCCGGGATGCAGATCGACACCACGAGCCGCGTACAGAGCCTGGCCGGCCGGCCCGCCGGCGGGCGGCCCGTTGCCCGGTTCGGTCCACCACGCCAGCACTTCGTCGGCCGGGCCGGCCGTGAGACCCGTGAGCAGCGCGTCTGCGTCAGGGTTGGAGATCGTCGTGATGCTGCGTACGCCATGGACGTCCAGGGGCGCACAGCGCACGACCCAGTGCCCGGATGCCACGCCCGACCAGGCCAGCATCACACTCTCGGACGCCAGCCGCACGAGGCTCGGGGAGCCGCTCGGTGCCCCCGATCCGCGGGGATCGGCAGAGCGTTCGAGCAGGCGCGGGGATCCGAAACGAACCCCGACGGCGCTGATCTCGGCATACACGCTCGTGACGCCGGCGCTCGTTTCGTTCCACGCCAGGATCGCGCGATTGTCGTCGCTCAGCAGCGAGGCGATATGGGCGTGCGGCGCCGCCGCGGCCACTCGCTGTACGGACGCCCCCGACGGATTGCCGGCCGACATGTAGCGCGCATAGATCGAGCCGCCCTGCTCCCAGGCCACGAACGCATCGGAGCGGTAGTCGAGCGCCAGCGTCAGCCCTTCGATCGAGCTGCTCGCAGCCGGGCTCACCGGCACCGGCGCCAGAAAGGCGCTCTGAAAGCGACGATGCACGCGCAGCTGCAGCGGGCCGGCGCTCCCGTCCAGCGAGCCGCCGCCGGGAGACACGAGCGCCAGGTCACCGAGATAGGCGGTCGTCAGCGCCAGCGGGCTGGCTGCTCCGCCGGTGCCATGCGCGGGGCTGAATCGGCCGCCCGCGAGACCTTCGCTGAGCAGGAGCCTACGCGCGCGCGCGCGCGCGCCTGCGCCGCCGGCGATCAGAATCCGTCCGTGGCCGGCGCCGGTCGTTGCGATCGGAGCAGACAGCGCGAGCGCCTGACCCGTGGCGGTCGTCGGAGCGCCGGGCGCTGTCGGTAGATCCGTGCCGGAGGTGATCGCCGCCACGCGCGCCCCGCCCCCGCCTGCACAACCCGGCGCGGCGCCCCACACGATCGCGCCGGGACCGGTCGCGTGCCTGGGCGAATCCTTCGGGAACACGACGCCCGGGCTTCCCGGCGCGGAGCAGGAGGCGAGGATGACCGGGCGTGACCATGGTCCTGTGCTCTGCACGCTGGCCGGCAGCAGCGCGACGAGCGCCGTCGAGGCGAGCAGCGCGAGCCCCTCGAGCGCGGCGCGCCGACCGCGCCCGGGCGCAGGGCGGCGCTTGGCTACGCGCGGTCGGGCCGAGATCGTGTAGGGCGGCTGGAGCTGGGTGGGCATGGAACGTGTTATGCGGGGCGGTCCAGGCGCACCCGCTGTCGCGGGTGGCGCAGGCTCACGCGATACAGGCTCTTATACGCCCGGCACAGGCGGTTTGTCGGCCGTCGCCGCGCCCGGCTGCGACCGGGGGGCCCCGTCGGCCTCGATCGCCTGCTCGGCGAATCCCGCGCGGCTGGATTCCGGTCGCCAGCTGGAGCTTCCAGACGGGCCGTCCTATCCCTTGAAGGTCGACGGCCCGCGATCGCCGAACGGTTCGTCGCGCGCGCGCACGGCCTCGCGGAAGCCCGAGCTCATCGCCTGCTGCTGAAAGGCGTAGCCCTCGGCCGTGTGGCGCGCGACCCCGTCGAGCAGCGTCCCCAGCGCCTGCGTCGTGTGCAGTCCCTGGGCGTACAGGGTCTGGTTGACGAGCAGCTTCATCATGCGCAGCTGGTTGAGCGGCATGCGCGCGATCCGTTCCAGCAGGATCCCGGTGCGCTCGTCGAGCTGCTCGGGCATCGGCGCCTCGATCGCGAGTCCCCATTGCAGCGCCTCGGCGCCGGACAGGGAGTCGCCTGTGAACAGCAGGCGCTTGGCGCGCTGGACCCCGAGGCGATGAGCCCACATCGAGGTGGTGGGCGAGCCCCATACGCGTGCCGGTGGGTAGCCGATCTTGGCATCGGCCGCGATCACGAGCAGATCGGCGCACAGCGCCAGATCGGTGCCGCCGGCCACACAGAAGCCGTGAACCTTGCACACGACGGGCTTGCCGCAGTGAAACAGCGACATGAACGCGCGCACGTTGCGGCTCATCATCGCGTAGTCCACGGTGGCGTCCCAGGTTCCGGAGGGGTCGTGATTGGCGGCGATCACCGCTGGATCGAGCGGACTGCCCGCAGGCGCCGGGTCCGTGCTCGCGCGACCGCCCTCGCCCTCGGCGCTGTCAACGAGGTCGTAGCCGCCGCAGAAGCCCTTGCCGTTGCCGGCGAGCAGGATCACGTGCACGTCGGGATCGAGATCGGCGCGCTCGACGCAGCGCTCGAGCTCGTCCAGCAGCCGGCGTGTGAGCCCGTTGCCGCGCTCGGGACGATTCAGGGTGAGTCGCGCGATCCGATCGCCGACCTCGTAGGTCATGGTTTGCAGCGAGCTCATCCGCGGGCCTCCTCTGATCGCAAGCGCTGTCCGGGTGCGGCCCGCATCCTTGCACGGGTCCGCAGCAGCGCTCGAATATGCGCGGGCGTAATGTGTGCCGCGCTGTGCTGCGGCTCATCACGATCCCGATCAGCCATTACTGCGAAAAGGCGCGCTGGGCGCTCGAGCGCGCGGGGATGCCCTATCGCGAGGAGCGCCACGTCCAGGGCGTGCACCGGATCGTCGCTCGGCGCGCGGGCGGCGGGCTCACGGTTCCCGTGCTCGTGACCCCCGAGCGAACGATCGGGGAGTCGGCCGAGATCCTCGCCTGGGTCGACGAGCGCACACCGAGTGAGCAGCGGCTGTTCCCCGGCGATCCCGGCGAACGAGCCGAGGTCGAGCAACTGTGTCGGCGTCTGGACGAGCGCTTCGGACCGAGTGGCCGTCGGCTCATGTACGTCGCGATGCTCCCCGAGCGAAAGCGGCTGCTGCGGGTCAACAACCAGGGCGTGCCGCGCTGGGAGGACCGCACGATGCGCTACGGCTATCCGTTGATAACGGGCCTGATCAAGCGCGTGCTCGAGATCGAGCCCGGCGTCGAGGTCGAAGACCTGGCTACCGTGTGGGGCGAGCTCGACTTCGTTGCCGAGCGGTTGAGCGACGGCCGGCCGTACCTGTGCGGCGAGCGCTTCGGCGCGGCCGACCTGACCTTCGCGTCGCTGTCGGCGCCGGTGTTGGTGCCACCGATCTACGGCGTGCCGCTGCCGCAGCCCGAGACGATGCGGAGCCAGACCGCCGCGCTGATCGAAAGCGCCCGCGAGCACCCGGCCGGACAGTTTGCCCTGAAGCTGTACTCCGAGCATCGGCGCCAGTCGCTCGCCCTGAGTTAGAGCGCCGGGCCACGCAGGGGACACGTCCGCCCGCGATCGCGGGCGGCGCTGCGGCTCAGTCCGGGTCGCACACGCTGTGGGCGGGTCAGCCGCTATCGTCCCGGCGCAAGCCGATGGATCTCGTCAACCACAGGTTCCAGCTCGCTGCCCGCCCCGTGGGCCTGCCCAAGGCCGGCGACTGGAGCTACGGCGAGGAGGCGGTTCGCGAGCCCGGCGAGGGCGAGGTGCTGGTGAAGGTCCTGTACATCTCGCTCGATCCGGCGATGCGGGGATGGATCCGTGAGGGCCGCTCGTACATCCCTCCCGTGGAGATCGGCGAAGTGATGCGCGCCCTGGCGGCCGGCGAGGTGATCGCCTCGAACCATCCCGCCGTCGCGGTCGGCGACAAAGTCACCGGGCTGTTCGGCGTCCAGGAGTACACGGTCGTCCACGGCGACGGCGTGCTGAAGGTGGACACCGGGCTCGCGCCCTTGCCGGTCTATCTGGGGACGCTCGGCATGCCCGGCATGACCGCCTACTTCGGTCTGCTCGACATCGGCAAACCAAGTGAGGGCGACACGGTCGTGGTGTCGGGAGCCGCCGGCGCGGTGGGAACCGTGGTCGGGCAGATCGCCAAGATCAAGGGCTGCCGCGTCGTGGGCATCGCCGGCGGCGAGGCCAAGTGCCGCTATGTGATCGACGAGCTCGGCTTCGACGCCGCCATCGACTACAAGAGCGAGGATGTCGCGACCGCGCTGCAGAAGGACTGCCCCGAGGGCATCGACGTCTACTTCGACAACGTCGGCGGCGAGATCCTCGACGCCGCGCTGGCCCAGCTCGCGCGCAACGCCAGGGTGATCGTGTGCGGCGCGATCTCGCAGTACAACGCGACCGGCGTGATGCAGGGCCCGTCGAATTACCTGTCGCTGCTGATCAACCACGCGAGCATGACCGGCTTCGTCGTGACCGACTATCTCTCGCGCTACCCCGAAGGCGCGCGCGACCTCGGCCAGTGGGTGGCCGAAGGCAAGGTCAAGTCGCGCGAGGACATCGCCGTCGGGCTCGAGAGCTTCCCGGAGACCCTGCTGCGGCTGTTCAGCGGCGAGAATGTCGGCAAGCTGGTACTGCAGGTCGCTTCAGGCTGACTGCAGCTGGCTGACGATGAAGCTCGACGCGTTCGGGAACGGTCGGCTTCGACCCGCCGGCCCGGCGGGGGTCGAATAAAGTGAGCGCGTGCAGCTTTCCGGCAGGCACGTGGTCGTCACCGGCGGGGCGGGGGGCATCGGCAGCGCGCTCGTCAGGCGCATCGACGCCGAAGGGGCGCGCGCCGTCGTCGTCGCCGACCGCGAGATCGAGCCCGCGCGGGCGCTCGCGGCCGAGGTCGGCGGCCTGGCGATCGAGCTCGACGCGAGCCAGCCCGCCAGCGTCAGCGGGCTGATCGAGCAGGCGACCGAGGCGAGCGGTCCGATCGACATCTTCATCTCGAACGCCGGCGTTCCGGGCGCGAGCGGCGGGCCCGAGGTCGCGGACGAGATCTGGGAGGACTGCTGGCGAGTCAACGTGATGGCACACGTCTGGGCGGCGCGCGAGCTGCTGCCGCAGATGATCGAGCGCGGCGAGGGCTACCTGATCAACACCGCCTCGGCGGCCGGACTGCTGACGCAGGTGTCGTCCCTGATCTACAGCGTCACCAAGCACGCGGCCGTGGCCCTGGCAGAGTGGCTCGCGATCGAATATCGCGATCGAGGCGTGCGCGTGTCCTGCATATGCCCGCAGGGTGTGCGCACGGCGATGCTCGAGCTGGCGCTGCAGGAGCCGGTGGCGGCGGCGGCGCTGAACACCGGCGAGCTGATCGAGCCGGACGCCGTCGCCGAGGCGGTCGTGGCGGGGATCGAAGAGGAGCGCTTTCTGATCCTGCCGCACCCGGAGGTTGCACGCTACATGGCGTTCAGGGGCGCCGAGCCCGAACGGTGGCTCGAGGGGATGCGGCGGCTGGTGCGCGGCGCCCGCTCCGACGCTGGTGCACCACCCGGTTGAGGTCTATTATCGCTGCTGTCGCTGGGGCTTGGGCGGACAGCGACGGTTTTCGGGGAAGCGCGAGCGCGAGGAGTGGTGATGAATTCCGCTGAGGGGCAACTGCAGACTCAACCCCGCTCGGCGCGGGAAGCGGGCACGCTCGCCGAGGCCTTTCGTATCACTGCGGCGCAGCGCGAAGATGAGGTCGCGATCCGCACCAAGGGAGATGCGTTCGCGATCACCTGGGGCGAGTTGCGCGAGCGCGTCGACGCGCTCGCCGGCGGCCTCGCCAAGCTCGGCCTGAACCGAGGCGAGACGCTCGCGCTGATGCTGTCCAACCGCCCCGAGTTTCACCTCTGCGATCTGGCGGGAACGATGCTCGGCGCGACGCCGTTCTCGATCTACAACACGTACACCGCCGAGCAGATCCGCTACCTGCTCGAGGACGCAGACGCCACGATCATCATCTGCGAGCAGCAGTTCCTGTCCCAGGTGCTCGAGGCGCGCGAGCACGTGTCGGGGGTCGAGCACGTGATCGTCGTGGATGGCGAGGCCCCGACCGGGACGCTCGCGCTCGATCAGGTCGAGGGCTCCAATCCGAGCTTCGACGTCGACGCGTCGGTCGCCCAGCTGCGGCCGACCGATGTGCTGACGCTGATCTACACGTCGGGCACGACCGGCCCGCCGAAGGGCGTCCAGTTGATTCACCGCAATCTGCTCGCTGCGGTGGAGGGCCTCGATGAGCTGATCAGCTTTCCGCAGGACGGGCGTGTGATCTCGTGGCTGCCCGCCGCGCACATCGCCGAGCGCAACGCGCATCACTACCTGCCGATCGTGTTCGGCCTGCAGATCACCTGCTGCGATGACCCGCGCCAGGTGCTCTCCTATCTGCCCGAAGTGCGCCCGAGCTGGTTCTTCGCCGTGCCGCGCATCTGGGAGAAGCTGAAGGCCGGCCTGGAGACGATGATCGCCGGCCAGCCCGAACCCCAGCGCGGGGCGACGCAGGCGGCGATCGAGGCCGGCGTGCGCAAGGTTCAGCTCGAGCAGCGCGGCGAGCCCGTGCCGGCGGAGCTCGCGCAGCAGGTGGCACAGGCCGACGCCGAGATCTTCTCTGGCCTGCGCGCGATGCTGGGCCTGGATCAAATCGAGGCGATCAACGTCGGCGCGGCCCCGACGCCGGTCGAGGTGCTCGAGTTCTTCCACGCGATCGGCCTGCCGCTGGCAGAGCTGTGGGGGATGAGCGAGACGTGCGCCGCCGGCACCGTCAACCCGATGAAGAAGATCAAGCTGGGCACCGTCGGGCCGCCTGCTCCGGGAGTGCAGATCAAGCTCGACACCGACGGCGAGGTGCTGATCAAGTCCGAAGCGGTGATGGTCGGCTACCGCAACCTGCCCGAGCGCACGGCCGAAAGCTTCACCGAGGACGGCTGGCTGCGCACGGGCGACATCGGCGAGTTCGACGAGGACGGCTACCTCAAGATCGTGGACCGCAAGAAGGAGCTGATCATCAATGCGGCCGGCAAGAACATGTCGCCGGCCAACATCGAGGCCGCGCTCAAGAGCTCATCGCCGCTGATCGGCCAAGCCTGCTGCATCGGAGATGCGCGCGCCTACAACACGGCGCTGATCGTGCTCGATGCGGACTTCGCACCGGCCTGGGCCGGCCAGCAGGGGATCGAGCAAGCCACGCTCGAGTCGCTCGCGCGCGAGCCGGCCTTGCGTGATGCCGTTCAGGATGCGGTGGACGCCGCCAACGAGAAGCTGGCGCGGGTCGAACAGATCAAGCGCTTCACGATCGTCGAGGGCGATTGGCTGCCCAGCGGCGACGAGCTGACGCCGACGATGAAGCTCAAGCGCAAGCCGATCGCCGAGAAGTACGCCGCTCAGATCGACGCCATGTACGCCGGCTGAGCCGGTCCTCGACCGATGAGCTTCGAGCAGATCACCACCGAGGTGCTCGACGGCGTGATGACGGTGACGCTCAACCGTCCCGACCGACTGAACGCGTGGACCGCGACCATGGGCCGGGAGCTGATCGAGGCGTTCGACATGGCCGATGCCGACGACGGCACACGCGTGATCATCCTCACCGGCGCCGGTCGCGCCTACTGCGCGGGCGCCGACCTGGGCGGCGGCGGTGAGACGTTCGACTGGCGCGAGCGCCAGCACGACGGCGCCGTGCCGCGCGACAACGGCGGCGAGTTCACGCTGCGGGTGTTCGAATCGACCAAGCCCGTGATCGCGGCCATCAACGGGCCCGCCGTGGGCGTGGGCGCCACGATGACGCTGCCGATGGACATCCGTCTGGCGGCGGATGACGCTCGCATGGGCTTCGTGTTCGCCCGCCGCGGCATCGTTCCGGAGGCCTGCTCGAGCTGGTTCTTGCCGCGCGTCGTCGGCATCAGCCAGGCGATGGAGTGGGTTGCGACCGGCCGTGTGTTCTCGGCACAGGAGGCGCTCGACGGCGGGCTCGTGCGCAGCCTGCATCCGGGCGGCGAGCTGCTCGATGCCGCGACCGCGCTCGCGCGCGAGATCGTCGAGAACACCGCCCCGGTGTCCGTGGCGCTCGCCAGGCGGATGCTGTGGAGGATGCTCGGGGCGGAGCACCCGATGCTCGCGCACCGGGCGGACTCGCGCGCGATGTTCGCTCGCGGCCAATCGGCCGACGCGGTCGAGGGCGTCACTTCGTTCCTGGAGAAGCGCCCCGCTCGCTTCAGCGACAGCGTGAGCGAGGGCCTGCCCGACATCATGCCCGGCTGGAGCAGTCCGGCGTTCGAGTAGCGCCCAGCTCGCAGGGGGCCGCCCGGGACGGACTCGCCGGGCCGATTCGACGTACGGCGCCCCCCGGGGGGAGGGCGCCGACGTCGAGAGTATTCGGAGCTTGCCAGCCTTGGCTGACTACTAGTTTACTGGCACAGCCGGGCGCCTGTGGGGGTTGAAAGCGATTGTGCGGAGCTCGAGCTCCCGGAGTATGCGGAGTCCGAGCCCCCCGATGTGCGGAGCAGGAGCCGGTGCGAGGCAGCCCTCAGCCCCGTAGCGCGAACAGCGGCCACTCGCCCGGAACGCCCCTGAGCTGATGGCGGCCGCGATCCTCGAACGCGAAGGGACCGCCGACGACGGTTCCGGCGACGGTCCCCGACACCAGCACCTCGCCCGCGCCGGCCAGCTCGCTGGTGCGCGAGGCGATGTGCACGGCCATGCCGCCGACGTCCTCACCGATCAGCTCGCACTCGCCGGTGTGCGCTCCGACGCGAACCTCGACCCCGACCTCGTGCGCCGCGCGTGTGATCGCAAGCGCACAGCGCAGCGCGCTCGATGGCGCTCCGGCGAACGTCGCCAGAAAGCCATCGCCCACCGTCTTGACCGCGCGTCCACCGAAGCGGTCGAGCTCGGCGCGCACGCGCTCATCGTGCTGCGCCAGCAGATCGCGCCAGGCGCCGTCGCCGCGCCTGGCCGCGTGCGCGGTCGCGTCGACGATGTCGGTGAACACGACCGTCAGCAACGCGCGGTTCGGCTCGACGCTGCCGCGGTGCCCGGTGAGGAACTCCTCGACCTCCTCGAGGATCGCGTCGCTGTCGCCGAGGAAGGGGAACGAGTCGGTCCCCTCGAGCTCGACGTAGCGGGCTCCCGCAATGCGCTCGGCGAGATAGCGAGAATGGCGAATGTCCCAGCTCCGGTCGTCGCTGCGGTGCATGATCAGCGCCGGCACGCGCACGCGCGCGAGCGCCTCGCGAACGTCGAGGTCGTCGGCCGCGTGCAGCAGCGTTCGCGCCTCGCCGGGACTCGCGGCGAGGCGCTGCATGCGCGCAAGCCAGCCCGCCAGGGTCGGGTCCTCGGCCATCGACGGAGCCAGCGTGTGCAGGCCTTCGTTGTCGAGCTCTCCCCACCTGAGCACGTTTTGCTCGGTCAGCGCTTCGCGCTCGGAGCGGCGCAGCGCCCAGTCGTAGTCGGGCGCCCACGCCGTGCGGGAGACCGATGCGTACATGATCAGGGCTCCGATCCGATCGGAGTGGTCGGCGGCGAGCAGCGTCCCCACCAGGCCGCCGAGCAGGTAGGTGAACAGCGCGGCCCGTTCGCTGCCGGCGGCGTCGAGCACGGCGAGCGCGTCCTTGGCTTCCTGCTCGAGCGAGTGCTCGCCCGCGAGACGCTCGGACAGACCGGTGCCACGACGGTCGAACAGGAGTAGACGTCCAAAGCCCGCCAGACGCTCGAAGAAGCGGCGGACCGCCGGAAGCTCCCACAGCTGCTCGACCTGGGAGATCCAACCCGGCAGGAACAACAGATCAAGCGGGCCGTCGCCGACTACCTGATAGGCGATTTCTGCGCCGTCGCTCTGTGTGTACCGAGTCGTGGGTGTCATCGCACGTGCCCTTCGATCATGGCGCAATCAGTTCTTTCTCCGACCGTTGTTGGGTCACGCTCGATCATCGCCGGTCACGTCGATCACCCTCGGCCGTCGCCCGGTCGTCCCGGCTGTCGCCCGGTCACGCACGATCGTCGCTCGATCATGCTCGACCATCACCCGATCAGGCGCCGTCTTCGATCAGGGCGCGAAACGGGGCCGCGGGTTCGACGGTCGCGCCGGCCGCGTGTACGCGGTCTGACAGCCACACGTCGGAGGTGACCACACGTATGGCTCCGGGCTCGGCGTCGGCGCGCAGCCGGCGCACGATCTCATCGTCGGCCGAGTCGCGGCGCGGGCGGGGTGCGTGCGCCACTTCGATCACGGTCGAGGAGATCGGCGGCCTCGGCGGCTGCTCGAACACGACGGTCACATCCTCGCCGCCGGCCGCCGCCCAGTTCTCGAGCAGATAAACCAGACGCACCATCGCCGCGTGTCTGTCTCGCCACCAGGCGTCCGGGCGGGTCCCGATCACGTTCATGCCGTCGATCAGCCAGCGCATGGCCTCAGCGTATGGAACGAAGCCGGCTTTTCCGGGTTCGAGGTCTCGGCGTGCCAAATTGGCCAGCCAGCCAGTATCATTCGCGCCCAGCACCGTCAGCTGCGAGCAGGAGGTACCGATGGCAACCACCGAGCGCGATCTCCAGAGCGTCGAACTCACCGAGCGGCAGTACTGGCACGACGGCCCGCCGCTCGAGCTTTTCAAGCAGATGCGGCAGGGATGTCCGATCCACTGGACCGAGGGCTTCGAAGACTTTCCCGAAGAGGCCGGCTTCTGGTCGGTGACCACCGCCGATGACCTACACACGGTGAGCCGCGACTGGCAGACCTATTCCTCTGAAAAGGGCGGCGTGATCGTGGCGGCCGCCGGCTTTCCGCTCGAGCTCGCGCAGGCGATGTTCATCGGTATGGACCCGCCCAAGCACGACCGCCTGAAGGCGCTCTTTCAGGCGGGCTTCACACCGCGCCGGATCGCCGCGCACGAGGACGCGATCCGGGCGATCGCAACGACCGTGTTCGATCGCCTGCAGGGGCAGGACAGCTGCGATCTCGTTCGCGACGTCGCGCAGCCGATCGTCTCGCGCGTGATCGGCAGCTTCATGGGCATCGCCGAGGAGGACGACGCGATCTGGGCGCGACTGATGAACTCGACGCTCGGCGCGGCCGACCCCGACCTCAACCCCGACGGCTTCGAGGGTGCAGTCGAGAAAGACGTGCCCGAGATCTTCGAGCGCTGTCGCAAGCTGATCGCCGAGCGCCAGCAGAACCCGACCGACGATCTCACGAGCGTGCTGATCCACGCCGAAGTCGACGGCCAGAAACTCGAGGAACACGAGATCGTGATGGGCTTCTACCTGCTGATGGCCGCAGGCAACGACAGCACCAAGGCGACCTACTGCAGCGCCATGCGCGCGCTGATGGAAGACCCCGAGCAGATGCAGATCCTGCTCGACGAGCCCGAGCTGATCCCGAGCGCCGTCGAGGAGTCGCTGCGCATGTTCCCCGCGTTCGCGCATTTCCGGCGCACCGCCACCTGCGACGCCGAGCTGCACGGGCAGAAGATCCGCGAGGGCGACAAGGTGGTGATGTGGTACGTGTCCTCCAACCGCGACGAAACGCGCTACGAGGACCCCGATCGCTTCGACGTGCGGCGTTGGTCGAACCGGGGATTCCCGCCGGAGGCGGGTGTCCCCCGGGCTCGGTCAGACCACCAGGCTTTCGGCGCCGGCGGACGCCACTTCTGCCTGGGGCCGGCGCTGGCGCGCCTGGAGTTGCGGATCATGCTCGAACAGACGCTCGCGCGCTATCCGAAGATCGCGCTCGACAGCACCCCCACGCACGTCGAATCGCTGTTCCTCAACCAGCTGAAGACGCTGCCGGTGCGGCTCGCCTCGTAACGGCTGGCGGCGGGCTGCGACGCGCCGTCAGGCGGGCGTCTGCGGGCGCCTCGAGTCTGAGGGGCGGGTCAGGCGGGCGCCTGCGGGCGCGGCGAGCCGGCGCGGCTCGTGAGGAAATCGACGAGCGCTCGCGTGGTGCCCGCGGGCTCGTCGTCCCAGACGAAGTGCCCGGCGTCCGCGAACACCACGAGCTCGGAACCGGGCAGCTCCTCGTGGAAGCGATCGGCCATGCGCGCGCTCGCGAAGCGGTCCTGCGCTCCCCACAGGATCAGCGCCGGCAGGTCCAGTGCGGCGAGACGGCCTTCGTAGGGCTCGAGCTTCTCGAACTCGCCCGAGCGGTAGAGCTCGAGATGGCCGAGCCGGCGCGTGTCATCGGCGAACCCCTTCCAGTACTCGGCGAGCGCCTCGTCGCTCATGCCGCTCGAGACGGCACGCATCGCCGCCGCGAAGCCGTCGCGCGTGTAGCCGCGGATCAGCTTCTCACCCTCGCCGGGCGTGCGCATCACGTTCGCCAGGTCATGCCAGCGCCGATCGGCGAAGAAGCCTCCGTCGGATATCACCAGCGCGTTCGCGGCGCCGGGATGGTCGCAGGCCCAGCGCAGTCCGATCGCAACGCCCCAGTCGTGAGTGACCAGCACAACCGGACCCAGCTCGAGCTCGCGCACGAACCGCTCGAGCGCCTCGATGTGACGCTCCCAGGTCGCCGGTGGATCGGGCTCGGAGTCGCCGAATCCGGGCAGATCGGGGGCGAGCCCCCACCAGCCTGCCCGTGCGACGGCCTCGAGCGCGGCCTCCCACATGAACGAGGACTCCGGATAGCCGTGCACGAACAGCGCCACACGCTCGCCGGGCTCGCCGGCAGACCGGTAGGCCAGATCCCCCGCTCTGCCGAGCCTGCTCACGTGCTCCATTCTATGGGCGTGCTTGGATCTGGTTGCGCACAAGGGCGGTCTCGATGAGCGCCGACGCCCTCAGGGCGGTCCCCGCGCCCGCCGCCGCGCAGCGCCGCCCCTCGCTCGGCGTCGTGTTCGGCGGGCTGCTGCTGGTGATGTTCCTGGCCGCGCTCGACCAGACGATCGTGGCCACCGCGCTGCCGACGATCGTGGGAGACCTCGGCGGCCTCGACCACATCTCCTGGGTCGTGACCGCCTACCTGCTCGCGCAGACGGTCGTCACGCCGCTGTACGGGAAGCTCGGCGACATGTACGGGCGCAAGATCGTGCTGCAGTCGGCGCTCGTCGTGTTCCTGGCGGGCTCAGCTCTGTGCGGCCAGAGCCAGAGCATGGATGAGCTGATCGCGTTTCGCGCCTTGCAGGGACTGGGCGGCGGCGGGCTGATCGTGAGCGCTCAGGCGGCGATCGGCGATGTCGTACCGCCGCGCGAGCGCGGCCGCTACACGGGGCTGTTCGGCGCGGTGTTCGGCCTGGCCAGCGTGGCCGGGCCGCTGCTCGGCGGCTTTCTCACGAGCCACCTGAGCTGGCGCTGGATCTTCTACGTCAACCTGCCGCTCGGCGTGCTGGCGCTGTTCGTGCTGGGAGCCACCCTGCCCGCGGTGTCCGAACGCGTGCACCACACGATCGACTACCTCGGCACGGCGCTACTCGGGGCCGGCCTCGCGGCGATCGTGCTCGCGGCCTCGCTCGGCGGCACCTCCGAGCCGTGGGGCTCGCCGCTGATCATCGGCCTGGCGGTCGGCGGGGCGCTGCTGCTGGCGCTGTTTCTGCTCGCCGAGCGCCATGCGCGCGAGCCGGTGCTGCCGCCGCGCCTGTTCGCCAATCGCGTGTTCGCCACCACGAGCGCCGTCGGCTTCATCGTCGGCTTCGCGCTGTTCGGCGCTGTCACCTATCTGCCGCTGTTCCTGCAGGTCGTCCAGGGCGCCAGCCCGACCGGCTCGGGCCTGCAGCTGCTGCCGCTGATGATCGGCCTGTTGATCACCTCGATCGCCTCGGGTCAGGTGATCACGCGCACCGGCCGCTACAAGGCGTTTCCGATCGCCGGCACGGCGGTGATGGTGATCGGCCTCTACCTGCTCTCGACGATGGACGCGAGCACCGGCAAACAGATCACCGCGGCGTTCATGTTCGTGCTCGGCCTGGGCCTCGGGATGGTGATGCAGGTGCTCGTGCTCGCCGTCCAGAACGCGGTCGACTACGGCGACCTCGGCGTTGCCACGTCAGGGGCGACGCTGTTTCGCTCGATCGGAGGCTCGCTCGGCACCGCGATCCTCGGGGCGATCTTCGCCAATCGGCTGCGCAACGAGCTCACCAGCCTGCTCCCGGGCGGCGCCGCCTCACACCTCGGCGGCAGCACACAGGTCAACCCGAAGCAGATCGACGCGCTGCCGCCACCGCTGCGAGCCTCCTACCTGCACGCGTTCACCAGCTCGCTCAACACGGTGTTCGAGGTCGCCGCCGCGGTCGCGCTGGTCGCGTTCGCGGTGTCCTGGCTGATCGCCGAGCTGCCACTGCGCGACACGGTCGCCACCGACGATCACGCCCGCACCTATGTCGCGCCGCGAGATGCCGACTCACTGGTCGAGATCGTCAACATGATCGGCCGCATGGACCGTCGCGAGGGGGCGCGCGAGATCGTGCAGCGCGTTGCCGCACGGGCCGACGTGGAGCTGAGTCCGGCTGCCTGCTGGCTGCTCGCGCGCCTCAGCGATCCCGACTGCCCGGAGATACCGGCGCTCGCTGCGGCGTTCGCGATCGATCAGCGGCACCTCCAGCAGGCCGAGCACGAGCTGCTGAAGAGGCAACTGCTCGTGGCCTCGGACAGGGCCCGCTCGGGCTTTGAGCTGAGCGCCGCCGGCCACGCCACGCTCGAGCGGCTCACGAGGACCGGCGAACAGCGCCTGTCCGAACTGCTCGAGTGCTGGCGCCCGCAGGAGCACGAGGACCTGGCGCGGCTGATCGCCGCGCTCGCGCGCGAATTCTTCGTCGACGCCTCGGCGCTGGACCGGCGCCCGGCCGTCGCGGGCGCGCCGATGTAGACGAGCTGCAAGCGTGACGTCCGCGAGCTCCGAGCGTGACGTCGGCTGAACGAGCGCTCGTGCAGCTGGGCGGCGGGCGAGCAGGTTCGCCTATGCCTATAGGTTTGGGGTCGTGTACGTGAACCCCCACTTCGCCGAGCGCGAGCTGCCGGTGCTGCACGACACGATCGAGCAGGTTCGCTTCGGCGCGCTCGTGCTGTGCGCCAGTGGCCCGCTCGCGGCCCACGTCCCGTTCGTGCTGCACCGCGAGCAGGGGCCGTGGGGCACGCTCGCCGCGCACGTCGCGCGCAACGATCCGCTCGCGCGCCACCTGCGTGAGCGGCCCGAGGCGCTTGTGATCTTCGCCGGCGCGCGCGCGTACGTCTCGCCCCGCTGGTACCCGAACGGCGGCCTGCCGACCTACAACTACATCGCCGTACACGCCTATGGCCGGCCCCAGGTGATCGAGGAGCGCGCCGGCGTCCTCGCCCATCTCGGCGAGCTCGCCGCGGTCCACGAGCGCGGCTGCGCGCGCCCGTGGACGCTCGCCGATGCCGACCAGGCCGCGCTCGAGGATCTGCTCGCGCACATCGTCGCGTTCACGATCGAGATCGAGGCGATCCAGGGCAAGCGCAAGCTCAGCCAGAACCGCGCCGGCGAGGACCGCCAGGGCGTGATCCGCGGCCTGCGCGAGCGAGCTGCCGGCGATGACGCGGCCTGCGACGAGCTGGTGATCGCCGAGGCGATGGGCGTATATCGGTATCGATCGGACGAGACGCAGAGCCTGGTCGAGCCTCCCAGCGGCTGACGGCGACGGGCGCGGCCTGGAGGATCGAGTGACGGGCGCGGGTGCGAGCGCACGCGGGCTCTCCGAGCCCGCGTGCGCCGCGTGCCAGCCGGGTGATCGGCGTCAGGGATCTCCCAGATGGGGGTGGTCCCGGGCCAGTGCTAGTCCACCACCTCGAGGGCCGTGATGGGCCTGTATCCGACCGGGCCGACGATTCTCCACACGCCCGTGAAGAGCGCGTCTGGTTCGAGGAAATTCGAGTGTTCATCGAAGTATTCCTGACCGAACTGCAATCTGCCGGCTCCGACGAGCGCAACGATCGAGCCCGAGATCTCTTCGGGTTCCGCGCCGCTGCAGGACAGCACGAAGTGGACGCCTTCGGTCACGTCCTGTTGCTCGGAGGTGAGAAAGCCGGACCATGGCAGGCCTTCGGCGGCGATTTCGGGTTTGGTGTGTGGCGCACAGCGCTTGAAGGAGTTCAGATGTTCCAAGCCGACTTCAACTCGGCAGCGGTCGAAGTGCAATTCGGTGATCTCGCTGTAGCCACCCTCACCTTCAGCGTTGGCGATTCCCCCGGCGCCTCGGGTCGAACATGTGGTCCTGAAGCCGTAGCTGCCAAGGTAGATCGAGCTCATGCCGTGGAATTCGACGGGCAGTATTTCCGTGAGAATCTGCTTGTGCGCATACCAGTAGGTGTCGCTTTCGGCCTGGGCCGCTGCCGGGGCGAGCACAAGCACGGCAGCTGTTGCGATCGGGGCACAGAGCGCCATCAGCCTCTTCATCGTGGTCTCCTCTCTTGGGCTCCCAGACGGACGTCACAAGCCCGTGGTCAAAGGTCCTTACCGCCTGCCATCATCCGTTCGCGTCGCCGGGCCGGCCATGGTGCGAGCGCTACCGTGCAGGTCGGGCGCGTCCTACGCTCGGGGTAGGGATATCCCTACCCCGGCGACGGTGCCGTGCGGGTCGCCGATGTGCTGGCCGGCGGGTTTGCCGGAGGGGGCGGCGGGATCGCTGCGAGCTCGCGATCCGTTCCGATCGCGATCACGGGGTGCTGAGCGGGCTTCAGCCAGCGCAGCAGCTCGAGCAGGCGCGCCCGCGGGAGCGCCACGCATCCTTCGGTTGCGCCACCGACCCAGCTGTGCAGGAAGATGCCCGAGCCCAACGCGTTCAGGCCCGCGATCGTCGGGTCGATGTTGAACTCGATCACGGCGAAATAGGGGTAGGCAACGGTCTCGGTCCACAGCGCCTCAGACCAGGCCGCGAACGCCGGCGTGGATCTGCAGCGGACGTGTACGAAGCGGTTGTACTGAGGCGAATAGGGATCCTCGTCCCACCAGTCGCCGCACACCAGCCGGTGATAGGCATAGTGCAACCCACCGGGGTTGTGTTCGTTCCCGTACATCGTCGCGCCGAGGCCGAACACGCCGATCGGCGTGGCATGGTCCCCCTCGCGCCGCGCCTCGGCAGGCACGAGGTGGCCCGAGCCCGTCTCGGCCTGCCAGCCCGAGAAGACGGCCCGCCACGGCGACGAGCTGCTCGCCCGTTCGTAGGCGCGCAGCGATGCCAGGTAGCCGGGTGCGGGCGGGTCGGAGGATGGGCTCGATACCACGATCAGCTGATCGGCATCGGCGGGGAGCTGCAACTGTCCCGCGTCCGCGGGCGCTGGCTGGGCCGCGACGGGCGCCAGCTGCTGCGATGCCATCGCGTGTGTCGTGAGCAGCGCTGCCGTGAGGCCGGCGAGCCCCGCGACAGACGCGAGGCCGGCGAGCCTCGCGACAGACCTGAGGCCGGCGAGCCTCGCGAGAGCCGTGAGGCCGGCAAGGCTCGCAACAGCCGCGAGGCAGGCGAGGCTCGCCAGGGTCAAGTGTCGAGCGGTCGCGATCCGCTGAACATACCTCGCGTCGCCATCTTTATTTATCTCCGCCGTAGTTCGTCTTGAGCCAACGGCAACGCGCGTGTGTCAAGGTCTCTGCATGACTGGCAACGGCCGCCCCCGACACATGCTCCTGCGCGGCGTCCTCATCACCGCGGTGGCGGCGATCGTCGGCGTGGTCGCCGGGCATTTCATCTGGAGCGCCTCGCCAACGCTGCGCCTGACCCCGGCCTCCAGCCGCTCGGTCGGCGTGTTTGGACCGTCGGGGACGAGTCGCGGGCTGGGCGCCGGTGAAGGCGCCGGCGAACAGGGCGCGGGGCAGGGCTCGGCTGGCGGCCGGTATGGCTATGGTGGCGGCCTGTTCGGCCCGGGCAGTTCGGGTGAAAGCGGCGGATCGGGTGAAAGCCGCGGATCAGGTGAAAGCGGCGGCTCCGGTGAAGCCGGAGGCTTCGGTGAAGGCGGCAGCTCGAACGCAGGCGTCGGCTCGGGCGAACGCTCGAGCGAAGGCGGCGGCTCCGGTGAAAACGGCGAAAGCGGCTCGGCGGGCTCGGCGGGCTCGACGGGCGGCGTCTCGAGCGCCGTCACCACGAAGGTCGATCCCGCGCTCGTGGACATCGACACCGACCTGGGTCTGGAGGGCGGCGAGGCGGCCGGCACCGGCATGGTCGTCACCCCCGAAGGCGAGGTGATCACGAACAACCACGTGATCACCGGCGCGACCAAGATCACCGCCACCGACGTTGGTAGTGGCACGACCTATCCGGCACGTGTGGTCGGCTACAGCCACAACCACGACATCGCCGTGCTCCAGCTCGAAGGCGCTTCGAACCTGAAGACGGTGAGCATCGGCGACGCCACGTCGCTGCAGGTCGGACAGGGCATCGCGACGATCGGCAATGCCGGCGGCGTCGGCGGCACGCCGAGCGCCACCAGCGGTCAGATCGCGGCGCTCGATCAGTCGATCACCGCAGGCGACGACATCGACGGAACCCAGGAGCACCTGAGCGGCCTGATCCAGCTGAACGGCGACCTGCAGCCGGGTGACTCCGGCGGGCCGCTCGTCAACGGCGCCGGCGAAGTCGTCGGTATGGACACGGCTGCCTCGAGCACCTTCCAGTTCGAATCCTCGGCCGACGAGGGCTTCGCGATCCCGATCAACCAGGTCGAGACGATCGCCCACGAAATCGGCGAAGGACAGAGCTCGGGCGGCGTTCACATCGGCGCGACCGGGATGCTCGGCGTGCTGATCCAGAGCCAGGGCAGCGAAGGCGCGCTCGTCGAGGACGTGCTGTCGGGCGGTCCCGCCGCCGGCGCAGGTCTGACCGGCGGCGATCTCATCACCGGGCTCGATGGCAGCGCCGTGAGCTCGCCGACGGTCCTGACGGACCTGCTCCTGGAAAAGCATCCGGGTGATCGTGTCACCGTCAGCTGGCAGACCCGAGAAGGCGTGCGCCAGACGGCGACGATCACGCTCGCCAGCGGACCGCCGCAATAGCCGCGCCGGTCATGAGCGCGGCTTGCCCTCGCTGAAACGCTCGAGCCCGTCGTCGGGGATCGGCTCCCAGGGCGCCGCGTAGGCGACGTACGCCCGCCAGCTCGGCCTGACGCCTGGGTCGCCGTCGAAGGCGCTCATGCGCACGCTCATCTGCGCCGGCTGATCCGGGTTGCGGCTGAACAGGTGCGCGCCGCACTCCCCGCAGAACAGCTTCTCGAAGCCGCCGCCCGGCGGGTGCCAGGCCTTCAGCAGATCCTCGCCCTGCAGCAAGCTGAAGGTGCGCCCGTCGATCCGCGCCTGCGCCGAGCTGGCAGTGCCGGTGCGTCGCTGGCAGCGGGTGCAGTGACAGTAGCCGGCGTCCCTCGCCGGCTCGCTGAGCTGAAAGCGCACGCCGCCGCAGAGGCAGCCGCCGGTCATCGAGGGTTCGCTCACGCCCGACAGTCTGCCACGGCCTGCGCGCCCTGCGGCTCCGCGTCCGGCGCATAAGCCGGTTTCGCATTCAGCCAGCGACGGCGCGCCTCGCGCGCGCCCAAGGAGCCGAGCTCGGCGATGAATGCGCCTCGATCAGTGCCGCGCCTCGCGAGTACCCGAGCGCTCGCGCCGAGCACGCAGGGCGGAGTGAGCACGCCCGAGGGCCGCACGCGATGGTTGAGCACGTCGAAGAACAACCCGGCCCTGCCCTCACGTCGTAGACCGCGCAGAACCTCGACCAACACGGTCGGCACGGCGCCGGCCTGTTCGAGGTCATACGCGAGCCAGTAGTGCTCGGCGAACTCGCGGTCGCGCCAGCTCCCCCAGCGCGCCATCGCGCGGTCGAGCTCCGCGTCGGAGCCACCGAGCGCGCTGACGATCGCGCTCGCGAGCGTCTCGGCCTGCAAGAACGCATCGCCGATCCCGCGCCCGGGGGCCGGGCTCTTGAAGTGACCCGCGTCCCCACATAGCACCCATCCTGGACCTGACGCCTGGCGGAAGAAGCCCTCGAAGCTGAACGCCCCGATTGCGCTGCCGGCCGGATCCGCTGCGGAGATCACCTCGGCGATCGGCTCGCACAGCCGGGCGCGCTGCATGAACGCCTCGTCGCGGTCGGCCTGGAAGGCGGCACGCTCACTCAGTTCCGGCCAGATCAGCACCTGGTAGAGGCCGCTGTCGGACGGAAGCCCGAGGATGAAGTGCTCGTCCCAGCGCTGGGACAGGAACGTCGGCTCGGCCTGCGTGTTCTCGAAGAACCTCCAGAACAACAGCCGCTGGTTGGGCGTCACGTTGTAGCGGCGCGCCCCGGCGAGTCGCGCGACGGTCGACCGGCGTCCGTCGGCGCCGACCACGAGCCTGCCGACCACATCGGCCTCGCTGCCATCTTTGCGCACGCGCACCCCCGTGACGCGACCGCCGTGCTCGATCAGACCGACCACCTGAGCGCCCGTATGCAGCTCGGCGCCCGCCTCCCTGGCCGCGTCGGCGAGGATCGGGTCGAGCAGCGGCCGGCGCACGGACGCGATCCCGCCCGGATCGCCGGGCAGGCGCGGAAGCTCGATAGCCAGATCGACGTCTTCGATGCGCGTGTCGGTTCGCATCACCATCGGCGCTCCGGTAGCACGCAGCGACTCGATCACGCCGAGGCGGTCGAGAAACGCCAGGGCGTCCGCCTCGAACAGGTGGCTCGAGAGTGTGTCGCTGGGGAACTGCGCGCGCTCCAGCACCGTCGCGCGCACGCCCTTGCGAGCCAGCAGCGCCGCCAGCGGCGAGCCGGCACAGCGCGCTCCGACGATCACCACGTCGGTGGACTCGCTCATCGGATCCCGGCGGCGGCCTTGGCTTGCGGGCTCATCGAACTCCTGCGGCGGCCTTGGTCTGCGCGCTCATCGGGCTATCCTTTCTGCAAATGCGTACCTAACGACCGTTAGGTATGTGCCGGCGAAGCTACCTAATCAACGTTAGGTTGTCAAGCGCGAACACCAAACCGACGCCGCGCAAGCGCCTGAGCGCGCAGCAGCGGCGCGAGTTGATCGAAGCGGCCGCCAGCGAGCTGTTTGCCGAGCGCGGCTACACCGCGACCTCGATCGACGAGATCGCCCGGCGCTCGGGCGTCACGGCCCCGGTCGTCTATGACCACTTCGACTCCAAGCTCGAGCTCCACCGCTGCCTGCTCGAGCGCCACTACGCCGAGCTGCGCGGGCTGTGGCGCGAGCAGCTGGCCGGCGACGATCCCGCCGAGCAGCGCATCCCGCGCGCGATCGACGCCTGGTTCGAGTACGTGGAGGCGCATCCGTACGCCTGGAGGATGCTGTTTCGCGACACCACCGGTGAGCCCGACGTTCAAGTGGCCCACAGCGACGTGATGGCGCAGAGCCGGGCCGCGATCACGCCGCTGTTCCTGGCCCAGCCGGGCGTCGGCGAGCTGGTCGGCGCCGACGGCGATGCGCTCGACATGGCATGGGAGGTGATGCGCGCCGTTCTGCAGGGTCTCGCGCTGTGGTGGTACGAGCACCGGCACGTTCCCCGCGCCCAGGTCGTCGCCACCGCCATGAACGCGCTGTGGATCGGTTTCGAGCGGCTGCAGCGCGGCGAGAGCTGGGAAGCCCAGACGCTCGAGCCGGCGCCCGGAGAGTGATGGCGAGGCTCAGGCCGGCGCGCGGGCTGTGACGGCCCAGGTGCGGTGCGGAACCACGAGCGGATCTGCCGGGAACCGTTCCTTCAGCATCTCCTGCAGCTCGCGCGCGCAGGCTCGCACGCCGTCCTCGTCCAGGGTCCCCCCGACCGGGGCGCTCGCGCGAATGCGACCGACCCAGGACTCGGGCGAATATCGAGCCTGCAGGTCAAACGAGAAGGTCTCGATGTCCCTGAACCCAGCGCCCTGCAGATCGCTCAACCACTGCGGGTAGATCCCCGTCCCGCCGGCGAACCGCCACGGGCCGTGCGCGGCTTCGCCGGGCGGCGTGTAGCGCAGAACGATCTCGTGGGTGGCCTCAACGACGCCGCCGGGAATCGTCAGCCAGTCGAAGTGGGCGATCACGACGCTGCCCTCGCCGGTGAGCAACCGCGCCACCTCGCGCGCGGCGGCCGGCCGGTCGAACCAGTGCCAGCACTGGCCGGCGCTGACGACGTCGAGCTCGCCGCTCGGCAGGCCGGTCGCTTCCGCTGGAGCCTGCACGTAGTCGATCCGCACTCCGGCCTCGCGATCGAGCCGCGCGGCCTGCTCGAGCAGCGGCTCCGCGATGTCCACGCCGGTGACGGCGCACCCGTGCTGGGCGAACAGGCGCGCGAGGCTGCCCGTGCCGGTACCGAGATCGGCCACGCGCGAGCCGGCGCGCACGATGTCTCGCGCTGCCAGCTCGTCAAGCAGCCGTGGCGGGAATCCGGCGCGGTGGCGCGCGTAGTCGGCGGCGGTCCGGGCGAAATCAGGCGGGCGCGCGACCATCTGACCGTGAGGATAGGCGGCGCGGCTCAGGCGATCATGGTGACGCCGGGCGGTTGCGCGCGCCGACGATGTCGCATCGACGGTGTCCCTCAGCACGTCCCCTAGCACGGCGTGCGCGCGCGCACGCGCACGCGCACGCGCGTGCGTCGCTCAACGCGGACCTGCCGCCCACAGGTGCTGCAGCGCATACGCGCGCCACGGCCTCCAGCGCTCGGACATCGCGGCGACCTCGCTCGGCCTGGCCGGCTGCCCGAGCCTGGCGATGGCGCGCACGACGCCCAGATCGGTGGGCAGGAACGCGTCGGGATCCGCGAGCGCGCGCATCGCGATGTACTCCACAGTCCAGGGCCCGATGCCGGGGATCGCGAGCAACGCGGCGCGCGCCTCGGCGCGGTCGCTGCCCGGATCGATCACGACCTCGCCCAGCGCCAGCGCTGCGGCGAGTGCCTGCAGCGTTCGGCGGCGACGCGCCGGGCCGGACAACGTGCTCGAGCCGGCCGCGGCGATCGCGTGCGGGGTGGGGAAGAGGTGGGTCAGCGAGCCGATCGGGCTCGGCAGCGGCTCACCGAGGGCGCGCGTCAGACGGCCGGCGGTCGTGCGGGCCGCCGCGACCGACACCTGCTGACCGAGCACGGCGCGGATCGCCAGCTCTGCGCCGTCGACCGTTCCCGCGACACGCAACCCCGGTCGGCGACGCACGAGCGGCGCGAGCAGGGGATCCTCGGCGAGGTGGGCGTCGGGCGCGGCCGGATCGCAGTCGAGGTCGAGCAGGCGCCGGCAGCGACCGACCGCCGCGCCGAGGTCGCGCAGATCGGCCAGCGTCAAGGCGCACTCGATCCAGCGCTCGTCGCGCCTGCTCAGTTGGGCGACGCCCCAGCCGTGCGGCAGGCGCAGCGTGCGCCGGTAGCTATCCCCGCTCACCTCCTCGACACCCGCCACGGCGCGCGGCGCGAGGAACGCGAGCATGTCGCTCCAGTCCAGCGGATCCCTGTAGGCGAGATGCACACTCAGCGCCCCCGAGCCGTCGCCGTGCGCGTCCGCGCTCCTGCGGCGCAGCTCGGTCGGCGTCCGTCCGTAAGTCGTCTTGACCGTGTCGTTGAACTGGCGCACGCTCGCAAAGCCGGCGGCGTGCGCCACGTCGATCAGCGCCAGGCGTGTCGTCTGGATCAGCATGCGGGCGCTCTGCGCGCGCTGCGCTCGCGCAAGCGCGAGCGGCCCGGCGCCAAGCTCCGCGCGAAGCTGGCGGTGAAGGTGACGCTCGCTGTAAGCGAGCCGGCGCGCCAGCCCTGCCACGCCCTCGCGGTCCGCGACGCCGTCGGCGATCAGGCCGACCGCGCGAGCAGCCAGATCGCCGCGACGGTTCCACTCGGCAGACCCCGGCGCCGCGTGCGGCTGACAGCGCAGACAGGCGCGAAAGCCGGCGTTCTGCGCCGCCGCGGCCGTCGGGTAGAAGCGCACGTTCTCGCGCTTGGGCGTGATCGCCGGACAGCTCGGGCGGCAGTACACGCCGGTCGAGGTGACGGCCACGAAGAACTCGCCATCGAAGCGCCGGTCGCGACTGCGCAGCGCCTCGTACATGACGTCGGGCTCGCGCCTCGCCGCGTCGAGCTCAGCAACGCCACGCTTGCGTCTCGCCACATCGAGCTCAGGCTCGAGCACGTTGGGCTCGCGTCTCACGGATGCAGTATGGACGCTCGCACTGGCGGGTTTCGGACATGGACGGCTTGCCGGATGTTCCCGTCCGATTCGCGCCAGACGCGGCCGGGCCGAACAGGCAGCATGCGCTCGCATGAACGCACAAACAGATCCGGACGTCGAGCACGAGCACGCCGATCTCGGTGTGGTTCGTGTGCACTACGTTCACGCCGGTGCGGGGCCGCTGATCGTGTTGCTGCACGGGTTCCCTCAGTGCTGGTACATGTGGCGCCACCAGCTGGCCGACCTCGCGCACGACCACCTCGTCGTGGCGCCGGACCTGCGCGGCTACAACCTCTCATCGAAGCCCGAGGGCATTCACGAATACGGTCCCTGGGCCGCCGCGCGAGACCTCGAGGCGCTGGTCGAAGCGCTCGGCCACGATCGTTTCGTGCTCGTGGGTCACGACTGGGGTGCTGCGACGGCCTGGACGTTCGCACTGCACCACCCGCAGCTGCTCGAAGCGCTGGTGATCCTGGCCACGCCCCATCCGGCCACGTTCGACCGCGCGCTGCGCGATGACCCCGAACAGCAGCGGGCCAGCGAGTATCTGCTCGGCCTGCGCCGTGCACAGATCGAGCCGTTGCTGGCCGCCGACGAGTTCGCGGCGCTGCGCGCGACCCTTGACCAGCCGTTCCTGGATGCCCAGGCGCGGGCCTGCTACCTCGAGAGCTGGCGTCAGCCCGGCGCGCTGAGCGGCATGCTGCGCTGGTACCAGCGCGAGGGGCTTGGTCCACCCGAGGACGACACTCCGGCACGCGGCAACTACGCGCCCGAGATAGCGCCGCTCACGGTCTCTGCGCCGACGCTCGTGATCTACCCGAGCGCCGACATCTACACGAGACCGCCGGCCCATCGAGGCCTCGAGCGCTACGTGCCCGACCTCACGTTTCACACCGTCAAGGGCGCCTCGCACTGGATCGCCGAGGAGCTCCCGCAGCTGGTGAACGAGCAGATCCGCGAGCACCTGGCGCGCACAGGCGCCGGCCGCGCTCAGCCCTCCGCTACGGCGTGAAGCAGCTCGGCGAGCGGACCGGGCGCTGACAGCATCGCCCAGTGGCCGGTGGGCAGGTCGTAGAGCTCCCAATCGTCCTCGGCGAACGCCGCCACGCGCGCGTCGCGCTCGGCGATCAGGCTGCGCACGCTCGCGGCATCGATCCCTCCCGCGCTGCAGAAGATCGCGACGCGGCGTACGCCCGGTGGCTTCTGGCTGGAGAGGCTCACGGGCGAGGTCATGGTCGCGTACGGCTGGGGAGTCGCGCGGCTTGCGATCAGCTGCAGATGCTCGTCGCTGAGCCCACTTGCGCTGCCGAACGTGCCGGACAGCAGCACCTCGCGGTCGGGCACCGGCCAGCGCCATCCGTCTCCGTGCTCGCGCACGATACGGCTCTGCTGCTCGCGCAGCTCAGGCGGCTGCACGTCGACGATCGCCGTGCCGTTCGGGAGCGGGCCTGTGTCCAGGTAGGCGACCGCATTGAATCGCTCGGGCCGGCGATCGGCGACCGCGGTGACGACCGTGCCGGCATAGCTGTGGCCGACCAGCAAGGCGTCCTTCAAGGCCTCGTAGTCGAGCAGGTTCACCACGTCCGCGATGTGCGTCTCGAGGTCGACCCCAGCGTGCGCGAGGTGAACGCGCTCGCCCAGACCGGTGAGCGTCACCGGATAGACGACATGGCCGTACGAGCGCAGCTGCGCCGCCGCGTCTTGCCAGGCCCAGCCTCCGAGGCATGCTCCCGGGACGAGCACGATCGGTCGCGGCATGCGCTACCGGTCCTGCTTGCGTGCGCCACGCTCGCGCTGTTGCCCGCGCCCGCCCGGATCGCTCTGTTCCTGGGCGCCCTCTCCGGCCGCCAGCCAGGACAGCAGCGCCGAACGTGAGAAGCGCCATTCCTCACCGAACGCGCGACCGGGCAGGTCGCCGGCGGCGGCCCGTGCTTGGATCGCCTCGACCGGGAGGCGCAGCAGCGCGGCTGCCTCCTCGAGCGTCAGCACGTCCTCGCCGCGGGCGTCCTCCGCGAGCTCGATGTGGCCGACCGCGAGCTGGTCGGCGAGCAGCTCGCTCACCACATGCTGCTTGCGACGGCCGGTCGAGCCGACCAGGCGATCAAGCGCCGCGGCCTGGTCGCGCGGCAGCCTCACGAACAGCGGAACGCGCTCTTCGGCCACAGGGCGATGATATCAGTTTGATATCTGTCGCTATTGTCTCAGCCGAGTCGGGGATCCCGGGCCCGAGATCGGGGCAGAGAGGTCGGGCTTTGACGATCCATGCGCTCGCTTGGTGGTGCGATCGCCCGCGCGGGGGGTTTCCTGGGCTTCCTGACCCTATCCTCGCGAGGCCCGCGCGTGAAACTCCGGCTCGAGCACGTCATAACCGACGAACTCGAACAGGCGCACACAGCGCTCGAATGGCTTTGGTGGGGCGTCCAAGCGGTTGACGCCGACACCGAACGGCGGCGAATCCTCGAACGCCAGCTCCTCGAAGCCCTCGCGTGCGAAGGTCTCGCGGATGTACGGCGTTGCATCGGGCGGGTGGCGATGCCGGGTCCAGATGACCGTCGCCGCCGGCGCGGTCAGGCGCGGGAGGTTGGCGATCGTGCTGGCGATGTCGGCCCGTGAGATGTTGCCGAACACGCCGCACACCAGCACAAGATCCGCGGGCACGGCGCCGACGTAGGCGTCGGTGATCGAGGCGTCCGCGATCGCGACCTCGACCTGCGCGAGCCCGGCCTCGCGGATCGTGGCTTGCGCCTGGGTGGCGTTGTGCTCGTCGAGCTCGACGAGGCGGGCCGTGACCTGCTCGCACCGGGGGTGCTCGGCGAGCACGCCGAGGAGATCGTGGCCTTGACCCGCGCACACGCTGATCACGCGCACCGGCCCGGGCGGTGCGTCGTCTAGAGCGTGGCGCACTTGGCGCTGGACGACTGCCAGGCGGCGGCCGAGCGCCGACTCGGGGTCGGCATAGTCCTCGTGCCACGCGCGCCAATCCACTACGTCCGAGAGCGTACCGTCCGAGCGCGCGCCGGACGTTGTGCACCAGATCGTCGCTGCTCACAGTGCGCACCCCGTCGGCTGAGCCCCTGGGCCTAAGCTGCGTCGGTGAGGATTGAGACCGAACGCCTGCTGCTGCGACCGCTCGTGATGGCCGACCTCGACGAGTTCGTGGAGATGCACCGCGACGCCGAGGTCGTGCGTTTCGTGCGGGCGCTCGACCGCGCACAGGCGAGCGAGCGTCTGGCCGCGAACGAAAGCGAATGGAAGCTCCGCGGTCACGGAATGCTGACCGTTCTCGAGCGCTCGAACAACCGCTTCTTGGGTCGCGTGGGGCTGAAGTATTGGCCGCAGTTTCGGGAGACCGAGGCAGGATGGGTGCTGCGCCGCGAGGCCTGGGGGCGCGGGTATGCGACCGAGGCGGCCCAGGCCTGCGTCCACTTGGGGTTTACGAGTCTGAGCCTCACCTACATAACCGCGATGATCGCCCCCGAGAACGAGCGCTCGATACGTGTCGCGCAACGGCTCGGGTTCGAACCCGCTCGCGAAGATGAGCTGCTCGGCGATCCGGTTATCGTCTACATGCTTGCGCCGGCACGACAGTCAGGCGTCCAAGATGCGGGCCCGTAGCTGTTGGGCAAGCGCATCGGCCGTGGCCCGTGGACTGCGCGTGCCGTTTTCGATCACGTGACTCTCGAGCGGGCCGAGATCGGAGAGCTGGCGCCACAGATGCTCGACCACGTCGGCGTCCGAGGGCCGGTCTGAGACGCGTCCCCGGGTTCGCCCCAGACAGACCTCGAGCGGCGCGCGCAGCACCGCATATGCGACCCGGTGTCCAGCGGCGCCGAGCGAGTCGCGCAGCGGCTCCAAGAACCAGCTCGGCATGATGATTCCGTCGACGATCGTGAAGTAGCCCGCGTCGGCGTACCCGACCGCGGCCCGGGCGACGATGCCCATCACGATCGTGTTCTGCTCGTGCGACTCCGGCTTCCATGGTGCGACGTACCCGGACTGGATGAAATGGAAGAACTGGTCGGACTCGAGATGAACGGCGCGCTCGCATTTCGCCGCGAGCAGGCCGGCGACGGTGGTCTTGCCCGAGCCGGGGGCTCCCGTGAGAATCAAGATCGGCGTCGAGCCAGGCTCGTGCATGCGCTGAAGCTATCGCGCAGGGGCACCAACGCGGACGAGCGGTCAATCGAGGGTGATCCTCTGACCATGGTCCATGCGAGCCATACCGAGGCGAGCCGCGCGCGCGGCCACGTGGCCGCGCCGGGCTGGGGTTCGCGCGGCCCCACAATTCGCCTGCGCCACGACGTACGCTTGTGAGCGTGACCAACATCAACGAACCCGTCTACGACGAGCCGCGCGAGCAGCCGGGCTTTCGCTGCCGCCGCGCTCGCCTGAGCCGCCAGGCCGGGAGCGACCGGTTGGGGTTGAGCCTGTGGGAGCTGCCGCCCGGCGAAGCCGCCTATCCGTTCCACTACCACCTCGCCGAGGAGGAGCTCGTGGTGGTGCTCGAAGGAGCGCCGAGCCTGCGCAGCCAGAACGGGGGGCGCGAGCTGTCAGAGGGGGAGGTGGTGCCATTCCTTCGCGGCGAGCAGGGCGCCCACCAGCTCGTGAACCAAACCGAGCGAATCGTGCGGTTCCTCGCGTTCAGCACCAACGGCGAGCCCGACATCGTGATCCGCCCCGACTCGGGCACGATCGGCGCCTACGAGCGCCTGTCCGAGGGCGGCGGGCTTCGAGTCGTGTTTCGCGAGGCGGACGCCGTCGACTACTACGAGGGAGAGCAGCCGCCGAGCTGAGGATCGATCCAGCCGAGGATCGATCCGGAACCCAATAGGGTCGCCACATGGTGCGGGTGGACTACGAGCGGCACGGGCGCACGTACAGCCGATTTCGCCGGACCGACCCGCGCATCGCCGCACGCATCCACGCGGCCCTCGGCGATGCGCGCACGGTTGTCAACGTCGGGGCCGGAACCGGCTCGTATGAGCCGGACGATCGTTGGGTCCTGGCTGTCGAGCCGAGCCCGACGATGCGCGCGCAGCGGCCCGCGGGCGCGGCGCCGGCGATCGCCGGGCGTGCCGAGGCGCTGCCGCTCGACGACGACGCCGTCGATGCCGCGATGGCGTGCGTGACGATCCACCACTGGCAGTCTCCGCCCTCCGGACTCGCCGAGCTGCGGCGCGTGGCGCGCGGGCCGGTGGTGGTGTTCACGTTCGAGCTCGAGCACCTTCCCGCCTGGCAGCTCGAGTTCCTGCGCGAGGGAGTCGCCAAGGAGCTGCCCCGATTTCCGGCGATTGCGGACGTCGCGGCGGCGCTCGGAGGTCGCACGCGCGTCGAGCACATCCCCACGCCCGGCGACTGCGTCGACGGCTTCTTCGAGGCGTTCTGGCGACGCCCGGAGATGCTGCTCGACCCCGAGATCCGCGGTGCCCAGTCGGTCTGGGCGCTGTTGGAGCCCGCGGAAGAGCAGCGCGTCGTCGACCGGCTCGCCGGCGCCCTCGAGTCCGGGGAGTGGGATGCCGAGCACGGTCATCTGCGCGCGCGCGACAGCTTCGACGGCGCGCTGCGACTGGTCGTGTCCGAGCCCGCCTGACGTCCGTGTCCTCGTGACGCGGCTGTTCTCGTGACGCGGCTGCCCTCGTGACGCGGCTGCCAACGTGACGCGGATGGTCTGGGCCGCTCGGCCGACGAGGCTGCTCCGGTGACGCGGCTGCTCGCCTGAGCTGGTCGGGTCACAGATTGCGCACGCGCCGTCCGATCACCAGGTCGCGCGGATAGCCGGCGGCCTGCCAGAACGCCGCGGCCTGCTCGTCCTCGTAACCAACCAGGGCGGTGATTCGGTAGGCGCCCTGGCGCTGCAGGTGCTGCTCGCCGGCGCGAACCAACGCGATGCCGATACCGCGGCGGCGATGCTCGGGGTCGACGGCCAGCCGGTACATGTTGCCGCGCCAGCCATCCCACGCGGCGATCAGGGCCCCCGCGATTGCCCCGTCCCGCTCGGCGACCAGCAGGCTTCCCGGCATCTGCGCGATCAGGCGCTCGACATGCTCGAGCCGGTCCGCCGCGGATGCGTGCTCGCTGCGAGCCTCTCCCCACAGCGCGAGGACGGCTAGCGCCTCGCCGGCTCGGCAGGCGCGAACGAGGAAACCTCGATCAGACAAGCCGCAACCCTAGCGGATGACATCGGGGCCGGATCGTGAGGCCCCAGACACCCAATCGACGTTCGAGCTCGAAGTTGGCGATCATCGTGATCGGGTAATGATCGTTCGCGGCGCGCGATCGACAGCGATGAGCTCCGGCGCGCACGGGTCTCAGCCGCAGAACCCACACCAGCAAATCAGACGGAAGGAGCACCCGAAATGGCCGTCAGCACCAGCCGCATCAGCGACATCAGCCTCGTAGTGATCCCGACCACCGATCAGGACCGCTCGATCGTGTTCTACGTCGAGAAGCTCGGCTTCGAGAAGCGCACCGACACCCCCTTCGGCAACGGCAGTCGCTGGGTCGAGGTCTACCCGCCGAACGGCACGACCGGCATCGCCCTGGCGCCACCGCCTCCCGGTCAGGCCGAGAGCCAGGGCGACCGCCAGACGGGCATCGTCCTGGCCACCGACGACATCGACGCCACCCACGGCGAGCTGCAGTCGGGCGGCGTGGACGTCGACGCCGAGGTCTCGCGCATGGGCGACCCCGTGCCGCCGATGTTCTGGTTCCGCGACCCCGAAGGCTATTCGCTGCTGATCGTCCAGCAGCAGCGCTGAGTCACGCGCCGGCGGCGTTTGCCTGCGGTTTGCCTGCGGTTACGCGCGCGCAGGCAAACGCCATCACTTCTTGTGCAGAACGAACGACTTCTTCGCCTGGAGGTGTGCGCCGTTGCTCGCCACGAACGTGCCCTGCGCCGTGAGCGGCAGATTGGCGGCGTGCTTCAAGAGCTTCTTGCCCGCCTTCGTCAGCTTCAGCTTGACCTTCTTGGTACCCGCCGCCGAGAAGGTCACGTGACCGCTGGCGATCAGCACGGGCTTCGGCTTGGGCTTGTGCTTGCTGTGGGCGGCGAGTTTCGCGCCGCGCGGCACCTGATACCAGTCGATCGTCAGGCTTCCAGCCTCGTCGGCCTTGAACGTCAAGGTGAAGCCGTTCAGCTTGAGCACGCGCGCGATCCGCGCGTTCTTACCCGACGGCGCCAGCTGCCCGCCCAGCAGTTTCAGCATCTGCGCGTTCAGCGCTTCGATCGCGCGTTTCGCTTCTTCGGCGCGCTTGAGTTCTTCAGCGCGTTTCTTCGCGGCGGCTTCTTCTTCGGCGCGTTTCTTCGCGGCGGCTTCTTCGGCCGCGTGCTTGGCCGGACCGCCGCCCATCGAGCAGAGCGACGATGCGAGGGTTTCGCCGTCGGGCGTGCCGAGCCCGGTGGCCATGTCGTAGCCCGGACCCACCGGGTAGGGGCCATGTTCGCCGAGGTAGAATTCGTAGAACAGCTCGTAGGGGCTGTTGGTTGAGCCGCCGAGTTCGCCGGCCCCTTCAGTGACGTCGTGGAAGTTCGCCCCGTAGTTGCTGCCCGCGATCGAGTACAGCGACGGGTTGAGGAAGCCGAGCGGAACGCCGTCGCAAGTCGATGAGGAGTCGGCGAGCGCGATCAGCGCGGCCCACAGCGGCGTCGCGCCGCTGGTGCCGCCGACGATCTCCCAGTTTCCCTGGAAGAACACGAGATAGCCGGTGCGGCTGTCGGCGTCGGCGGACACGTCTGGAACCTCGCGGCAGTCGGCGTGGCCGCACGGTTTGGCTTCCTCGACGTGTTCCCCTTTGCGTTCTCCGTTGAGCGGGTACTCGCCGTTGGAGTATTCGTTGATCACGTGCAGCGACGAGCTGGCCGAGGATTGGTATGAGGGCATCGCCCACAGCGCCGAGACGCCGCCTCCGCTCGCTCCGGCGGACACGCCGGATTCTTCGTACGGCCCGTTCCACACCGCTTCGTGGTGCGTCCCGGACGTGTCCCACGAGGTCGTGCCGCCGACGCCGGTGACGAGCGGCTGGGCAGCCTGAGCCATCGTCACCACTTCTGTTTCTTGTGTTTTTTCCTTGTTTTCAAGTCTCTTGCAGGCCGCCGAGCCGGTGTCGCCCGATGCGTTCAGCACCGACTCGCCCTGCAGATCGGCCTCGTTGAAGACGGCGTTTTCGGCTTCGCGTTCGGCTGCGGTGTAGAACGTTTCGCAGAACGCCAGCGAGCTCGAGATGACGTTCGCCTTGTTCTGGGTGATGATCGCGTTGAACAGTTCCTCGACGATCGCGTTCGATTTCGACCCGCTCTCGAACACGACCACGCTCGCCTTGGGCGCCAACGAGACGACGTTCTCGATGTCGAGCGCCGCCTCTCCCTCTTCGCTGCTGGAGCTCGGACCGTTCGACACGGGTTCGCTGGTCACCGAGGCGCTAGTTCCGTAGCACGCCTGGAACGTGGCGATGTCCGACGGGTTGAATTTTTCGATCTCCGGCAGCGCAACCGTCACGCCCTGCCCGAGGTCGCCGGCTTTGTACAGCCCCGAGTACTGATAGTCGTTGGCCAGCTGATCCGACGTGCGCCCGACCGAGCCGTCCTCGGACTCGAAGGCCTGCTGCGCTTCCAGCACCGAGCTGCACGGCTGCGGCCCGCCGGTCACCACCTGGGCGGGGCTGGGGAGCTCGGGAGCCAACGGGCTCATGAGCGCGTTCGCTGATTGGCTCGATGGCGCGCTCGGCGGCTTGGTTTCCGGGATCGCGACGCTGTTGAGGCCGAACACTGCCTGGACATACGGCGCGATGCCCGTCGAGACCGACGGCGCCTGCTGATTCAGGTAGGCGTTGCGTCCGGTCGGCAGCGTGATCTGGGAGAGGCCCAAGGAGAACGTCGCCTCGACCTGCGCGGCAGTGCCCGTGACCGGGATCGTCAGGTCGTTGGCGAGCGGCTGACCGACGTCGAGCCCGTGCGCGGCCAGGGCCGAGCTGACCTGTTCGATCGCCGTGGGGGTGGCGCCGAAACGGGAGGCGAATTCGGACACGCTGAGGTAGTGACGGAAGTTGGGCGATCCAGGGGTGGCAGTTTCGGTGGCGAGCTGTTCCATCGCGGCCGGGTCCTGCGAACGCAACGCCACGTCGAGGTGCATCTCGGTGCCGGCAGGCAGAGCGCCGGTCAGCTGGGAGTTGGCCGGCAGGGCCGCCGCGCTACCGACGTGGGTCGTCTGAGCGGCCGCCGCATCGGACGCGGGCGCGAGCACCAAAAGCGCCGCGATCACGCACGCGAGCGCGACCGAAGGCCAGACGCCTCGCCGCGTCCGGCGCGCCGGGCCGGCATCCGACAGCCCGATGTCGGCACTCGGCGGCCAGGTCTGCATCCGTGGCCGTGCATCGGTACTCGGCGGCCGCGTATCCCTACTAGACATTCGCTTTACCCCCTGTCTACCCTTGTCAGGCCGCTGACCATACAGGCCCGCCCGGTCGCGGGCGCCGCTGCGATCTCGGCGGCACTGGGGTGGCTGGGTGAGCGATCGCGCGCTCGACGCCGCACTCGCGCAGCCGCCGGCCGGGCGATCGCGGAGACCTTGACGCCGCGCACACGCAGGCGCCGGCCGGGCGATCGCGGAGACCTCGACGCCGGCTCCACGCACGACAGGCCGGGTGATCGCCAACGCCTCGCCGCGCTGACGCGGGCGCAGGTCGGGCGATCGCGGAGACCCCGACGCCGGCTCCACGCACGCGGCCCGAGGCGATCGTGGAGACTGTGCACATGCCGGGGGAGGATCTGCAGAACCGTCCGATCGAGCTGCTCCAGCGGCTGCTGCGCTTCGACACCACCAACCCTCCCGGCAACGAGGCCGCGTGCGTGGCGTGGATCCAGGAGCTGCTGCGGGGGCTCGGCTGCGAGACGCGCCTGCTCGACGACGGCTCGGGCCGCCCGAACCTGATCGCGCGCCTGAAGGGGCGCGGCGGCGCGCCGCCGCTGCTCTTGCAGGGCCACGTCGACGTGGTCGCGGCGCTCGGAAGCTGGGCACGTGAGCCGTTCGCGGGCGAGATCCACGACGGCTACGTGTGGGGGCGCGGGGCGCTCGACATGAAGGGCGGACTCGCGATGATGCTCGCCGCGTTCATGCGCGCCTGCCTGCGCGATCCGCCTCCGCCGGGCGACGTGATCCTGTGCGTGCTCGTCGACGAGGAGGCCGGCAGCGTCCACGGCGCGGAGTTCCTGGTGCGCGAGCATCCGGAGCTGTTCGAGCGGGTGCGCTACGCGATCGGCGAGTTCGGCGGCTTCACGATGGACGTCGCCGGCGCGCGCCTGTACCCGGTGATGGTCGCCGAGAAGCAGGTCTGCTGGGTGCGGGCCACGATCCGCGGCCCGGCCGGCCACGGGTCGCTGCCGATTCGCGGCAGCGCCGCCGGCCAGCTCGGGCGGCTGCTGCACCGCCTCGACCGCCGGCGCCTACCTGTGCACGTGACCCCTGTGGCCAGCTCGATGGTGGAGGCGATCGCGGCCGAGCTGCCGTCGCCGCTCGCGCTCGCGCTGCGGAGCCTGCTGCGTCCACCGCTCACCGATCCGCTGCTCGACGTGATGGGCGAGCGCGGTCGGATCTTCGATCCACTGCTCCACAACACCGCGACCGCCAACGTGATCGCGGGCGGAAACAAGATCAACGTGATCCCCGGCGAGGTCTCGGTCGAGCTCGATTGCCGCCTGCTTCCCGGCTTCACGCCCGAGCAGGTCTTCGCCGAGCTGCGCTCGCTCGCCCGCGTCGACATGGACTTCGAGGTGATCCGCTACGACCGCGGCGCCGAGGCTCCCGACATGGGCCTGTTCGCGCTGCTCGGCCAGACGCTGCGCGAGCTCGACCCCGAGGCGCGGCCCGTGCCGCTGCTGCTCCCGGCGGTCACCGACGGACGCTTCTTCGCGCGGCTCGGCATCCAGACCTACGGCTTCCTGCCGATGCAGCTTCCCGCGGACCTCGCCTTCATGGAGCTGATCCACGCGCAGGACGAGCGCATCCCGGCGGCGTCGCTCGAGTTCGGCACGAGCGCGATCGCGCGGGTGCTCGAGCGCTTCACCTAGCGTTTACGATCTTCGCGTGAGCGCCTACGAGAAAGGGCTGCGCGAGGTCGGTGACGGGTTGTACGCCTATCTGCAGCCCGACGGCGGCTGGGGCTGGAGCAACGCCGGGCTCGTCGTCGACGGCGAGGCGACGCTGCTGCTCGACACGCTCTTCGACCTGCGCCTCACCGAGGAGATGCTCGCGACGATGCGCGCCGCGGTGCCGGCGGCCGAGCAGATCGGCACGGTCGTCAACACGCACGCCAACGGCGATCACTGCTACGGCAACCAGCTCCTGCGCGGCGCCCGCATCGTCGCGTCCGAGCGCGCCGCCGCCGAGATGCAGGAGCTGCCGGCCACCGCGATGGCGGCGCTCGTCGCGCAGGCCCCGGACATGGGCCAGCTCGGCGAGTTCTTCCTGCGCTGCTTCGGCGCGTTTCACTTCGAGGGAATCGAGACCGTGCTCCCCGATCACACCTTCGCCGGTGAGCTCGAGCTTGCCGTCGGCGACCGCGAGGTTCGCCTGATCGAGCTCGGACCCGCGCACACGCGTGGTGACACGGTCGCGCTGGTTCCCTCGCAGCGGGTGCTCTTCACGGGCGACATCCTGTTCCACGGCGCCCACCCGATCGCGTGGGCCGGACCCGTCTCGCACTGGATCGCCGCGTGCGATCGGATCCTCGGCATGGACGTCGAGGTGATCGTCCCCGGCCACGGACCGATCGCCACAAAGGCCGCGGTGGGCGAGCTGAAGGCCTACTTCGAGTACCTCTACGACCACGCCCGTCGCTGCCACGGCGAGGGAATGAGCCCGCTCCAGGCCGCCCGCGCGGCCCGCGACGACCGCTGGGCCGACTGGGGCGAGCCCGAGCGCCTGGTCGTGAACCTCGCCAACATCTACAGCGAGCTCGCCCCCGAGCTCGACCCACTCGACCCGCTCGCGGCCTTTCAGCAGATGGCTGCCCTCGCGGGCGGGGAGTGAGCGCTCAGGGGGGCCGCCGCGGGGCTCAGGCGGGCCGCCGAGGGGCTCAAAAGGGCCGCCGCGAGGCTCAGTGACTCCGTCCGGTGGGTGCGGGTGGGCGCGGCGCCGGGCTAAACGCGAGGTCGGGCCGATGCCCTCGTGTAGCCCTCGAACGCGTAGCCGTTGAGGAATTGCCGGCGCCAGAAGAAGGCGCGCTCAACCGTGGTCATCTGCGCGCGGTCGCAGACGTCGTTCCACTCGCGTTCGATCACGGCGACCTGGTGATCGATGATCTCGCGGGCCTCGCCTGCGCTCAGCAGGTAGGTGGATGCGCGCTCGACGCAGCCGGCGAGCTGGCTCATGCGGTAGCCGTCGGCGCCGATCATCATCGCCTGGCTCGTCTCGCCGCCGCCCCGTGGCTGCGGGCATATGTCGTACGCGGGTGTCAGCGTGAGCCACTCGCCGTCCCAGAACGCCGCGTGGTTGCGCGCATGGTCGTCGTTGTTGCCCGCCAGGATGTTGAAGGTGATGCGGGCGAAAAGCTCGTGCAGTGTCGCGCGCGCGGCGGTGAACCGTTCGCGAATTATCTGTGCCAGTGCCGCGTAGCTCGCGTAACGGGCCATCAGCTCGTCGAGCTCGAGGATCGTCAGAGCTGAGACCATCGCCCGCCGCTGCCTGCTCCCGGGCGCGCGGTCGAAGCGCTCGACGAGCAGCACGTCCCGGCCCATCACGTGAGCGAGCTCGACCGCGGCGGCGTCGAGGCCGGCGCGACGTGCCAGCTCCATCGCCGCAAACTCGCCCTTCACGATCGAGTAGGTGTCGGTACTCGAAGAGAACTTCGCGATCAACCCGCGCCCGGCGTCCGCGAGCAGCGCCTTGGGACGCGCCCCGCCCACCGAGCTTCCGTGAAGCAACGCGCGATCAAGGGCCGGCGACAGCGGAAGACTCCGATTGACCAGGTCCGCCGCCTGCATCAGGTCCTCGAGCGGAGCGCTCGCCTCGTCGCGGCTGACGTAGAGGTCCGAGCGCGCCTGGAAGTCGAGCGCGCCGATGCGATCCGAGCCCGAGTGCAGCAGATAGGTGATCGGCCCGAAGACCGCCGGATCGCCGTCCTTGGAGCCGGCGCCAAGCAGGTGCTGCATCACGACCCGCTGCCCCCAGGCATCGGGTCCGGCGTCCTTGATGCAGCCGGGCATCGTGAGCCCGCCGAGTGGCTCGATCACCCCCGCTCGCAGAGGCAGCTCGGGCAGGTACAGCGGGACCGCGTCTGGGCGGTCGAGATACGAGCGCCCGTAGTTGAACAGAACGATGCCCTGCGCGCTCTCGATCCGGCCTGCGACGACAGGCTGCTCCGCCCCCGGCAGCCACGTCCACACGAACGCCTCGCTCGGTTCAGAACTCATCCTTGACCTCGCCATCGCGGCGCGTTCGGGGTGCCCGAGGCAGCAGCGCGCTGCGCGCCTGGGTACGGTCGAGGTCGGCGCTCAACCGCGAGCGCTCGGCGTCGAAGAGCGGAACACCGACCAGTGCCGCGGCCTCGAATGCGGCGCCCAGGCCGACGCTCGGGTCGCCGTGCTCGATCTTCGAGAGCGTCCGCGATGTGATGCCGGCTCGGGCCGCGAGGTCGTCTTGCGACCAGTGCCGCTCACGCCGCGCGAGCCGTATCCGGGCACCGAGCAGCCGCGCCGCATCGACGGCGTAGGGGGAGTAGGGTCGTGGACGCTGTCCGGGCATGGATCGGAAATATAGCGCAGTTAGCAGTGGTTATCGGAATATTTATTCCGAGTCGGCCTTTCCGCGGGGCCATCTGCAGGCCGGCGCGATGCGTCACCTGGCGGGCCCGCGCGATGCGTCACCCGGCGGGCCCGCGCGATCCCGACGAGGAAAGGCTCGTGTGAATGACGCTGGCGCGTCAGGCGGCGGGCCGGTAGACGGTCACGACCGCTGCGCCGCCCAGCCCGATGTTGTGCTGGAGGCCGACCTCCGCGCCGTCCACCTGACGCGCCTGCGCTTCGCCGCGCAGCTGCCAGCAGAGCTCGCTGCACTGCGCCAACCCGGTCGCGCCGAGCGGATGGCCCTTTGAGATCAGACCGCCGGACGGGTTGACGACCCAGCGCCCGCCGTAGGTTGTGTCGCCCGCGTCGACCAGCTCGTGCCCGTGGCCCTCCTCGGCGAGACCGAGCGCCTCGTAGGTGATCAGCTCGTTGGCGCTGAAGCAGTCGTGCAGCTCGATCACCTGCACGTCCGCGGGACCGGCCTGCGCCTCCTCGTATGCCTGCCGGGCGGCCTCGCGGCTCATGTCATAGCCGACGATCCTGATGCAGTCGGCGCTCTCGTCGAACGTGCTCCGCAGGTCGGTCACCATCGCCTGGCCGGCGATCTCGATCGCCTGCCCCCAGAGGTCGCGCTCGTCGACGAACCGCTCGCTCGCGACGACCGCCGCCGCCGCCCCGTCGGAGGTGGGCGAGCACTGCAGCTTGGTGAGCGGCTCGTGGATCATCTTCGCCGCCCTGATGTCCTCGATCGAGTACTCGTCCTGGAACTGGGCATAAGGGTTGTTGACCGAGTGCTTGTGGTTCTTCCAGCCGATCCAGGCATAGTGATCGGGCGTCGAACCGTATTTGTCCATGTGATCGCGCCCGGCGTTGCCGAACATCTGCGGCGCAAACGGCGACTCCTCGGGCGGGCGGATCTCGAACATGCGCGTCATGTGCTTATCCATCGCGGGCGTCCGATCGGTGTACTTCATCCCCAGCGAGCCGCGCTCCATCTTCTCGAACCCGACCGCCAGCGCGCACTCGGCCAAACCGCCCTTGACCGCCTGGCGCGCCAGGAACAGCGCGCTCGAGCCGGTCGAGCAGTTGTTGTTGACGTTCACCACCGGAATACCCGTCAGGCCGAGCCCGTAGATCGCACGCTGGCCGTACGTCGAGTCGCCGTAGCAATAGCCCGCGAACGCCTGCTCGACACAGTCGTACGGGATCTTCGCGTCCTGCAGCGCGCGCGTCCCCGCCTCGAGCACCCAGTCCGGGTAATCCCCCTCCTTAGTCCCGGGCTTGTCGAACTTCGACATCCCGACCCCGATCACGAACGTACGGTTGCTCATCTTGCGTCTCCTTGTCTGTGCGCCATGGGCGCGGCGGGTTTCGAACCTGCGACCTCTCGCGTGTGAAACCGTCGGCGCCACACCGAGATACTCGCCCTGAAGGCCCATGTTTCCAGGGGTTTTGCTCGGCGTGGGGTTGAGTGGTCGAGGCGCTGGGAGGGCGATTGTAGCCGTATTTAGGCGTATTTGAGCGGGGGTTTCGCGGGTGACCCGCAAAACCCCGTGGCGTGCTGAAGGATGCTCTGCGGGAGCGGCATCTCATCCAGCGCAGATAAGCGGCCGCGAGGTCGGACCAGACGTACTCACGGCCGCAGCTAGACGCTACCGCGTGGCCCGGATCCATGCGAACATGCGTTCGTATGGCTCTCATCGTGTGTCCAACCTGCCAGAAGGGAGCGCCGGTTCCATCCTGGCACGGTGAGCCTAAGCCCATCCCGTTCCGACGCCAGTGCCCGAACTGCGGTTCATGGTTCGACACGAGAGACCTAACGGTTGTGCTCGACGGCGGGATCGAATCAGAAACGGGTC
>DATJOF010000051.1:0-9486 GCA_035507415.1 Solirubrobacteraceae bacterium
CAAGCTCTGGCGCCACAGCTCGGCCATAGCCTGACAGTCGCGGGATCAAGCCGCGCAGACTGTCGTGTGAACAACCTGCCACAAAACACCGATCCCGGCCGCCGCTATCGGCCGCACCCCAACACCTTGCGCGACAGCCTCTAGCGCCGGTTGAAAATGCACCCCCTGTAGGAGCGCCGCCAGCGTCGCGGAGCGAAGGCCACACAGCATCTGGACGAACTGCTCGTAGGCGGGATCGGTCGCGTCGAGGGGCCGGCCGAGGAGCTTCCCGATCAGTCTTGCCGCGAGCGGGTGCTCACGTCTGGACAAGGCGATCAACGCCGCGGCCTGCTCGGACTTCGAGGAGGCGGTGTTCGGAACTCAGGCGCGAGGACGTCCATGAGAGCCATAAGCTGGCGACCTTCTCCGGCTTAGCTTAAGCGCCTGGTGGTAGTGAGCAGAATCGAGTCCAGCGCGCCGGCGAGGTCTTCTCCGGTCGGGGCGCGCTTCGGGTCGATGAGCCATTGCAGGGCAAGGCCGTCGATGACGGCGATGAGTAGAGAGGCGAGCGTCCGCGCGGTGCGCTCGTCGAGTGCCTCTGCACCGGGGATCGTGGCCTCGATCGTCGCCTGGGACGCGCGACGGGTCTCGTCGATGAGATCGGCGAGCTGGGCGCGCAGGACCGGTGAGCGCGCGGCGGCGGGCAGGGCCTCTATGAGCGCGAGCATCAGCCCCTGTTGCTCCTGGATGCTCTCACCCGCCCCGGACCAGAAGGTGCGTAGATGTTCAAGCGGCCCGGCGCCCTCGTGCGCGAGGGCGCGCGTGAGGAAGTACTGCGTCCACTGGCGAAGCCCCTCGCTCAGAGCCTCCCTGAGGAGCGCGTCCTTGGAGCCGAAGTGGTAGCCAATCGAGCCGAGGTTGGCATTCGAGGCGGCGGCGATGTCACGCGCCGTTGTGTGCGCGTAGCCCTTCTCGCGCAGGCACTTCAGCGCCCCTTCGATCAGGCGCTGGCGATGGTTCTCGCGACCCGTCACGGATTGAGTCTAGCCTGGCATGTTGATCGCTTGTGTTGTACAAGCGTACAAGAACTGTTAGCGTAGCCATCGCCGTGCTTATGAGATCGCTCCCGACCTCTGGATGACCGAGCAGCCGCTTCGCTATCTCGGTTTCGAGGTGGACCTTCGAGAAAGGGCTTCGCACAGCTACTTCGATGAGCGAGAGCCGATGATGCTGTCTCTCGACAGGCATAGTCGGGCGCCGCTGCTCGCCGCGCACGTCACCGACTTTCGCGGCGTGCACTCGCCGGTCATGTGGCGCCACGCCGCACGCCAACAGCTGACCGGCCTCCCCGGCTTGGTGTTCGCCAAGGCGATGCCGTTCATCGGCTCGCGATCGAGCGACGGGTTCGGAGCGGGCGTTCCCGCCGCTCGCTGCCAGGTGCTGCTCACGGCATGGCGGACGCAGCCCGACTTCGAAGCGTTCCTCACGCACTCGATCGCCGAGCGCCTCGCTGCCCAGGCCAACTCGTGGTGGGCGTTGTTCGAGGTCGCTTCAACGCGCGGATCGCACTACGGCGCCACGCCACTGTCCCCGACCGACGCCGGCTCAGGAGCGTTTGCCGTGCTCACCCTTGGCCGCACACGGTCACGGAACCTGGCGCGGTTCCTACGCGAGGGCACCCGGTTGGGAGCATACATTCGCGAAGCGCCCGGATTGATCACCGCCTACTCCGCGGGCGTTCCGCTGACCGGCAACTGCACGGTGAGCATCTGGGAGTCGGAGGAGGACATGATCCGCTTCGCCTACCGCAACACGGACGGGCATGGCAACACCGTTCGGCACGACCCGCCGATCCTCACCGAGCAGCTCAACGCCCGCATGCGCCTGCGTTGCTTGGGCGGGAGCTGGCACCCGAGGACACCCCACGCCGCCAGGCTCTCGCGACTCGCCGCGACGCTGAACGGTTGAGTGTGCTTGAGGTCGCCGTCCAGTTGCGCAACCTGCTGGTCGACGGTCGAGCTCTGGTCTCCGGCGATCGGTGTGACGGGCGTGTGAAGTCATGCGCGTGCTGATCGTCGGCGGCGGCGTCGCGGGGTTGACGCTGGCGGCGAAGCTGGCCTGTCAGGGGCGCGAGCCGCTGGTCGTGGAGCAGTTGTCCTGCCATGGCGAGCACGGGTTCAGTGTTTCGCTCTACCCGTACGGTTCGGCGGTGCTGCACGGGATCGGCGCTTATCGCGAACTCGCGACGCGCGCGGTGCAAATGAAGACCTACGAGATCGGCGATCGCCGCGGAACGGTAATCCGCAGGATCGATTTCGCGCGCCTGCTGGGCGCCTACGGCCCAACCTACTTCACCACCCATGCGCAGCTGATCGACTGCCTGCGACGCGCCTGCGGCGAGCGCGTGCAGCTACGGATGGGAAGCACCGTGAGCGCTCTGGAGCAAGCCGGCGAGGAGGTCGAGGCGACGCTCAGCGACGGTTCGACCGAGCGCTTTGATCTGGTCGTCGGGTGTGATGGGGCGCACTCAGTCACGCGCGACCTGCTGTTCGGCCCGCAGCGCGGTTTTGACACGGGCTGGGTGGGCTGGACCTGGTGGGCGCCGGAGGGGATCTTCCCACCCGAGACAGCGCGCGAGCACTGGCTTGCAGGGGCACTGTTCGGCGCCTATCCGGCACCGGGCCAGACGATGTGCATCATCGCGGTACCGCGTAGCGTCGCCGACCCCGCCGACGAGCTGGATGAGCGAGAGCTGCTCGCAAGACTAGGTGGCGCACTTGGCCGGCTCGCCGGCACCCCGGAGCTTGCCGCCGCGCTCGCGTCGGCCTCCGAGGTTTGGCCGTGGCGGTTGCACGATGTGCGCTCGCGACGGCTGAGCAGCGGCCGCGTCGTGCTCTGCGGCGACGCCGGCGCCGCGTTTTTGCCCACCGCCGGGGTCGGTGCGTCGGTGGCACTACACTGCGCCGCCGCGCTCGGTGAGGAGCTCTCGCGCGCCGACGCGCGCCTGGTCCCCCTAGCGATCGAGCGGTATGTCAACCGCACCGTGAACACAGTGCGGGCAAACCAGCGCGACTCGCGCCGCTTGGCCCGCGCGATGTTCCTCCAGAGCCCTCTCGCGGCCCGTGGACGAGAGCTGCTGATCCGTCACACACCGGTACGAATGATGATCGGCTCAATCCTCGTGGCGATGGGCCAACCACTTTGAACACATCTACACGGCACCCGCCGGAAGAACCGAGGCTATCGTCCCCCTCTCGCTTCTCGTTGGGCGAAAAAGTGGGTCTGCTGCTGTAGGTTGATGAGGTGTTTGTTGAGGGCCTTGACCACGTTCAAGTGGCCGCTCCGCGCGGGTGCGAAGCAGAAGCTCGGCGGTTCTTCGGTGAGCTTTTGGGATTGACCGAGGTCGAGAAGCCGGAGCGGTTGCGGGCTCGTGGGGGCGTATGGTTCCAGGCCGGCGCTCAGGAGCTGCACGTCGGTGTGGAGGAGCCGTTCGTCCCCGCGCAGAAGGCTCATCCGGCGCTCCGGGTCCGGCCGGATGCGCTCAACGATTTGTCAGTACGTTTGGAGGAGGCTGGCGCGCAGGTCGTGTGGGATGACGCGCTGGACCGGGTGCGGCGCTTCTATTCCGCGGACCCTTGGGGCAACCGCATCGAGTTGCTCGCAGCGCTATAGGGTCAGCACGCTCGCGGTCGTCGACGTGGACGGGGTCTGGCGCGATCGCAAGACAGCAGTCTTCGTTGCCTTCCTACGCTGTCTCCCGGCCGTGGCCTTCGATGGTCCCTACCTGCGCCCCAGGTCACGGTACACCGGGCTGAGTCGCTTTATGCAGCCGATTCGCACCGACTTCAAAGGCTATGAGGGCAAGTCCGTCGCGATCGACGCGCCCACTGGCAAGATCGTGATCGCCGACGAGGACCCGCGCGTGGTGCTCGAAGGCCAAGGGCCGTGACCACGTAGCGGTGCGCGGTCGCGTCCCGTACGCAGACGAGCCGGTCCACGTCGGCCTTGGCTGAGCCGCAGCCGCTTCCGTGGCCCTACCCGTACCGGGGAGGATCCCTAGTCCGTGCGGCTGGGCGATCCGGTCTTCAGGCCATTCGTGTATGTGTCGCTCCTGCGCCGAGCAGAGCACGACGCTGCTGGAAGGACTGATCGACACCGGCGCCGATGCGATACTCGCGCGCGCCGCATCCGGCAAACGCCGATCACGCCACTCACTGCGTGGCGTGATCGAGCTCGGAGCCCTTCGGGGGTTGACCTCCGCCGGCACGGGCGGCTCGCCGTGGGCGGATGCGTGTCGCCCGATTCCAGATGCGGCCCGATTCCGGTGCGAGGCCGGCAGCGACGATAGTTTCTGCGCCAGATTGGGCTCTGCGGCGATCGAAATCGAGGATCTACTGGTCGTGCGCGGCGGGCGCACCGTCATCGACGGTCTGAGCGTGAACGTCACCGGCGGGTCGGTGACCGGCCTGCTCGGGCCGAGCGGGTGTGGAAAGTCGACGCTGATGCGCACGATCGTCGGCGTGCAGATGGTCCAGGCAGGCAAGGTCAAGGTGCTCGGCGAAAATGCCGGCTCGCCAAGGCTGCGCCGGCGCGTGGGATATCTCACACAGGCCCCGTCGGTCTACTCCGACCTCAGCATCGGCGAGAACCTGCGGTACTTCGCGGCGATCCTCGGTGTCGGCCGGCAACGAATCGGCGAGGTCGTCGCGACGGTTGGCCTGGTCGGTCGCGAGCACCAGGTCGTCGCCTCGCTCTCGGGCGGAGAGCGTTCGCGAGTGTCGCTCGCCACCGCCCTGCTGGGGGACCCCGAGCTGCTGGTCCTCGATGAGCCGACGGTCGGCCTCGATCCGGTGCTGCGCGCCGAACTGTGGGACACCTTCCGCGAGCTCGCCCTGGCGGGAAGCACATTGCTGATCTCGAGTCACGTGATGGACGAGGCCAGCGAGTGCGACGAGCTGCTGCTGATGCGCGACGGCGCGCTGCTCGAGCAGACCACGCCCGAGCGGCTGCGCGAGCACACCGGCGAGCAGGACCTGGGCCGCGCTTTTCTTGCGATCATCGGACGGGCTTCACGGTGAGCCGCCGGGTCACGCTGGCGACCGCGCGACGCGTGCTGTGGCAGATCCGCCGCGACCCGCGAACCGTGGCGCTGCTGCTCGCCGTGCCCGTCGGGCTGCTCGTGCTGCTGCGCTACATCTTCGACGGACAGCCCGCGACGTTTCAGGCGATCGGCGCGCCGATGTGCGGCCTGTTCCCGTTCAGCATCATGTTCCTGGTCACCTCGATCGCGATGCTGCGCGAGCGCACCAGCGGCACCCTGGAACGGCTGATGAGCCTGCCGCTCGCCAAGGCCGACCTGCTCGCCGGCTACGGGATCGCGTTCGGCCTGTTGGCCGCGCTGCAGGCGCTCGTCGTCTGCCTCGTCGGGTTTCTCCTGCTCGGCCTGCACGCCGCGCATGGCGCGTGGTTGATCGGGCTGCTCGCGATCGGCAACGCCGTGCTCGGCATGGCGCTCGGCCTGTTCGTGAGCGCGTTCGCGCGCACCGAGTTCCAGGCGGTGCAGTTCATGCCCGCGATCATCTTCCCCCAGCTCCTGCTGTGCGGCCTGTTCGTGGACCGGCACGAGATGGCTGGCGCGCTCTACGACATCTCGAGCGCGCTGCCGCTCACCTACGCCTACGATGCGCTCGCGCGCGCCACCCATTCTCGTCCACTCGGCGGCCGGGTGGCGCTCGACATCGCCGTCATCGTCGGTGCGACGCTGATCGCGCTGGCACTCGGCGCCCTCACCCTGCGGCGCCGGAGTGCATGAGCGAAAACCTGCGATCAACTCACGCGGCCGGGAACCGCGTCAACTCGCTGGTCGAGCGCCTGCGCAACGTGGCGCTGCGCGACCGGTGGCGCCCGACGGCAAACCATCGACAGCGCGAGCGAACCCGGACAGCGTCGTCGGGGGTAATGAACTTCCGATCGAGACCGTGCCTGCGGCGAAGTCCTGCCCCCACAGCCGTGGCGCGAACGCATGCGGCAGACAAGCGAAGATGACGCTGCGTGATCGATCTGCACACCCACATCCTGCCTGGCCTCGACGACGGTGCGCTGGACATCGACGACAGCCTCGCGATGGCGCGAATCGCCATCAGCGACGGCATCTCTGTGGTCTGCGCCACGCCCCACGTGCGAGGCGATCACGACGTTCGCATCGAGCAGCTGCCGGATCGCGTCCTGGCGCTGCAGCGTGCGCTCGACGATACGCAGATCGAGTTGCGCGTCGTGCCCGGCGGCGAGATATCGGCGCTGGTCGCCGACTCGCTCAGCGAACGACACCTGCGCGCGCTGTGCCTCGGCGCAGGAGACTGGGTCCTGCTCGAGCCCGCCCCCGGACCGATCACCGATGAGCTCCCAGCGCTGGTCGAACGCCTCGCGGCGCGCGGAGCGCGCACGGTCGTGGCGCACCCCGAGCGCCACGCCGGCGCGGACTTCGAGTCGCTGCTCCAACGCCTGGCTGGACGTGGCTGTCTGTTGCAGTGGACCGCCGACTTTCTCGCCAAGAGCGATGCGATCACCGCAGATCTGATCAGCAGGCTGGCGGCAAACGGGCTTGTCCATCTGCTCGCGAGCGACGCTCACTCCTCCCACGGCGGGCGTCCGCTGAAGCTCAGCCACGGGGCCGAGTGGTTGCGGCGACGGGGGTTGACCGCGCTGGCCTCGTGGAGCGTTCGCGAGGGCCCGGCGGCGGTTCTGCGCGGGGGACCCGTCGCGCCTCCCGTGAGCGTGAACCCGTGAGGGAGTGAGCGCGCCTTTTCAGTGAACCGGTGAGGACGTGAGCGCGTCGTTCAGTCACGGGAGTGAGCGCGGCCGCTCAGTCACGCAGCGAGCCTCACCTCTCCCGCAGGACTGAGCGTGTCACGGAGTGAGCGCCGATCAGTCACGCAAGCCGCGCCCACGGTCAATCCGCCGGCCAGGGACCGAGCGTCACCTTGGTGGCCAGCTCCTCGACCACCTCGCGCGAAGCGTGACCGATGCCGCGGCGCAGGAAGTTGGCGGCGCCCGCCGCGGCGCCCAGCACCAGCGCGCCGCGCAGATCGTCGTGCGCCGCCCAGGTCGCGGCGAGCGCGCCGAACATCGCGTCGCCGCAACCCTCGCGAAACCCGCGCTCGAAGCGGGGCGGCGTGAGCTCCAGCGTCTGCTCCCCGTCGAGCACCAGCGCGGGCAGGTCACCCCGCGTGACGAGCACGCGCTGGGCCCCGGCATCGCGCAGCCGGCGCGCCGCGGCCAGCAGCTCGGCGGGCTCGGACACCGGCCCGCGCACGAACTCCGCCAGCTCCCAGTCGTTGAGCTTGACGAGATCCGGCTCGCCCGCGAGCGCCGAGTCCAGCCGCGGAGACGAAAGGTCCACGAGCGTTCTCGCCCCGCCGGCGCGGGCGTCGGCGACGAGGTCGCGGTAGACCTCCAGCGGCAGCGCTTCCGCCGGCATCGGGTTGGTCACGACCAGCCACCCGCAGTCCGCGGCATGGGAGATCGCAAGCGAGCACAGCTCGTCGAGCTCGTGTCTGCTCGGTGGATCGCTGACAGCCATCGCCACCAGATGACGCTCTCCCTGTCGGCGGTCCACGACATAGCAGCCGCTGGCGCTCGCGGTGCTCACCAGGCGCGTAGTCGTGCCGACCGTCTCGGCCAGCAGCGGGCGCAGCAACTCGCCCGGCTCGCCTCCGAGCAGGGCGCAGACGATCGGCTCGGCGCCCATGCAGCGGACCATCGCCGCCACCCACACCCCCTGCCCGCCGGCGTGGAAATGGATGCGCTGTCGCTCCGGGCCCTCAGCCTCGATCGTGACGGTCAACAACGGGTGGGGTGCGAACACCGCGACCGCCGGCTCACACCCCACCATCACCGAGCTCAGAATAGTCCCATCGGCTGCTCGTCATAGCTCACCAGCAGGCACTTGGTCTGCGAGTAGTGCTCGAGCATCATCTTGTGGTTCTCGCGCCCCACGCCAGAGTCCTTGTAGCCGCCGAAGGCGGCGTGTGCCGGGTACAGGTGGTAGCAGTTGGTCCATACGCGACCCGCCTTGATGCCGCGGCCCATGCGAAACGCGCGCGCGCCGTCGCGCGTCCACACGCCGGCGCCGAGGCCGTAGAGCGTGTCGTTGGCGATCTGCAGCGCCTGCGCCTCGTCTTTAAACGTGGTCACGGCGAGCACCGGGCCGAAGATCTCCTCCTGGAAGATCCGCATCTGGTTGTGACCCTTGAAGACGGTCGGCTCGAAGTAGTAGCCGCCGGCGAGCTCCCCGCCGAGCACGTTGCGATGCCCGCCGATCAGCAGTTCGGCGCCCTCCTGCTCGCCGATCTGTACGTAGCCCTCGATCTTCTGCAGCTGCGAGCTCGAGTTCTGCGGTCCGAGCTGGGTCGTGCGGTCGAGCGGGTTGCCCTGCCGGATCGCGCTGATGCGCTTCAGGCAGCGCGCCATGAACTCGTGGTAGATCGACTCGTGGATCAGCGCCCTCGAGGGACAGGTGCAGACCTCGCCCTTGTTGAACGCGTACAGCACGAGCCCCTCGACGGCCTTGTCGAGGAAGTCGTCCTCGCGGTCCAGCACGTCGGCGAAGAAGATGTTCGGCGACTTGCCGCCCAGCTCGGTGGTGGAGGGGATGATGTTCTGCGCGGCGTACTGCATGATCAGCCGCCCCGTCACGGTCTCGCCGGTGAACGCGACCTTGGCGATCCGCTTGTTCGAGGCGAGCGCCCTGCCGGTCTCCGCTCCGGGCCCGTTGACGATGTTCAGCACGCCCGGCGGCACGATGTCCTCGATCAGCTCGGCGAGCTTGAGGATCGACCAGGGCGTCGGCGAGGCGGGCTTGACGACCGTGCAGTTGCCGGCGGCCAGCGCCGGCGCGATCTTCCACGCGGCCATCAGCAGCGGGAAGTTGAACGGGATGATCTGTCCGACCACGCCGAGCGGCTCAGCGAAGTGGTAGGCGACCGTGTCCCTGTCGATCTCGGAGATGCGGCCCTCCTCGCCGCGGATCACATCGGCGAAATAGCGGAAGTGATCGGCGGCGAGCGGAATGTCGGCCGCGAGCGTCTCGCGCACCGGCTTGCCGTTCTCCCAGCTCTCGGCGACTGCGAGCATCTCCTTGTTCGCCTCGATCGCGTCCGCGATCCCGTTCAGCACGGCGGCGCGCTCGGCCGTGGACTTCTCCGCCCACCCGTCCTTCGCCGCGTGCGCGGCATCCAGCGCAAGCTCGACATCCTCCGGCGTGGACTGCGCGACCTCGGTGATCGGGCCCGCGGTAGCGGGACTCAAATCGGTGCGGTACTTGCCCTGCACGGGCGCCAGCCACTTACCGCCTATGAAATTCTCATAACGCGGCTGAACCGTCACGATGCTGCCCGGCTGTCCGGGGGCTGCATATTTCATGTTCTTCCCCACCTCCATATGGCTTGCTACCGACTGAACGCTCGGGCCATGCGAGCCCACCAGGGTCGAAGGTCCCGCCCCAGGCTT
>DATJOF010000052.1:0-24131 GCA_035507415.1 Solirubrobacteraceae bacterium
GACCTCAAGCAGATGGTCTCGGCCTCGGTCGGGCACTTCTGGTCCCTCCCCCACTCCCAGCTCTACGCCGAGCCGGCACGTCTCGCACGCGCCGGATATGTGACCGAGCAACAGGAGCCCGACGGCAGGCGCCGCAAGCTCTACAGCCTCACCGACCGCGGTCGAGCCGCCTTTCAAGAGTGGCTCGGCGTGCTCACCCCCGAGCTCTATGCGCTGCGCGATCTGGCGCTGCTCAAGCTGTTCTTCGGCGCAGACGTACGAGAGCTCGCGAAGGTCCAGCTCGAGATCCACCGGACGAGACTGGCCGAATACGAAGCGCTGCACGCACAGTTCACCGATGAGGCTCCGGCAGGCCCTCGACTCGGCCTCGAGCTCGGCATCCGCCACGAGCGCGAGACGGTCGCCTTCTGGGCTGAACATGCACAAACAAGCGACGAGACGCCCTAGACGCCCGCTGTCAAGGCACCAGCACGGTCCGCTCGCCGGGCACCTCCGGCTCGAGCCACACGCGTTCGACCTCGGCAAGCGGCGCCGGAGTCGCCCTGACCGCGATCTTGCCGGCGTCGATCTCGGCGACCAGCGACGGAAGCTCCGCGAGGTACGTGCTGGGCGAGACCGCCCCCTGGCCGCTGCCCTGAAGCCGCAGGTTGGCCGAGCGCAGCGCCACCGACGGCAGCTCGATCGTCGGGCCGGCGATGGCGCCGATCTGGATCCAGTCGAGCGCGCGGCTGCGATCGGAGCGTGCCGTGAGCAGTGCGATCATGGCGCGCTGCGCGGGCTCTGCCCACAGGTAGTCGATCACGATGTCGACTTCGGCGGCCGCGCCGGCGAGTGCGGCAGCGGTGGCGTCGTCGTTGTCGCTGAGCTGGACGACCGCATCAGCGCCGAGCGGGGCCAGTGCCGCAAGCCGTTCCGGGTTGCGTCCCGCGCCGACGACGCGGCCGGCGCCGAGCAGCTTGGCGACCTGAACGGCCATCGTGCCGGCGTTGCCGGTGGCACCGAGGACGAGCACGCTCTGGCCGGGTTGGATCGGCACGCGGCGGCGCAAGGCCACCCACGCGGACATCGCCGGGTTCATCGCCGCGGCGATCTTCGCCGCGTCGGCGCCGTCCGGAAGCTCGAGCGACCGTCGCAGATCGACGAGCGCGCGTTCGGCCATCGTGCCAATCGCGTCATCGGCGGCCGCGAAGTAGATTCGCCGGCCGTCCGCACGCCGGCCGACCCCGTCGATCCCCGGGATCATCGGCAGCGTGCCGCTGCTCGTGTAGTGAGCGCCGCGCGCGCCCGTGCGGACCCGCGGGTGCAGCCCGACGGCCAGCACGTCGATCACGACCTGCTCGGCGCCCGCGGGTGTCGGGACGTCGAACGGCTGGTAGTGAGGCGGCTCGTCGAAGCTCGTGACCACCGCCGCTTTCATCTTCGTCACCGAGGCATCCTCCCTCGTCGCCGTCGTTTGTGTTGCCGCCCTTCGGCATTAGTTTGTATCACGTACCAATATAGTTGGTATCACCTACTAAGCCAACTACGATCTTTCGATGCCGTCCGGTCGCAATCGCGCCAACCCCGCTCAGGCGTCGAACCCGTGGCTCACTCCGCTCCCCGCCCTACCCAAAACGGAGCTCAGCACCGTGGATGCGCTGGCTCAGCTCTCGTTCCTGGTTCAGGGCGCGCTCGAGCGGCGCGCGAGCGAGCGGGGTTTCTCCCTGATCCAGACACGGCTGCTGGGCGTGCTGCGCGATCGCCGACCGGCGATCAACGAGCTGGCGATGCTGCTTGGACTCGACAAGTCGAGTGTCTCGGGTCTGGTCGATCGCGCTGAAAGCCGCGGCCTCGTGAGGCGCATCCCCTCGACCGTCGACCGGCGCTCGGTCCTGGTCGACCTCACCGAGGACGGCCGGACGCTCGTGCGCGAAGTGGCCGCGCGGTTCGAGGACGACATCGCGACATTGCTCGAGCCGCTGGCGCCGCCGGATCGCGCGAGCCTGACCGGCCTGCTCAGCCGTGTGCTGGTCACTCATGCAGCCGGCTTCGGCGTCGAGCTGCTCGCCACCGCCGAGCCGTAGACATCGACCGGCTGCGTCGTCGGCTCGCAGCTGCGCGTCAACTCGCCGACTCGGCGTAGCCCGCGCTCTGCAGCTCGTCCCGTGCGGCATCGAGCGATCGCCGCATCCGCGTTCCACGGCAGCGTGTTAGCGCTACTGATGAGAACGGTTGGGCCGCGGAATTCAGGGTCGCCGGTAGCGCACGTAGACCACGCGCGAGCCGAACCTCTTGGTCTCGATGAGCTCGAGCTCGATCGGCTCGTCCAGCGGCGGGAAGTATGGCGTGCCGGACCCGAGCACGATCGGGCTGATGAACAGCCGGTACTCGTCGATCAGGTTCAGACGGGCGCAGTCCGCGGCCAGCGTGGCGCCGCCGACCGCGATGTCCTTACCGGGCTCCCGCCTGAGCCTGGCGACTTCCTCGGCGATGTCGCGCTCGGCCAGCGTGTAGTTGCCCTCGGGTGCCTGGAGCGTGCGCGAGAACACGATCTTCGGGGTGGCTCGCCAGATCTCGGCGAACTCGACGTGCTCGGGGTCTCCCGCCCACGCCTCGGGCGTCTCCCAGTAGAGCATCGTCTCGTACAGGCGCCGCCCGCACAGCTGCACCCCCAGCTCGCGCACCTCGCGGTTGTGGAACAGGTGCAGCTCCCTGTCGGGAGCGCTCCATGTGATGTCGCCGCCCGGGCCGGCGATGAAGCCGTCCAGCGAGACTGTCATCGAGTAGATCAGCTTGCGCATCGATGCTCGGCTCCCAGGTCGCGTGTCCACGGTGCTCGGGCCGGCGCCGGCACACCGTCGAGTGCATCGTATGCGTCATCTTGACTGGCCCAGCTCGACCACGAGCGGAATCCCCGTGTCGAACCAGTAACGGTGCAGGTCTTCGATCTTCGCGCGCGTCGGGAGCCCACGCACGTGCAGGTCGCACTCGCCGTAGTCGAACCACGTGACGGTCGCGCAGACGGCCTCGCGCGCCTGCTCGAGCTCGTCGGGATCCTGCAGCTCGCGCGCGATGCCCTTGAAGTTGCCACCCGGCAGGCGCAGCTCGACGCGCGGGTCTGACCTGATGTTCAACAGCCAGGCCGCGACCGCCGTCGGGCGCTCGATCGCGAGCTTGGGCGGGCGCAGCATCACGATGTAGGCGCGGTCCCCCTCGCGGATCGCGCGCACGCATTTGCGCCGGCGCTTGCCCGTGCGGCGCCCGATGGTGCTCAGCAGGCCGTAGCCGGCCGGTGGGCGCAGCACGAAGAACGGCAGCATGATCGCGCTGAGGATGCGCCCGTCGCGGGCCGAGCGGATCACACGGGCGTGCTTGGAGTCCTCGCGCGCGGCCGCCTCGCGCACCGCCTCGGGGCTCACGGCGCGTGGGCTGCCGGGCGTGGCGGCGCTGCTCGACGAGGTCTCGGTGGTGGACGCCGGCGCGTCGGTGGTGAGGTCGGTCATCTGCAAGCCCTCCAGATCGGATTCCCAAGCCCATGCGGCTTTTTATAAAACGTACAATACAATGTGTAAATGGATATGTCGAGCGGGAGCCGCGACAGCCACCGCACGCGCCTGCTGGAGGCGGCCGGGCGGCTGCTGCGCGAGCGCGACTACGGCAGCATCACGGCGCGTGACCTGGTGGACGCCTCGGACACCAATCTCGGGTCGATCGGCTACCACTTCGGTTCCAAGGAAGCGCTGCTGAACGAGGCGATCGGGCTGGCGCTCGAGGAATGGGCCGAGACGATCGGGCGCGCGATCGAGGCCGATGCGAGCAGCGGGCTGCTGCCGTGGATGATGAGCTCGCTGGGCGTGGTGCTCGACCAGTACGACGCGATCCGGCCCTACTATCGGGCGTTCATCGAGGCGCTCGCGCGCAGCGCGCGCGCGCCCGCGCTGCGCCGCCAGCTGGCAGAGCATTACGAACGCCAACGCGAGCGCATCGCCGCCTGGATCGTCGAGGCGGTCGGTGAGGCGCTCGAGCCGAGCCAGGCGCGCCATATCGCCTCGCTGATGCTCGGGACCGCCGACGGGATGCTGATCCAGTCGTTCATCGACGCCGAGCAGGTCCCGAGCAGCCGCGAGCTCGGCGCAGCCGCCGCGGGGACGCTCGCCGCGACGCTACCCTCTTTCTCATGAGGCGCGTGCTGGGGGCTGCAGCTCTCGTCGCAGCGGTCGTCGTGGCGGCAGCGGTGTTGACACACGGCAACGGCGTGGAAGGCCTGCTGGAAGGACGTTCGGGTGGCGCTTCGGCTTCGGCCAGCTCGCTCGCGCCGACGCGCCTGGTGGCGGCGCCCGGCGCCACGCTCGTGACCGGCACCGATCCGCTGAGCGTGACGCTGTCCGCGCCGGTGTCCCCCACCTCGCCCGCGCCGACGCTGATTCCCAGCGCGGCGGGCTCGTGGCACGTGGTCGGCGACTCCGACGTGTTCACCCCCGTGTCGACGCTGCTGCCGTGCTCGAGCTATACGCTGATCGTGTGGGCGCGGACCGACTCGAGTGGCTACGCCCAGCTCGGGCGCAAACGGGCGATTCACCTGAACGTCGCCTGCCCGCCAATCGCCGGTTTGCAGCAGGGCCTGGCGCGCTTGGGCTACCTCGGCGCGACGTTTCGCCCGCTGTATGACGTGCACTATGCGCCGGGGCCGGAGACGCGCTCCGAAGCGGCGCTGCACGCGTACCATCCTCCGCACGGCAGGCTCGCTGCCGATCCCTCCGATGCGCCGCCGGCGCAGCTCGGCCAGCTCGACCCGACGACCAGGGGCGCGCTCGAGGTCTTTCAGGAGGACAACGGGCTGGAAGCGACCGGCGAACCGAACCGCATCACCTGGCTGACGTTGCTGTACGACCTGACGGTCAACAAACGCGACCCTCATTCCTACACCTGGGTGACCGTGAGCGAGTCGCTGCCGGAGACGCTGTTCCTGCACCGCGGCCATCACGTGGTGTTCACCACGCCCGTCAACACCGGCGTGCCCGGGGCCGAAACGGCGCAGGGGATCTTCCCGATCTATGCCCGCTACGTGTCGACCACGATGACCGGCGAAGACGTCGACGGCACCAAATACGACGTGCCGGACGTGCCCTGGGTGAACTACTTCAACGGCGGCGACGCCGTGCACGGGTATCCGCGCGAATCGTACGGCTTCCCCCAGTCGAACGGCTGTGTGGAGCTGCCGATCGAAGCGGCCCACACCGTGTTCGGGCTGCTGCAGATCGGCGACATCGTCGAGGTCCAGTGACGGCGCTTGGCCGGTGAGAGCCTCGGGCAGGGCGCCCGCGATCCAGGCGTGACGGCCGCGGGCGCGACCGAGTGGAGCCGGCGATGAGCGCGCTGAGCGAGGCCAGGCAGACGCTGTGGCCCGCTCGCGGCGACCGCCACGGCCCGCTGCCGCCGCTGCTGGTGACGCTCACGGTCGTGACGGGGGTGGTCGATGCGACCAGCTACCTGCGGCTGGGGCACGTGTTCGTGGCGAACATGACGGGCAACGTGGTGTTCCTCGGGTTCGCGCTGGCGGGGGCGCGCGGCCTGTCGGCGACGGCGTCACTGGTCGCGCTGGCCGCGTTCCTGCTCGGTGCGCTCCTGGGGGGACGGATCGGAGCGCGGTGCGCGTCGCACCGGGGTCGCGTGCTGCGCGCCACGGGCGCGGCGCAGCTGGCGCTGATGGTCGCGGCGCTGGTGCTGGCGGCGCTTGCGCCCGCGCCGCTGGGGAGTGCGGTGAGCTATCTGCTGATCGGGGCCCTGGCCGTTGCGATGGGGGTCCAGAACGCGAGCGCGCAGCAGCTGGCCGTCCCGGACCTGACGACGACCGTGTTGACGAAAACGCTGACGGGCCTTGCGTCGGAGTCCGGGGCGGCGGCAGGGCGAGGCGCGCAGCTCGGGCGCCGCGCGATCGCGATCGCGGCGATGCTGGCAGGCGCGATCGCCGGGGCGCTGGTGGTGCTCGAAGTGTCGATCGCCGCTGCCGTGGCGCTTGCGCTGGCGCTGGTCGCGGGCGTGGATCTGGCTGCGCACTTCGCGTCGCGCTCGCAGGGGGACTGGACGCGGCCGTGACCCGCGCTCGACGCGCCCTGGCGGTCCGCCCCGGTCGGATCTCCTAGGACGAACCGTCTTGGTCCGCGGTGGGCGCTGGGGCCGCATCCGATTCGAGCGGCGCCGGCGCCGCCTCGGCGGCCAGATGGGCGCCGAGCGCGCCGAAGGCGCCGGCAAGCAGCGCGGCGAGCGCCCATGCCGGTCCCGAGCGCTCGCGGCCGAGCGCCTCGTCGAGCGAGAGGCTGCCGGGTCCGGCGTCGACGAGCGCGAGCACGGCGGCGATCAGCACGACGTTGTACTCGTAGCCGCCGTTGGTCGCCCACGGTCCGTTCTTGGCGTGGACGCGGTTGATCGCGGTCAGCATCGTGGCGGTCAGCACCGAGGCCGCGAGCGGCGTCTCGAGCCCTGCTGCGAGCAGCGCGCCGCCGCCGGCCTCGGCCGCGCCGGCCGCGATCGCATGACGCCGCCCCGGGCGCAGGCCGAGCGCCTCGAACATCTGCGCGGTGGCGTCGAGGCCATGGCCCCCGAACCAGCCGAACAGCTTCTGGGTGCCGTGCCCCACGAAGAACCCGCCGACGGTGAGGCGCAACAGGGTTCGTCCCAGCTTCATGGTCGTTCGTCCTTTCGTTCGCGCGGTGACGTGTAGCGCACTGACTGTAGGCGCTGCTCGCGGTGGCCGCTACGGCGCCGCGGGGACGACGACGAGCGGGCCGTCGGCTGCGAGCTGGTCGGTCTCGAAGGCGGGCTCTGAGAGCCGTTGCACGCGGGGGCTGCGGTCGAGGAACTCGTCGGCCGTGTCGAGGAAGCCGATGCGCGAAGTGCGGTAGTGCATCGGCACCGTCAGGCCGGCGCCGAGGCGATCGACGATCGCGCGAGCCTGCTGGGCGCCGATCGTGGGGCCGGCGCCGACGGGGATGAACAGCAGATCGACCGGGCCGATCGCGGCGGTCTGCTCCTCGCGCAGCGCGCTCTGGCCGAAGTCGCCGAAGTGGCATACGCGCAGGTCGCCGAGCTCGAACACGAAGATCGTGTTCGGCCCGCGCACGGTACCGGCCTGCTCGTCGTGCTCGGAGGCGATCGCGGTGACCTCGCCGATCGGCGACGGCAGGACGCCGGCGGTGGAGCGCAGGATCGCGGGATCGCCTGCGATCACCTCGACGCCGTTGTGATCGAGGTGCTCGTGGGTCACGAGCACGAGCTGGGCCGCGACGCCCTCGATCGCCGGGTAGTCGAACTGCATTCCACGGCTGGACAGGCCCGACATGTCTCCGAACGGATCGATCACCACGGTCGTGTCCGCGGTGCTCAGGCCAAAGGCCGACTGGCCGTACCACTCAACGCGCATGCTGCTCCTCTCGGGTCGTGACCCGCGCGAGCCGGCCGTCGCGCGCGACCTGTTGCTCGCTCGGGGGTTCGGTGTACTGAAACTTGCCGCCGCGCAGCAGCGAGGCGCCGGCGGCGACCAGGCAGGCGAGGATCGCGAACGCGAACGCCTCGTGCAGGCCCGCGCGAAACGGCTGTGAGATCAACTCCGGGAAGAACGAGCGCCCTGTGAGCGTCGCGCGGCTGGCGGCGGGGAGCGCCGCGAGCACGTGCGGGCCGAGCAGGTGTTCGATCGGGTTGTAGCCGAGGAAGGCGGCGAACAGCACCGACACCGGTGGGGTGTGCGCAGCCCCGTTCGCCGCGACCGCAGACACCCCGTGGGCCTGCAGCCCCGATGACAGCGTGTGCGGCAGGTTCGCGGCCAGCCCGATGATCATCAGCGTGAAGAAGATGCCGATCGAGAGCACCTGCGCGGAGTTCTGGAAGGTCTGGTTCATGCCGCCGCCGGCGCCGCGGTGCTGGGGCGGCAGGCTGTTCATCACCGCGGCGCGGTTGGGCGAGGCGAACATGCCCATCGACACCCCGATCATCGCGAGCACGAGCGCGAACAGCGGGAAGGAGAAGTCGATCGGCAGCAGCGCCAGCAGGAGGAAGCTGAGGGCCGAGCCGAGCATGCCGCCGGTGGCGAACCAGCGGGCCCCGAAGCGGTCGGACAGATACCCCGAGGTCGGGCCGGCGAGCACCATGCCGAGCGTGAGCGGGAGCATGTAGATGCCGGCCCGCAACGGCGTGTCGGTGAAGTCCACGCCGTGGAGCGGCAGCCAGATGCCCTGCAGCCAGATGATTAGCATGAACATCAGGCCGCCGCGGGCGACCGCGGACAGGAACGTCGAGAGCGTCCCGAAGGTGAAGGCGCGTATGCGAAACAGGGGCAGGCGGAACATCGGCTCGCGCACGCGCTGCTCGATCACCGCGAATGCGAGCAGCGAGGCCAGGCCGGCGCCCATCAGCGCGAGCACGCGCGGGCTGCCCCAGCCGGTGGCATGGCCGCCGTAGGGGCGGATGCCGTAGGTGACCGCGACCATGATCAGGACCAGGCCGAGCGCGAACGTGACGTTGCCCGGCCAATCGACGCGGGCACGTTTGGGCGTGCTGCGCTCCTCGAGCTTCAGGTAGGCCCAGACCGTGCCGAACAGCCCGACGGGCACCGAGATCAGGAACACCAGCCGCCAGTCGATCGGCGCCAGCAGACCGCCGAGCACGAGGCCGACGAACATGCCGCTGACGCCGACGATGTTGTTGATGCCGAGCGCCATGCCGCGCTGGTTGGCGGGGAAGGCGTCGGCGATGATCGCCGCTGCGTTGGCCAGCAGGAACGCGGCGCCGACGCCCTGGACGATGCGGAACGCGATCAGATATGTGGCGCCGGCGCGCCCGCTCATCCAGTCGACGGTGAGCAGCAGCGAGGCGAGCGTGTAGACGACGAAGCCGAGGTTGTACATCTTCACGCGGCCGTACATGTCGCCGAGACGGCCGAAGCTCACGATCAGGACGCTCGTGACGACGAGGAAGCCGAGGATCATCCACAGCAGGTAGAAGCTGTTGGCCGGAACGAGCGGGTCGAGGTGGATGCCGCGAAAGATGTCGGGCATCGCGATCAGCGTGATCGAGGCGTCGAGCGTCGCCAGCAGCACCCCCAGGGTGACGTTCGACAGGGCGATCCACTTGTAACGGTCCGATCCGCCGGGCTCCTGCGCTCGCACGCGTCCGTTGCTGCGGGTGCTCGCGGGCCGATCGGCGGTGCTTGCCACCCGAACATATATACAGGAAAACTGAACAGTTCTCCTGTATATCTGCGAAGATTGGGACGATGATGGGAACGGCGGTCGACACGACGCTGCTGGCGAGCGAGCTGCGGGTGGTGCTCGGCCAGCTGATGCGCCGGCTGCGGGCGGAGCATCGTTTCCCGCTCTCGCAGGGCGCGGTGCTGGGGCGGTTGGATCGCGAAGGGACGTTGAGCATCGGCGATCTGGCGACGGCTGAGCGGGTGCGGCCGCAGTCGATGACCCAGACGGTGAGCGACCTGGAGAGCGAAGGCCTGGTGGAGCGTCACGCCGATCCGGCCGACGGGCGCCGGACGCTGCTGGCGCTGACCGACGAGGGACATCGAATCCTCGCCGAGGACAGGCGCCAGCGCGAGGGCTGGCTGGCGCGCACGATCGCCGAGGACCTGTCGCCGGCCGAGCAGCAGGTCCTGATGGAGGCCGTGGCGCTGTTGCGCCGCTTGGCCGAGAGCTGACCCGCGCCGGGCGCGCATCTCCAGCATGTCGAGGCGCGGGATCCAGCGCGAGCCCGGCGTTTGACGCCCGCTGGGCGGGTGCGCGAGCGGGCGGCTCAGAACAGGGTCTGCTGGCGCGCGGCGCGCGCGCGTGGCGTCACGGGAGCGGCCGGGCTCGGATCGGCAGCCGAGGTGAGCTCCCAACGTTCGCCCTCGGCGCACGCGCGCGTGAAGCGCGCCGTGCGCGGCGGCCTGCCCTTGCGCACGAGCCCGGCCAGGCGCTCACGCTCCTCGCGCGGCGCGTAGGCGCCGCGGCGGTAGAGCCGTTCGTAGCGCGACACGAGCTCCGGTCGTTGGTCTCGCAGCCAGCCCATGAACACCTCGCGCACGTCCCCGCGCAGGTGCAGGGCGATGCCGCCAATGCTCGTCGCCCCCGCCTGCGCGGCGCGTTCGAGCAGCGGTTCGATCTGGTGGGGCGAGTCGTTGATGCCCGGCATCAGCGGCGCTATCAGCACGCCCGTCGGAATCCCGGCGTGGTTGAGCTGCGCGACCGCCTCCAGGCGCGCGCGGGGGTTCGGCGTGTGCGGCTCGGTCGCGCGCCATGCCGGCTCGTCGAGCGTCGGGATCGACAGGCACGCGCTGAACTGCGTGCGCCGCACCAGCTCGCGCATCAGCTCGATGTCGCGCAGCAGGAGCGGCGACTTGGTGAGCACCGAGCACGGGTTGCCGGCGCCGCCCGCGGCGTCGAGCATCGCTTCCCAGATGCCGGTCATCAGCCGGTAGCGCCCCTCGACCCACTGGTAGGGGTCCGTGTTGGTGCCGAGCGCCACGTGCTCGCCCCTCCACGACGGTCGCGCGAGCTCGGCGCGCAGGACCTCCGGCGCGTTGACCTTGACGACGATCTCGCGCTCGAAGTCGCGGCCGGAATTGAAGCCCAGATAGGTGTGCGTGGGACGAGCGAAGCAGTATTGGCAAGCATGACTGCATCCTCGATACGGGTTGATCGTCCAGCGGAACGGCATGCGCGAGGCCCCGGGGACGCGATTGAGCAGCGACCGCGCACGGACCTCGTAGAAGCGGGTCTCGAGCGCCTCGGGAGCGTCGAAGCGGCGCACGACCGCCTCGTCGCGGTAGCCGGGCAGGCGGCGCTGCTCGTCCTCGGCGGGTGCAAGGTTGGACCATCTCATCGAACACATGTTCGCATACGGCGGGGACGGGATCATCTCCGGTCGGGTGCGCGATCCCGTCCCGCTGCGATCGTCGTCCGGCGAAACGCACGCGCGCACGCACGCGCGTGGGCCCACCTTTCGATCACATCACCCAGACCGACCGGTGTCGATTCGCGAACGGACCAGCGTGACCCGCCGATCCCCGCGACGATCCCCCGCGAGGCCGACGCATGCGCGCACACACACGCGCGCGCGCGGGCCCACCTTTCGATCACATCACCCAGACCGACCGGCGCCGGCTCGCCAACGACCAGGACCGGCTCGCCAACGGACCGGGGCCGGGCTCGCGGACGGACGGGGCGCGACCCGCCGATCCCCGCGACGATCCTCCGCGAGGCCGACGCATGCGCGCACACACGCGCGCGCGTGGGCCGGCCTTTCGATCAGGTCATCCGGAACGGGCCGGACCGGCTCGCGGACGGGTCGCGCCGGCCGGGCGTCTCCCGCGCCGGCTGGTGCGTGCGCCGGCTGCCGTACCCGCTACCTGCTCTGGCCGCTCGGGCGGAGCAGGATCTCGTTGACGGCGACGTTGGGCGGCTGGGCGATCGCGTACAGGATCGCGGTGGCGATGTCCTCTGACGCGAGGGGCGTGACGCCCGCGAAGCTTTTGGCCATCTGCTCGAGGACCTCGGGGCGGTTGTGGCCGGGGAGCTCGGTGGCGACGGCGCCGGGCTCGATCAGCGTGACGCGGACGCCGAGCGGGACCATCTCCTGGCGCAGCGACTCGGAAAACGCGCCGACGCCCCACTTCGTGAGGTTGTAGACGCCCGAGCCGAGACGTGCGACGCGGCCGGCGACGGAGCTGACGTTGACGATGTGGCCCGCGCCCTGCCGGCGCATCAGCGGCAGGGCGGCGTGTGTGCAGTACAGGACGCCGAACAGGTTGACGTGGATCATGCGACGCCACTCCTCGGTGGGGGCGTTCTCGATCGGGCCGAGCAGCATCACGCCGGCGTTGTTGACGAGCACGTCGAGGCGGCCGAGCTCGTCGTGGGCGCGCTGCACGAATGCGCGCGCCTGGTCCTCCTCGCCAACGTCGGCGGTGACGGCGAGCGCGCGTCCGCCATCGCCCGCGATACGTTCGGCGAGGTTCTCGATGCGGTCGGTGCGGCGAGCTGTGAGCGCCACGGCGGCGCCCGCGCGGGCGCACGCGAGGGCGGTCGCCTCGCCGATGCCGGACGAGGCCCCCGTGATGGCGACGACCTGGCCCGAGAGATCCGCGTCCATCGCTGGAGCATACGGAGGGGCTCGCCGTAATGACCGGCCCGTCCGCCGTATCGACGGTCCCGATCGCGCGTCGCTATTGCCAGCGCAGCCCGCACGCGCGCACGCGCGTGCGGCGTTGGCTGGTGCAGAGGTTGGCGGACAGCGACTTTTGCCCGGTTCGCGGGTTTATTGGGCCCCGGGGCCCACGGCGGCGCCCACGCTGGCAGGCTCGAACCAGGCCAAAGGCGGTTCCGGAAGGGCGAACCGGGGTATCGATCGAGCTGAGTCCCCGATCGGGCAGACGACAGAAGACGTGCACGCAAGCGTGCATATCCGCACAATGTCCAGGAAGCGCGGGCGAGGATCAGCGGCCGAGGGCACGAGCCGACAAGAAGTGTGCTCGGGCAGGCAGGGAGCCGCGCACAGAGCGTCGAACGACACGCAGATCGAGCATCGCCAGAGAATAATTGACAAGACAACTACTTCGGCGTATAATTCCGACTCTGAGCATCGGATTAGAAGGACCAATATGGCTGAGACACTCCTAAAAACCACTAAAACAAGCGCCAGCGGCGCCCGTGACGGCATCGACAAGGCCGCCGGAGTCGTGGATGACGCGTTCATTCCCGAGTCCGTGGACCAGCTGCTGGCGCACTCGCGGCGCTATCCCCTGCTGACGCCGGCGCAGGAGATCGAACTGGCGCAGCGGATCGAGCGCGGCGACCTGCAGGCCAAGGAACTGCTGGTCAACTCGAACCTGCGCTTGGTGGCGTCGAACGCGCGGCGGTACCAGAACCAGGGGCTGCCACTGGCGGATCTCGTCCAGGAGGGCATGCTCGGGCTGATTCGGGCGAGCGAGAAGTTCGATTGGCGCAAGGGCTTCAGGTTCTCGACGTACGCGACCCTGTGGATCAGGCAGGCGATTCAGCGCGGCCTCGAGAACTCCGGGCGCACGATCAGGCTGCCGGTGCACGTGGCGCAGCGCTCGCGCAAGGTCGGGCGGGTCGAGCGCGAGCTGTCGGTGCGGCTGGGGCGCGAGCCCACGATCGACGAGCTTGCCGCCGAGACCGGTCTCGAGATCGAGCAGATCGAGGAGGTGCGCCACCAACGGGCGGCGCTGGTGAGCCTCGATCAGCAGGTCGGCGAGGACGGCGACACGGCGCTTGGCGATCTGCTGCCCTCTGACGTCGAGGCGCCCGAGGACACAGCTTGGGACAACGAGCGCGAGCGGATCGTGCACGAGGCGATCGCGCAGCTGCCTGATACCGAGCGGACCGTGCTGACGCTGCGCTTCGGCACGGGGCGCGAGGAGCCGCAGACGCTGACGGCGATCGGCAAGCGGCTGGGATTCTCGGCCGAGCGCGCGTCACAGCTCGAGCAGCGAGCGCTCAAGAAGCTCGCGGAGTCGCCTGAGATGGCGGCGCTGCGCGAGGCTGCGTAGGCGGCCCGACCGGTTCGCCGGCCAGCCGCAGCGGCCACCCGCGGCGCACAGGCCGTATCGCCGTGACTAGTCGTAGACTGGGCCGATCCGAGACTCGCCGAGTCTCGGATCGATCCGGTTCAACCACCTCATCGAGGAGGCCGGCCGATGGCAGAGAAGTCGCTGTGGGAGCGCACCGTCGAGCTGACGATCGCAGGCGGTGAACGGTTGCTGGCGCCGATCGAGCGGTTCATCGGCAGACGCTCGCTGGTCGGCGACGCGACCTTCTTCGACAACGAGCTGTTCCCCTGGATCGCCGAGGTCGAGGCCAGCTGGACGACGATCCGCGACGAGCTCGAGCGCGTGCTGGAGGACCGCGAGGCGCTGCCGAACTTCCAGGACATCTCCAAGGACCAGATCGAGATCACCGACGATGACGACTGGAAGACGTTCTTCCTCTATGGCTACGGCTTCGAGGCCAGGCTGGGCGTCGAGATGTGCCCGCAGACCGCCGCGCTGATGCGCCGGATTCCCGGGATGACGACGGCGATGTTCTCGATCCTCTCACCGCACAAGCACATCCTCGACCATCGCGGTCCTTATAAGGGCGTGCTGCGCTACCACCTCGGTCTGATCGTGCCGCGCGATGCGCAGGCCTGCCGCATCAGGGTGGGCGAGGATTTCCGTTACTGGCAGGAGGGCAAGAGCATGGTGTTCGACGACACCTTCAACCACGAGGTCTGGAACGACACCGACGAGACGCGCGTGGTGCTGTTCGTCGACGTGCTGCGGCCATTGCCCTCACCGGAGTCGGCGATCAACCGGGCGATCGTCAAGGCGATCGGCTACTCGCCGTTCGTGCTCGACGCGAAGCGCAACCAGGAGGCTTGGGAACAGCGCTACCGCGCGCGCAAGCAGGCCCAGGTCGCGGCGCAGGCGCAGGCGGCGTAGCGCACCCGCCCCCCAGGACCGAGCACCCACGCTCGACCCCCGAGTACAGGGGTTCGCCGCGTAGACCGGCCGTCTGCCTCGCTCCCCCACCTCGCCCGCCTGGCCCGCGCGCGCCCGGCCTCTATGCCCGAGCTATGGCCCGCGGTTCGGAAGCATTCGTCACAAGTTCGTCCGCACAGCGCGAAAAAACGACCTTCGGGCGGCGCGAGTCCCTGACATGATCGCGGGGTGCCGACGCTGGAGCACGAGCCCGTCAAGATCAGCTGGGAGATCATCCAGGAACGCGCGATCTCCGAAGGCAAGCAGGTCGGGCCGACGCCGTTCGGGTACGAGCGCCAGGACGGCGTGCTGGTGCCGGACGACGACGAGCGGCTGCTGGTGCAGCGCGCGTACGAACTGGCCGCGAGCCAGGGCGTGGCGGCGGCCACGCGCTACCTGGAGCGCTATGCGTCCGGGGCGCGCTTCTGGACCACCGCGACGGTGCGGCGCATGCTCGCCAAGCGCACCTACCTGGGCGAGGTGCGCACCGGCGCGATCGTCAACGCGCACGCGCACGAGCCGCTGGTGGACCGCGCGACCTGGCGCGCCGCCCAGCACAAGCCCGGCGCCTATACGCCGCCGTGCGAGTATCCGCTCAGCGGGATTGCACACTGCGCGAGCTGTGGACAGGCGATGGTCGCGGGACCGAAGTCCTCGACCGGCCGGCGCATGTACCGCTGCGTGGGCGCCCAGACGCTGGCCAAGGCGCGTTGCCTGCGACCCGCGAGCATCGTCGCCGATCGCCTCGAGCAGTATGTCCGAGCGCAGGCCGAGCGCCTCGACGCGCACGTCGGTCCGCGAGGCGGAATCGTCGATGGTCGCCGACCTGACGGCGTTGCCGCAGCCACGGTCCCGGATCGGGGGCTCGCCGGCGTCGGTGCGCGGCGTGTGATCAGCCGCACGCCGGCGCTGTCGTCGCTGGTCGTCGAGGTGTCGCCCGGTCGCGGCAGCCTCGGACAACGTGTGTCCGTGGGTCTTTCCTAGCGGGCCTGCTCGGCTGTTTCGGGCGCGGCTAGCGCCTGCTCGGCTTTCGGGGCTCGGCTAGCGGGTTTTTTCGGCTTTCTCGACCTCGGCGCAGACCTTCTTCAGTCGCGCACGCGTGGCCGGCGAGAGCGAGCGTCCACCCTTGTGGGTCGTCGTGCACAGACCGCCCAGCAGGCCTGCGGCGCCGACGCGGTGGCGCAGCGCGTGCCTCGGCGCGGTCGGAGTCGTCGCGGTCGGCGGCCTGGCCGGCAGCGGAGCCGCTTTCGCCGGGGTCGTCGTCGGCGCGTGAGCGTTGGGGGCTTCGGCGTTGGGCGCCGTCTTGGTCTGGGCGGTGGCCGGCGTGGTGGTCGTCGGACTCGAGCTGCTCGGGGTGCTCGTGGTCGTGCTCGGCGTGCCCCCTGGCGCCGGTGTCGTGGCCGGCTCGGTCACGGTCGCCGCTTTCGGCGTGCTCTGCGTCGGGGTCGATTCGCTGGCGCCGCCACAACCCGCAAGCCCGGCAACGCCGAGCAGCGCGGCCGCCGCAAAAGACGCCATCGACGCCCCGACGCGCGATGAGCTAGAGCGTGGCACCGGGGAAGGGTAGCGTGCGGTTGGCCCAGGCGTTGAGGATCGTGAACTCGCCGGTCAGGATCAGCAGGCCCAACGCGATCATCACCGCGCCGCCGGCGGCGATCACGAGCGCGAAGTGGCGCTTGACGATCGCCAGCGCGTTCGTGGCGCGCTCGAACGCCAGCGCGATCACCAGGAACGGGATCGCCAGACCGGCGGAGTAGAAGGCCAGCAGCAGCGCGGCATGCGCGGCGGAGGTCGATACGGCGGCCTGCGTCAGGATCGCTCCGAGCGTGATGCTCGTGCACGGCGTCCAGGCGATCGCAAAGGCCGCGCCTGCAAGCAGCGGGCCCCCGCGGCCGGCGAGGCGCATCAGCCCATCGGGATGCCACTCGAAGTTGAGCCGGTCCACGAACGGGGTCGCGAGGAAGGCGACGCCCATCAGGATGATCAGCACGCCCGCCGCGCGCTCGAGCGCGTCGCGGTGCGCGTTCAGGCTCGAGCCGATCGCGGTCGCGCCGAGGCCGAGCAGGATGAAGATCAGCGAGAAGCTCGCGATGAACAGCAGGCTCGGCACCAGCACGCGCCGCGTGCTGGTGCCCTGCAGCTCGGCGGGGCTGACGCCCACGACGGTCGACAGATAGCCGGGTACCAGCGGGAGCACGCACGGAGACAGGAACGACACGAAGCCCGCGGCCAGGGCCAGCGGGATGCCGACGCCCGTGGCGGCGTCGGCCGAGGATGCGGCCGCGACGATCACGTCAGGCTCGCCGAGTCGGTGCGCCTGCGCAGCTCGGCGACTTCGCGCTCCAGCCGCGCGATCCGCGCCTCGAGCGCAGCCAGCGAAGACAGGCCGGCGACCCCGCCGGTGGCGTGGCCGGCGTCCGGCATCGCCGCCTCATCACCGCCAGACCCCCAGCGATCGGACACGCGCTTATCCGTCGCTGCCCCGGCGGCACTCGCACCGGGCGGTGCAAACGGCGAGATCCCCACCGTCGGCGCTCCCGCGGAGGGCTCGACGCCGGGCGTGCCCGCGGGGGCGGCCGTGGACGCGAGACCGGATGCACCCGCGGGGGCCGGCGCGGGCACCACGCCGGATGCGCTTGCGGGGGCTGCCGGCCCCGGCCCGCTGGCCGCTGAGGCCGCGCGGGCGCCCTGCTGCTGATCCTCGGCGTCCGCGCTCAGCAGGTGCTCGTAGCGCTCCTCCTTCTGGCCCGGACGGCGCGCGAGCCGCGCCACCAGGCCGCGCGCGATCAGGCGCTCGAGCGCGTCGTGCACGGCGTCCAAGCCATCGAAGCCGTGCATGCGCTCGGCCCGCTGCTTGAGCTCGCCCGGCGTCTGTCCACCGCGCAGCAACAGCACGCACAGCACGGCGTGTTCGTCCCCGCTCAGCGGCAGCGCCTCGGCCAGCAGGTGCCGGTACTTGGGCGCGCGGCTGCCGCGGCCGCTCGCCAAGCGCGCATAGCCGCGCCGCTCGAGCCGGTGCAGCGCGTCGCGCAGGATCGCGTCGTCGTAGCTCACGACCGGATCGCGGTTGGTCGACTGGTTGCAGGCCAGGCGCAGGCTGTTGAGCGTCAGCGGATAGATGTCGGGCGTCGTCAGCTGCTTTTCCATCATGCAGCCCAGCACCCGCGCCTCGGTCGCGGAGAGGTCCATGGCCACTTAACCCTACGACGCTACAGTCACTCCGTGAGCAGCCAGTCCTTCGGCCGGGGACATGGCCGCGCTGCCGGCCGGGCCCCCGTCGAGGCGATCAGCATCGTGCTCGCCGACGATCACCAGGTCGTGCGCAGCGGACTGCGGTTGCTGCTCGACAGCCAGAGCGACTTCGAGGTCGTCGCCGAGGCCAGCGACGCCGACGGCGCCCGGCGTTACGTGCGCGGCCATCATCCGCGGGTGCTCGTGCTCGACCTGAACATGCCGGGCGGCTCGAGCCTGCAGGCGATCCCCGCGATTCGCGAGGAGTCGCCGCACACGCAGATCGTCGTGCTGACGATGCAGAACGAGCCCGCCTTCGCCCGCGAGGCGCTCGGCGCGGGGGCGCTCGGCTACGTGCTCAAGGAGGCCGCGCACGACGAGCTCGTCGAGGCGGTCCGGCGCGCCGCGGCCGGCGAGCGCTACCTCAATCCCAGGCTCGGAGCCCGCCTGGCCGCGGAGCCGGCGTCCGGCCCGCCGGACGATCTCTCGGCCCGCGAGGTCGACGTCCTGCGCCTGATCGCGCTCGGCCACACCAACGCCGAGACCGCCGAGCGGCTCTACCTCTCCGTGCGAACCATCGAGACCCACCGCTCGCACATCCAGCGGAAGCTCGGGCTCTCGAACCGCGCCGAGCTGGTCGCCTACGCGATCGACCATCGGCTCATCGGCACGGAGCGCACGCGCAGCGCCTGAGCCCAGCGAGTGCGAACGGCGCGACGCTAGAGTCAGTCCGTGAGCAGCCAGCCCTTCGCCCAGGGGCACGGCCGTGGCGGCGACGGCCGCCGGTCGCGCCAGACCGAGCTCCGTCCGGAGGACATTCCCGACAAACCTGTGTCGCTGCGCCGGGTGGCGCGGCTGTTCGTCCCCTATCGACTGCGCCTGAGCCTGCTGCTCGGGCTGATCGTGCTCGGCGCCGTGCTCAGCGTCGCCTCGCCCTTCCTGCTGCGCGAAGCGGTCGACAAGGGGATCATCGGCCACGATCTGACGCTGCTCACCTGGCTGGTCGCGGGCATGATCGCGCTGGCGGTGATCAACGGCGTGATCAGCGTGGCGCAGACGTGGATCTCCAACCAGGTAGGCCAGCGCGTCATGCACGACCTGCGTGCGGCCGTGTTCGCTCACCTGCAGCGGATGTCGCTGGCGTTCTTCACGCGCACGCGCTCGGGCGAGGTGCAGGCGCGCATCGCCTACGACATCGGCGGCATCGACAACGTCGTCACCAGCACCGCGACCTCGACCGTCTCCACGGTCGCAACCGTCACCGCGACGGTGGTCGCGATGTTCGCGCTGAGCTGGCAGCTGACGGTCTTCTCGCTGATCCTGCTGCCGTTCTTCGTGTGGCTCACGCGCCGCGTCGGCAACGAGCGCCGCCGCATCCAGTCGGTGACGCAGGGACGCCTGGCGGACATGTCCACGCTGGTCGAGGAGTCGCTGTCGGTGTCGGGGATCCTGCTCGGCAAGACGATGGGCCGCTCGCAGGAGCTGGTCGACCGCTTCACCGGCGAGTCCGGCGAACTGGCCGACCTCGAGGTCCGCTCGCGCATGGCCGGCCGCTGGCGCATGGCCTCGGTGCAGATGAGCTTCGCGATCATGCCCGCCGCCGTGTACTGGTTTGCCGGCTACACGATCGCCCACGGCCAGGACGTGATCTCGATCGGCACCGTCGTCGCCTTCACGACGCTGCAGACGCGGCTCCTGTTCCCGATGCAGCAGCTGCTCGGCGTGGGTGTGGAAGTGCAGACCTCGCTGGCGCTGTTCGGGCGCATCTTCGAGTACCTCGACCTGCCGATCGACATCGTCGAGCGCCCGGGTGCGCGCGTGCTCACGGGCGTGCACTGCGACGTGGCGCTGCGGGACGTGTCGTTTCGCTACGCGCCGGACTCGCCCTGGACGCTGCAGGAAATCGAGGCCGAGGTCCCGGCGGGGACGCGCACGGCGCTCGTCGGCGAGACCGGCTCGGGCAAGACCACGCTCGCCTATCTGGTGGCGCGCCTGTACGAGCCGCAGCGCGGAGCGGTCCTGATCGACGACGTCGACATCCGCGACGTCACGCTCGACTCGCTCGCCGCGACCGTCGGGCTGGTCTCGCAGGAAACGTACCTGTTCCACGCCTCGATCCGCGAGAACCTGCGCTTCGCCTGCCCGCAGGCGTCCGATCGGGAGATCGAAGACGCCGCCAAGGCGGCCCAGATCCACGAGCTGATCACCTCCCTGCCCGACGGCTACGACACGCCGGTCGGCGAGCGCGGCTACCGCTTCTCCGGCGGCGAGAAGCAACGCATCGCGATCGCCCGCACGATCCTGCGCAACCCGCCGGTGCTGATCCTCGACGAGGCCACCTCCGCGCTCGACACCGAGACCGAGCGCGCCGTCCAGCAGGCGCTCGACGAGCTCAGCCGCGGCCGCACCACGCTCGCGATCGCTCACCGGCTCTCGACGATCGTCGACGCCGACCAGATCCTCGTGCTCGACGCCGGCCGCATCGTCGAACGCGGCACCCACGACCAGCTCCTCGCGCGCGACGCGCGCTACGCGGCGCTCCTGCGCGGGGCCGCCGTGGCGGCCGATCGGCCCGGCGTCGAGGATCGCGAGCTGGCCGGGACGAACGGTCGCGGCGCGCGCGCGCGCGACGGTCTGGACGCGCCGGCGACGCTTGCCTGACGCAAGCCCACGCGCGCGTGCGTGCGCGCGCGTGGCTACGCCGTCGCGTCGATGTTCAGCCGCACGTAGTCGACCACGACCGGCTCGCCGAGCACCTCCATGACGTCGTCCATGAACGGCTCGCGCAGCGGCTCGGGCAGGTTCTGGTGGTGCGGCCCGAGCACGATCGTCGACAGGAACTCGCGCGGGTGCTCGGGCTGCTGCGGCGCGGGCGCCAGCCAGCACTCGGCCGCGGCGAAGCCCGCGCCGCGCAGGCGCGCTTCGGTGTCGCCGGGGTTCGCGTAGTTCCACGGTGGACGCCAGTCGCGGAAGTGCTCGGCGTAAGGCGGGCGCTGCAGCACGACGGCTGCGCGGCCGCGCAGCCCGGTGATGTTGCCCTCTCCCCCGCACTGCGCGAGCAGCCGCCCGCCCGGGCGCAGCGCCGCGCGCAGGCGCGCGAACAGCGCATCGTGGTCGGCGATCCAGTGAAACGTCGCGGTCGAGAAGATCGCGTCGAGCGGCTCCTCCAGCTCGAGCTCGAGCAGGTCGCCCCGGCGCACGTCGGCGTCCGGCCCGAGCCGCTCGCGCGCGGCCGCCACCATCGACGCCGAGGCGTCGTATGCGATCACGTGACCGCGCGGCAGCCGCTCGATCAGCTTGGCCGTGATCCGACCGGAGCCGCAGCCGGCGTCGAGCACGGTCTCGTCGCCGGCGAGCTCCAGGCGGTCGAGCACCGCCAGCCCCAGCGCCTCCATCGGCGCCGAGATGCGGTCATAGCTCTGCCCGTCCCACGTGCGCACCTCTGACATACGGACGTATGCTATCACGGACACTCGCCCCACGGCGGTGCTCAGCCCCGCCAAGGGCCGCGCGTGCTTGCTCACGCCTGCGATGCGCGCACAGTCAGCTCAAGCAGAGCGTTTGACAGCTGGCCGCCCTGCCAGGCCAGCGGCGAGCTGCCGGGCTCCTCGACGAGCAGCTGCGCCCCGGGGATCGCCTGCGCGTAGCGTTCGCCGACGACCAGCGGGTGGCTCGGATCCGCCTCGTCGCGGCTGGCGATCACGAGCGTGGGCGCGGCGATCTGCGCGAGCTGCTCGAACGACTCGAACGGGCGCGAGCGCGGCACGACTTCCAGCGCGTCGGCGACCGCCAGCGGATGCTCGTGCGCGGACAGGCGCTGGCGCATCACCTGTGCGACCGTCTCACGCCACGCGGCCGGAACGCCGTCGAAGTCATAGGCGGCCAGAAAGCCCTCCACCCCGCCCTCGCGCAAACCGGCCGCGAGCGCGGCCCAGTGGGCATACGCGTCTGGCGATCGCCGCGCCGAGGGATCGTACGCGGGCGTGATCAGCCCCAGCGCGGCGACGCGCGCGGGCCGCTCGAGCGCGAAGCGCACGGCCGTGTGCGCCCCCATCGAGGCGCCCGCGATCACCGCACGCTCGATCCCCGCGTTGTCGAGCAGCTGCTCGAGGTCGCGCGTGAGCCGCTCGTAGCCGTAGGCGTTCGCGTCGGGCGCCGGGCTCGAGCGGCCGTGGCCGCGCGCGTCGTAGGCGAGCACGAGCAGACCACCGCGCTCGAGAGCGCGGGAGCCCATCACGATGTAGCGCCGTGTCGCGGTCAGGCCGTGCAACAGCACGATCGCCGGGCCCGTCCCGGCGCGCTGCCCGGAGAGCCAGACGGCGTCGTCCGTCTGGACCCGCAGCTCCTCGCCATCTGCCCTGCGGCCCGTCCGCGCCCCTTCGCGTCCGCCCTGCTCAGGCTGCCCCCGCGCGGGCACCGGCTCGCCTACCGCACGCTCGCGTCAGGCGTGCACCGTTGCGTGCGCGCGGATCAGCTCGGCCGAGCGCTCCGGCTCCTCCCAGAAGAACAGGTGGCCGACGCCGTCGAAGATCTCCAGCTGCGAGCCGGAGATCAACCCGGCGATCATCGTGCCGTTCTGGACGGGCACCATCTCATCGTCCGTTCCGTGCACCACGAGCGTGGGCGCGGCGATCTCGTCCAGGCGCCCGGAGCTGTCGTGACCGACGATCGCCTGCAGCTGGCGCATGATCACGGGCACCGCCACCGCGTGGCTGAGACCGGCCTGCAGGAAGCGGGCGTATGCCTCGTCGTCGGCGGCGAACGCCGGCGAGACGTTCGCCTCCCAGCTCGCGCGGATCGCCCGTTCGCGGTCGCCCGAGCTCATCGCCTCGGCCAGCCTCGTCATCACCGGCTCGGGCGTCAGCGCGCTGCCCTCGCCGCCGCAGTAGGTGCAGCCGAGCGCGAGCGAGCGGATCGCCTCGGGATGCGCCAGCGCCAGCTCCTGGGCGACCATCCCGCCCATCGAGATGCCGAGCACGTGCGCCGAGTCGAGCTCGAGCGCGGCCAGCAGACCGGCGGCGTCCTCGGCGAGCTGGGCGATCGTGAGCGGCCCGTCCAGGCGGCTGCTGGCGCCCACCCCGCGGTGGTTGTAGACGATCGTGTCGAAGTCGCCGCGCAGGTCGTCCAGGAACGGGGCTCCCCAGTGCGCGATCGTCCCGCTCATGCCCATGATCAACAGCAGCGGCGGGCCCGCGCCCGCGCGCTCGTACTCGAGCTCGATCTCGCCCACCTTCGCGCTTGCCATCACTGCCTCCCCATCGGTCGGTCCATCCTCGTACCCGGATCCTAGCCGCCGCGAGACCGGGCCCGGCCGTCTAGAGCTGCAACGAGAGCTGGTCCAGCGGCCCGCGCCGGCCGGTGTTCGCGCTCGCGGGAATCGCGACCGGCGAGGCGCCTGACTCCAGGCCGGCGACGCGAACGCCGAGCAGGCGCACCGGTCGCGCCGGCGCGTAGTCGCGCAGCAGCGCGAGCGCGACGGCGGTCACCTGGGCGACGTCGTTGGTCGGCTGCTCGATCGTGCGCGCCCGCGTGGCGGTGGTGAAGTCGTCGAGGCGCACCTTGATCCCGATCGTGCGCCCGCGGCGTTCGCGCCGGTTCAGGCTGGCGCACAGCTCGTCGGCCATCACGCTCAGCGCCTCGCGCATCAGGGCGGGATCCTGGACGTCGTAGTCGAACGTGCGCTCGCGCGACTCCGAAACGACCTTGCGCGGCGCACCGACGACGCCATCGTGCTCGAAGCGCGCGCGGCGGCGCAGCTCGACGCCGAGGTTCGCGCCGAAGCGCGCGGTCAGGTCGCGCTCGGGCGCCGCCGCCACGGCGCCGAGCGTGTCGAGCCCGAGCTCGGCCAGGCGCGCGGCCGTCTTCGGGCCGATGCCGGGGACGAGCCCCGGCGGGGCGTCGGCGAAGCGCGCACACGCCTGCTCGCGCGTGAGCACCACGAAACCCGCGGGCTTCTCGGCATCGGAGGCCACCTTCGCGACCAGCTTGTTAGGGCCGATCCCGACCGAGCACCGCAGCCGCGTGGCGGCTTCGATCTCGCGCACGAGCCGGCGCATCGCGGCACGCGGGGAGAACAGCTCCGCGAGGTCGAGATAGGCCTCGTCGAGACCGACCACCTCGACCTGCTGCACGTGCGCGCGCACGATTCCCATCACCTCGCGCGAGGCCTCGCGGTAGGCCGTGAAGTCCGGCGCCAGCACCACCGCCTGCGGGCACAGCCGGCGCGCGCGCGACGCCGGCATCGCCGAGCCCACGCCGTAGCGTCGCGCCTCGTAGCTCGCGGTCGTCACGACCGCGCGCGGTCCGCTGCCGGCCACGATCACCGGCCTGCCGCGCAGCTCGGAACGGCGCCGCAGCTCGACCGACACGTAGAACGCGTCCATGTCGACGTGGGCGACCG
>DATJOF010000053.1:0-28785 GCA_035507415.1 Solirubrobacteraceae bacterium
CGACTGCGGGTCAGCGAAACACTGGATACTCAACGTCACCACACGCCGCCCATCTTCAGCGACCTGCGGCGGCACGTCATCCAACGCCGCCTCGTCGATCAGCGCCCCATCCTTATCCGGCGGGGTCACCAGTTCATAGGCACGACAATCAGGCAGGCCACCGGAACCCCGCAGCGCGCGGGCCGCTTCATCCGGGCACGCAGCCGCGGCACGAGAAACACCCGTGGCGGCAAAGGCCGCGGCGAGCAGCACGGTGCAGGCCGCCGTCAGCGCCCCATGGGTTGCGGGGAGGTGACGGCGGCGGCGGAGGACGAGGCGCACCGGCGGGTCAGCTCAACGTGAACATCTGGGTGCGGGTGCGCCTGTGCCGGCCGGTTCCTGTGATCAGCGTCAGCGTGTAGCGGCCCGGGCGCAGCGCGCGGGAGGACGTGAAGCGCAGGCGCAGGCGGCCATGCACGCGTGCGGCCGTGGCGGTCGCGAACAGCACGCCGTGGCGCGAGAGCGTGGCGCGCAGCGAACTGGTCGTGAACTTGGCGGTGCCCGAGAGGAGCTTGGTCGTGCACTTCTTCTTCTTGCCGGCCTTGGTGCAGGTGACGAGCTCGATCTTGCCGGCCGGGCCGGCGGGGCCGGCGGGTCCCGCCGCTCCTGCCGCGCCGGCTGGGCCCTGCGCGCCGGCCGGGCCCTGCGGCCCCTGTGCGCCGCCCGCGCCTTTTTCGCCGGGCGGACCGATTGCCCCGGTCACGCTGACGCCTTTGGCGCCTTCGGCGCCCTGTGGGCCTTCTGGGCCTTCACTGCCGGCCGGGCCAGCCGGGCCTTCGTTGCCTGCCGGGCCTGTCGCGCCTTGTTTGCCGGCCTTCAGGAACACGGCGGTCACTTCGGTGGCCGCGGTCACGTCGACCTTGCAGGTGCCGACGCCGGTCGCCTTGCAGCCGATCCAGCCGGCGAATTCGTAGCCGGCCTTGTTGGCGGTCGCGGTGAGCGTCACTTCGCCTTCGAATTCGGCTGTGCATTCGGAGCCGAACGGAGCTTCGCATTTGATGCCCGGGGAACTCGTCGATTCGACCTTGCCTTCGCCGGTCAGGACGACGGTGAGCGGCGCCTTGTGGCTCGCTTCGTTGATGGCCGTCACCGACTCGGCCTTGGTGATCGTGAGGACGCACGCGCCTTTACCGGTGCATTCTTCAGCCCATTCCTTGAACCGGAACCCGGTGCCGGCAGTCTCGAGCACTTCGACTTTCGTGCCCTGCGCGTATTCGCTCGCGCACGGTTCCGGCGAGCCGCCTTCGACCTTGCAGTGCACCGTGCCGCTACCCGACGGTTCGACCTTGATCGTCAACGGGAAGGTCGAGACCGCGCCTTTGGTCGTGAACGTTTCGGTTTCGCCTTCGACTTCGGCTTGCGTTTCGTGGTGTGCCAGGGCCTTGTACTGGTAGCTGGTGCCGGCGGTGAGAGCAGTGACTTTCGCTTCGACTTTCTTTTCGCCGCCGGCCGGCATCGTCACTTCTTCGGCCGTCGTTTCGCTGCGGCCGTAGGCGAAGTGATATGTGATCTTGTCGCCTTCGGGGGCTTTGAGCGTGGCGTGCAGGGTCGCTTCGGTCCCGGTCACGTCTTCAGCTGCTTGCGTGGTCACCTGCGGCACGGTCGGGACCGCGGTGGTGGAAAAGATCGCGCCAGCGTCGGTGACAGCGCCGTATTTCGGGTTGGTCGCATACACGTCATGCGTGGACGGGTCGACTGCGATGCCCGCCGGGATCTCCAATTCGATGACGCCGAACCCGGCAGTTTCGAATTCTTCTACCAACGTGGAGCTTGTTTCGGAGTACACGAGCACGTGCGGTTCTTCTTCGTTGCCGCCCTTCGCCCACACAAACACGTGTTCGTGGCCGCTGGAAGCGTCGACTGCCACCGATTCCGCACCTTCGCCCGCGGCGAACGAGACCGGTTCGAGCGCCCCGGTTGCGCTGTTGAACTTCTCCACCTTGCCGTTGTGCTTTGCCACGAAGATCGCGCCGGTGTGGCCGACCGCGATCGACTGAGGTTCGTGCAGGCCCGGAATGAACGGCGTTTCCGGCGATTCGAACGTGTCGCCGCTGGGGACGAACCTGTAAACCGCCGACCCGGCTGTATTCTCTGGGCTCCAAGCAACGTAGATGTCGCCTTTAGAGGCGTCGGAGCTTTCGTCGACCGCGATCCCGAACATCCCGACCCCGGACGCCCCCTTTTCCTTGACCACTGCTTCCGGCAACGCAAACGAGGGCAGGACCGGGGTACCTTCGGCATTGAAGCGTTCGATTTCGTTAGTTTCGTTGTTGGTCACGTAGAAGTCGCCGGTCGCCGATTCGACAGCGACGCCCCTCACCGCGCCCTTCGCAAACAGCAACTGGTTGCCGTCGATCTCCGTGTTGGATCCGGTGAAGTCGACAGGCTCACCGTTCGCGTTGAAGCGCGTGATCGACGAGTGTTCGCTCGCTTCGATACCGCCCACACTGGCCACGTACACGTCGCCTTTGGTGACGCCAGGCGAGTCGTCGACCGCGACCATGTCCGGGTTGTTCATGTTCGGGAAGCTCGTGCAGAACAGCGGTTCGGGGCTGAATTCCGGGCACACGTCTTTGTATCCCAGGGACCCGGCAAGCGCGGGAGCGCAACAGCACCCAAGGACACACAACGCGCCCGCGAGCACGAGAACCAACCGGCGAGGACTCATATCGATCCAATCCCTTCTGCGCGACAGACGTCGCCTAGCGTTTCCTGCGCGCCCACGCGCGCACTGGTTGTTCGGGAAGACGCGAAGCCATCCCCAGCCACCCCCGTAAGGGCGCCAGAGAACACCGCGACGCTGTCAGCCTGCACTACTGCTCACCTCTGTGCTCTCAGTCTCTTCTCTTCACGCTCGGCTCCCCAGGAGCCGGGGAACCCCCCGGAGAGGGCCCCCCGACGCTCGGGTTTCGCTTGGCTAGTTCACAGCGGCGCTACACGTGCGCACTAGGCGCCGTATGCGCCGACGTTCGCGGGGCCGTCGGTGAACGTGACCGACAGGGTTGCGGTTTCATGCGCCCCGGACTGGAGGCCGACCGTGAACGATTCCCCTTCGTCGTAAAGGGCGTCGTGCTCCTGTACGCCGCTTTTCACCTTGTAGGTGACGGTCGTGCCTTTGGCGCCCTCGTTCTTGATCGTTCCTCCGACCTCGCCTTTGACTTCGAAGGCTTCCGTGCCACAGGTGAAGTCAGCGAACGTTCCACCGACGAGGCCGGCGCTGATCCCGACTTCCGTTTCACCGGGGTTGAGGTACTGGAGCTGCGTGTCGAGCCTCGGGGTCTTGATCGTGCCGGCCGCTTCGCTGCCCGTCGTGCATTTCGCTTTGCCGAGCTCGCATTCGCTGAAGGTGTAGTGGGCGCCCGCGCTGCCATCGCCATACTGGATGACGCCTTCGACGCTAGAGTGCTTGCACTTCACCTCTTTGCTGCCGAGCGTGATCTTCGCGGCCTTGCCGGTGCCGGTGAACGTCTCGGGTTCTTCGACTTCGACGAGTTCGGCGACGCCCTTGCCGGGCTTGGCAGCCTTCTTGCAGCCCGTCGTGTAGGCGCCGCCCGACTGTGAGACGCATTCTTTATACGTCGGGGCTTCCGCGGCCGAGGCGCTCGCCGCCGCGGCCGCGCACAGCATGAAGGCGGCGACGAGGGCGATTCCCAGCATCCTTACGGTTTTCATCAATCTGCTCCTTTAGCTGTAGGTATCAACGGCCGGCATTGGAGTCCTCGTGCTGCAGGCGCTCTGACGCCGCCCTCCTGCCATTGCATGCCCAGGCGTGGCCGCAGGCCGGCGCAGGGATGCGGTCGTCCTCGCGAGACGGCAACCAGAGGCGGCCGGCCCGCTAGACGAGTTGGGGTCCATCCCGGGCAAGATGGGATCCGTCCCGGGCGTCCAAGATCGGGAGCGATACGCGGACAGGCGCAACAGATGCGGGCGCGAGCGGGTGGGGTGAGACGGGCGAGGGCTGCGCGACAGCGCTTTGCGGCGCCGTGCACGCTCGTCCTGACCCTGCATCCTCTCCCCTATCCCAAGCATCCTCTTCCCTCTCCCGATAAACGCTGGCGAGCAGCCTAGCGTATCCGTTTCGCAGAAGTCAAGCGAGAACCGTCGTGCGAGACCCGCGCACCCCGAGACGGCTCGCGGGCGAGCGCGAGCACAGCATCGACCCTCCTTCATCACGCGAACATGTTGGCGCGCGGACAGCGCCACGGTAAGTCAAGGGGTAGAAGCTTCGCGAGCATGGCTCCAGAGCCCTCGGCACGGCCCGTCCCGAACGTCAAGCGTTTGCTGTAGGCTGCAGGGCATGGGAGCAGGGAGCGCGGGAGCAGTGAACGCGCGCGAGACGCCGGCACGGATGCACTCCTCCGTGAACTGGGCGTTGCTCGGTCTGGTGATCGAACGTCCCAGCTACGCGTATGAGCTGGCACGCCGTTTCGAGCGCACCTATGAGGGCGCGCTGTCGCTGTCGAGCGTATCGCACGTCTACACCGCGCTGGCATCGCTGTGCGAGCGCGGCCTGATCGTGCAGAGCTCCGCCGCAGGGCAGACGGCGCGCTCCAGACGCCGCTATCAGCCGACCGTCAAGGGCATCGCCGAGCACGCGCAGTGGCTGGTCGGACAGGTCGGCGAGGAGCGCCGCCGCCAGCGGGTGCTGATGGCCCAGCTCGGCGCGCTCGCCAAGACGCCCGCACGGGCACTCGCCGCGCTCGACGCTTACGAGCAGGCGTGCATCGCGGAGATCGCCGCCGCGCCCGGCGCCGGCAGCGACGAAGGGCCCGGCACGACACGACTGGTCGCGCGGCTCGCCGGCGAGGAGACGCGGCTGACGCTCGCCGCCAGGCTGCGCTGGACACAGTACGCGCGCGCGCAGCTGCAAGCGCTCGCGGCAACCCAGCCCGCCGGGTCCGAGTAACGGCGCCGAGCAAGATGAGCCTGCTGGCAGCGGAGCACGTCGGCAAGCGCTACCGGGAAGGGCGGCGCGAGCGCACGGTGCTCGACGATGTGTCGCTAGCGCTGCACGAGGGCGAACTGGTCGTGATCTACGGCGAGCGCCGCTGCGGACGCAGCACGCTGTTGCGGATCCTCGCCGGCATCGAAGCGCCCGACAGCGGCACCGTCCGCTTCCAAGGACGCGACCTGGCCGGACACGGCGAGGAGTCGCTCGGCGCCGGCATCGGATACGTGCGCAAGTGCTTTCGCGCCGGCGAAGAGCAGAGCGTGCTCGCCCAGGTCGCCACGCCGCTGCTCGCCCGCGGGATCTCCGTGCGCCAAGCACAGCTCGCGGCACGCTCGGCGCTGCAGCGCACTGGCGCCGAGCGCTGCGCCGGCGCGGTCCTCAGCGAGCTCGGCGCCGGCGAGACGGTGCGCGTCACGCTCGCGCGCGCACTGGTCCTCTCCCCGCTGCTGGTCGTGATCGACGAGCCCGCCGCCGGCGTCGAGCTCTCCCAGCGCGACGGCGTGCTCGCACAGCTGCGCACGCTCGCCGGCGAAGGCACGGCCGTGCTCGCCGCCACCGGCGAGCCCAGCGAGCTCGCCGGCGCGCACCGTGCGCTGACGCTCAGCGACGGACGGCTGCGCGGCCCCGCCGTCCCGGAGCTCGCGCGGGTGCTGCCACTGCGAGCAGGCGCCTAGCATCACCAGGGATGCTCGAGCTTCAGCAGGTCGTCAAGCACTACCGCAACGGCGAGGAGCAGGTCCGCGCCGTCGACGAGGTCAGCCTGCGCGTCCACGCGGGAGAGATGCTCGCGCTGCAAGGGCCCAGCGGCTCGGGCAAGAGCACGCTCTTGTTGCTCGCGGCCGCGGCGCTGCGCGCCGACGCGGGAACCGTCTGCTATCGCCAGCAGGATCTCGCGAGCCTCTCAGAACAGCAGACCGCGCAGTACCGGCTGGCGGAGATCGGGCTGGTCTCCCAGAACACGCACCTGATGGCGCGCGTGTCCGCGGTCGAGAACGCCGCCACCAAGCTGCTGCTCGGCGGCGTCGCACTGGGAGAGGCGCGTGAGCGAGCGCTTGAGTGGCTCGAGCGGGTCGGGATGGCCGAGCGCGCCGGGCGCACACCCGAGGAGCTCTCCGGCGGCGAGCGCCAGCGCGTCGCGATCGCCCGCGCGCTCGCGGGCGAGCCGGCGCTGATCCTCGCCGACGAGCCGACCGCGAACCTCGACACCGAGCGCTCGGCGCAGATCGTCGCGCTGCTGGGCGAGCTCGCCCGCGAGCACGGCAAGGCGGTGCTGCTCGTCACCCACGACCCGGACGCCGCCGGCGTCGCAGACCGCGTGCTGGCGCTGCGCGACGGACAGATCCACAGCGATCCGGTGCAACAGGTCACGAGCACGTGAACGGCGCCGGCGGCGAGCCTCTGCACACGCGGCGGCTGCTGCGAGCAGGAGCGCTCGTGTACTTCTACCGGCGGCGGCTGCGCGCGCACGGCACGCAGGAGCTGCTGGCCGGCGTCGGGATCGCCGCCGCCGTCGCGCTGGTGCTCGCCGCCGGCATCTCGCAGGACAGCATCGCCGGCTCAACGCGCCGGGACCTGCGCGCCGTGATCGGACCCGCGAACCTGCAGCTACGCGCGCGCGGACCGGGCGGCCTGCCCGAAGCCGATCTCGGGCGCGTGGAAGCGCTGGCGGGCGTCAAGCAGGCCGCGCCGCTACTGGAACGCGACGTGCAGATCAGCACACCCGGCGGGGGCAGCGTCAGCGTGTACGTCGCCGGCACCGACGTCAGCCTCGGCGTGCTCGACGGTCTCGGCCGCACGCTGCCGCTGGCCGCATATGACCCCGGCACGATCTCGCTGAGCGCCAGCAGCGCCCAGGCGCTCGGACTCGACCGCGCCGGCGTGGGCGGACACGCCCGCGTGAGGGTGCTGGTCGGCGGCGTCGCCCGCCCGATGACCCTCAGCGCCGTGCTCGGCAGCGAACTCGTCGGGCCGCTCGCCGCCGCACACGTCGCCGTGATGCCGCTCGCCACGATGCAGCGGCTGCTCGCAGCGCCCGCAAGGGTCAGCCGGATACTCGTGCAGACGCGCGCCGGCGCGCAGGCCGCCGTCGCCGGCGCGCTGCGCAAGCTGGCCGGGGGACGTCTGATCGTCGCCGGGCCAGAACAGGACATCGCGCAGCTGCGCCAGGCACTCGGCCCGAGCGCACAGGCCAGCACGCTGTTCGCGATCATCGGCGCGCTGCTCGGGCTGTTGCTCGCGTTCAACGCGATCCTGTTGACCGTGCCCGAGCGCCGCCAGGCGATCGCCGACCTGCGGCTCGCGGGCACGCGGCGCAGCGCGATCGTGCAACTGGTGATGTTCCAGGCGGTGTGTCTCGGCGTCGCGGCCAGCGCCGGCGGCATCCTCGTCGGCTACGTGCTCTCGCGCTGGGTGCTGCACCAGTCCACCGGCTATCTGGCGGAGGCGTTCGCGCTCAGCGGACAGACCGTCCTCAGCGCCGGCACCGTCGCGCTGGCGGCGCTCGGCGGCGTGCTGGTGACGTGCCTTGCCTCGAGCGTGCCGCTGGCAGACCTGCGCCGCTCGCGGCCGCGGGACGCGATCTACTTCGCCACGGGCGCTCCCGGCAACGCGCTGGAAGGCCGCGCGCGGCGCGTGCTGGCGCTCGCCGCGCTGGCGCTGCTCGCGCTCGCGAGCGTGCTGTACGCGGCGGCGCCCTCACGCGCGCTGCTCGCGAGCGTGGCGCTGGCGCTCGCGACCGTGCTGGCCGTGCCGGTCGCGTTCGCCGCGGTCATCGCCGGCGCGCACGCGCTCAGCGAGCGGGCACCGCGGATGAGCACGCTCGCGCTCGCGCTCGGAGGGCTGCGCACCACCACGCTGCGCTCGGTCGCGCTGGCCGCGACCGGCGCGGTCGCGCTGTTCGGCAGCGTCGCGCTCGGCGGGGCGCGCAGCGACCTGCTGGCCGGGATCCACTCGTTCGCGCGCGGCTACGCAGCGGACGCACCGATCTGGATCTCAGAACCGGGCGACAACCAGGCCACCGGACAGCTGCACACTGCCGGCCTGGGCGCCCGCATCGCACGGCTGGACGGGGTGGCGCGCGTGGAGTCCTTCCAGGGCAGCTTCATGACGCTCGGCCCGCGCCGCGTGTGGGTGATCGCGCGTCCCCCCGGCGGCGCGAGCCACGTCCTGGCCGGACAGACGATCGGCGGCGCGGGCGCGGCGCTGCTCGCCAACCGGCGGCTCGCAGGGTCGGGATGGGTCGCCGTCTCCCAGCAGATCGCCGGCGAAATGCACACCGGCGTGGGCCGCACGATCATCCTGCCCACGCCGACCGGCAGCCACGCCTATCGCGTGGCGGCGCTGACGACGAACCTCGCGTGGAGCCCCGGCGTGATCTTCATGAACAGCGGCGACTACGCGCACGCATGGGCCACGAGCGCGCCGAGCGCACTCGCGGTGTTCCCGCGGCCCGGCGTCGCCGTCGCACGCCTGCGCAACGAGATCGCGAGCGCGCTCGCAGCGGACAGCGGCCTTGAAGTGGCAAGCTCCGGCAGCCGCGAGGCGAGCATCGACGCGCTCACCGGCGAAGGCCTCAGCCAGCTCGGGATCGTCTCCACGCTGCTCGTGCTGACCGCGATCCTGGCGCTCGCCGCGGCGCTCACATCCAGCATCCATCAGCGCCGGCGTGCCCTCGCCGGCCTGCGACTGACCGGTGCGCCACCGTCGCGGCTGCGACGGATCCTGCTCGTCGAAGCCGGCCTGATGCTCGGCGCCGGCTGTCTGGTCGGCGCGATCGCCGGCATCTACGGACAGTTCATCATCGACGCGTACCTGCGTCACGTCACCGGGTTCCCGGTCGCGAGCGTCGGCACCAGCGCACGACCGGTCGAGATCTTCGCGCTCGTGCTCGCCGCGGCGCTCGCCGCGTGTGCGATCCCCACCTGGCTCGCCTCCAGGGTCCCGCCGGCGCTGGCGCTCGCCGAGGAATGACAGCACACGCGATGGACCGTCGTTCAGGCCATCCCAGGACCAGCGGCGGGCCAGCTCAAGCGGCCGGCCCGCTGCGGGCGCTCGCCGTCGCGAACGCCCGCTACTGGCCGAGCGTAGCCCCCGCGGCACGGCGCGAGCTCGCGCTCTGGACCCGGCCGGCCGGCAGCATCGCCGACCCCGGCCTGCGGGCGCTCGCGCTCGCCAAGCTCGCTGACGAGCGTTTCAACGCCGAGGTCGCCGCGACGCTCGCGACGCTCGCCCCCCACTCCCAGCGGGCCGGGACGGCAAGCGCGATCGTCGCGCTCGAGCTGCTGTTCGACTATCTCGACGGTCGCACCGAGCAGCCCGCACAGGACCCGATCGCCGCGGGCGAGCTGCTGTACGGCCCGTTCATCGCCGCCGTCGAGGCGCCCGGACACACCCGCGAGCGCACAGCCCAGCCGCCCCCAGCACACGCGGCACCGGACCGGCAGGCGCACAGGACAGCGTCCCTGCAGGCGCACACGCCAGCGGACTGGGGCTATCTCAGCGCGCTGTCGCAGCGCACGCGCGAACGGCTGTTCGCGCTGCCCGGCGCGGGCGCGGTCGCACAGGTTGCGCTGGCCAGCGCACGACGATGCGCGCAGGCACAGACACGGCTGCACGCCGCCGCGACGCTCGGCGAGCAGCAGCTACGGCGCTGGGCGAGCGAGCACGCGCAAACAAGCGGCCTAGAGTGGCGCGAGTACACCGCCGGCGGCGCCTCCTCGGTGCTCGCGATGCACGCGCTGATCGCCGCCGCCGCCAGCCCGCTGGTCAGCCGCGAAGACGCACAGCGGATCGACGCGGCGTATCTCGCGATCGGCGCCGTCATCACGATCCTCGACAGCATCGTCGACCACGCACGCGACAGCGCCGACGGGCACGCCGGCTTCATCAGGCTGTACGAGCAGCGCGAGCTTGCGCCGTGCCTGTGCGCGCTCACACGCGAGGCGCTGGCCCGTACGCGCGAAGCCCCCAACGGCGAGCATCACGCGATGACGCTCGCCGGGATCGTCGCCTACTACACCTCCGACCCCGGCGCGCGCGAACCGCACGCGCGCGAACCAGTACAGACAGTGCGGCGCGAGCTCGCGCCGACGATCTGGCCGGCGCTCGGCGTGATGCGCTGCTGGCGCGCCGCCAAGCACGCCAGAGCCTCGCTGCGAGCGCTCAGCCACCCTGACAGCGCCAGGCGCGGGCGCGGATACACCGACGCGCAGCTTGGCGATCCGCGGGTAGAATGACACGCGATGGGGGCGCCAGTTGACACACCTCCCCGAAGCTCAACGTGAGCGCAACAGTCAAACATGCGGCCAGGCGGGCCAGGAGCGCGCGACAGACGAGCGGCGGGCCGCGCGCCGCCGGGCTGCTCACAACGCTCGCCGCGCTGCTCACGCCGGTGATGCTGATGCTCGCGCCGAGCGCCGCAGCGCGAGCGCGCGCAACATCGGCGAGCAGCCAGTACGTCCGCGACGAAGGACGACTGCACCTCGTCAAGAGCTCCGGCTCGCTGCTGATCGACGAAGGCAGCGCGAGCGGCACGATCCCCGGCAGAGTCAAGGTGTCGTTCGTCTACAACGGCAACCCGTCGGTCAGCGCAAAGATCACGATCTACGGGCACGCTGGCAGCATCGACGCGCACGGCAGCGGACGGCTGTCGAGCCCCAACAGCCCCGCCCCCAGCTTCAGCGGCACGCTCACGATCAGCGGCGGCAGCGGGCGTTACAGCCGCTCGACGGGCAGCGGACACATGTACGGCGTGTTCTACCGGCGCAGCTACGCCATGACCGTCCAAACCGAGGGCACGCTGCGGTACTGAAGCGCGCGGCGCTCGCGATCGTGCTCGCCGCCGGCGCATGCGCGACCTACGGCGCGAGCGTCTGCCCGGGCAGCGTCCTCGCCGCGGCCGCCAGCAGACCGCCGAATGGGCCGCCCGCAACATTGAGCGCGTCGTTCGCGCCCGAGCATCTCGGCGCGCCCACGACCGTCAGCTTCGCCGTCAACATCGACCCGCCCGCCAGCGGCGTGCCGCTGGCGCTCGCCGCGGTCACGATCAGCTATCCCAGTGATCTCGGGCTCGCCACCAGCGGCCTGGGGCTCGCATCGTGCGAAGCGAGCGTGCTCGAACAGCAGGGTCCAGCAGCATGCCCGCCGAACGCGAAGATGGGCCAGGGCAGCGCGCTGGTGGAGGTGCCGTTCGGACCGGCGATCGTCAAAGAGAGCGTCAGCCTGCAACTGTACGCCGCACCCTCAAACGACGGCTACATCCACCTGGCGATCCTCGCCCACGGCGAAGAACCCGTGCTCGGCTCGGTCGTGCTCCCCGGCGTGCTGTATCCCGGACAGGTGCAGATCACCGTCCCCGCGATCCCGAGCCTGCCCGAAGCGCACGACGTGGCACTGTTGAGCCTGCACGTCAGCCTCGGCGGCGCGCTGACCTACTACGAAGACGTGCACGGGCGCAGCGTGGCGTACACGCCGCGAGGGATCGGCCTGCCCGACACTTGCCCGCACGGCGGCTTCAAGCTCGCCGCCGCGTTCATCTTCACCGACGGGCAGAGCAGCAGCGCGAGCACCGTGATCGGCTGCCCACGCGCTGCGCACCACCACAGGATGCGTTGAGGCCCGTGGCAGCCGCGCTGCGCGCGCGCAACCGTGCAGTCATGGCAACGGCTACAAGGACAGTCAAGCGATAGAAAGTTCTTGCGCGGGCAGGGTGCGAGGCTAGGGCATCATCAACTGCGATGACAGACACGCTCGATGAGACCGTCAACGGCAGCCGCCCGGCGGCGATGCCGGGCGCTGCCCGCGCCCGGCACGTGGCGATCGTCTGCGACGGCAGCGCACGCTGGGCGCACGCCCAGCGCCTGTCGATCGCAGCAGGCCACGAAGTCGCCGCCGACACCGTGCTCGCACGGATCGCCGACGCGATCGAGCTCGGCATCCGTCAGCTCACGCTGTACGCGTTCTCCACCGAGAACTGGGCGCGCCCGCAGCAGGAGGTAAGCGCGCTGCTCGGCATGCTCGCCAGACGCGTCTGCCGCGACACGCCGTCGCTTCACCGGCAGGACGTGCGCGTGCGGTTCATCGGCCGTCGCGACCGCGCAGGTCAGCAGCTGAGCAGCGCGATCGAAGACGCCGAAGGGCTCACCGCCCGCAACCGCGGCCTTGAGGTGTATGTCGCGTTCGACTACGGCGGACGGGATGAGATAGTCCGTGCGGCCGCGCGCTATGACGGCGGCGGCGAGGCCGCGTTCGCAAAGCTGCTGCAGACGCCCGGGATGCGCGACCCGGACCTCGTGATCCGCACCAGCGGCGAGCAGCGCCTGTCGAACTTCCTGCTATGGCAGGCCGCCTACTCGGAGCTCATCTTCCGTCGCGAGCTGTGGCCGGACTTCAGCCGCCAAGTGTTCGTCGAATGCCTGGGCGAGTACTCGCAGCGCACGAGACGTTTCGGCGGACGCACCGTTCCCGGCGACAGTCACAGCGACCGCCGGCCGGTCGGCGCCGGCGCGGGAAGATAACCAAGCTCGCTTCACATCAGACAGCGCGCGATCCAACCGCAGCAGTGAGCCCATCGCTTCGTGGCCTATCCCTGCGTTGCGCGGCGAGCATTGCGTGCGCGAGGCTGACGGACATTGCGCGCGTCGGCCTTGCCCGTCGCTGGCTGTGTCGCCGGCGAAGAGCCGCGCCTAAGAGCCTCACCGAGATCGGTCAGCCGCCACTGGTGAGGCTTGCCGGCATCCGTGCGACCGCTGCTGAGGATCAGACCGAGATTGTGCAAGCGAGCAAGCAGCTTCGAGAGCTGTCCCTCATCGATACCGCCCGCGCTGTTGGCGATCTCGCGACTGCTCGCACCGGGATGTGAGCCGATCGCCTCGAGCACACTCAACGTGCGGTAGGTCACACGTTTCAAGGGAAACTCGGGCGTCGAAGCTCGAGGCTCCGGCGAGCGAGGCTGCGGCATGCGCCGCCGGCGCTTGGGCGGTTCACGCGCGAGCTCCTCGGCCGCGGCGTTCGCGCCCAGGTACGGAGTCACGATCAGGCTCATCAACGGGGCCAGCAACGGACGCAGCTCGCCCGGCGGCGTTTGCAGCAAGCGGTCGCGCAGCACGCTGAGCGCGCCCTGCACGATCGCCTCGGCCAGCAGCTCCGGCAGCACAGACGCATCGCTCGAGACGGCGCGACCCTGATCGACAGCCAGTTGCAGGCTCGCGAGCACCCCGGCCCGGTAGGCGCGAACGCGCGGGCCCGCGACCGGCGCATGCACGAGCAGCAGACGTCCGCTGTCAGGCTCGTCTTCGAAGAACTCGAGCAGCGCCTGCAGCGCCGCGTGCAACCGTGCGGGCCATGCATCCTGGAGCTGGTAGGCGGGGATCACGACAGTCGCGATGCGCTGCACGGCCTCTTGCACGATCGCCAGAAAGCAGTCTTCGACATCGCTGAACAGCTCGAAGAACGTTGCGCGCGAAACGACCGCGCCGGCACGGATCCGCTCCACCGAGAGCGCGCCGTAGCCGTCCTGTGCGATCGCCTGCGCCGCCGCGTGAAGGATCCGCGCGCGCTGCAGCTCGCGCAGGCTCTTGTTCCCCGGCCGCGAAAACGCCGGATCGCGAGCATCCTTGCGAGCGCTCATCTGCGGTCGTCCTGGCGCTCAGCGCGAGAACCACGTGCGCGCCCCCCAGCCAAGCGGCCGGCGGACAGGCAGAGCTGACACCGTCGCGCGGATATGCCATCGTCCGCCCGGCGCCGCGGCTGGTGGTGCGCCAGCCGCGGCGCGGGTGCGGATGTCAAGGCTCGAACGCGCGGGAGGCGCGCGCCGAGCGTGCTTGAACGCCGCCTGAGAGGAACGCGAGGATAGCGGCGCTCAAGCCCTCAAAACCACACCATGCCGCCGCCCGCAAGCCGGCCCGGCCTGCCCTGACCCCTCTCCTGCTGCTCATGACGATGCCCCGCTTGTCCGGCGCCACCCGCAAGCTGCCCCGGGCGGCTGTTATAAACACTCGCGGGCAGCTTAGCCCACCGGCTTGTCTTTTGTCAAGCCTGGGCGGTCAGGCGCGGCGGCGGACGCCGGCAAACGGGTGCGGGCGCGCCGAGCGGGCTGCACTCGCCGCGCGCTGGCGCCAACACCGCGATCGGCGCTGTGGCGCGGACACGGCCCGGCTCAGGGCGCAAGTCCGATACGCCTATGGCGGCGGCGCGAGCACCAAGCGGCGCTCGCGTCCCTCGCCCGCGAGTTTCGTTTTCGTCTTGTGCCCGTCCATGTACAGCCCGATTTCGTATGGCCTTGATTCGAGCGGCACCAGTTCCGCGTCTCTGCCGAGCTGCATGCCTTCGATGTCGTAGCTGAACACCAGTTCTTTTTTTTGTTCTTCCGCGACCTTGAGCAGGCTGACGTGCGTCGAGTCCCGTTCAGCTTCTTCTTCCGGTTCGACGGCTGGCGTCGGCGCCGAGGTCGCTTCCCCGCTTCCCTGTTCGTTCTCGACGGTCACAAGGACACGCAGGTGGTAGCCCAGGAACGTCTCTTTTTCTTCCCTGGTGAGCTTGAGGGCCGCAGACGTCCTGCGGCTACCGACGGCTTCCCACGAGGGCGAGCTCGCGCCGCACGTCGCCTGCATCCCTTCCTTGGCTTGCAGTTCTCCCTGGCAGCGCTGCCACTGGTAGTCGTAGTAGAGCGGTTCGGCGCCTTCCCATTCGCCGGCTTCGGCCTTCAGCTTTTCACCGACCTCGGGTGGGCGCGTCGCCGGTTCGCTCGCCTGTTCTGAAGGTTCTTCGGAGAAGACGATCGTCACCTGTTCCTCGGAGACCGGCCGCGGGGGGCCTTCCGCCGCTTCACTTTCGTTCGGCGGGGGCGGTTCCTGTTCCTCGCCGTAGACACCGCTCGGCTGGTAGGGCTTGTAGTTCAGGTGTTCGGCTTCCAGCGCTTCGGTGCCGTGCGTCGCCTGCCACGACAGGTCAATCCCCCAATGGCCTTCCTGGCCGAGCGTCGTGGCGTTCGCCGCGATCAACGGTTCAGGCGGGGATTCGCCGCTGCGCAACAGCACCCTGCCGACCCCTCCAAGCGCCTTCGCCGGCGGTATGTCCGGCACTTCGGCCGGCCGATAGCCGGTGTCGGAGAGCACTTCGCCGTTGCCGAGCTGTCCCAAGCCGTCCGCACCCCACGTGAAGACCCGCCCGCCACTGAGCGCCTCGCCGTCGCTGTCGCCCGCGGACAACGCTTGCACGTGTGCTTCGCTGGTATTCAAGAGCTGGTCGAGCGTTTCGTCTTTAGTGGCAGCGGTCACGCAGTAGGCCTTGACGAGCTTGTGCAGCTCTTTTGTGATATTTTTGAGTTCTTCTTCCAGATGCTGGTATTCGGCGGTGGTCTGCTTCTGGCCTTCGCTGGTGAATTCGTACTCCTTGTCTTCGCCGGCTAGTCTCTTCTCTTCGCTTTCAACCTTTGCTTTTGCTTCCTTGTATTTTTGGATTTCCCCTTCCCGGTCTTCTTCCTGTGATTTGGTGAGTCTCTTCGCGCAGTCTTCGCCTTCCAGCCCCGGCAGCCCTTCCAGCGCCGCGCTGCCCCACGCGTATATTTCGTTGTTCGTGAGACGCGCGAACGCGATGTTGTAGCCGGCAGCGACTTCAGCGACGTTTTCGAGCTTCTGCCCGTCCGCTTGCAGGACGTAGGCCGGCGGAGCGTCCTTGGCATGGCCGCCGGTCTGTTCCTCTGCGGTGCCGAGCTCGCCGTCGCTGTTGTCCCCCCACGAGACGAGCCTGCCTCCTTCCAGCCGGGCGTACGCAGCGAACTCGCCGGCGTATACGGCTTGCACGCCCTCCAGCGGTTCGCCGTCTTCCCACACGACCGGCCTGGGTATCGCGCTGCACGGTTCACTCCTGCCTTCCTTCTCACTTACTTCGGTCTTGCATTCTTCGGATTTCGCGATACCGAGCTGTCCCACGTTGTCGGTGCCCCACGCCATCACCGTCCCTTGGTTGGTCAACGCGAAGTCAGCGCCGCCGCCCGCCGCGATCGCCGTGACTCCTTGCAGCGGCGTCACTTCGCCCTCGGCGTTGACGGTCTGCACCACTTTCGGCAGCCGCTCGTTAAGCCCGGTCTGGTATTCGAAGCCGTGCACGCCTTCCCCGTTCGCGTTGATCTGGCCGAGCTCGCCATCCTGGTTCTGGCCCCACGCCATCACCCTGCCATCCTTGAGCAGCGCCAGACGGTGCGTACCGCCACCGGCCACCTGCTTGACGCCTTCCAACAGGCCCTGCGGTTCGTGCGAGGCGTTTTCCCTGGCTTTGACCATCACCCACGGGTGCCCCTGTTCCCAGGCCGCTTCGTTGCCGTTGTCGCCGAGCTCTCCGCGATAGCCGGTGCCCCAGGCGGCGACGGTGCCGTTGTTCAGCAACGCGAGGCTGCCCGCGAGCTCGGTTATGTTCGTCAAGCCTTCGGCCGCGTCGACGGGAGTCGCCTCGGCGACGGTCGAATACGGCGTGCCGATCTGGCCGAATTTGTCCGGGCCCCAGCCCGCCGCCGCGGCGCCTGCCGGCGCGATCACCGTCTGTGTCGCCGGCGAGGGCGCCGAGATCGCCGAGCCGCCTTTGTTGGTGGCGCTCACCGTCACGGACACGGTGTTGCCGACGTCGGCCGAGGTCAGCGCATAGGTGCTGGCCGGAGCGCTCTGTTCGGTGCATTCTCCCGGCGCCAGACAGCTCTTCCAAGTGTAAGTGTAGGTGAGCGGCTCTTTGCTTTCCCACGCGCCCGTGCTGGCCTGCAGCGTCTGGCCTGCTTCGGGCGTGCCGGTGATCGCCGGCGGGCCCGTGTTCACGGGCGCCACGCCCCTGACCACGGCGCTCGCAATGGAGGCTTCGCTCGCCGGCGGTTCGACGCGGCCCCTGGCGGTGACGAGCACCCTGACCGTCGCCCCGACGGCTTCTTCGCCAAGCGTGTACGAGGAGGCCGTGGCATCCGGCACGCTCTGACAGCCGCTTTCGGCGCACAGCTGCCACTGATATTCGTAGGCGAACGGGCCCGACCCTTCCCAGCGGCCGGTGCTCGCCTGCAGCGTCCTGCCTTCTTCGGCTACGCCCGTGAGCGACGGTCGTTCGGTGTTGCGCGGTGGGCTTCCTTCGATCACCGGGGTCGCAGCGGACGTGGCGCTGCCCGGGCCGAGCGGGTTTTCGGTCGAGACCGTGAGCTCGATCGTGTCGCCCACTTCGCCGGAGCTCGGCGTGAAGGTGCTCCCGGTGACGCCGGTCGCCATGCAGCCGGTCATGGCATTGCAGGCAAGCCACTGGTAGGTGAATTCCTGCAGCGGCGGGGTGCCGGCCCACGTGCCGGGGTGCGCCGTCAGCGTGCGCCCTTCACGGAAGGCTTCGGCGCTCACCGTCGGCGCTAGCACGTTCACCGGAGAGCCCGCCGCGAGCTGGGAGGTCTGCGCCGAGGTCGCGCTCGCCGTGCCGGCGTGGGTTTCGACGGTCACGGTTGCGCGCAGCAGCTTGCCTTCATCGCTGGGCACCACGCGATACTGCGCCTGCTCGGGCCCGTTTTCGCCTTCGCCCGTCTCTTCTTTGATGGGCGTGCAGCTCTTCGACGAGGTCGAGGTGCACAGTTCCCACTGGTAGGCGTAGCCGAGCGGCCGGCTGCCCGACCATTCCCCGTCGCTCACGCTCAGCACGCGCCCATCCTCCAGTTCGCCGCTGATCACCGGAGCGCTCGCGGACTTCGGCGGGAAGGGCGCGACTTCGCCGGTGATCGCCGATTCCGCGGCGGTCTTGCCGGCGCTGTTCGTGGCGGCCACTATGACCTTCAGCGTGTAGCCGACGTCTTCGAAGCTCGCCGTGTATTCGTCGGCGGTGGCGCCGGGGATGCTGTGGCAGCCTTCTTTGCAGCGCTGCCACTGGAAGGCGAAGCTCATTTCGCCACCGCCCGTCCACTTGCCTTCCTTGGCAGTCAGTGTGCTTTCTTCCCTGGCTTTGCCCGAGATCGAGGGAGGCTTGGTGTTGACCGGCTTTTCGACCGGCGATTCCTTGGCCCGGGCGACGCCGGGCAGCAGCAGACAGGCCAGCAGCGCCAGCAGCACGAGCGGGCGCAACCGGGGATTGGCGTGTGGCTCCTGCCCGCGCGATCCCCCACCGACGGGTCGTCGCGCCGAAGCTTCCGTCAAGGGGCGCTCGCCCATCCGAGTGCTGTCTCGCCCCATGTCCCAGTCGCCTCCCCGGTCGATTACGAACCGGTGAACATCCTCGTGCTCACCCGCGTTCGCAGTAAGTCAAGGGGTAGAAGCTTTTGCGAGCGTCCGCGAGCGGTCCGTCTGCGACGTCGTCATCGCACGGGCGGACAGGCCGGCTATGGGCGCGCGGACTCAGCGAGGCGGCGGGCGAGGCGTCACGAGGATCAGCGCGAGCTGAGCGGCCAGCCCAACCGCACGACCGGCACTGCCGAGCACCTCGACAATCGAGTCCGTCCGGCGCCGCGGCTGCGCGGGTGCAGTAGCCACGGCGCAGGACCGGACATCAAGACTCGAACCCGCGGGGGGACACGAGACGAGCCTTCCTGAGCGCAACCCAAGAAGGAGTCGCGCTCAAGCGTTCAAAACCACACGACCGCGGCCGTCGCGAACAAAGCAACTTCACCCGTACAGCTCTCCGACTCGCGATTGACGACGCTCCCCTGGTCCCGACGCCACCCGCAAGCCGGTCACAGGCGACATCGCTAAACGCTGGCGGGCAGCCTAATCGAAAAGGTCATCGGCTGTCAAGCGCGGATCCGATCGCGCGCACAAGCAGACGCCAGCGAACATGCTGCGCGCAACGCCGGGCGCCCCTGCTGCGAGAGGCATCGTGGCCCTCGCAGGTCTCGCCCGATCGCTGCGTGCGAGCCGATCGTGCACCGGACACCTCTCAACGTCAGGCCGGCGCAGTTGGCTGCGGATGCAGAAACCGCCTGGCGAAGCGGACGTTCCCCGCTTCGGACACGCGCAGGCCTCGCGCCGCGCGTCGCTGAGCGCCGATCACCCACGGCTCAGGAGCCCTCGAAACGGCCGCACGCCGCCCGGCCGCCAGAGCGCGACACACGCGAATCCTCTCCAACCGGCCATCGTTCGACTGCCATGGGCTCGGACGCCACTCGCGAGCCCGCGCGAGTGGCGTCTATGGACAGTGGCGAGCAGCCTAGCCCAACGCCGTCTCGCCTGTCAAGCCAGGGGACTCAGCCGCGCGACCCCGGCGTAGCGCAGCCTGCGCCGCGACCGTCGGAGCCGCTGAGGGCAAATAAATCCAGAAAGAGCGAAACTCGCGTCTTGACAGCCCACCACGCGTATGCTTCGCTGCCCTAACTGTTTTGACTGATCACCAAAACAGGTAAGCCATCCGTCTCGATCCCCCGAGGCGAGGCCTGAACGTTGGGGCGCTGCGGTTAGTCAAACCCTCGCCGCGGCGCCCCAGCGAGAACCGCACGCCACGATCGACGTCTTCCAACGCGCCAGTCAACGAAAGCTTCCAAACCCGCTACCAGAAGGTCGTCTCCGCCCTCGGCCTCGCGTTCGTCAAGCCCCACGACGCGGCAGCCATCGCGAATAGATCACGGTTGGCCGTTGAAACTGGCAGCTAGGTTTCGTGAAATGCTAGACGGTCGCTGAGTCCGCATTCCTGACGTGTCTGAGCGCCAGGCGGCCTTTCGGGCGTAGAAGAGCCGGCTCGGCGCATCGGACATCACACAGCTCGAAGATCAGCGTTGGGGAGCCGGATGAGGCCCCTGCACGCTCTGCCGGACGAGGGCGGGGCGTTCGGTCACACATACTGCCACATACAGTCCTTGCGATCGTGTTCGCCCCAGTGCATGCAGGGAGCGAAATGGTCGCCGGCTTGAACTTTGTCCGTTACCTCCGGATGTCGCGTGCATTGGACTTCGCCCGTCCTCGGGTCCACTTCTCCTGGCTCGTAGGTCTCGGCCATCGCCAACTCCTCACGATTCGTGTTCGACAAGCGTCGTCCCCGACGCGGCCACCGTAGCGGGGGACGACGCGATCCCAGCATAACGCCCGCACCTCAGTTGATAAAAGGAGCGTGACGGGTATTCATGTGAGAATCCGGCGGCCGCGCTTCTCGGCGTCCACAGCGGACGGGCAGAGCGTGCGAGGCAGCAGCGGCGGGCGCGCCGTGGCATCGAGTCTAGGGAGTGACACCACGGCGCGCGCGCACCTGTTGGAGCAGCGGCTCAGGAAGGGGTGCCCGGCATGCGTACGAAGCTACGACGCCCGGCCGCTCGACTCTGTCGTCCCAGCCTGTGCTGCCTGAAACGCTAGCAGGCAGCCAGGCATGCCAGCGCCGGCAGCGGTCCAGAACCTTCTAAGTCTTGTAATCACGGCGGTCTCTGGCCAAGCGAGCTGACCCGCCGCATCTATGATAAACAGCACAAGGCTGTTTTGCCGATGCCGCTGCGGGATGCTCGATCTACAGGACGGACTGCGCACGATGAGCGAGAACCTCCCCCCGGACCGCGCCGTCAGCGAGCTGATGGCGAGCATGATCGCCCGTGTCACCCATCGAGCGCCGGCCGACCCGATCACCTACCGCAGAGCCCGCCGGCGGGTCCTCAAAGACCCGCAGACCGGTGCACTCGCACCGGACTGCTTGCGCGCCTGCCCCGAGATTCAGGACGTGTGGCGGTATGTCAAGAGCCGCGAGCCACCGCTATCCACATATGCTGCGCGCCGCCGATACCTGCGCGAGCAGTTCGCGCCGCTACTCGAACTCGACCGAACGACGACGCCCGTCCGCTACGGCTCGACACCGAGACGCACACGTTGAACGAGCAGGACGGCTAGGAGGAGGCACGCATGGCAGGAAGATGGGCCGACTATATGACGATAGCCGCACGCTTCGACGCCGAGCGCACACGCATCCAAGCCTTACAGATCCGCATCGACAGCGGCCGGCACTTCGGCGCGATGAGGGCGATCATGCGCCCAGACGTCATCGCCCTGCTCGAAGGCGGCTACACGTTCTGCACCGCCACACGCAACGAACGCGGCGCCTGGCAGCGGGGGGCGGAGCTCAACATCGTGGTGGTCGACGGCGAACGGTTCATCCGAACCCGCGGCGATCAGCTCAGCGATCACCTCGGGGCGGACAGCCTAGACGGGCTGCCCGCGTTCTAGCCTCGATTCGTCAGTAACGCTTGGGACGAGAGCGGCCGAGCGAAGCTGAAACGTCGGCCTGGGCGGGGAGGATTGCGGTTACCAAGCCAGCAATCCACCCGCTCAGGAGGTCACCTTGAAGGTGATGGGACGTTCAACGATCGAGACGGTAGATGTGAGGGCGGACGGGACGGGGCTCTCCTCGCGCGCGGGCACCGCGCTGCTGGCGCTCGTAGCCCAGCGCCTGGGGCTGACCGACGGCCTGTGCGCGCCGCTCCAGAGCACGCGTGAGCGGCGCTCAGCACACGACCCGGGACGCGTGCTGTGCGATCTGGCGGTGATGGCGGCCGACGGCCGGCGCTGCCTCTCAGACTTCGCCGCGCTGGCCGGGCATCGCGCGGTGTTCGGCGAGGTGGCCTCGGTTTCCACCGCACGATGCGTGCTGCTCTCGATCGGCGCCGAGGGGCTCGATCGTATCCGTCAGGCGCGTGCGCGTGCCCGTGAGCGCGCTTGGGATACGGGAGCGGCGCCCGCGCGGGTGATCCTGGACTTCGACTGCACACCGATCGACGTGCATTCCGACAAGGAGCGCGCGGCCGGCCACTACAAGGGCGGCTTCGGCTTCAACCCGCTGGTCGTGAGCTGTGGGCGGGAGTTGCTGAGCGGGATCTTCAGGTCGGCAACGCCGCCGCGGGCAACGCTGCCGACCATGTTCAGGCGCTCGAGCTGGCGCTCGAGTAGCTGCCGGGCAGCGCGCTGGCCGGGAGATCCTCGCGCGCTCTGACTCGGCCGGCGCAAGCCACGAGTTCGCCTACGCCTGCCGCGAGACCCGCATCCGCTTCTCGCTGCGCTATGCGATCAAACGGCCCGTGCGCGAGGCGATCCTCGCGCTGGGCGAGAGCGCCTGGCGGCCGGCCCTGAACGGCGATGGCGCTGAGCGCGAGGGCGCGTGGGTGACAGAGCTGAGCGAGTGCGTGAACCTGCAGGACTGGCCGGCGGGGACGCGGCTCATCTCTGCCGCCGCGAGCGCCCGCACCCCGGCGCGCAGCTGAGCTTCTCAGATCTCGACGGCCACCGCTTCCAGTGCTTCATCACCGACCAGCAAGACATGCGACTGACCGATCCGGTCGGAGCACTTCTGCTTAGGTTCGGGGTTAGCGTCGCCGCCATCCGCCCGGGCCGTGATCTAGTCGGCCGCATTCGCGACTACCGACTCCGCCTCTGGCAGCCTGTCCTGCTCGCACCTCTCGCGAAACCACGAGGCGGCGTCGGAACGCGCGTCCCACTCGGAAGGCGCCTCGATCTCCCAGGCCACTGTCATCATGAGGCGGAAGGGCTGCAGGCCAGCGTCCTCTTCCACTTCCATGTCCTTGACTACAAGCATGTCGGTGCTCGCGGCCGCGGCGCGCTCGCTCCACGCCCACAGCGAATCGCGTACGGTATCGGACTGCTTCAGTTCGGGTCCCGCGTCGAACACGCATACTCCGGCCCTAATGGCTCGGTCGGCGCGTATGACGCGACCAGATTGACTCGGAAGCGCGCCATACTGTTCACTCGCTCTGGCAGACCTCGCGGATACGCTCAGCAACCCGATCAATGCTCGCGTCCTCAAACCGCGACCCAGTAGGCCAAATCGGACCAAGCTCGTCACGGTGCCAACGCGGCACCACGTGGAGGTGTAGGTGGAAGATGGTCTGCTCCGCCGCGCTGCCAGCCGATGTGATCAGGTTCATTCCTTCGGGACTGAGCGCCTTGAAGATTGCGCGACCGACCTGCAAGACAGCTTCCATTAGCTCCGAAGCGAGCTGCGGCTCTGCCTCCCACAAGTCAGCAACGTGCACGCGTGGGATGACGAGTGTGTGACCCGGCGTTGCGGGTTCAAGTGGGAAGAACGCAACCCAATCACGGCCCGAGCAGACAACCTCAACCGACTTGTCCGCACCGCTGGCAATGCGGCAGAAGCCGCATCCTGCGCCGGAGGCGGGCTCACTTCCCTGCGTTTTTTGCTGCTGCCTCAATCCAATCACCCATCTTGTTGTACCCGTCGTCATTGTTCCAGAGGTAGAAGGAGTAACCGGCGGGCAACTTGCCGCAGCGGTCGCTGGTGTTTTTGTCAAGATCTTTGATCTTGCTGACGTCAATGCCAAGGAGCCCGTTACCGCGAGCTTCGCTTTGCTCAATCTCGTACCTGACCCACTTGCTTGTACACGTGTGTTCACCTACGAGAACGACCGTTACCGTGGTTTCGTCAAGCTGATCGTCTATCCAGGCTTCTATCGCAGCATCGCCTTGTTTCGCGATCTTCTCAAACTCGGCAGCGTCAATGTACCCCGCGTCCTCCTTATCCTCCGCAACCCAGCTATTCCTAACCACCATCGCTCGCGACACGTCGTGGTCGTACTCAAAACTAAAGAAAATCCTTCTAGCCATTACTTGCTCCTCACCACGAAAATGCCGACAACGTCAACCAAGATGATCGCGCCATAAAACAGCCATAGGTGGGGCCGCCAGCATGTCTTGAACCACCGACACGGAGCGCCGGCCTTATCAATCGTCATAGAAAAGTCAATGCTGCCCTCGTCCTTCGCCGCAACGTCGCTGTACAAGGCGATGAAGCAACGCTCTAACCAGAGGTAGTAACCGTCAAGCGCCCAGAACATGAACGTAGAAACGAGCGCGATGCTGAGCACACCCGCTTTTGTGTCCGCAGCGGCGAACGCGGACAAGCCTGCTGCGATCGTGATGGCCCAGCCCTTGAACAGGAACGAGTTGGTCGCCATCCGGGAGATGACGCTCTGGATGAACTCTAGGTGCTTTAGCTTGGCATCCATGACGGGTAGAGGACTCTTGGCGCTCGTTGGGTCAGCCGCCCATGAACCACTGCGCGAACGACTTCTGCGGTGGGGCGAGTAGCTTCTCTAGGTTCTCCCAGTTCCAGCGATACACGCGTCCGCCGCCCGTCACGGCCCAGTTGCGCGTTCCGTCCGTGTATCCGATGATCTGGAACCGTGGCTTGTTGAGCATGAGCGCCATCAGAACCTCTTTCTTGACGCCACTTGCGAACCGCGTCTTCGGGCCCAGCATCACGACGAACTTGTCCGCGCGGCTGATCGCGGCACGGGCCCTGCGTTCCCAGAGCGCCTCGCGCGAAGCCTCCTTCAGCGAGTGGTCAGCAACTTCAAACGGCGAGTCCGGCAGCCTGGCCTGACCGATCATGAGGTCCCGCAAAGCGCGGTCGTTGTCAAAGTCAAAGCTGACGAATATCTTGGTCTTAGCCACCGGAACTCCACTTGTGCAGGAACGCTCGGCGATCACGGCCTGGGCCGCGACGGCATACCAGAATGCCCGGACGGAAAGAAGCGCTCGCGGCGCTCCCGTAGCTCACGCGCCAGCACGTAAGGTGATGGGATGTCGCCGGAGGTCGTTGAGGAAGTCCAAGTGCCTCGCGCGACGCTATGGACGGCGTCGCAGGGAGCGGGTCTGCCGCTGGTGTTGTGTCACGGGGGTCCTGGTCTCTCCGACAACCTTGGGCCGGTCGCCGAGATGGTCGATGACCTCGCGCTGGTTCATCGCTACGACCAGCGAGGCTCGGGGCGCTCGCGGTCAGCCGGCCCTTTCGACGTGGCGTCGTTTGTTGCCGACCTTGAGGCGCTACGCCAGCACTGGGGTCATGAGCAGTGGCTCGTGGGAGGACATTCGTGGGGCGCGAACCTCGCGCTCGTCTATGCGTTGGCACACCCAGAAAGGACGCTCGGGGTCATCTACCTTGCTGGCACTGGGCTGCGATGGGGATGGCAGGAGGATGCCCAGCGGCGGCGACTAGCACGGCTCAGTGAGGATGAGCGAGCCGAGCTTGAGCGTCTCCAGCGGCAGCTCGCCAGCGGAGACGCCGCTGTCACCGAGCGGTTTCTGCGGCTCGTCTGGACGACTGACTTCGCTGACCGTCGGCATGCGTGGGTGCTCGACCAGCAGCCGCTCTATCAGTTTCCGCGCAACGAGGACGTATTCCGAGCGGTGAGCGAGAGCTACAAGGCGCTCCTCGACGGAGGTGTCGAAGACCAGGTGCGGCAGCTCGATGCGCCGGTGCTCGTTGTCCATGGCGCGCACGACACTGACCCAACGCGAGCCCAACAGGTCGCCTGGCTCGCCCCCAGTGGCCGCTGGGTAGAGCTTCAGCACTCTGCGCATTCCCCGTGGCTGGAGGAGCCTTGCGCCTTGCGTGACCTCCTGCGCGGTTTCGTCAGAGACTTGTCGTAGCCGTAGCTGCTCAGTCGCTGACAGCTTTCAGGCGCCATGCGGGGTTGCGCTGGTACGCCGCAAGAACGCGGGCGCGCGCTGCCTCATCGGAGGGGTGCCCGTAAGTGCTCATCACAAGTGCGCCGCCGTCGGTGTGGCCGAGCTGGACGGCCACGTCAGCATGGCTCACGCCGAGTTCAAGTAGGTGGGTGGCGCAGAAATGCCGAAGCTCGTAGAACGCCATATGCCCCCTCCCAGCCTCGGCCCGCAGCAAGCGCCAGTAGTAGTAGTGCGAGGTCTTGGAGAACCGTCGCCCGCAGGGAGCGGTAAAGACATAAGGACTGCCCGCCCGGCGTGGCATACCGAGAAGCGCCTCCCTGGCTTGCGGCGGGAGAACGACCTTCCGCTTAAGACCGTTCTTCGGGAGAGTTACCAGGGCTTTCCCTCCGCCGGGTAGGGGTTTCGCTGTGATGCCGGGCGCGTGGCGGAGCGCGTCTCGCGCCCGCTCGTGCAGGCCGCGGGTGAGCACGCGGGCCGGGCGAGCGAAGGCCCCGAGGAAGACGATCACCTCGGCCTCCCGGTTCTGGCTGAAGAGGCCCGGGTCGAGCAGCAGCAGCTCACCGGCGCGGCACGAGAACCTCCAGCGCAGGTACTCGGCGATCTCCCTGGGCGCGGACGTCTGATTTGGCCCCAGTGCGGACGTCTGATTTGGCCCCACCTCCGTCCGATCGCGGTTGGAGCTTCGACGCTTTGTCGAGCGTTGAAGGGAGACCGCGGAAAGGATGCGATCGAGAGTGGAGCTGTTCGAGCAGATCCGCAGAGACCATGATCGGGAGGGGCTGTCGATTCATGCGTTGGCGCGCCGCCATGGCGTGCACCGGCGCACCGTGCGTCTGGCGCTGGCCTCGCCGTTGCCGCCGCCGCGAAAGCGTCCGGAGCGCCGGCCGGCACCGAGGCTCGGGGCGTATCGGGCGCTGATCGATTCTTGGCTGGTCGCCGACCGCGACGCGCCGCGCAAGCAGCGTCATACGGCGAAGCGGGTCTGGCAGCGGTTGCGGGCCGAGCACGGCGTGGAGGTGTCTGAGCGGCAGGTGCGTCGTTATGTGCGTGCGCGCCGGCGCGAGCTCGGGGAGACGGTGGATGAGGTGTTCGTGCCGCTTTGCCACGAGCCGGGCGCGGAGGCGGAGGTCGACTGGGGCGAGGCGATGGTGCGTATCGCCGGCGAGCCGAGCAAGGTCTACCTGTTCTTGATGCGTGCCTGCTTCTCGGGCGCGTGCTTCGTGCAGGCATACGCGCGCTGCACGCAGCAGGCGTTCCTGGAGGCCCACGTCGAGGCGTTCGAGTTCTTCGGCGGCGTGTTCGCTGAGCTCATCCGTTACGACAACTTGAACGCCGCTGTCGTGAAAGTGCTGAAGGGCCGCCGTCGTGTGGAGTCTGACCGTTTCGTGGCGCTGCGCTCGCACTACTTGTTCTCGTCGGAGTTCACGCGCGTGGGCAAGCAAGGAGCCCACGAAAAGGGTGGTGTTGAGGGCGAGGTGGGCCGCTTCCGCCGATCGCACTTGGTGCCGGTGCCCGACGTCGCATCGCTGTCGGAGCTGAACGAGCTGTTGGCCGTGGCGTGCGTGGCGGATCTGGAGCGCACGATCCGCGGGCGCCCGCAGACGGTCGGGGAGGCGCTCGCGCGGGAGATCGATCTGTTGCGGGCGCTGCCGGCCGAGCGCCTGGACACCGCCGAGCACGCGCGCCCGAGGGTCGACTGCAAGGCGCTGGCGACGGTGCGCCAGAACCAGTACTCGCTGCCGGTCTCGCTCGCCGGGCTCAGGGTCGCCGCTTCCATCGGCGCGCGCGAGATCGTCTTTGCCCACGACGGGCGGGAGGTCGCGCGCCACGAGCGTCTGGGAGAGCGCTTTGGCACCTCGGCCAAGCTGGATCACTATCTGGAGCTGCTCAAGCGCAAGCCGGGCGCGCTCGAGCGCTCGCTGGCGCTGCGCCAGGAGCGCGAACGCGGTGCCTGGCCGGAGTGCTTCGATCAGCTGTGGCAGGCGATCAAGGCGCGCGTGGGCTCAAGCGAGGCGGCGCGCCAGATGGTCGATGTGCTGCTGCTCTGCCGCGAGCTGCCCGCCGCGACGGTCGAGCTGGCAGTGCGTGGCGCGCTCACGGCCGGCGCGCACGACGGGCGCGCGGTCGCCCTGCTCGCGCGGCGCACCGGGCGTCAGGTGCCCGCACCTCTAACCGACCTGGAGGAGCGCCTGGCCGCTACCGCGCGCCCAGAGCCCACGCTCACCGACTACGACCAGCTGCTCGAGCGAGGAGCCGCACGATGACCGCGAAGAGCGAGGCGCTCGAGGCGCTGATCGAGGCGCACGCCAGAGAGCTGCATCTACCCGCGATCCGCACACGCTTCCGCGCGCTCGCGGCCGAGGCCACCCGCGAGCAGCAAACCCCGCTGGCCTACCTGGCCGCGCTGCTGGAGGCCGAGGTCTCAGAGCGCTCGCAGCGACGCGAGCGCCGCCGCATGCTCGACGCGCGCTTCCCGCTCGTCAAGCGCCTGGAGGAGTTCCGCTTCGCTGATAACCCCAACGTGCCACAGGCCACGATCGCCGCGCTGGCCGAGTGCTCCTGGATCGATGACCGCGAGAGCATCATCTTCATCGGCGAGTCCGGCAGCGGCAAGACGATGCTCGCCACAGCCCTGGCCGTGTGCGCCTGCCAGCAAGGCCGGCGCGTGCGCTTCACCACACTGGCCGCGCTCGCCAACGAGCTCCAAGAAGCACAGTCACGCCGCGAACTCGCCCGCGTCGTCGCCCGCTACGCCCGCACCGAGCTCATCTGCCTTGACGAGCTCGGCTACCTGGCGCTGCCCGACGGCGCCGCCGAGCTCGTCTTCCAGGTCATCTCCGAGCGCAACGAGCGTGCCAGCATGATCGTCACGACCAACCTCCCCTTCGGCGAGTGGACCAAGGTGTTCCCCGACGCCAGGCTCGCCAAGGCCGTCGTCGACCGCATCACCCACAAGGCCCACATCATCGAGACCGGCAGCGAGTCCTGGCGCTTTCACCACGGACTCTCACGCCGCAAAGCAGGACGCAAAGCATGAGACAAGCGCTTCACGAGCCCGCTGAACACGCCACACCCAACCGGCAAAACGCCCTCGCGGCCGCGATCAGCGCCGATCCGGCCGGTTCCCGGCGAGCATCGCCGAAAAACAGCCCCACACGGGCGATCTACGGCCCTGCGACGAGCCGCCGCGAGCAATCCCCTTCACCAAAAACAGCCGACCGGCTCCCTCCAGCAGCCGCGCCGGCCACGCATTCCGCTACGGCCTACGGCCTCCGCTCCATGCGCGGCCGAAGCCCATACGTCATCATCACCAACAACCCAACAACCGACGCGAGGTGGGGCCACTTCAAGCGTCCGTTCTGGGGCCAGTGCAAACGGCCGCTCCGA
>DATJOF010000054.1:0-65169 GCA_035507415.1 Solirubrobacteraceae bacterium
CGATGATGTCGAGCGCGTCCTCGATCACGTCGAGGTTGCGCAGCCCCAGGAAGTCCATCTTGAGCAGCCCGATCTGCTCGACCGGCTTCATCGTGAACTGGGTCACGGTGCGGAACACCCGCTCGCCGTTCTCGTCCGCGCCCGCGTCCGCGATCTGCAGGGGCACGATGTCGGTCAGCGGGCGATCGGCGATCACCACGGCCGCGGCGTGGATCGAGGAGTTGCGGACGATCCCCTCGAGCCCCTGCGCCACCTCGACGATCTGCCTCGAGGTCGCGTCCCGGTCCACCTCCGCCCGCAACGGCTGACCGGGCTTGAGGCAGTCCTCGAAGCTCGGCGGACGGCCCATGATCGGGTCGGGGATCAGCTTGGCCAGGCGGTCGCCGGCGCCGTAGTCGTGCCCCAGCACGCGGGCCGCGTCGCGCGTCGCCGCCCGCGGGAACATCTTGCCGAACGTGACGATCTGCGCCACCGACTCCTTGCCGTACTTGTCGGTCACGTACCGGATCACGCGCTCGCGGCCTCGGACCGAGAAATCGATGTCGATGTCCGGCATCGACACGCGCTCGGGGTTCAGGAAGCGCTCGAACAACAGCCCATACCGGAGCGGGTCGACGTCGGTGATCTGCAGCGAGTAGGCGACCAGCGACCCGGCCGCCGAGCCCCGGCCCGGTCCGACCGCGATGCCGGAGTCCTTGGCGTACTTGACGAAGTCCCACACGATCAGGAAGTAGCCGCAGAAGCCCATCCGCTCGATCACCTCGAGCTCGTAGTCGGCGCGCTCGAGCGCCTCCGCCGGCACGGGGTCGCCGTATCGCTCGCGCAAACCCTGCTGGACGAGCTCGCGCAGATACGTCGCCTCGCTCTCGCCGTTCGGCGTCGGATAGCGCGGGATCAGCTGGCGGCCGAGCTCGAGTTCGACGTCGCAGCGCTCGGCGATCTCGAGCGTGGTCGCGATCGCATCCGGCCAGTCCGCGAACGCCTGCGCCATCTCATCGTTGGAGCGCAGGTAGAACTCGTTCGTGTCGAAGCTGATCTTGGGCTGGTCGAGCGTCGACTTCGTCTGGACGCACAACAGCGCCGCGTGGTTCGAGTAGTCCTCGCGCCGCAGGTAGTGAACGTCGCCCGTCCCCACCAGCGGCCGCCCCAACTCGCGCGCGATCTTCACGATCCCCTCGTTCGCCTGGTCCTGGGCGGCGAGGCCGTTTTTCTGCACCTCGAAATACACGTTGTCGGCGCCAAACGCCTGGATCAACTCGTCGGCGTGGGCCCGCGCCTGGGCGACCCGGCCATCGAGCAGGTGCTGGCAGAAGCGCGACTGCAGGCAGCCGGTGAGCGCGATCACGCCCTCGGCGTGGGCGGCGAGCTGGGGCAGGTCGACCGAAGGCTTGCCGCGCTGGTAGCCCTCGAGGAAGCCGGCCGAGCAGAGCTTGACCAGGTTCCGGTAGCCGGTCGGTGTGGCCGCGAGCAACGTCAGATGGAACCGGTCCAGCCGGCCGGGGGCGCGCCGCTCGTGATCGTCGACGATGTACGCCTCGCAACCCAAGATCGGCTTGATGCCGTGCTTGCGCGCGGCAGTGAACAGCTCGACCGAGCCGTTCATCACGCCGTGATCTGTCAAGCCGACCGCCGGCTGATCGAACGATGCCGCCCGCTCGACCAGGGCGTCGATCTTGCACGCCCCGTCGAGCAGCGAATACTCGGAGTGGACGTGCAGATGCGCGCAGGAAGAGGTCATACGAGGGGGTCGGGAACGCGGACTCAGCCCGCCCTACGAGCATAGGCATCGCGCCGGACGATCTTGGCCCTCGGCGAGGCCATCATCCGCACTGTGCGCGATCCAGCCAATGGCGAAGCAGCGTCAGCGGTCGCGGATCGCCGGAGATCGCGACAGATGCCACCTGCCCCCCGGCGAGCACGGCAAGTAACTCGTCGGGCGGACACTCGATCGTGGTCGCCACCGGACCGTGCGGCGGCTCCTCGGTGACGATCGCAGCCCGAGCGTCGCGGATGTGCAGGTAGGCGTCGGGTGAGGCCGCCTCGGGCTCGCCGTGAGCGATCGTGAAGCGCTCGCCTCCCGTCCAACCGGGCTCGATCATGAGGGCGGCGACGGTCAGCGCGAGCACCGGATCGAGCGTCACGCCGGCGGCGTAAATCTCCGTGAGCGTCAGCGGCGCGTCGATCAGGTGCTCGAGCGCTCCGAGCCGGGTGCGGTCTCCACGGATCCGCGCCAGCCGGCCGCCGAGTCCCAGTCGCCCGAGGCGGCGCCGAGCCGGGCCGGCCGCAAGCAGCCGCGCGATGCTCGCGAGATCTCCGACGAGTTGGAAGTCGACCTCGGTGAGCGGCCGCGTGCTATCGCCCAAATCGACCTGGGCGCCCGTGCTCGACACGGTCACTCGCGCCGTCACCAGGTCTCCGAGAACGAGGTCGTAGGCGACCGGACGCGGGTCTGCGGCTCGCTGAGCGGGGAGCAGCGCCAGCAACAAGCGTCCGGCGGTGGGCGCGTCGTGCGAGGTGAGCGCCCGGAACGTCTTCCCCAGCCACGGTTTGGCGGAGCGCACCGGGTGCTCGGGCGGCGGCGCGGGCTGCGCTTCAGTCGGTGCGATGTCCGGCGGCGCCGCCTCGCGCAGCCGGGCAAGAGCCGCGGTGAGCTTCTCGGCCTGGACGGCGCCGCCCGGTCCAGGCGGCTGTGGGGGCTCAGCGGCAGGCGCCGGAGCGCCGAGCCGGGCCAGCTCGCCGCGAACGTGGTCGATCGCGGCGTACGCGCGCTCGTTGAGGAGCCGCTGGCGCTCGAGCTCGCGTTCGAGGCTCGCGGCGCGATCGGAGACCATGGCCGCCTCGAGACGCAGCGCCGCGCGGTCGCCGGCCCTAGCCGGCTGGAGGCGTGGCGCGGGCGTGGCGAGGGCGCGGGGCCTCGACCGGGCAAGTTCGAACTCTGACGCGATCTGCGCGGTGCGGGCCGTGTCGACCAGCGCCGGCGGCTCCGGTGCCTCCGGTTCGGGCGACGGCGGGGGCGGCTCCGCGAGGCGACGTTGGGCCTCGGCTCGCCTGGCCTCCGCGGCGGCAGCCAGATGCTGCGCCTCGTCTACCGCCCGGCGCATCCGTGTCAGATCCCTTTCGAGCTCGGCCACGTGCTCGTGGAGGACCCGGAGGTCGTGCCCCGTGGCGCGGCTCTTCTCGCACAGCGCCTGCTCGATCTCCCATCGCCGCGCGCGCTCGGCGTGGAGGTGCTGCTCGGAGCTCCGCAGCCGGCGCTCGCGCTCGGCGATCCCGTCTCGGAGCCGGTCCGACTCCCCGCGCGCCCGTGCCAGCTCGTGCTCGATCTGCGCCACCTGCGCCTTCAGCTCGCCCGCCGCCGCCTCGGCCTCGGCGGCCCGCCGCCGGGCGCCGTCGGCCGCGAGCTCCGAGCTGCGTAGCTCGCGTGCTTCGATCAGGTCAGGATCGGGTGGCTCGATCGGCTCCGGGCGAGATCCATCCCCGGCGACCGCCTCGACCACCTCGCCGACCGGCAGCGGCACCATCATCGACCCGAGCTGGAGAAACGTCCTACCGACCAGCTGTGGTGGCAGCTCGGACGGGATGGTGAAGCTGAGCCGCCACGTCCCCGGCGCCGCCCCGATCAGCGAGGGCGGCTCGGGCATCGCGACAAACCGCTGGCGCACGGTGCCGGTCTCGACCACGAGCATGGCCTGCCCGCGCAACTCCGGCCGCCGGCGCCGCCAGCGGCCGGTTACGCGGACGGTCACGCTGCGCCCTCCTTCGGACACCAATTCCACCGCCTCGATCCCAAGGGCGGACGGCAGATCGCTCATACGGCCGCACGGTACGGCCGCGAGCGGACGAAAGGCGTTACCCGATCAGTCCGTCGCCGCTCGCCGCTGGACGACGAGGGCGCCGCCGGCAAGCGCGGCGCCGGCGAGGCCGACGAGCGCGAGCTTCGGGGCCGCTCCGGGCAGCTTCCTGCGGGCGTACCACTTGCCGCCCTGCCAGACCACGTATCCAAGAACTTTGTAACCCATGAGGAAGAAGCTTCCCCGCGGGTCCAAGGCTCAATCCTCCTGTCCGTGCCGCAGCCGCCACGCCATCCGGGACTGCAGCGACCACAGCTCGATGAACCCGGGTGAGGCCGCCTGGGCGAACAGGCCGCCCGACTGGGCGAACGAGGCCAGCTGCTCGTCGTAGACGGCGTGCGGCGAGGAGCGCGTGACCGCCCGCGCCGAGCCCTTGTAGAGCTTGATCCCGATCGTCCCGGTCACCTGGGAGCTGGCGGCGTCCATGTAGGCGTCGAGGTCGCTCCGGAGCGGGTCCCACCACAGGCCGGCGTAGACGAGGTACGCCCAGCGCTGGTCGAGCATCGGTTTGAGCTGGTTCTGGTGGATCGTTCCGACGAGCTTCTCGAGCTCCGCATGGGCCAGCAGGAGGATCGTCGCCGCGGGCACCTCGTAGATGTCGCGGACCTTGAGCCCGACGATCCGGTCCTCGATGTGATCGACGATCCCGATCCCGTGTCGTGCTCCGATCTCCCCGGCGCGCTCGAGCAGCTCCACCAACGGCAGCCGGGAGCCGTTGAGCGCCACCGGCACACCCCGCTCAAACTCGACGGTCACCAGCTCGGCCTCGTCCGGCGCCTCCTCGGGCCGGGTGACTAGCTGGAACACGTCGTCGTCGGGCGCGTGGTCGAGTTGCTCGATCCAGCGACCCTCGCTCGAGCGGCCCCATAGGTTGTCGTCGATCGAGTACGGAGTCACCTCGGTGCCGCCTTTGACCGGGATGCCGTGCTCGCGCGCATACGCGACTTCCTCCTCGCGACCCATCCGCCACCCTCGCACGGGCGCGATCACCCTCAGCTCGGGTCCGAGCGTGGCCACGGTCGCGTCGATCCGGACCTGGTCGTTCCCCTTGCCGGTGCAGCCGTGGGCGATCGTGTCGCAGCCACTCGAACGCGCGTACTGCACCGCGAGCTTCGCGATCAGGGGACGGCCAAGCGCGGTGAACAGCGGGTAGCCAAGCCCGTAGATCCCGTTGGCCTTGATCGCCGGCACTATGTACTCGCGCGCGAACTCTTCGCGGGCGTCGACCACGTGGCATTCGAGCGCGCCCAGCCGGAGCGCCTTCCCGCGGATCACCTCGTAGTCCTCGCCGGGCTGGCCGAGGTTCACGGTCAGCGCCACCACCTCGGCGTTGTACTGCTCCTGGATCCACTTGAGCATCACGCTCGTGTCGAGCCCGCCGCTGTACAGGAGCAGGACGCGGTGGACGTGCGCGGGGTCCGCCTCGTAGGTCGTCGTCGGCAGATGTCCGAAGTCCGATGCGCTCACTTGAATGTCTCCTTGACCAGTCGCCGCTGCTCCTTGGATGAGAACTCGGCGAACCGGCCGGCGAATTCGCCGCGAGCGGCACGCTCGTCCTCGCCGAGCCGCGCCACCAGCGCCCCGATCGCCATCAGCGCGGACTCTCCGCCTGGCGCCTCTCCCACCTCCCGCCGGAGCGACCGCAGCAGCGCTATTTGCACCTCGCGATCCTGGTGGCGGCCGAGCACGTCCTGGAGCGCCTTGAGCGACTTGACCATCGGCTTCGCCACCTCCTCCGGAAACAGCGGGACGCCGAACAGCTCGAGCAGGTAGCGCAGCTCCTTGCCCTTCTTGCGGAGCTCGTGGTACGCCTCGGGCGGACTCGACTCGTCGATCGCGCCGCCCATCGTCAGCATCTGCTTGTAGACCCTGCGGATCCGCTCACCGGAGACCTCGCCGATCGGGCGAGTCGCGTCCGGGCGCTCGTCCTCCGGGCTCGCCTCCAAGCCGTCGAGGAACGATCCCCAGCCGGACAGCAGTGTCGACGTCCGCCTGGACCGCAGGGCTCTGACCATCGCTCGGCGCGCCGCCGCCCGCCGTGCCCGCAGCACGCCCAGAAGTGGATCGAGGTCGTCGCGCATCGCCTCGGGCACGAGCTCGCGCATCGAGTCGAACTCGAGTACGTGGACGTCCAGGTCACGGACGTCGCCGGTGACCTGTTGCAGCCAGCGGAACTCGGTCCGGTAGTGCGCGAGCTCGTCGGGCGGGAATGCGCGCTTCAGCTCGCGCTGGACCGAGCGCGACCGCCGCACCGATACCCGGAGGTCGTGTAGGAACTCGCTGTCGATGTCCGCGATCGTGCCGTCGAGGTTGGCCTCGATGACCTCGAGCATCGCGCGCAGCACGACCGCGGCGGCCCGGTCGGCGCGCATATCGGGCGTGAGCGGCGCCCCGACCTTCGTCGGAAGTCCACCGGGGACGCCGCCGCCGGCCCTGACCGCCTCGTCGACAAGCGGCTGGTCCGCCGGCCTGAAGCCGAGCTCGCCGACCAGAGCATCCTGCACGCGGCTGAGCTCCTTGTCGTAGCCGCGAACGCCGGTGATCCGAACCCGCGGCCGCAGCGCCGCGGCCGCGCCGTCGGAGCCGACCAGTGCGGTCTCCTCGAGCGAGAGCCGGACCACCGTCTTGCGCTCGTCGTCGAGCACGGACAACAGGCGCTCCTGGGTGTGCAGGTGCACCAGCGCCAGCAGCGCGCGGACGTCGGTGATCGGAAGCAACGTGTCGCGCAGCGGACCCGGCGACAGGTCGCGTGCGAACAGCGGCTTGGTGGGCGCCCGCATCGGGAGCGAGGCAACCACCACCCCGGAGTCCTGTGAAGCGGCCGCGAGCACACCGTCGGCGTGCATCACCGTCAGACCGGCCTCGCGCAGCAGACCATCGAACGTGTCGTAGTAAATGCGGTCGCGCTCACAGTGCACGCCGTCTTCAACCGAGAGCCGCGCCGCGAGCGCCTCGCCGGCGCCGCGCAACGTCATCTCGTCGGGCAGCAGCAACTCCAAGCCGCTCACGGCGTCAAGGCCTCCAGCCGCGCGACGGCCTCGTCGATCTCCGCGTCGGACACGATCAGCGGCGGCTCGAGCCGGATCGTCACCGGGCCTGTCGCGTTGACCACCAAGCGCTGCTCGAGGAGCGCCCGTCTGGCCAGCGCGGTCGCGTCGATCTCCGGGTCGACGTCGATCGCCAGCATTAGCCCCCGCCCACGCACGATCTCGACGTAGGGCAGCGTCGCGAGCCCGCCGGCAAGCCGTTCGCCGGCGACGCGCACCCGCGCGAGCAGCTCCGGATCGGAGCAGATCTCGAGCGCGACGAGCGCCGCGGACGCAACGACGAGCCCACCGGCGAACGTCGACCCGTGGTCGCCCGGGCGGAGCGCGTCCGCCAGCCGCGGGCCGGTTATCAAAGCTCCGATCGGCAGCCCGCCTCCGAGCGCCTTGGCGCTGGTCATCGCGTCAGGCACCACCTCGGTCTGCTCGTACGCCCACAGCGATCCGGTCCGTCCCATCCCGGTCTGGATCTCGTCGAAGATCAGCGCCGCGCCGGTCCGGTCACACGCTTCGCGTGCCGCCACCAGCAGGTCGTCGGACAGGACGTGGATCCCGGTCTCCCCCTGGATCGGCTCGAGGAGCACCGCCGCGGTCTCGTCGTCAACGGCGTCAGAGAGCGCGCCCGGATCCTTCGGGACAACGACGAACCCCGGCACGAGCGGCGCGAACGGCGCCTGCTTGGTCTCCTGCGGCGTCGCCGACAGCGCGCCGTAGGTACGGCCGTGGAACGCTCCCTCGAGAACGACGACCTTCCCCCCGGGCCGCGCGCGCCGCGCCAGCTTGATCGCCGCCTCGTTCGCCTCCGCGCCCGAGTTGCACAGGAACACCTTGCCGCCGAGCGAGCTCCGTGCCAATGCCGCTGACAGCTTCATCGCCGGCTCTGAGTAGTAGAGGTTGCTCACGTGAGACAGCCGCCCGGCCTGGTCGCGGACGGCCTGCACCACCCTCGGATGGCAGTGCCCCACGTTCAGCACCGAGATCCCGGCCAGGAAGTCGAGGTACTCGTTGTCCCCGGCATCCCACAGGCGCACGCCCGAGCCGCGTACGAACTGCACGGGATTCCGCACGTAGGTCGGCATCGCGTAGTCGCGCTCGAGACCTTGGAGCTCTCCTATCGTCATACGGCGGGCCTGATCTTCGTGCCCTGGCCGGCGTTCGTGAACAGCTCGAGCAGCAATGAATGGGGCACGCGGCCGTCGACGATGTGCGCGAACGAGACGCCGCCCTGGATCGCCTCGATACACGCCTGGAGCTTCGGCCGCATCCCGCCGCCGATGCTCGAGAGCGCCTCGATCACGGAGTCGACGCCGGCCTCGGACACCACGCTACCCGGGTCGTCGGGGTCGGCTAGCCAGCCGGGCACGTCCGTCAGGAAGATCAGCTTGTACGCGCTCAGCGCACGGGCGACGGCGCCGGCGGCCTCGTCCGCGTTGATGTTGTAGGAGTTGCCGTCGCGGTCGGCGCCGACGCTCGCCACCACCGGGATGTAGTCCTGGGCGACGTGGGTCAGCACGTCGACGTCGACGCGCTCGATCGCGCCCACGAACCCGATGTCCTGCCCGCTCGGCGCGGTCTTGCGTCTGGCCCGGAACAGCAGCCCATCGTCACCGCACAAACCGATGGCGGGCTGACCATGGCGGTTGATCAACAGCACGATGTCCTTGTTGACCTTGCCGACCAGCACCATCTTCGCGACCTCCACGGTCTCGGCGCTCGACACCCGCAGGCCGTCCACGAACTGCACGGGCAGATCCAGGCGCTGCATGTAGGTGGTGATCTCCGGGCCACCGCCGTGGACGATCACCGGGTTCATCCCGACGTACTTGAGCAGCACGACATCGCGCGCGAACTCCTCGCGCAGCTGCTCGTCCTCCATCGCCGCGCCGCCGTACTTGATCACGACCGTGCGGCGATGGAACTCGCGGATGTACGGCAGCGCCTCGAGCAGCGTGCCTACGTCTCTCATGTCGTGTACTCCGCGTTGATGCGCACGTACTCATGCCCGAGGTCCGAGAAGAACAGCTCGGTTTCGGCCCCGTCGCCGGGCAGCGTGATCTCGTATTCGAGCTCGTCGCCCTGCACCGCTCTGGCGAGGGCCTCCTGATCGAAGTCCACGGCGGCGCCGGCCGAGCACACCGCGATGCCGTCGATCGCCAGGTCCACGGGCAGCGGCGCGGTTCCCGGCAGCGCCGCGCCGACCGCTTGGATCAGACGGCCCCAGTTGGAGTCTGCGCCGTGCAATGCCGTTTTGACGAGCGGCGAGTTGGCGACGGCGCGCGCGGCCGCCTCGACTCCGTGGGCATCGCCGCCTCGCACGACCGCGCGGGCGATCCGGCCGGCGCCCTCGCCGTCGGCGACCATCATGATCGCGAGCGCGCGCAGCAGCGCGTCGAGCGCCTCGCCGAAGCGCAGCTCGTCCTCGGATTCGGGCGCCACGCGCACCCCCGATGCGCCCGAGCACATCAGCACGACGGTGTCGTTGGTAGAGAGCTGGCCGTCGACCGAGCAGCGCTCGAATGAGCGCTTCACGCAAACACCCAGCAGCAGGTCGGCGGTCGCGGGCTCGAGCGCGGCGTCCGTCTCGATGAAGCAGAGCATCGTCGCGAACCTGGGCGAGATCATGCCCGCGCCCTTGCACTGCGCGCTCAGCCGCACCCGCCCCGACGGCAGCTCGAGCTCGAGGTTGGCGCGCTTCTCGACGGCGTCGGTGGTCTCGATCGCGCGCTGGAAGTCGCGATCGCCCTCACGGCTGAGCTCGGCTGCGGCGGCGTCGATGCCCTGCAGCATGCGCTCGACCGGCAGGTACCAGCTGATCGCGCCGGTCGAGCCGAGCACGACCTGTGCCGGCGCGATCCCCAGCGCGACCGCGGCGGCGGCTTGGGTGAGAGCAGCATCCTCCATGCCCCTGGCTCCGGTCGCGGCATTGGCGCAGCCGGAGTTGGCGAGCGCGGCGCGCAGCGTGTGCGGAGTGCAGCGTTCGCGACTGACCAGCACGGGCGCGGCGGGCGTCCCGGTGACTGTGTAGCGAACGGCGCTGGTGCACTGGTCGGTGTCGCACACGACGATGCCGACGTCGGGGTTGCCGGTGGGCTTGATGCCGCAGGCGACCCCCGCGGCGCGGAAGCCTGCGGGCAGGCCGGCGTCCGCGGCGAGCTCGCGCACGTGCGCGGGCGCCGGCGTGGTCCAGCGCGAGCGAAAGCAAGGGAGCGTCGTGCTCACAGCAGCGACTCGGTCTCGGGCAGGCCGAACATCAGGTTCAGGTTCTGGACGGCCTGCGAGGAGGTGCCCTTCCACAGGTTGTCGATCGCGGAGAGCACGATCAGCTTGCCGGTGTGAGCGTCGGCGGCTGCGAACAGGCGGCAGAAGTTCGTCGCGTACACGTCTCGCGTGCCGGGCGGAACGTCGAGCACTTCGATGAACGGCTCGTGGTCGTAAGCGTCGGCGTACAGCTCGCGCAGCTCGGCCGCGGTGACCGTGCGGGTTGGGGTGACATAGCAGCTGGCAAGCTCGCCCTGGTCGAGCGGCACCAGGTGCGCCTGAAACTGGACGGTCAGCTCGGCGCCAAGCAACGCCAGCTGCTCCTCGATCTCGGGGGTGTGACGATGCGAAGCGACCTTGTACGGAAGGATGTTCTCGCCGGCGAGCGACAGATGCGTGGTGTCATCGAACACGCGCCCGGCCCCCGAGATCCCCTGCTTGGCGTCGATCACCACGTCCGCGATCAGCCCGGCGCGCGCGAGCGGCGCGAGCCCGAGCAGCGCCGCGGTCGGGTAGCAGCCGGGGTTGGCGACGATCCGCGCCTCGGCGATCTGCGCGCGGTGCAGCTCGCTGAGGCCGTAGACGGCCTCGCCGAGGAGATCCGGGCGCGGGTGCTCGCCATACCACTGCTGATAGCCGGCGAGCGAGCGCAGGCGAAAGTCGGCGCTCAGGTCGACCACGCGCACGCCTCGCTCGACCAGCGCGCCGACGGTCGGAGCCGCGGCTGCATGCGGGTAGGCGACGATCGCTGCGTCGAGGGCCCGATCGGGATCGGCGTCGGTCGGCGCATGGCGTTCGAGCTCGAGCTCCTCGATCTCGAGTGGCACGCGATAGCGGGGGTAGAGCTGGTTGAGCGTGCGCCCGACCTCGGAGCGGCCGGTGATGCCGACCAGCTCAAAGCGCGGATGCCGCCACAGCAGGTGGGCGGCCAGCGCGCCGGCGAACCCGGTCGCCCCGGCGACCAGCACGCGCGCAGCGCCGGGCTCGAGCTCCTGTGCGAAGAGCCGCTCAGCCACGCAGCTCACCTCCCAGGCCGGCGAGGGCGGCCACGATGCGCTCGCGGACCGGCGCCACGTCCTCGTCTGTGAGTGTGCGATCGGCCGCTCGAAAGGACAGGGCGAGCGCCAGCGAGCGCCTGCCCTCCCCCACCTGCGGCCCGACGTACACGTCGAAGACGCGCACGTCGCGCAACAGCTCGCCGGCGGCCGCGCGGGCGCTCGCGAGCGCCTGCTGAGCCGAAACCTGATCCGGCAGGATCACCGCGATGTCCTGGCGCAGCGCCGGGTATCCGATCAAGTCCTCGTAGGCGGTGTCGGTGGCGGCGGCGGCGATCAGCCGGTCGAGGTCGAGCTCGAAGCAGCTGCCGCCGGGTAGACCCCAGGCTGCGGCGACCAGGGGATGCAGCTCCCCGATCCAGCCGATCGCCGCGCCGGCGCCTGCGTCGGCCGCATCGAAGCGCCCACCTCGGTCGCTCGCGGCGCCGTTCGCCCGCTCGGCGCCGACATGGATCGTGGCACAGCGACCGGGGTGCAGGAACGGCTCGCGTGCGGGCACAAGCACAGGCGCGTGCACGCGCAGCGCCGAGGCAAGCGCTTCGAGCACGGCCTTGACGGCGTAGAAATCGGCGGCGCGCGCATCTGGACTGTTCCAGCTCGGCTCCTGCAGGCGGCCGCTGAGGAGCACGGCCAGCGCGCGCCGTTCGAACACGCCGGTTTCGCGGTCTGGCGAGCGAGCGAACACGGTCCCAACCTCGAACAGGCGCAGGTCCTCGATCCCGCGGGCTCGGTTGTGCGCGGCCGTGTCGAGCAACGAGCCGAGCAGCGTCGTGCGCAGCAGCGACTGCTCCTCGGACAGCGGGTTCTCGAGCGCGGGCGCGGCCCGGCGCGGATCGTCGCGCCCGAGACGTAGCCGCTCGAACAGCGTCCGCGAGATGAACGTCCAACCGACGGCCTCGTAGAGGCCCCTGCCGACGAGCGCATCGACGGCCCGGCGCTGCAGGCGCTGCTCGCGCGAGAGCACGCCGTAGGCGCCCCGTCGCTTGGGCAGCGTCGCGGGCAGCCGCTCGAGCCCATCGATGCGCGCGACCTCCTCGATCAGGTCGGCCTCGCGCGTGACGTCCTCGCGCCTGACCGGCGGTGGGCTGACGTCCAGCCCGTCGTCGGCCGCAACGGTGGCGAAGTCGAGGGCCTGCAGGATCTGCTGCTGGCGGGCGCGCGCGATCTGCACGCCGAGGATCGCCTGCACGCGGCGCTCGCGCAGCCGGATCGTCGGCGGCTGGGGACCCTCGCCGCCGATGTCGATCGTGCCCGGCAGCACGCTGGCTCCGCACAGCTCGATCATCAGCCTGGTGGCGAGCGCCTGCGCCCAACCGCACTGCTCCGGCGCAAGCCCCTTCTCGAAACGGGAAGAGGCCTCGCTGCGCAGGCCGAGCGCCCAGGAAGCGCGATGGATGCTGGGTCCGTACCAGTTGGCGACCTCGAGCAGCACACGCGTCGTGCCGTCATGGACCTCGGAGCGCGCGCCCCCCATCAGGCCCGCGATCGAGGTCGGACCGTCGGCGTCCTCGATCACGATCATCTCGCCGTCGAGCGTGCGCACCTGCCCGTCGAGCGTGGTCAGCTGCTCGCCTTCGTGGGCGCGGCGCACGGTCAGCCTGGCGCCGGCGACGCGGTCGAGGTCGAACGCGTGCAGCGGCTGGCCGGTGGCGAGCATCACGTAGTTGGTGATGTCGACGACGTTGTTGATCGGGCGCTGTCCGGCTGCGCTGAGACGCGCCTTCAGCCAGGGCGGCGAGGGCGCGATCGTGACGTGCTCGAACACGCGTGCGGTGAAGCGGGGACACAGGTCCGGGCACTGCACGTCGACGCTCGCCGCGGACGCGTCCTCGCCGTTGGTCCTCGCCGGGCCACGCTGGGCGCCCGGATCGCCGCCGAGCGGTCCCGCGCTTCCGGGGTCCTCCTGCCACGGTGGGCGTGCCAGCGGGGCGCCGGTGGCGGCGTGCAGCTCGCGCGCGACACCGTACATGCCGAGACAGTCCGGTCGGTTGGGCGTGATCTCGAGCTCCAGCACGTCGGTGGAGATCGCCAGCACGTCGCTCAGTGGCGTGCCGGGCGAGAGCGCGCCGTCCTCGAGGTTGCCGTCGAGCACGAGGATCCCATCGCCGCCGGGACCGATCGCGAGCTCCTGCTCGGAGCAGATCATGCCTTCGGAGCGCACGCCACGCAGCTTCACGGCGGCGATCTCGCTGCCGTCGGGCATCAGCGCCCCGGGCAGCGCCACCACCACGCTCTGCTCGGCGGCGACGTTCGGTGCGCCGCAGACGATCGTGACGGGACCGTCGTGCTCCGCCTCGCCGACGTCGACGGTGCATACCCTGAGCCGGTCGGCGTCGGGGTGCGGCGCACACTCGAGCACGCGCGCCACGACGAGCCTCTCGGCGTCCGCGACGCCGAAGTGGTGAACCGCCTCGACCTTGGTGCCGGTCATCGTCAGACGCTCCTCGATGCCATGGACGTCCAGGTCCGGGGCGCAGTATTCGCGCAGCCACTCGAGCGGGGCTCTCATCCGAACTGCTCCAGAAACCGTATGTCATTTTCGTAGTAGAGCCGCAGATCCGGGATGCCGTGCTTGAGCATCGCGATCCGCTCGACGCCCATTCCCCAGGCGAATCCCTGCACTTGCTCGGGGTCGTAGCCGGGCGCGTTGCGCTCGTTGGTGGCGACGTACGCGTACACGTTCGGGTCGACCTCGCCCGCGCCCAGGACCTCGAGCCAGCCCTCCCCCTTGCACAGGTAGCAGCGGGTGCCGTCGCCGAGGAAGCCCTTGCCCTCACAGTGAAAGCACGACACGTCCACCTCGACGCTCGGCTCGGTGAAGGGAAAGAAATGCGGCCTCAAACGGACGTCGCGCCGCTCGTCGAAGACGGACCGCGCGAACGCGAGCAGCGTTCCCTTCAGGTCCGCGAGCGTGATGTCCGCGTCGACGGCCAGCCCCTCGAGCTGGTGGAACTGAGGAGTGTGGGTCGCGTCGCTGTCAGGGCGGTAAACGCGCCCGGGGATCACGACGTACAACGGCGGCGGATGGGTCTCCATCGCGCGGATCTGCATCGGCGAGGTGTGCGTGCGCAGGACGATCTTGCCGTCCGAGCTGTCGCGCGCGCCGTCTCGCGTCGCGGCTGCGTTCTCGGTGGGCTCGTGAACGTCGAGGTAGAAGGTGTCGGTGCGAGCGCGCGCCGGGTGCGTGGGGCTGTGGTTGAGCGCGTCGAAGTTGTAGTGGACGGTCTCGACCTCCGGCCCTTCGAGCACGGTGAACCCAAGCCCGAGGAAGATGTCCTGCAGCTCGCGCATCGTCTGCGTGAGCACATGCAGGCGCCCGACCGGCTGCGCCGGGCTTCCCGGAAGCGTGACGTCGATCTGCTCGCCGGCGAGACTGTCCTGCAGCTCGGCCTCGCCCAGTTCGCGCTCGCGCTGCCCGAGCAACGCTTCGAGCGCCTGACGAGCCTCGTTGGCCGCGCGCCCCACGGCGGCTCGTTCGCCGGGCTCGAGCTGCGCGACCCCGCGCAGCAGCTGCGGCAGCTCGGCCTTGCGTCCGAGAAAGCGTACGCGCAGCTCTTCGAGGACTTGGCTCGAGGATGCCTCTGCGATGGCCGTCTGCGCTTGCTGGCGCAGCTGCTCGATCCGCTCGATCATGAGGCCCGGACCCTAGATGGTCGAGCCCGCGCGAGCTCGTACAGGCCCACGGTCGCCGCCATCGCCGCGTTCAACGAGTCGGCGGCGATCGGGATGTGCGCGACGTGCTGGCAGCACGCGAGCGCGGCCGGCTCGATACCCGTTCGCTCCGCGCCGACCAGCAGCGACACGGCCGGGGCGCCGGTCAACCGCTCCGACACCACCGCGAGCGACTCGCCGGCGCCGGCTACGAGTGCCACCCGCTCTCCCGGCAGCTCGACCGGATTCGCGACGCGTGCGAGGTCGACCGCGAAGATCGCTCCCATACTGGCTCGTACCGCCTTCGGTGAGAACGGATCGGCGCAATCGGCGCCGAACGCAACGCTTGCGGCGCCGAATGCCAGGGCGCTCCTGATCACCGTGCCGACGTTGCCGGGATCGCGCACGCCGTGCAGGTACACGCACACCGGTCCGCTCGGCGCCGGCAGCCAACGCTGCTCGTACACGCCGATCGCGCGGGTTCCCGAACCGAGCGTCGAGACCGTTGCGAGCAGCTCGGGCTCGACGTCGTGGAAGCTCACGCCCCCGACGCGACTGCCGGCGACGCGATAGCCGTCCAGCGCAGCGCGGCCGGCAGCGGCGGCGGCCGCGATCAGGTCCTCGCCCTCGGCGAAGAACCTGCCGCTCTGCGCGCGCCCGCGCTTGGTCCGCAGCCGCCGGAGCGTCTTCAGGCCTGGGTTGTGAGGTGAGGCGATGATCGTCATTGGCGTGGCTCGGGGGGTCGAGGTCTTCGAGATCATCCTCGCTGCTTGGGACGGGACTGCTCCGCGAGGCGAGCACTAAAAAGGGCGCCGTCCTGTGGAGGATCGACGCCCGGGAGTTTTGCCGTCGCGGCTGCTGTGCTCAGGCAGCCGACGGCAACGCCTCGCGGGCGGTCTCGGCCAAACGTCGAAACGCGTCCGCGTCGCGTACCGCGATGTCCGCGAGCATCTTGCGGTCGAGCTCCACGCCGGCAAGCTGAAGCCCGTGCATGAACTGGGAGTAGCTCATGCCGTTCTGCCTTGCGGCAGCGCCGATGCGCACGATCCACAGCCGCCGGAAGTCGCGCTTGCGTTTACGTCTGTCCCGGTAGGCGTAGGAATCCGCCTTCAGCAGGGCCTCCTTGGCGCGCTTGTAGTTCGAGTGCGCCTCGCCGCGGAAGCCCTTCGTCAACTCGAGCGTCGCCCGGCGCTTCTTGCGGGCGTGCACCGACCGCTTCACGCGAGTCACGCGCCACCTCCCGCACGCTTGCCCGCGCTCGTGCGCGGCGGCGCACCCTTCGAGCCGCGGCTCGTGCCGGCACCGAGCAGCCTCTTGACGCGCGGCGTGTCGTCGGCCGACAGCGCCATCGGACGCGAGAGAGCACGCTTGTGTTTCGGCGACTTCTTCTCGAGGATGTGACTGGTGAAGGCGTGCCGTCCGCGCACCTTGCCCTTGGCGGTCAGCTTGAAGCGCTTCTTGGCGCCGGAGTGGGTCTTCATCTTTGGCATCGGGACGCAAGAGTATGACACGCCGGAGAACCCTGGCCGGAAGCGTCGGCGGCGGACCCACCAGCGGAGTGTGGGCGGCCCGCAGCTCGGAGCGGCAGGCCGGAGGCAGGCGTGCCGCATGAGCGCACGCGCACCCGCGCGCGCATGCGTGCCCGCGCGCGTGCGCCGCACAAAAACACGACCAACCTGCCGCGCCGGCCCACCGCACACCCCTATACGACCAACCGGGCTCGGACCCCCACACGACCAGCCCCACCGCACATCCCTGCACGGCCAACGTGCCCCGCGCCCCCACAAGACCAAGCTGCCGCGACCAACGCGCCGCACACCCGACCATCCCGCCGTACACCCCGGATAGATCGCGCGCCTCCGCATCGACCCACGCGCGCGTGCGCGCGCGCGTGGGTCGCTCAACGGGACGATTGACCCATGGCCAGGGACGACAGCGCCTCGCGGGAGCGCGTCGCGAACGCTCGTCGTGCGCGGTTACGCCGGCGCGTCGGTGCCGGCGCCGGCGGATTGGGCGGCCGTCGGCGGGCCTCCAGCATCGGTCACCGCGCTGGTCGCGCCGCCGTTCGCGACGTCGCCTTCGGCCGGCGCGCCACCGGAGCCGTTCTCGCTGGCGCCGTTGGCGGAGATCTGGTCAGCAGGTGGGCTCTGCTGCGCACTCGCCTCGCCTGCATCCGGGCTCGGGGCGCCTGGCTCTGGGCTGACGCCGCTCGCGTCCGGGCTCGCGCCGTTGCCGCCGAGCGCCTCCGCGGGCTGCGAAGCGTCCTCGGCGTCGGGGGTGAGCGCTGAATCGGCACGGCCGGCCAGCACCGCTTTGGAGGGCGCGAGCAACATCGTCATGTTGCGGCCCTCCTGGACCGGGCGCTGCTCGACGACGCCGAGCTCCGCGAGCTCCTCGGCCAGCCGGTCGAGGATCGCGGTGCCGCGCTCGGGATGCGTGACCTCGCGACCGCGGAACATGATCGTGACCTTCACCTTGTCCTTGTGGCGCAGGAAACGCTCGACGTGGTGCTTCTTGGTGTCGTAGTCGTGCTGCGCGATCTTCGGGCGAAACTTGATCTCGCGGACCGTGATCTGCTGTTGGTGCTTACGGGCCTGCTTCTGCTTCTGCGCCTGCTCGTACTTGTACTTGGAGTAGTCGAGCACGCGGCACACGGGCGGGCGCGCCTCGGGGGCGACCTCGACGAGATCGAGCTCCCGTTCCTGCGCGAAACGCAGCGCGTCCGGGGTCTTCATCACCCCGACCTGCTTGCCTTCGTCGTCGATGACGCGCACCTCGGGTACGCGAATGCGGTCGTTGATCCTCGTCTGGTCCCGCTCGGGCGGGCGCCGGTCGAACCTGCGCGGTACCGGCACTAGCTGTGCTCGCCGTGCGTCAAGCGGACGCGACCGTTGTGTGCAGCGCTTGAAGGACTTTGCGGAGTTCCAAGGCGGCCGAGTATAGCGGGACGTGGCCCCCGCGCAACCCTCTTTTCGGTAACGGTGACCCGCTTTCCGCAGCGCCTACGCGGTCTGCGAGGGCGAGGCAGCGCCCGACTCCGACGGCGTATGCGAGCTCGCGCGCGCGATCCCGCGCCGCAAACGCTCAGCGAACTCGCCGACTGGGACGCTCCCCTCCTCGGCGCCCCCGTGCGCGCGCACCGAGACGGTGTCGCTTGCGGCCTCGCGCTCACCCACGATCAGCATGTAGGGGATCTTGCGCAGCTCGGCCTCGCGGATCTTGCGTGCGATCGACTCGCCGCGTTCGTCGACTTCGGTCGCTGCGCCGGTCGAGCGCAGGCGCGCACGGATCTTGGCCGCGAAGTCGTTGAAGCGGTCGGAGATCGGCAGCACAATCGCCTGCACGGGAGCCAGCCACAGCGGCAGCTGGCCGGCGTAGTGCTCGAGCATGATGCCGATGAAGCGCTCGTAGGAGCCGAACAGCGCGCGATGGATCATCACCGGTGTGTGGTCTGCGTTGTCGGCGCCGGTGTAGCTCAGGTGGAAGCGTTCGGGCATCGAGTAGTCGAGCTGCACTGTGCCGAGCTGCCAGGAGCGGGCGAGCGAGTCGGTCATGTGCATGTCGATCTTCGGCCCGTAGAAGGCGCCGTCGCCGGGGTTGAGCTCGTAGCTGAGCCCGTAGTCGTCGAGAGCGCGCGCCAGCTGCGCCTCGGCGCGGTCCCACAGCTCGTCGCTGCCGCTGCGCACCTGCGGGCGGGTGGACAGCTCGAGGCGGACCTCCAGATCGAACAGGTCGTAGGTCGCGAAAGCCATCTCCAGACAGCCCCTGAGCTCGTCTGGAACCTGGTCTTCGGTGCAGAAGATGTGGGCGTCGTCCTGGGCGAAGTGGCGCACGCGCAAGAGCCCGTGCAGCACGCCGGAGGCCTCATTGCGGTGCAGCAGACCGGGCTCGGAGTAGCGCACCGGGAGGTCGCGGTAGGAGTGCCGGCGGATGCCGAACAGGTGCGCGTGGCCGGGGCAGTTCATCGGCTTGATCGCCATGTCGCGCTCCTCGACCTGAAAGGTGAACATGTTCTCCCGGTACTGGCCCCAGTGCCCCGAGGTCTTCCACAGCTCGGCATCGAAGATCTGCGGGGTCTTGACCTCGGTGTAGCCGCGTTCGGCGCCCATCTCGCGCGAGACTCCGACGAGCGTGTTGAACACCTTGGTGCCCGCCGGCAGCCAGAACGCGGCGCCCGGAGAGACCTCCGAGAATGTGAACAGGTCGAGCTCGCGCCCGAGCTTGCGGTGGTCGCGCGCCTTGGCCTGCTCGATGCGCTCGAGATGCTCGTCGAGCGCGGCTTTCGAGAAGAACGCGGTGCCGTAGATGCGGGTGAGCATCTTGCGGGTCGAGTCGCCGCGCCAGTATGCGCCCGCGACCGAGCTCAGCTTGAACGCCTTGACGCTCGCCGTGCTGGGGGCGTGCGGTCCGCGGCAGAGATCGGTGAACGGGCCGTTGGTGTACAAGGAGACGGTTCGCAGCGGCTCGCGCCCGGCGTCGGCGCGTGCCGTCGCGCCGGGACTGCCGTCGCGCAGCGGGAGTCCGGGCTGTGACGCGCGCACGAGGTCGTCGATCAGCTCGACCTTGTAGTCCTGGTGCTCAGCGGCGAAGCGCTCGCGGGCCTGCTCGACGGGCACGTCTTCGCGCTCGAAGGGCTCCGCGGCCTTCACGTGGGCGCGCATGCGCTGTTCGATCTTGGCGAAGTCGCTCTCGGAGACGACGGTGCCTTCCGGGAACTCGAAGTCGTAGTAGAAGCCGTCCTCGATCGCCGGCCCGATCGAGATCTTGACACCCTCATAGAGCTCCATCACGGCCGCGGCCAACACGTGGGCCGCGTCGTGGCGGATCAGGGCGAGCGCAGTCGGTTCGCTGCGCTCGGTGATGATCGAGATGCGCGCACCGTTCGGCAGCGGGCGCGCGAGATCGCGCAGCTCCGCCAGCTGGCCGGCTGCCGAGTGACCAGGGCCCGCGTCTGTGTCCGCGCCCCTGGGGCTTGCGTCTGTGTCCGTCCCCGTCTCGAGCGCGTTCGCTCCAGCGTCGGCGCCGTCCGGCGCGGCCCCGAGACCGTCGACGCCGACTTCGACCGCCAGGGCCGAGCGCGCGAGCCCCGGCCCGATCGCGGCCGCGGCGTCGGCGCCGCTCGCGCCGTCGGGCAGCTCGAGCGGCGTTCCATCGGGGAGTGTGACCGTGATCGACAAGTCAGCGCTGAGAGTACCCAGACCGCGCGGGGGCGGGGGCGCTGGCGCGCCCGGCGCCACCACGCTGCCTTCGCTGTCAACAGGCGCGCGGCGTCCGGTTCGCCAGACAGAAACAGCCTTGTAGACATTAGTCCTCATTGCCATGATGACGGTATGAAAAATCGAAAGCGTTCCTCCATCTCGATCACCCTGTCGCCGGCACAGGTGGACCAGGTCGTGCGCGCCGCCGGGACGAGCCGCGCGCCAGGGATCTCCGAGCTGCTCGTGGATGCGCTGGCCGGCCGCGTCGGCACAGACCGAGACGCCGACGAGAGCAGTTTGTCGATCGCCGGGCCCGCACCGATCGACACGGTCGACCCGCGCTTCTCCCGCTCGCTGCTGCGCGGCTTGCTGCTTCTGAGCTGCTTCGATCCGGGCGGCGACGAGCGCGGGATCGTCGAGATCGCGGACGAGCTCGGAATGAGCCCGTCGACGACCCATCGGTACGCGCTGACGCTCGTCGAGCTGGGCCTGCTCGAGCGCTGCCCGGACACGCGCAAGTACCGGCTGCCGGCGATCAGCTGAGGGGCCGCCGCACGCGCACGCGCACGTGCGCTGAGCGGAGGGCGATCGTCGCGCGCGCGGGCCTCGCGCGGGCGGTCCTCGCGCGGGCCTCGCCCCGCTCGGCGGCTCGGCCCGTCGGCGCGATCACCCCTCCGAGCGCGCGCTTGCCGCCGCCGGCACCGGCGCGGCCCCGGAGCCGGGCGTCGCGGCGTGCGAGAAGTACTGCGCGCCCTCGAGGTTGATGTCCGGAACGGCGCGGTCGAGCCAGCGGGGCATCCACCAGTTGAGGCGGCCCATCATCAGCATCAACGAGGGCACCAGCAAGCAGCGCACGACCGACGCGTCGAGGATCACCGCGACGGCCAGGCCGACGCCGAACTGCTTGACGGTGGGGTCGCCGTTGAGCACGAAGCTGCCGAACACGAAGGCCATGATCAGCGCGGCGGCAGTGATGACGCGCGCGCTGGTCACGAGCCCGGAGACGACCGAGTCGCGATTGTCCTCACCGGCGTGTGCGTGTTCCTCGATCTGGCTGACGAGGAACACCTCGTAGTCCATCGACAGGCCGAACAGCACGGCGAACATGAAGAGCGGCACGTAGGAGACGATCGGGACCGATCCTTCGAGGCCGATCAGGCCGCTGAGCCAGCCGTACTGGAAGACCGCGGTGAGCACGCCGTAGGAGGCTCCGATCGACAGCAGGTTCATGACGGCGGCCTGCGCCGGTACGACGACGGTGCGCAGCGCGATGATCAGCAGCACGAAGCTGAGCGCGATCACCACCAGTATCTGCAGCGGGAGCTTGTCCGAGATGCGCGAGGCCAGATCGACGTAGCCTGCCGTGCTGCCCCCGACGTGCGCGGTCATGTCGGTGCCGGCCTCGGCGCTCGGGATCGTGCTGGAGCGCAGGCGTTCGACGAGCTGCGCGGTCGCGGTGTCCGACGGCGCCGTGGTCGCGATCGCGTTGAAGTAGGCCGCCGTGCCCGCCTTGTCGATCTGGTAGGGGGTGACGCTGGCCACGCCGGAGGTCGCGGCGACGTCCTTCTGCAGCTTCTGCAGGCGCGGGTCGGTCGCGCGGGGGTCCTGTTGGGCGGCTTGCGACGCGGCCGACGAGGAAGATGGCGCGGCGCTCGCCGAGGACGCGGCGCCCGACGACCCCGCTGACGACGCGCCCGACGACGAGGGCATCGCCGGCGTGCCGAGCGTGACGGTGATCGTCAGCGGGCCGTTTGCGCCGGGTCCGAAGTTCTCGGCGAGCAGGTCGTAGGCGCGCCGGGCGGTGGTGGACGTGGACAGCGCGCCGATGTCCTGCTGGCCGAGGTTCAGCGACAGCAGCGGGATCGTCAGCGGGATCAGGATCGCCAGCGCCGCGAGCCCCGCAAGGGCGGGCCGCCGGGCGATGCCATTGGCCCATTTGGCCCACACGCCGGTGCGCGCGGCGGAAGCGGGCGGCGGCGTGCGAACACGCAAGGAGCGGATGTGGGCATCGCTGATCGCAAGTCCGGCGGGCAGCAGCGTGAGCGCGGCCAGCACCGCGACGACGACGGCGACGCCCGCCATCAGCCCCATCGTGGTCACGAGCGGGATCCCGGCGACGGCGAGCGATACGAGCGCGATCGTGACGGTGCCCCCGGCGAAGAAGACCGCGCCGCCCGAGATCGCAGCGGCGCGCGCGACCGACTCGCGCAGCTCGAGACCGTCATCGAGGCCGCGCAGATGGCGCGTGACGATGAACAGGGCATAGTCGATCCCGACGCCCAGCCCGATCATCGTCGCGAGCGTCGGCGCCACCGACGGGACCGTCATGACGTGACCGAGCAGGCGGACGATCGCGAGCGAGAGCAGCAGCGCAACGATCGCGTTCAGGATCGGCAGCAGCATCGCGACGACGGTCCCGAAGGTGAGCGTCAAGATCACCATTGCGGCGGCGATTCCGATCAGCTCGCTCGACTCGGTCGCCGGCTTGGAGACCTTCTGGCCGAGCTGGCCGCCGGTCTCGACCTGCAGGCCGGCAGCCTTCGCGGGATCGGCGGCGTCGATGATCTGCTGGGCTTCTTCGACCGACAGTTCGCCCGGGCTGACGGCGAGCGTCACCGACAGGTAGCCGGTCTTCTGATCCTTGCTGAGCGCGCTGGCGCCCTGTGGCGTGAGCGGGTTCACGACCGACGCCACGTGCGGCGCCTTGGCGACGGCCGCGGCGGCCTGGTCGACGGCGTCGGCGTACTTGGCTTCGGTCAGCTTTCCGTTGCGGGCGTGCAGCACGATCGGGCTCGTCCCGTGCGCCTGGTCGGGAAACGAGCGTTCGAGCGTGTCGGTGGCGCGCTGGCTGTCGGTGCCCGGCAGTGCGAGGTTTTCGCTGGTGGTTTCGCCGAGCGCGTGCGACAGCGCGACGACCGCGATCGTGACGATCAGCCAAACGGCCAGCACCGCGAAGCGGTGGCGAATGCAGAACTGCGCGAGCCGGTAGAGGGCGCCGGTCATCGCTTGCGCACTGTACCGGCCGCACCCGCATCTCGGCGATATCCGCCGGTGAGCGGCCGCCGACCTGCCGCATGAGCGTGGGATAGGCTCTGGCGGCGGAGCGCAATCGCCCGCTCCTCTCCCTCGAACGCAAAGGACCTCATGATGCTCGCAGTCGTAGAAAGCTATCCGTTTCTCGAAGTCTTCTGGACGATGCTCGTGTTCTTCGCGTTCATCGTCTGGATCTGGCTGCTGTTCACCGTGATCGCCGACATCTTCCGTCGCCACGAAACGTCGGGGGTCATCAAGGTCCTGTGGCTGATCTTCATCATTGTGATCCCCTACTTCGGCGTGTTCATCTACATAATCATCGAGCACAAGGGGATGACCGAACGGGCCGTCAAACAACAGGAAGCCGCCAAGTCGGAATTCGACCAGTACGTCCAGTCCGTGGCGGCGAAGGACGATCCGGCGCAGCAGATCGCCAAAGCCAAGGAACTGCTCGACAACGGCACGATCACGCAGGCGGAGTTCGACCAGATGAAGCAGAAGGCGCTGGCCTCCTAGCCGTTTTGCATGCGATCGCGGACGCCCGGCCGGCATGGGGGCGCCCGCTTCGCGTGCCGTGACTCGGACGCCGCGCCGAGACCGGCGCGGCGTCAGCCGTGCGCGTGCCGGCCGGCCATGGTCGCGAGGCTCCGCGCGCAGACATCCGCGCCGGCGGGCTGGTGATAGGATCGGACGCCGGGGAGGTTGAGCGATCGGCCCGGTCCTCATGCCGGGCAGCTGGGAGGCGAGGATGCGAGCGATCGGGAAGCCCTTTGTGAGCGTGCCGGTATCGAGGCGTCTGTCGGTCAGGGCGCGGAGCGGGCGTGTTTCGGTGGGGGCGCGCAGAATTGGTTGGAGTTGGCGGCCGGTGCTCGGCGGCCTGGCATCGGCGGCACTGCTGCTGGCGATCGCGGCGGCCCCGGCGGGCGCTGTGACGGACTACTCGGGCGGAGCGTTTCAGATCCTCGCGCCCGGCCAGGAAGGCAACCTTCCGCCCAACGAATTCTCGACCGATCAGGGCAGGCTGTACAACAAACTGACGCCGTTGCGCGGCAACGTGACGAGGCGCAAGCTGGAAAAGAACTATGTCTCGGAGAAGTTCACCGAACCCGGCGAACCGGGCGAGACGCTCGAGTTCACACCGCTTCCCGGCCTGGAAATCTGGCGCGACAAGTACGACATTCCGCACATCTTCGGCGGGAGTCGCGCCGAAGTGATGTTCGGCTCTGGCTGGGTGGCCGCGCAGGACCGCGGCCTGTTGCTGCGTCTTGGCCTCGGGCCGGCGTATGCAGCGGCACTGAGCATTCCGGGTATCAACGCCTTCGAACTGCTGCTGAGCGGGCGCTCGTTCACGCCGAGCGCGCAGGCGGTGAAGTTCGTCGAAGAACAGAAGCACGTGCTGCTGGAAGCCGGGCCCGAAGGAGAACAGGTGCTCGAAGACCTGACAAACTGGGCCGAAGGGATCAACGCGTTCGAGGAACTGCTTCCGGAAGACGAGCGCCTGCCGCACGTCACCGTGGGGGACGCGATCGCGGGCTTTGCGTTCATCGGCTCGATCTTCGGTAACGGGGGCGGCCAGGAAGTCGCCGACTCGAACTTCCTCGCCGAGCTCGAGCAGAAGCTTGGGACCAGTGAAGGCGAAAAGGTGTATCGCGACATGCGCGAGTCCAACGACCCCGAAGCGCCGGTGACGACCACCGAACCGTTCCCCTACGACCAGGAACCGACGGGTCCGGAGCCGGGAGCGCTCGTGATCGACCCGGGCTCGATGAGCGCGTCAGCGGTCCAGGCCGCTCAGGTGACCCGCGCGTCGCGGCGCAAAGCGTCGAACTTCCTGGTTGTGGGCGCGGGCAAGACGAAGGCCAAACATCCGCTCGCGGTGATGGGCCCGCAGCTGGGGTATTTCTACCCGGAGATCGTCATGCAGGGCGAGCTGCGCGGTGGCGGCATCGACGCCGAGGGGATCATCGCGCCGATCTCTCCGTACGTGTTCATCGGACGCGGCAGCGACTTCGCCTGGAGCCTGACGAGCGCCGACAACGAGAACGTCCAGCAGTTCCTGCTGAAGCTGTGCAACCCCGAAGACGGCACGGTGACGCGCGAAAGCGAATATTACGAATACGAAGGCGCATGCATCAAGATGAGCACCTTCGACGCCGGCACGCTCGGCGCTGCCGGGGGCGAACCCGAACACGAGGTGTATTTCAAAGAAAGCGTGTACGGTCCCGTCAGCGGCACAGTCACCGTCAAAGGGGCCCCGTATGCGATCGCCAACGACCGCACGACCCGTGGGCGCGAGCCCGCCGGCGAGCTGGCGTTCAGCGCGCTGGACTCGAACAAGGTGCACAACCCGGAGCAGTTCTTCGAAGCTGCCAACAAACTCGAGACGACGTTCAACATGTCCTATTTGGACAGCGAAAACATCGCTTACTTCTCGACGGGCCGACTGCCGGTGCTGGCGCCGGGGACCAACCCGAGTTTGCCGACGCTCGGCAACGGCGAATACAACTGGCGCGGGTTCCTCTCCCAGGATCAGCACCCGCACGCGGTCGATCCTGCCAGTGACCTGTTCCTGAATTGGAACAACAAGCCGGCGCCCGAATGGGGTGCGGCCTCGGACAACTTCGATTACGGTCCGGTGCACCGTGTGCAGCTGTACACCGGGTTCACCAACGAAATGACCGAGGCGAACGACGTCTCGGTCATGAACAAGGCAGCGACCACCGACCTGCGCGCGGTCGAGGACTGGCCGATCATCAAGCAGGTGCTCGCCCACGGCACAGCGCCGAGCACGCTGGCTGAAGAAGCGGTCGGCGTGCTCAATGCGTGGGCCGAAGAAGGTGCCAGCCTGCTCGGCCCGAATCGGCCCAGAGCAGCCGGGGCCGCGGTCATGGAAGCCGTGTGGACGCCGATCGCCGAGGCGGTGCTGGCGCCGGTGCTGGGCGAACAGCTCGGTGAATTCGCATCGCTGAGCCCTCCGGACAACCCGCGCAACTCGGGGGGATCGTCATTCGGCGGAGGCTGGTACGGGTACGTGTCCAAGGATCTGCGCAGCGAGCTGGGCCAGCATGTCGAAGGCGCGTACAGTCGCGAGTATTGCGGGAACGGCAACCTCGAAGCGTGCAGCGCCTCGCTGTGGGCGGCGATCCAGCAGGCGATCGAACCGCTGGCCGCACAGCAGGGATCGGACCCGAGCGCGTGGAAGGGACCGAAGGTGCGAATCACCTTCGCGCCCGGCCTGCTGCCGTACACGATGCGCTGGACCAACCGCTCGACCTTCCAGCAGGTGATCGAATTCACCGGCCACGAAGAAGAAGGCGGGGGTTCATAGCCAGTATTGGGGGCCGCATCAGCGTGCGGCCCCCGCACCGGCGGCCTCGGCCACATCCGGAGGTATGGGCCGCGCCCGGGAACATCTGGTCATGCTCGGAGGGCTGTGACCAGATCCCGGGCGTGTGATCCCGGGCACGAGCTTGTGCCGCGCGAGCTAGAGGTGAAACCTGCGGCCCCGGCTGGCCCGACGGCGCTCCTTGAGCGAGGTCTCGATCGCGGTGAGCAGCTCGGCGGTGCTGATCGCGTCTGCCGAGGAGTTATCGGCCGGCGGGGCCGCGCTGCGCCACACGATGTCGCCGTTGTGATCCTCAGCGCGCCAGTAGTGGTGAACGGTTTCGCCTTCCTCGTAGATCGCGACTCGCATCGCGCGCGCGGGCTTTCTCCAGCTCATGGCCTGAGCCTAGCTGCTGCGGATCGCGAAACCCGCTTCGAGGCTGGGACCGGCAGGGCGCTTGCGCGCGAAGCCGCCAGGGCTAGGCTCTGAGCACGGCCATGCAGATCGCGCACACAGCTGGGGCCTGGGCCTGCGCGGGCATCCTGGCGCTGCTCGGGGCCTGCGGGGGCAGCGCTGCCCGTGCGCACACACCCCACGCGACGACGCCGCGTGGCTACCGCTCGGCGGCTGCGGGCCCGACGTGCCGGGCGGGCGGGCGCAGCGTCTGCCTCACGCGCAGCTCCGGCGGTCGCACGATCGGGGTCGGCGTCGGCTGGACGGTCGCTGTCGAGCTGCGAACGCCGGGGGGCGTTTGGAGCGTGCCGACGCAGGTGGGCGCGCACCTGCTGCGCCAGCGGGGTGGTGTGGATCGCCAGGCCGGCGCGGTCGCGGTGTCCTACCGGGCGCTCGCTCCGGGACGAACGGCCTTACGGGCGTTCGAGCGACCTGTGTGCCCACCGATGCGGGCCTGTCCGCAGTACATCCTGGTATGGCAGGTGGAGCTTCGAGTGAGCCGTCGCTGAGCGGCGGGTCGCACGGGCGGGCGGTGCTCGTCCTCGGCGAGGTGGCCGGGCTGGGCGCCGCGCTGATGCGCAGGCTGGAGCAGGCGGGCATCGCCGCCGACTCGGCGATGGCGCTGAGCGACAGCGAGATCTCGGCGATGCTCGGCGAGGACCGCTGGCAGGCCGTGGTGATCGTCTCGCGCGACGATGTGCTGTCGCTGCGGCTGACGCTGCTGAGCGCGCACGTGCGTCCGGATCTGCCGCTGTGGGTGACGATGTTCGACAAGACGATCAGGCGCGAGCTTCAGCACGTGGTCTCGAAGGTGCACGTGGTCGCGCCGTCGGAGCTGGTGGCCGGCGAGCTGGCCGAGCAATGCGTCGCGATGGCCGCCGGCGATATCGCGCGCGGGCGCCACGGGATTCGCCTGGTGGACGATGCGCTGAGGCTGCTCGTGTACGCCGGCGCCGGGCTGGTGCTCGCGCTGCTGGTGGACGTGGCGATCGGGATGGTCGCGCTGCACGAGGGTGTCGTGAACGCGTTCTACTTCAGCACGCGCTCGGTGGCCACGGTGGCCGGCACGCCGGGTGCTACGTCCGCGCCCACCTGGTACAAGGCGCTGGCCGTGCTCGACCTGCTGGCCGCGCTGCTGCTGGTCGCAGTGTTCACCGCGGCGCTGGTGCGCCGCCTGAGCCAGCCGCGCCTGACGACCTTGCTGGGTCCGTGCGCGGCGCCGGCGCGCCATCACGTGCTGCTGGTCGGCTTCGGGCAGGTGGGGTTTCGCCTCGCGCAGCAGCTGCGCGCGCGCGGGGTGGCGGTGCTCGGTGTGGAGCGCGACCCCGAGGCGCCGTGCGTTCGTCTCGCCCGCGCGGCCGGGATTCCGGTGGCGATCGGCCGCGGCGACGATCGCCAGACGCTGATCCGCGCGGGCATCCGCAGCTGCTCGGCCGTGGCGGCGGTGACGTCGGCCGATCTGGTGAACGTCGCGGTCGGGCTGGCGGCCAGCGACCTGTCGCCCGGGATCCCGCTCGTGCTGCGCCTCGGCGATGGCGAGGTCGCAGCGGAGACCGACTCGCTGCTGCATCTCGGCCGCATCTGCGATGCCCACAAGGTCGCGGTCGAGACGTTGATGCGGGGCCTGGGGGACCTTGCACCGACGGTGCCAGCGGCGCGCGACTAGGCTTCGCGCTCGATGACGCGCAGCATCATCGTGAACGTGATTCCGATCCACAGGCCGAACGCGACCAGAACCGCCCAGAACGCGAGCGCGCCGTCCCAGCCGAACGGTCCGGTCTTGACGAACAGCGTCGGCGCCCCGGCGACGAACACGATCGCGACGGTCAGATCGAAGTAGCCGATCCAGCGCGGGAACAGCGGCTGCTCGCCGCGATCCAGGAACGCCACGAGCGCGAGCGCGACGAACTCGAGTGTCGCCGGAGAGAACGCCCACAAGAGCAGCGTGAAGGCCGAGTCGTTGAGCAGCTGCGTCAGGCCCGGCGCGCGCTCGGGCCTGAAGGCGGCCACGGCCATCAGGACGACCGGCAGCAGGATCGCGAGCATCAGCACGGCGCCGCACACCAATTGGATGTACGCGAGCGGTGCCAACTGCGGCGCGCTGCGCTTGATCTGGAGCGTGAGCAGCACGATGAACGGCACGAGCAGCGGCGAGGCGATCATCGCCACGAGCAGCCCGGCACGCAGCTGGCTGGCGTTCTCGCGATAGAAGGCGGCGATCCGCAGCGCGCCGTCGCTCGCTGACGGCGGCGGAACGAGCCCCGCGATGAACCAGAACCCGACCACGAACACCACCAGCGACACTGGACCGGACCACGCGCACAGGAGCTGTATGCGGCGATCCACGGCGCTACCGTAACCGGCGCCGCGGATGCGATCGGATGGGCTGTCTGTATCCGACGGGCCGCCCGCGCTCGAATGGGCTGCCTGCACTCGAACGGGCTGTTGTGGTATCCGTGTCCGCAAATGAGCGCCTGCTCGCTACACGACACCACCAGGCCGAACGCCGGAGCCAGGGCGAACGCGAACGCTGACCCGCGCGCGCCCGCGCGGGTGCGCGCCCGTGGGATCGCCCCGGTGACGATCGCTGCCGCGGTTGCCGTTGCGCTTTCGATGGCGTCGCTCGCCGCTCCCGGCCTGGCAGGCGCAGCCCCGGGCCGGGCGGCCGGCAGGACGCGCTCGTTGGTCTGCAAAGGGGGCGCGAGCTCGTGCCGGGCGGTCGTCTCGGTCGCCGGCGGCGCGAGCCGTGAGAAGCTGCGGATCGCGCTCTCGGACACCGACCTGAAGCTCACGGGCGTGGTCGCCAAGCCAAAGACGATCAAGGGGGCATATCAGCTCTACGGCGGGAAATACTCGCTCGGCGGCTCGCTGTACACGGTGATGCTGAACGCGGTGCGGGCGATCCCGAAGGGCGCCACACTGACGTTCAGCTTCGCGGCGCCGCGTGCGTAGTACGCCGTGCGTGCTCGCCGGGACTCCCGAACAGCACGTGCAGGACGCCGTTGACGGCGCTGACGATGATCGCGGCCAACACGGCCCACCAGAACGTCTGAATCGTGAACTGGGGCACGATCCAGGCGGTGAGGTAGAGCATCGAGACGTTGATCAGGAAGTAGAACAGCCCGAGCGTGACGATGATCAACGGGATCGAGAGGAACGCGAGCGGCAGCTTGACGAAGTAGTTGGCGAGCGTGAACACGAGACCGGCGACGAGCAGCGCCCACCAGTCATCGCCGTAGCTCAGGCCTGACAGCAGCCAGGTCGCCACGAACAGGGCGATCGTGTTGAACATCCAGGCGATTGCGAGCCTCTGCAGCATCCGAGCATCGAGCCTAGTGGGCCTCGGCCCGGAGGGCTGTCGTCTCGCGAGCCCGCGCTGTCGTCTCGCGAGCCCGCGCTGTCGTCTCGGGCCCGCGCGACGGCTGGGACTTTTGGACGTTCTGTCCAGTGGCCATGTATGGCGGTAGACGTTCTGTGGACGCCTTGGCCAGCAGCACGACGGACGTTTGTTTGAAAGTCGAAGAGCTTCTTATGCGCGGGTCGCCGCCGTCCGATGCCAGACCTGCGCCAAGTCCTTCATCGCACTGGAGAGCCGGGCGCATCTGGAAGCGGTCCGGAAAAGAGCACCCCCGCCGCGAGGCGGGTTCGCAAAGCCAGGGGTCTCTCGCAGATAGCCCAGCCGCCCGGCGAGTGAAACCCCAAAGCAAAGGATTCTGTCGCCATGTCCCGGCGTACCCACATACTCGTATCTCGCCTCACGCACACCCGCCGAGCCAAGCTGGCGCTCGGCGCGTCGGTGGCGCTGCTTGCACTGACCGCCGTCGCCGCATTCGCCTACTGGACGAGCACCGGTGAAGGCCACGGCGAAGTCACCGCGAGCTCCGGCGGCGCCGGCTTCGAAGTGACCAGCAGCACGGTCTCCGGCCTGTACCCGTCGGGAAACCTCGCCGTCATTGTCAAGGTCAAGAACAAGGACGAAAACCAGCCCGAGCGCTTGACGAAGCTCGAAGCCGAAGTCGAAAAGACGTCCAAGGAAACCGAACCGGAACCGTGCAAGAAGTCATGGTTTGTGGTCTCGCCCGCCTCGCAGGAACCGAAAGTCGTGCTTGCGCACGGTGAAACCAAGGAATATACGGTTCACCTGGAAATGAAAGAAGAAGCCGAAAACCAGAACGGCTGCAAGAGCGGGACGATCACGCTCAAGTACAAAGCCTCCTAGCTCGCAGGGACGCGGGCTGCAAGCGACAGCGGGCGATCGCGCGATAGACCGATGTACCGTGAGTGCACACGGTCGAGCGCGCGGTCCGGGCCGACAGCAGGGCCCGGGCCGCTCGCCCGCTCTGGGACTCGCGTCCGTGGTGTCGCCGTGGCCCTGGCGATCGCGAGCGCGTTGGGTCTCGGCGCGACTACAGCGCCCGCTTCGGCGTACTGGGGCGCGGCCGGGCAGGGAAGCGGGCTGGCGACGCTGACGACGCTGACCGCGCCGACGATCTCGAACGCGACGGCCGGCGCGGAAACGGTGGAACTGAGCTGGTCGTCCGTCGCGGCGCCGGGCGAAGGCTCGGTCGAGTACTACGTGACACGCGACGGCGGCGCTCCGGGCGGGAACTGTCCGAGCGTGAGCGCACCGTCCACGGCGACCGGCTGCACCGACAGCGGCGTCGCGATTGGCTCGCACAAATATGTGGTCAAAGCCGTGTACCACTCCTGGACGGCCGCCAGCGCCGAACAGGGCGTGACGGTCAGCTTTGGCTCGGCGACCCACCTCGTGCTCGAAGCAGCGAGCGCGACGCCGAGCGCGGGCGAAGCGGACAACCTCACGATCACGGCGAAGGACGCGAGCAACAACACCGTTCGCAGTTATACGGGGACACACACGCTGCTGTTCGAAGGCGCGAGCGAATCGAGCAGCGGCTCGAAGCCCGCCGTGGTCGACAAGTCCGGTACGAGCAAGCTCTTTGGCCAAGCCACCGAAATCACATTCACCGAAGGCAAAGCCACCGTGGCGAGCTCGAAAAACGGGGTGATGAAGCTGTACAAGGCCGAAACGGCGCACGTGGTGGTCAAGGAAGGGTCGCTCAGCAACGGCACGGGGCTGGCTTTGACGGTGAAAGCCGCCGCCACGAGCAAGTTCGCGCTCACGGCTCCGAGCGAAGCAACGGCTGGCAGCCCGTTCAACGTGACGGTGACGGCAACCGACGCATACGGTAACGCCGCCACCAGCTACAGCGGCGCGAAGACGCTCGCCTGGAGCGGCCCGGCCAGCTCACCGAACGGACACGCGCCCGAATACCCGTCCTCTGCGACCAGTGTGACGTTCGCCGGCGGCGTCGGCACGGCCAGCGAAATCGTCCTGTTCGACGCCGTGTCCTCGGTCACGCTCACGGTCAAAGAAGGCTCGACCCTGAAAGGAACCGCCTCGCTGGTGGTGGTGGCGGCGGCGGCCAAGTCGTTCAGCTTCGCGACGGTCGCCGAACAGACCGCCGGTACCGCGCTCAGCGCGACGTTGACGGCCGCAGACCAGTACGGCAACACAGCCACGAGCTACAGCGGCGCCAAGACGCTCGCCTGGAGCGGTCCAGCCAACTCGCCCAGCGGCCACGCGCCCGAATACCCCTCGACCGCGACCTCGGTGACGTTCACGAACGGCGCCGGCAAAGCGAGCGGGCTGAAGCTGTTCGACGCCGCGGCCAGCACGCTCACGGTCAAGGAAGGAACGTCCCTGGAAGGCGTGTCCAACTCCTTCAACGTCAAGGCGGGCACGTACAAACGGATCGCCTGGACCGCGGCTCGTACCGAACCCGCGGGCAGGATAACGTCGGCCACTTGCCTGTTCGAATGCACCGCCGAAGGGCTCGGCAGCGAAGGCAAGTTCTTGTTCAAGCTCGCTTTCACCGACGAATGGGGCAATCTGCAAGCGACTCACGGCTCGGGTACGAGGACCGTGAAACTGACCGACACCTGCAGCAGCTGCTCGCTCAGCGCCAGCTCGCTGTCGATCGCAGAAGGCGCCTCGAGCTCGTCGGAAGCGACCTTCACCGGGGCCGCTAGCGCAAGCTGGCAGGCAACGCTCGAAGCGAGCGAAAGCACGCTCAAAGCGACGGCGAGCGCATCGCTGAGGCACTGACCCCCCGCTCAGGCACTGACCCCCCGCTCAGGCACTGACCCGGCGCTCAAGCACTGACGCCGAAACGCTCGAGCATCGCCTCGACGATCTGCGGGCCGCGGTCCTCCTGCAGGAAGTGCGCGGCGCCCTCGATCCGCACCTGCTCGCCCGCCCCGGGCAGCAGCTGCGTGAAGACCTCGCCGGAGCGGGGGTAGGGGAACACCGGGTCGCTGTCGGAGAAGGCCACGAGCGCCGGCTTCTGCCAGCGCGAGAGCTCGTCCTGAACGGCGGCCATCTCGGCGGCGCCCGGGTCCTCGGCGGTGAGCGGCACGAGCAGCGGAAAGCGCTGGGCGCCCGCCTTGCTCTCCGGCGTCGGGAAGGGCGCTTCGTAGCCGGCCAGGATCTCGGGCCCGAGCTCGGTCGTGGTGGCGCCCTGGATGATCATGGCGATCGGCAGATCCGGCGTGCGCTCGGCGAATTCGCGCCAGGCCATGAACCCCTTGCTGACGCGCCCGGTGAACAGGCCGGTGTTCAACACGACCAGGCGCCCGACCTGATCGGCGTGCTCGACCGCCCAGCGCAGGCCGATCGGTCCCCCCCAGTCCTGGACCACGACCGTGACATCGTCGAGATCGATCTGGGCGAGGTGGCCCGTGACGTGCTCGACGTGGCGCTCGTAGGTGTACCACTGCTGATCGGTCGGCTTGTCCGAGCGCCCGAAGCCGACCAGGTCCGGACATACGACGCGGTGGCCGGACGCGACCAGGCGATCGAGCATGTGCCGGTAGAGATAGCTCCAGTCGGGCTCGCCGTGGAAGCAGAGCACCGTCGGGCCCGAGCCCTCGTCGATGTGGTGCAGGCGCAGGCCGTCGACCTCGACGTAATGGGGCTCGTAGGGGTAGCCGGCTAGGTTCTGGAAGCGCTCGTCGGGGGTGCGAAAGACGTCCATCGCTCAGGTCCTCTCTAGTGTTGCGGGTGTGCGGGCGGCCACGGTCGCCCTACATGATGAGCTGAGCGCCGCTGCGCCGCGGTCCGGCCACGGGCGTCCTGGTGCGGAGGCCCGCAGTCCAGCCACGAGCACCCCGTCCGACGGCTGCATGCTTGACAGGGCGCTGGTTCGGTGGTACCGCTTGCTTGGTAAAGGAGAGGGCGACGAGGGGAGGCGCAGGATGGCGGGCTCCGCCGGCGGTGTGCGGACGGCGCAGGGACGTGCAGGTGAGCTGGCGGTGAACGCGCCGCGCGGGCTGCGCTGTTCGCGGGGGCTGATCGCGACGGCGCTGGTGTCGATCGTGCTGACGGCGTCGCTCTGCGCGGGCCTGGCCGGCACGAGCCTTCAGGGCCTAGCCGGCACGCTCACCTCGCTCGCGCCGGGCTCACACGGAAATGCAGCGACGGCCGAGCGGGCCGCGCTTGCGCCGAGCGCGCGCCGCGGCGCGGCGCGGCACGGGCTCTCGAGCCTGCCGTTGACGGCGCAGGGGTCGGTCTCGCAGGGGCTGGGCGCCGACGATCCCGCGTACCGGATGCAGGCCTCCGGCGACGGGTTCTCCGGGGTCAGCTCGGCACAGCACCTCAGCCTCAACTTCGATCGCGCCGGCGTATCGGTCAGCTCGGGGGGCGTGCACGTCGGCCTCGGCCTCCGAGCCGTGGGTTACGGCCGGGCGCTCGCGCCCGTGGGCGACGTCTCACCGCGCGCGCGGTCCAACCGCGTCGTGTACGAGCGCGCGGGTCTCAGCGAGTGGTATCTGAACGGGCCGCTGGGCCTCGAGCAGGGCTTCACGATCGACACAGCCCCGGCGCAGCGCCAGGCCGGGACGCTGACGCTCGCGATGGCGCTGTCCGGAAACGCGCACGCCGCACTTGCCTCCGACGGGCAGAGCGTGACACTGACGCAGGACGGGCGGCCCGTGCTGCGCTACACCGGCCTGCGCGTCACCGACGCGAACGGGCGCGCCGTGCACGCCTGGCTACAGCTCCAGGGGGCTGAGCTCTCGCTCCACGTCGATACGCGCGGCGCACGCTATCCGCTGCGGATCGATCCGTTCATCCAGCAGGCCAAGCTTGCCGGGACGGAAGAGGCCGGAGACGGCCAGTTCGGCTATAGCGTCGCGCTGTCTTCCGACGGCAGCACCGCGCTGATCGGCGGGCCCTACGACGGCGACGGCGCAGGGGCGGCATGGGTGTTCACCCGCGAAGGCAGCGGCTGGACCCAGCAGGGCGTGAAGCTGACCGGCACGGAAGAGATCGGGGAAGGCCACTTCGGCTGGAGCGTGGCGCTATCGGCCGACGGCAGCACGGCGCTCGTGGGGGCAAGCCGCGACGGTGGCGGCGTGGGTGCCGCGTGGGTGTTTACGCGCGAAGGCGCCATCTGGACCCAGCAGGGGCCAAAGCTCACCGGCGCCGAAGAGACCGGCGCGGGCCGGTTCGGCTTTAGCGTCGCGCTGTCCTCCGACGGCAACACGGCGCTGATCGGTGGGGCTTATGATCATGAAAGCGCCGGCGCGGCGTGGGTGTTCACGCGCGAAGGCGCCACCTGGACCCAGCAGGGAGCAAAGCTGACCGCCGCAGAAGAGACCGGCCAGGGCCTGTTCGGGTGCGATGTCGCGCTGTCCTCCGACGGCGACACGGCGCTGATCGGGGCCGCGGATGACAGCGAAGGCGTCGGTGCGGCGTGGGTGTTCACGCGCGAAGACGCCACCTGGACCCAGCAGGGAGCAAAGCTCACCGGCAAAGGAGAGGTCGGCGCCGGCTGGTTCGGCTACAGCGTCGCGCTGTCCTCCGACGGCAGCACAGCGCTAGTCGGCGGCTTCTTCGATCGCTCGGACAGCGGCGCGGCGTGGGTGTTCACCCGTGAAGACGCCAGCTGGACCCAGCAGGGAGCAAAGCTCACCGGCAAAGGAGAGGTCGGCGCCGGCTGGTTCGGCTACAGCGTCGCGCTGTCCTCCGACGGCAGCACAGCGCTGATCGGCGGCTTCTTCGACGACGAAAACCACGGTGCGGCGTGGGTGTTCAAGCGCGAAGACGTCACCTGGACCCAGCAGGGAGCGAAGCTGAGCGGCAAGGAAGAGATCGGCGAAGCCCACTTCGGCTACAGCGTCGCACTGTCCGCCGACGCGAATACCGCGCTGATGGGCGGCCCCAACGACGATGGTGAAACGGGTGGTGCGTGGGTGTTCGAAGGCGAACCGCCGGTGGCCGTGACCGGGACCGCGTCGTCGGTGGCGGAAAGCTCGGCGACGCTCAATGCGACCGTGAACCCCAACGGTGAGGCTGTCAGTGGGTGCGAGTTCGAATACGGTGAAAGCGAATCTTACGGTTCGAGCGCGCCGTGCTCGTCGCTGCCGGGCGCGGGCGAAGAACCGGTCGCGGTGTCAGCGCCGGTGTCGGAGCTGCATGCGATCACGACATACCACTTCCGTGTTGTCGCGATCACGAACGCAGGCACTGGCTACGGTGAAGACAACACCTTCACGACGCTGGCGTCGCCGCCGGACTTCGGCCGATGCCTGAAGGTGACCGGTGTGAAGGAAGAACGCCAGCTCCACTACCATGGCGGCTATACCAAGAGCAGCTGCACGGAGCGCAGCGAGACGAACAGCGGCAAGTACGAATGGCATCCGGGTGTCGCCGGTATCCAGTTCACATCCAACCTCAAAAAGGGGGCTGTGCTGCTCGAAACGTTCACGGGAGAGCGGATAACGTGCAAAACCGAGATGAGCACGGGCGAATACCGTGGGCTCAAAGAAGTCACGGGCGTCGTGCTCGAGCTCACTGGCTGCGAATCGCTGGCCGGCCAGTGCACCAGCCCTGGCCTCGAAGAAGGCCGACTCGAAACCGAGCCACTGGAAGGGAGGATCGGCTGGGAGGCGAAAGCCACGCGGAAGGTCGCGCTCGACCTGTATCCGGTTGGCCGCTCGGGTCCGTTCATGGAATACCGTTGCGGCGCCGGCGACACCGTGAGCGTGGTCGGTTCGCTGATAGCACCGGTGAAGGCGGGCAAGATGCTGCGCAGCGCTCCGATCACGTATAAGCAGAAGGAGGGCATCCAGAACCCGGAACACCTCGAAGGCGAACCGCTCGATGCGCTCACCGTTACGCCGAACGGTGAAAGCTTCGAACCGCTTGGGGTGAGCTTCGTGGCGACCCTGAGCAACGAGGAACCGGTCGAGATAAACACCGCGTTCTGAGCCCAGAGCTAGGCGGCGACGCCGGCCTTCAGTCGGACCGCCAAGGGCAACGAGGGCGGCCCTCCATCGGGCGGCGAGGCTCTGATACGATTGCCGCGTCGGACGGGCAGGCATTGGTGGTAGATCTGGCTGGTTCACGTATTTTGGCACGTGGACGCAGGTGAGAACGCAGGGAGCGACCCACTGCTGTGGGCAAAGGAGATGATCGGATGATCAGAACAATCAGAGCTGTCGCGCTTGGATGTCTCGGCGCAGGGATGGTCTTGTGCGCGCCGGCGAGCGCCAGCGCGACGACGCTGTACGTGGGCTCGCGAGTCGCCGCGCCGGGCAACAGCTGCACGAATCCGGGCTACGTCTCGATTCAGACGGCGCTCAACGCCGCCGAATCGGGCAACACGATCGAGGTCTGCGGCGGGGCCTACAAAGAACAGCTGCACATCGAAAAGTCGGTGACGCTCAAGGGTCTGGCGAATCCAACTGTCTCGCTGCCCGCGACGCCGGCCAACTCCGAAACGACCTGTGACCTGGAACGCAACGCGGCGCGCGGCGGGGAAGATCAGGATCTCGTGTCGATCTGCACGCCGGGGACGGTCACGATCGAGAAAGTCACGTTCGAAGCGAAGTGGCCGGAAAGCACCTGCGATGACAGCCTCTACAACATCCTCGTGGCGGGCGGAGCGACGCTCGACGCGACGAGCGCGAAAATCGACGGCGCCGGCGCGTTCCCGCTCGACGGGTGCCAGGGAGGAGTGGGGATTCAGATCGGCTCCCAGGCCGGCGACCAGGTCGGTCACGCCACATTGACCAAAACCGCGATCGAAAACTACCAGAAGAACGGCATCACGGTCGACGGCAGCGGCTCGAGCGCAGCGATCACCAGCTCGACGATAACCGGTGCTGGCCCTGCTGCGATCGGCCAAAATGGCATCCAGGTGAGCAGGGGCGCCGTGGCGAACATCAACAAAGTGAAGGTCTCAGACGACGAGTGTGACCTCGTCGGAGTCTGTGGTGCGGGCTCGTCGCTGGAATGGGAGGAAGACGCGGCCGGAGTCCTGTTCTACGAGGCCGGGGCATCGTCGACCGTCTCGAGCTCCAAACTTACGGACAACGACATCGGCGTCGAGTACGTCTCGGGCAGCGCAAGCCGTCCCGCGACGCCGGAGCTGAGCCTGACCGCGGACCAGGTCCACGGCGGCGATGCCTCGGTTCAACTCAACGAGGGGAACGCGACGCTGAACAACGACAAGCTGCTCGGCGCACGCGTGGGCCTGGACATCAACTCCTACTACGGAGAAGCCAACGAATACGCTCCGATCGCAGAAGTCCTCGGCGGCAAGGTGGAAGGATCGCGAGCCGCCGTCCAGGTTGAACGCGACCTGGGCAACCTGCCGGGACGGTTGACCCTGACAGGCGCAAAACTCCACGGGTTCATCGTCAAAGAAGACCCGGAATTCGAAGTCATTCAGTGACACAGCGCTGAAACGGTGTGCGCGCGGGGCGGGCGGAAGCTCGCCCCGCGGCGTTTGTTGCCCGCGATGATCCAGCCTCATCGCGCGTCGCCGTGCGTCGGTCGGTAGCCACCACAACGAGCTAGAGGATGCCCGGCGGGCGCCCCCGGGCAAGGGATGATCGCGCCTCGCGGGCCCGCACACGAGCGAGATCACGCCCGGCGGGCGCCCCAGCGAGCGATCGAGCCGCGCAGTTCGCCGGACGACCGGGACGTGCGCGTGGACGCGCGCGACGAGTCGCTCCCAGCGAGATTCGCGGGAGTGAGGTTTGGGAACGCGCGCGCGGGGGTAGCTGGGGCGCATTCCAGCTGGTGCCGGGCAGCGAGCCAGGCCAGCACTGGAAAAGGGATGGAGGTCCTGGGCAGGTGCACGTGGCAAAGTCGCTAGGGCATAGAGCGCGAGATCGCACGCGAATCGGCGCGGTTTCGACGCTCGTGACGCTCGCCGTCTGGCTGCTGGCGGCCGCGGGCGCGTCCGCGTTCACCGCACAGGGCAGCGTGGAACAGGTGTACGTGACCGGCTTGGCCCCGAACGCCGAAATGTCGCTGCTGAGCGCCGGCGGCGCGACCGTGTACACGCAGAAAGCGGACTCGCTCGGCGGGCTGCTGTTCCGTGAAGTGAGCCCGGGCCATGGCTACCGCGTTCGCCTGGGCTCGGGCGGCGAAGAATCGGGCAAGATCACCGTTCACTCCGACGCGTCCAAGCCCTGGGATCCGAGCGTCTACGACCAGGAAATCCCCGACAACGGCTACACGTATTTGACGACCCGGGATGGTACGAAGCTGGCGATCGATGTGCATCCGCCCACCAGCCCGGCGGGCGAGCCGGGTGCGCCCTCGGAATTTCATTTTCCGACCCTGCCGATACCGGGCGTGCCAACGCCGAGCTACACACCGCCGTACCCGACGCTGATCGAGTACTCGGGCTACGGGTATGCGAACCCGGCCGGCCCGGAAAACGGCATTGCGGTGCTGGCCAACCTGATGGGGTTCGCCGTGGTCGACGTGAACATGCGCGGCACCGGCTGCTCGGGCGGCGCCTTTGACTTCTTCGAACCGCTGCAGAACCTCGATGGCTACGACGTGATCGAAACGATCGCGAAACAGTCGTGGGTGCTCGGCAACAAGGTCGGCATGCTCGGCATCTCCTACGGCGGGATCAGCCAGCTGTTCACGGCGCAGACCGATCCGGCGGGCCTCGCGGCGATCGCGCCGCTGTCGGTGATCGACGCGACGGCGACGACGCTCTATCCGGGCGGCATCCTCAACACCGGCTTCGCGGTGCCGTGGGCCGAACAACGCCAGCAGAACGCCGAACCGGCCAGCCCCGGCCACGGGCAGGCGTGGGCGACCACGCGGATCGAAGAAGGCGATCAGACCTGTGCCGCCAACCAGGCGCTGCACGGCGAGGCGGCGAACCTGCTCGAAAAGATCAAGGCCAACTCGACGTACAACCCGCCGGTGGCCGATCCGCTGGATCCGGTGACGTTCGTCCACAAGATCAAGGTCCCGACGTTCATGGCCTGCCAGTGGGAGGACGAGCAGACCGGCGGCCACTGCGCCGATCTGGCGCAGCACTTCACCGGCACCAAGCGCAAGTGGTTCACGTTCACGAACGGTGCGCACATCGACTCGCTCGACCCGTATACCTATGACCGGCTGTACGACTTCCTGGAGCTGTACGTCGCCCACCAGGCGCCGATCGTCAACTCGGCGGTAGTGAAAGCCGCCGCGCCCGTGGTGTATGACGAAGCGATGGGGCTCCCCAAAACCGACCTCGTGACGCTTCCGGCCGATCCGATCCAGGAACAGCCGACATACGAAGCGGCGCTGGCCGCATTCGAAGAACTGCCGGAGATCCGGGTGTTGTTCGACAACGGTGCCGGGAAGTCGCCGCTCGGCAGCTCGACGGCGGGCGATCCGTACCCGGGATTCGAAGATTCCTTCTCCAAGTTCCCGATTCCGGGCACCAAGGCGAAGACCTGGTATCTGGCCGCGAATGGAGCGCTCGACGAACACCAGAGCGGCGAAGGCGTCGACTCGTATACCTCCAATGCGAATGCCACACCGCCGACCGACTATTCGACGAACACCGGCACGGGCGGTCTCTGGGGTGACGCAGAACAGTGGGAATGGAACTGGGCGCAGCCGCAGCCCGGCGAGGCCCTCTCCTACGTGTCCGCGCCGCTCACCGCCGACACGACCGCGATCGGCGGCGGCGCCGTACACCTGTGGCTCGAGTCCTCGACGCCGGACGTCGATCTGCAGGCCACGGTCAGCGAGGTGCGTCCGGACGGCAACGAGACGTTCGTCCAGGACGGCTGGCTGCGGGCGAGCGAGCGCAAGCTCGCCACCACCAAGGACAACATGTTCGAGCAGAAGCCCACGCTGCTGCAGCCGATCCCGACCTTTCTCGCGTCCGATCGAGAACCGCTGCCGGCGGACGAATTCGTCCCGGTCACGATCCCGCTGTACTTCGAGGGTCACGTCTACCGCGCGGGCTCGCGGATCCGGGTGACGATCGCGGCTCCGAACGGGACCCAGCCGATTTGGTCGTTCGGTCAGACAGAACCCGAAGGCGGCACGGCGACGGAGTCGGTCGCGTTCTCGCCGAGCATGCCCTCGAGCCTCACCCTTCCGATCGTGCCGGGCGTGAGCGTGCCGACGGAACTGCCCGCATGTCCGAGCCTGCGTAACGAGCCGTGCCGCAGCTACCAGCCGTTCGTGAACAACGGGACCTGATGAGAATTGCGAGGGCATCGAGTGCGCCGGTCGACACCGTCACCGCGGGCCGACGAGGCTTTGCCGTCGGACTGCTCGCGGCACTCGCGCTGCTGGCCGTGTGGGCGGCGGTCGCCGCCGCCGGCGCGGGCGCGGCGCAGACGCCCGAAGACGACCCCTTCTACAGGTACGAAGGCAAGAAGTCCACGCTCGAGCAGATGGCGCCCGGGACGGTCATCAAGACGCGCACGGTGCCGTTTCACATCGCCGGCGTCGAACTTCCGATCACTGCCGTCCAGCTCCTTTACCGGTCGACGTCCGAGCTCGGCAGGCCGACCGTCAACGTCACCTCGGTGCTGTTGCCTCCGGTGAAGTTGGGGACGCCCACGGTGCTCTCCTACCAGTCGTTCTACGACAGCCTCACCACCGAAGACGACCCCTCCTACGCGATCTCGGGTGGCTTTGGCGTGGGCGGCGAAATACCGCAGGCCGAGTCGGTCCTGGTCACGCCGGCGCTGCTGGCGGGCGAGACGGTCGTGGTCCCCGACACCGAGGGCGAGGAAGCGGACTTCGCCACCGGACCGGTGTACGGGTACAACACGCTCGATTCGCTGCGCGCCGCGCTGAGCTCGCCTGCGACGGGCCTGTCGAGCACCGCCAAGATCGCGCTCGCCGGCTACTCCGGCGGGGCGATCGCGACCGAGTGGGCTGCCCAGGAGGCACCTGCGTACGCACCGGAGATCAACGCCGATCTGGTGGGAGCCTCGTTCGGCGGGGTGCTGGTGGACCCCGCTCACAACCTCGAGTACGTCGAAGGGAGCTCGAGCTGGTCCTCGATCATCCCGATGGCCCTCGACGGCCTCGCGCGCGCGTTCCACCTCGACCTGACGCCGTATTTGAGCGAATACGGCAAGGAACTGCTGGCCGAGGACGAACACGCCTCGATCACGAACCGCAAGGAAGTGTCCGGCCTCACGTGGGCGCAGCTCGCCAAGCCCGAATACGCGAGCCCCGAAAGCATCAGGGCGTACGTGAGGACGGCCAACAAGCTGATCATGGGCCACGAAGGAGCGCCGACGGTGCCGCTGCTGATCGGCCAGGGCAACGGCGGCGAAGAATTCGAAGGCACGCCGGGCGACAAGCCGGGCATCGGCCCGGGCGATGGCGTGATGATCGCGGGCGATGTGCGAAGCCTCGCCCGCGAGTACTGCGCCGACGGGATCCCGGTTCACTACACCGAATACCAGCACCTGGGCCACATCGAGGGCGCCGCGCCGTGGTTGGCCGAAACCGTCGGATGGCTGGCGGAACGTTTCGCCGGCCTGACCGCCCCGCAGGACTGCGCGGAAATCGCACCCGGCAATCCACTGACGCCGATCAAGCACAGCAGGCGCTGAGAAGGAGGCCGAGACCCGCCGGATCGTTGATGAGGTGTCGACGGCGACCGCGCGCTGGCGGGAGGTTGCACGGGCGATCGGTCTCGCCACACAGGAGCTGCAGCGACTCGCGCCGGCGTTCGAGCACGATCAGCAGGTCGCGGCGCGCAACCTATCCGGCTCCGCGTCTCGACGCTAGCCGGGTGAGGCGTCGGCGTAAACGGCGAGCCAGGCGAACAGGCTGGTGGTGGCGGCCATCGTGCGGAACATGCCGGGATGCGTTTCGGGGTCGGCGATCGGCCCACCCCACCAGCTCGACAGCCACAGCCCGCGGCTGTCGGCGGCGTGCTGGGCGGCTGCAGCGGCGTTTGCCTGAGCGAGCGTCAGCCAGTACGTTTCACCGCTCGCCTGCCCGTAGGCCATCATCCACTGCATGAAGATCGCGTCGTAGGCGGGCCCGTAGTTGTAGACGTAGCTGTTGCCGACGTAGTGGTGAGCCATCGTGGCGGCCACGGCGCGGGCGGTGGCGCAATAGCTCTCTCCCTGCCCGTCGGCGCAGAGCAGGTACTGCGCATAGATCAGAGGGGCCTGCACGTAGTCGAGGACCGAGCCGGGTTCGCCGGCCTTCTCCAGGTAAAGGCGCCCCGCATCGTCACGGTCGTGAGCGTTCGCCCACAGGACGTATTTGGCGACATCGCCGAGCTGCCAGCGTTCGTGGTCGGCCTGGTAGAGGAGAGCGCCCAGCAGGCTGTCGGCGGCCAGCGCCGGGCCCGAGTGGTAGGGATGATCGGTGTTCCACCACATGCCCCCTCCCCCGCTCGTGTCCCAGCCGGCCGATGCGATGAAGTGAAACGCGCGCTGGGCGTCGCGCAGGTAGCGGCGCTCGTGCGTGGCTCGGTAGGCGTTCAGGAAGGCGAGCCCCAGCCAGCCGTTGTCGTCGAACCACGCCTCCGCGTGCCGGAAGCGGTCTTCGGGGTAGGGCGCATAGCCGTCGAGGTAGGGGTTCCAGTAGTGCTCGGAGGCCCGTGCGAAGCGGTCGACGAGTGCGCGGTGCGCACTCGAGGGATGCGCGATCTCGAGCGCATCGACCGCCTCGAACATCGGCACCTCCCCCCAGACCGTCAGCAGGATGTACGGGCCGTGCGTGCAGTCGAGGTATTCGCAGTACCAGCCACCGTCGCGCCAGCTCGACGCCTGCGCGATCCCACGCTGCGCCAGCGCTTCGTAGTCGGGTGCCACGGGTCCGCCCCCCGGCGTGCCGGCCGCTGTCGGCGCCGAGAGCGGCGCTCGGGCCGCCAGGGGCGCGGCCGCCGAGGCGCCCGGCCAGAGGAGTGGGCACCCGAGCAGCAGGCTGGTGACGATGCGTAGGAGCAGTCTCATAATCGCTCAAGAGCTATCTCGCCACCCGGCCGCGTGCCAGCAGCGATCGGCTCCAAGTCCATACACCCGTCGAGCAGACTGGCCGGCTCGGCCGTGTCGAGCTCGGGACGACTCGATCCGCCTGCCAAGATCCAGACAGAAGAAGGTCATCGCGGCCCGAGCTCGCGGCGAGGGCAATCACGACCCCGGCCTGGAGTAAGGTGAAACGATGGAACGGTCGGCGGTTGTCGTGCTCTACGTGTTCGCACTGGTGGCCGTCGTGGTCGGCGTGGACGTCTTGTTCTTCAGGCAACGGTTCTGGGAGCGCCTGATGGTGAACGTAGGGATCGTCCTGGTGTTCGCCGCGTTCGGTTTGAGGTTCCTGAAGCGCGCATGAGGGGAACCGCCCTCCCGTCCGCACGGGAAGGACCACGGCGGACGTGTACGTAATCATCGCGCTCACCGGCGGCGCGCGTTAGCCGTTTGCGGTTCCTGAAGTGAGCGCGGTTCCTGAACCGAGCCCATGAGGGTCGCCGCTGTCCCGGCGGGCAGGTCGCCTGGGCGGATCCGAACGTGTCGGTCGGATGAGACGGTTCTCACCGGAGGTCCGGGGAAAGCACGGATACCCTGACTCCGATCGGGTCGTAGCCTGATCGCGATATGCGATGGCTGAACCGAGGGGGCAGGTCGTGAGCCCAGTCGTAATGGGGGCGGTGTTCGACCTCAACCACCCCGCGCGCACGGTGGACTGGCATTTCATCCACCTGTCGGTCGCGAACGTCTTGGTGATCGGCGTGATGCTGATCGTGTTCGCGCTGGCGGTCGTCCTGCCGTTTCCGGGCGCGGCGCGCCGCGCGCAGGCGCGCCGGTCCGCGGGTGAGCGCCGGTGAGCACCACGACCGGGACCTCCGATGCCTCGACCGCCGCGGGCAAGCGCTCGTGGACCGTACGTACGCGCGAGCGCGCCGTCGAGGCGCTGCCTCCTGACAAGCTGCTGCCCGACGGGCAGCCCACGTACGTGGCCTCGTGGATCTACGTGTTCGGCGTGGCCGCGATCGCCTCGCTGGTCGTGATCGTCGGCTCGGGCGTGATCCTCGCGTTGAAGGGGCCCGCGTGGTGGCACTACACGGGCGTGGGGCACTTCTTCAACTCGGTCCACCTGTGGTCGGTCGAGCTGTTCTTCTTCGTGATGGTCGTGCACCTGTGGGGCAAGTTCTGGATGGCGGCGTGGCGTGGCGGACGCGCCCGGGTGTGGGTGACCGGCGCGATCACGTTCCTGATCGCCGTGCCCTGCGCGCTCACCGGGTACGTCTCCCAACAGAACTTCGACGCGCAGTGGATCTCGACGCAGGCCAAGGACGCGATGAACTCTGTCGGGGTGGGAGCGTTCTTCAACCTGACGAACTTCGGGCAGATGTACAGCTACCACATCCTGCTGCTGCCCGCCGCGGTGATCGCACTCGTGATCGCGCACGTGTTGCTCGTGCGCCGCCACGGCGTCGTGCCGCCGTTCGAGCTGCAAAAGGCAAGCACCGCGACCGTCAGCGCCGACGCGTCGGCCGGCGACGACGGACCTTCCTCGAGGGAGGCGCCCGCGTGAGCTGGCTGAAACCCAAGGACGACACAGTGCCGTGGAAAGGCGCCTACGCACCCTATGACCTGATCAAGGAGCTGGCGATTGCCGTGGGAGTGATTGCGCTGATCGCGGTCGTGCTGACGATCCTGTTCTCGTCGCCCGACGACAAGCCCTCCACGATCGCCCAGTGGTCACGCCGGCAGCCGGTCAACTTCACCGCCACCGCGGCGAAGGAGCTGAACGGCACCAGCGACACCGCCGAATACGGGCCGCCTTACAACCACGAAAGCGGCAGCGTCCAGCACTTCCTGTTCCTGCACCCGCAGCGGTGGCTCGGGGTCAGCCACCCGATCGACACCGCGGTGGACTACGTGCTCGGGCCGCTGCGCACGATCCCCGATGACCCGGCGCTGCGCAAGGCGCTCGCCGAATACGAAGCTGCACCGGCGGCGACGAAACAGGCTTGGGGAGAAGCCTACGCCAAGCCGCTTGAAGAATACGAAACGGCGGTTGAAGAAAACAAGGCTCCGCCGAGCGGAGTAGCAGAGGACCAGAGCACCGGCGCGATCACGGTCAGGCCGAGCGGCGCCGCGGGTCCTGTACCGGCGATGATGGCGGGCCTGTTGAGCCTGGCGCAGAGCGGCGGGCTCGACGGCGCCCTGTTGACCGGCAACCAGTTCTTCCAGACCGACTACACCGAGCCGTTGCTGTTCATGGCCGACGGTGGGCTGCTCGAAGGGCGCGCCGACGCCCAGCACCTGCTCGGCGAGCAGTGGGGCATGATGAACGAGACCGGCGGCTATCCGGGCCAAACCTGGCTGTGGCTGTACACCCTCTGGTATCAGGTTGAACCGATCAAGTCATCGCCCAACGCGGACATCCAGGTGATGCTGATCATGTTGATCCTCAGCCTGGCGTTCATCTGCGTGCCGTTCCTGCCGATCGTCAACCGCATCCCCCGCTGGATCCCGATCTACCGGCTGATCTGGCGCGAGCACTACCGCGCGCAACAGGGCGCATAGGCGGGACGCGCCGGCGCCGGCAGCTGCTCGACGGCGACTAGCCGTGTTGCGCTTGTCTGCGCTCGGGCGGCGCGACGAGCTGCCCCGGTCTGGCGCGTGTGGATTGCTCGGTACGCCGTTGCACGGGAAGGCGAGCGCTCAGCGTGGTGCCTTTTCCAGGGGTCGACTCGATCTGCAGCTCGCCGCCCAGCAGCTCGGTGCGCTCGTGGATGCCGAGCAGCCCGAAGCCGTCGCTCTGCGCGTCGGGGTCGAAGCCGCGGCCGTTGTCGCGCACGGTCAGGTGAACGGTCGTGGGATCCTCGTGGATCTCGACGACGACGCGCGTGGCCTGGCCGTGCTTGGTCGCGTTCGTGAGCGCCTCCTGGGTGATCCGGTAGAGCGCGGTCTCGAGCTCGCCGCTCATGCGCGTGGACTCCTGGCCCTGCTCGTGTCCGAGCTCGACGCTCATGTCGATCTCCAGGTCCTCGCGCGCGTTGCGGTCGGCGAGCGTCTCGATCGCCGCCCTGACCCCGAGCGCGTCGAGCGCCGCCGGGCGCAGATCGGTGATCAGCGCCCGCAGGTTCGCGATCGTGTCTTCGAGCTGCTCGACCGATTGGGCGAACACCGTCCTGGCCGTCGAAGATTGCTCGGATCGTCCCGCGGCCGCCAGCCCGAGCCGCAGCGCGTTCAGGCCCTGGAGCGTCTCGTCGTGGAGCTCCCGCGCCCAGCGGCTGCGCTCGCCCTCCGCGGCGGCGAGCCGCTGGCGGTGACGCTCGGAGGTCACCGACTGGGCGGTGGCCACTGCGCTCGCCGCGCTGGTCGCGAAGGCCTCCAGCAGGCGCTCGTCCTCGGCGGAGAACCTCGGCCCGTCGCGCAGGCGGTCGAGCACCAGCAGCACGCCGTGAACCGTGCCGCGGAAGATCAGCGGGATCACGATGCCGGCTTTGGCGTTCACGCCGAGCTGTCCGAGACCGTGCTCATCGAAGCGCGCGCGGTTCAGCTCGTCCTCCAGACGCTGCACGCGACGGGTGCGCATCGCGTGCGCGGCGACAGTGTTGGCCAGCGCCACCCGCTGTCTGATCACGCCGGCGGGCAGCTCGCCGGCGCCCGCGGCGATCTCGAGCTGCTCACCGTGGATCAGCTCGATCAGCACGGCCCGCGCCGCAACCAGCGCGCGTCCGCGCTTGGCGACCAGCCTGAGCACGATCTCGGGGTCCGTCTCGCCGCCGAGCGCGCGGGCGATCTCGGTCGTGGCCTGCAGGGTTGCGACGGTGCGCTCGAGCTCGTCGCGGCGCTCGCTCGCTCCGGCGTAACGGCGCGCATGGTCGATCGCCACGGCCGCGTACTCGGCCAGGGTCACGACCGCCTGCTCGTCGGCCTCGGAGAAGCCCGCGCCGCCCGCCTTCTCGGTCAGGTAGAGGTTCCCGTAGGGCTCGCCGTCGATCAGGATCGGGACGCCGAGGAAGCTCTTCATCGGCGGATGCTCGGGTGGGAACCCGTAGGAGCGCGGGTGCTCGTCGACGTCGCTCAGCCGCAGGGGAGCCGGCTCTTCGATCAGCACCCCGAGCACGCCGCGCCCGCGCGGGAGCGTGCCGATCGCGGTGTGCGTGTCGCCGTCGATGCCGCGCGTGATAAAGCGGCTGAGCTCGCTGGTGGACTCGTCGAGCACGCCGAGCGCGGCGTAACGGGCTTCGGTCAGCTCCTGGGCTGCGTCCAGCACGCGGTCGAGCACGGCATCGAGGTCGAGCTCGGACAGCACGCTGCGAGCGACCTCGAGAATCCGCTGTGCCGCTCGATCCATCCTCTGTCTGACCCCCGGTTTTCGATGCTCCCAGCGTCGGCGAGGGCTTGCCGCGCAGGCCGCTGGCTTCGAGTTCATTGAACCATGTCGCAGAGTTGTTTTCAGAGCGAAACGGCCCGGACCTCGGGCCCGATACAGGGTCTGGGCTCGCTCGCGAGCCCGTAGTTCCCGCGGCCGCAGACGCGGATGGCAGCGGATGCGCCACGTCCGCCGCCGGACGAAGCTGCTCATAGCGTGTCCAGTGGAGCCTCGCAACCGACGCCGGCCGGCGAGCTCGCGCAGTCCGCAGCACCGGAGTTGGTGTGGCTGCGCGACGGTGCGCGCGTGTCGATTCGTCCCGTTTGCGATCGGGATGAGCCGGCGCTGCGCTCGTTTCTCGCCGGCCTGTGCGAGCGGGCTCGCTATCTGCGCTTCTTCACGGGCGCGGCCGATCTCGCGAGCGCGGCGCGCTTGGCGACGGCGACGGGACCTGACCGTTTCGGCCTGCTCGCCCACGACGAGACCGGCGCGCTCGTCGGTCATGCCCTCTGCATCCGGCTTGACGAGACGCGTGCGGAAGTGGCGGTGGAGGTCGCCGATCACCTGCATGATCGGGGCCTTGGGACGATCCTGATCGAGCACCTGGCGCGCGTGGCCGAGGGGCATGGGATTGCGCGCTTCGTGGCCGAGGTGCTGCCCGAGAACCGTGCGATGCTCGACGTCTTCCGCGACGGCTTCGACGCGCGTGTCGCTCTGCACGATGGCTCGGATGTGGTCGAGTTTCCCACCTCGGCGTGGCGCGCGGCCCGCGAACGCTTCCCGGAACACGCCTAGATGGCCGAACAGGCCGGGGATGCGATGTCGACCCCGTGGACGGGACGTCGACCCCGAACCGGCGACGGACGTAGGGGCCGGGTCCGGTGTGCCCAGGCTCGATCTGGGATGAGTCAGGTGTTGACCAGTCCGCGCTCGAGTGCGTAACCGACCAGCTCGGAGCGGGTGGTGAGTCTGAGCTTCTGCTGGATGTGCGAGCGGTGGGTCTCGACGGTGCGCACCGACAGGAACAGCTGCTCGGCGATCTCGGTGTTGGTGTGGCCGCGCGCGATCAGCGTGAGCACCTCGACCTCGCGCTTTGAGAGGTCGTCGGGAGGCCCCGACGGCGGCTCGGCGGCGATCTTGGCTCCCAGCCGCGGGTTCAGGTAGCTTTCCCCGGCCGCCGCGTTGCGGACCGCCTCGACGAGCTCGTGCTCGGCGGCGTCCTTGAGCACGTAGCCGAGCGCGCCGGCGGCGAGCGCCTCCCGGGCGAACGCCGGCTCGGTCTGCATCGTGAGCACGACGATCTGCGTGTCCGGAGACTCCTCGCGGATCTGCGGGATCGAGTCGATGCTCAGCTCGCCGGCCATGTTGAGATCGAGCACGAGCACGCTGGGGTGATGTCCACGCACATAGCGGCGGGCGCTGTCGACGTCGCTGGCCTGCGCGACGACCTCGAAGTCCGGCTCGCTGTCGAGCAAGAGCTGCAGTCCGCTGCGCACGACCGTGTGATCATCGGCGAGCACGACGCGGATCGTCGGCCCGGCCGGACCCTCGCCCTCGCCGGCGCGCTCGGCCGATGTGGCGTCCGGCTCGCTCATGGCCGTGACGGTATCGAGTTCGCGGTCCCGTTGCGAGAACGCTAGAGGGCGGCTCGCGCGATGTCCAGACCGAGCGTCGCCGCGCGCTCGCGCAGGTGCTCGCGCGCGTCGGGGTGGGCGGCGCGCTCGATGATCAGCCGAGCCTGCGCGCGCTGGCTGCGCCCGAAGATGTGCGCGCAGCCGTGCTCGGTGATGACCGCGGAGTGCTGAAAGGACGTCACCGGGTCGCTCAGCCGCGCGACGATCGTCGAGCTGTCGCTTGGCTCGTGCCAGGAGCGCAGCGCGATCACCGCGTGCCCGCCAGGTGAGTGCACGGCACCCTCCACGAAGTCGGGCTGGCCACCGAAGCCGGAGTAGAGACGCCCGGCGATGTGGCTGGCGCCGGCCTGGTCTTGAAGATCCACCTGCAGCGCTGTGTTGATGGAGACCATCGCAGGGCGAGCGGCGATGCGGGACGGGTTGTTGGTCACCTCGGTCCGGGTCATCCTCAGCCGGGGATTGTGGTCGACCCAGCTGTAGAGCTCGGGCGAGCCGAACAGGAACGAGCACGCGATCGGGCGCGCTCGATCGAGCGCTCCGCCGCGGTCCAGGTGCATCACGCCGTCCGAGATCATCTCCGACCAGATCGCCAGCTGGCGCCGGTCGGCAAGCGCGCGCAGCGTCGCGTCGGGCACCTGGCCGATGCCCAGCTGCAGCGTCGAGCCGTCCTCGACCAGCTCGGCGACGAGCTCGGCGATCCGCTCGGCGTGCTCGTGCCCCGGTCCGAGCGTGGGCGAATGGAGCTCTTCGGGCGCCTCGATCGCGAGGTCGATGAGCTCCTCGTCCAACTCGCTGTCCCCGAGCGTGTAGGGCATGTTGCGGTTCAGCTGCGCGACCACCAGGCCGCCACGCGCACGCACCGCTTCGACCGCGGCGGGCAGGACGTTCACCTCGATCCCGAGCGAGACCTTCCTTTTGCTCGGCGTCGAGCTGTGCAGCAGCACGACGTCGGGCGGGCGCATCGTCGTGAACAGTCGCGGGACGAGCGAGAGGCGCATCGGCAGATAGTCCAGCCGCAGGCCCGCGTCGCGCATGCCCGGTCCGACGAACGGGGTCTCGAAGATCACCCCGTCTCGCTCCGGCAACGGCGCCTGTGCCGCGAGCATGAACAGCCGGTAGCGCTCCACTGCGCGCTCCAACGTGTCGAGCAGTGCTCTCGGGGTGGCGAGGTTTCCGCTCGCCACGACCCGCGGCTCGCAGACCGGGAGCGTTGTCAGGGCCTCTTCGAGCTGCTGCTCGGAGATCACTCTCATAACGCTCGGCCGGCGAGCGGGAACGCCGGCAGCAGGTTGAAGACGAGGATGCGTGCGATGCGAAGGCTGCGTCCGGGCATTGCACCGCACCATATGAATCGAGGCCCGCTCGACACATCGGGGCTGACCCCTGTGGTCATCCGTAGTGGACACTGAGCGCTCCCGGTGGACACCGCGGATGAACGAAGATGACAGTTTGGGGGACGATGCGCTCCCAATGAAACGCGAGCCAAAAGGATCGGCGATGTCAGCGATCGCGGATCCCTCGTCTTCGTCCTCGTCGTCATGGCGCCCGTCGTCGCGCAACGCGAAACCGCGTGCCGCGCCGCACATCGCTGCCGGCGCGCTTGACCGCGAGCAACTGCTGGACCGACTGCATCGCCTCCGTGCGATCCTTCCGGCGTTTGCCGAGGAGCTGGCGAGCTCACGCCGTCAAGCGGCTGCGCTTCGCGTTGAGAACCGTGGGCTGCTGGCTGAGGTGCGCCGTTTGCAACGGCGCTGCGCGACGGGCGACCCATCCGGCCCGTCGGCGGACATCCCTCGGCAGTCCTAGCGGGATCCAGCACGTTCACAGCACTCGGGCAAGGCCAGAGCGCTATGGCTCTGTCGCGGGCAGGACGGCTTGCTTGCGTGTGACGTGTCATCGTCACCAGCCCGAGGAAGCAAAGCGTCGGCCGTCCGGGACTGCGGGAAGGATCCGATCTGCGGTCGGAGGAAACTACGCTCGCCGCAGCGCATCGCGTCTCTGATACTGGCTATAGCCCCCATCCTGGGGTCCAAGACAGCGAAAGGGTGCTCCGGTGTTCGAGAAGATCGTGGTTGGGTACGCAGGCGATGAGGCCGGGCGTGACGCGGTCAAGCTCGGGGGTCGGCTCGCGGCCGCGTTGGGCGCGAGCCTGACGGTCGTATACCCCTACAGCCCGCTGCTGTACTCCGTGTCCACTGAGACTGCCGAGACGTGCGTGCGTGACGAGCTGCAGACGCTTCTGCCCGCCGGCCAAGAGCTGCCTCCGGTGAGCTACCGATGGAGCAGCTCGTCGTGGCCGATCCACGCACTGCACGGCATCGCCGCTGACGAAGACGCCGGGCTGATCGTGCTCGGCGCGGCTCGCAAAGGGCTTGCGGCCCATCTGCATGCCAGCCTGATGGAGCGCTTGGTGCATGGCGCCCCGTGCGCGGTGCTGGTGGCACCCGCTGGCTACGCCGATCGCGACGATGGCGGTTGGCGGCGCATCGGCGTTGGCTTCACGGATTCGCCTGAGGGCAGAACTGCCCTGCGATTGGCTCACTCGCTCGCCGGCATCTTCGGCGCTGAGCTCAGCGTGCTCGCCGCCTCGTGGCTCAGGCCGATCGTCCGAGGCTACGCCGGGATCGCGATCGCCGTGTCAGCGCTCGAAGCCGACACGTATACCGAGATCAGGGCCACCGTCGAGCGCGCGGTCGCAGAGCTCGACTCTGACACACCCGTTTCCACGCTGACGGTCAACGGCGACCCATGCAACGTGCTGGTCGAGCAGTCCGACAAGCTGGACCTGCTGGTGCTCGGCTCGCGGGCCTACGGCCCGTTGCGTCACGCCCTGTTGGGGAGCGTCTCGGCGCCCGTGATGCGAGAGGCCCACTGTCCTGTTCTGGTGGTACCGCGCGGAGCCCGATCTGATGCGAGCGAGGCTGACAGCGAGCGCGCGACGATCACCGCAGGCGCCGGCTGAGCACGCTGCGGTGATCGCTTCTCAGCAGCCGCTTGCGCGAGCAGTCAGCGCCGTACAGCCTCACGACTTCAAGAAGCTGGACGCGGTCGCGCCAGTGCTGGTCAGGCTCGAAGCTGAGTCTTGTGAGCCGGAACGGTGAGCTCGTCGTGGGTAGAGATGTGAGTCCGCAAGGGCGCGCGACAGGCGAGCCGTGGCTTTGCGCTCACTGCGGCGAGCCGGTCGGCGCGTATGAGCCGATGGTCACCGTCGAAAACGGGCGAGCTCGCCGGTCTTCGAGGATCGCGGAGCTTCGCGCGGGCCGGCTTGCCTCCGAGCACCGTTACCACCAGGCTTGCTATGTGGTCGAAGACGCCGAGCCGCCGGCCGAGTAGCTCTCACCGAGAAGCGCATACGGACACTTCCGGCAACGGGGCTGCGGGCGTCAGCGGGTCCCGATGTCAGCGCGGCTGGCGCTCGCGCAGAAAGTCATCGAGCCGCACTTCGGGGTGCAGCTCGTAGTCGACCGAGTCCGGCACCGAGACAGCGCCGAGGATCGGCAGCAGCACGTCGAGGTAGGTGCGGGCGGAGTCCGTGGCATCCCACTCGTAGGCGCCCGCGTAGCCGCAGGTGTGCGGATCGACCATCCACAACTTCGTCCCGAATCCGTCGAACCCGCTCCAGAAGGGCGTCGTGAGGATGCACAGTCGCTGAAACAACCGGTGGGGTGCCCGCGCCGACCCGATCAGCCGGAGCCTGAAGCAGACCTCGATGACGGTCGGCTCTCCATCGGGGAGCGGCCCTGCCGTCTCTCTGAACACACGGTAGGTGCGCCCGTCGCACAGTCGATAAGAGCGCCGGAGCCGTTCATCGCGAAGCCGCAGCCCGCGGCTCACCGACAGCCCAGGGAAGCGAGCCACCGAGGACAGCACGAGACGGGCCCCCTGCCGAGCCGTGATCCTGCGCTCGCTGCCATGCGCTCTGGTGCGCATCGCATCGCCTGCTTTTGGGCGCGTACGACCGACCACTGAGAAGAGGGCCATGCGCGCAGCCTGCCAGGCGCATGTGCGCCGGACCTCCGTACAAGATGCCAGCGCGGACGCGGCGGACTACTGAGCCCCGCGGTCCGCCTCACCCTCGCGGTCGGTCGGCGTCCTCGCCTCCCGGTCCGTCAACGTCCTCGGCCTCGCGGTCAGTATCCGTAGTTGTGTCCCTGCGACTGGCGGGATCGAGCGGATACCAGGCACGCAGGCCGGATCTACGGTTGGCGGTAAATCCCTGTACCAAGGAGTGAGCTCATGTCTGTTCGCGTGGCTATCAACGGTTTCGGGCGCATCGGGCGAGGCGTTCTGCGATGTGCGCACGAGCGCCGTGCCGACCTGGAGGTCGTCGCCGTCAACGACCTCGTCGACGCCTCCACCCTGGCTGCGCTGCTCGAGCGCGATTCGGTTTACGGGAGGTTTCCCGGGACCGTGCTTGCACGCGAGGGCTCGATCGTGGTCGATGACACCGAGATCCCGGCGCTCGCCGAGGCCGATGCGGGCGCGCTGCCATGGAGCGAGCTCGGTGTGGATGTGGTGATCGAGTCCACCGGCCGACTGCGCACACGCGCCGCAGCAGCGCGGCACCTGAGGGCCGGCGCACGGAAGGTGATCCTCAGCGCGCCGATCAAGGGCGACGAGCCGGCCGACGCGAATGTCGTGCTCGGCGTGAACTTCGAGACCTATGACCCCGAGCGCCACCACATCATCACGAACGCTTCCTGTACGACCAACTGCCTTGCGCCCGTGGCCAAGGTGCTGCACGAGACCGTCGGTATCCGCCACGGGCTGATGACGACGGTGCACGCCTACACGGCCGACCAGAACCTGCTCGACGGGCCGCACAAAGACCTGCGCAGGGCACGCGCCGCGGCGGTGAATCTCGTCCCGACGTCGACCGGCGCCGCCAAGGCGCTGGGGCTGGTGATCCCCGAGCTCGACGGGCGCCTGAACGGGCTCGCGCTGCGCGCCCCGGTGCCGACGGGGTCGATCGTCGATCTGACCGTGGAGGCCGAGCGACCAACCGAGGTCGAGGAGGTCAACGCAGCATTCCGCGACAGCGCGGCAGGGCCGCTGTGCGGGATTCTCGAGTACAGCGAGGAGCCGCTGGTCTCGGCGGACATCGTGGGCTCGCCCAGCTCGGCGGTCTTCGATTCTCTGCTGACGAGCGTGATCGATGGTACGCAGGTGAAGGTGCTGGCCTGGTACGACAACGAGTGGGGCTACTCCAACCGGCTGGTGGAGCTGGCCGAGCGGGTGCTCGTTCCGGTGACGGTCTGAGACTCGCCGTCCGCGGCTGAGCCCGTCAGACCTCCTCGGGGATCATCTCGATCGCGCCGCAGGGACACTCGACGGCGCACATGCCGCAGCCCTTGCAGTAGTCGAGGTCGAAGGCGTATGGAGATCCGTCCGCGCCGGGCTTGATGACCGCGTCGTCGGGGCAGACGCCGTAGCAGTTGTCGCAGGAGAAGCAGTTGCCGCAGGACAGGCAGCGCCGCGCCTCGAACAGCGCCGAGGACTCGTCGAGGCCCTGCAGGACCTCCTCGAAGGTGCTCTGGCGGCGCACGCTCTCGAGCAGCGGCTGGACGGTGCGCGGCGCGTCGGTGAAGTACCACGGGTTGATCTGCTCGAAGCTCGCGAGCTGCACCTGTGGCTCGGGGCGGGCAGGAGCGCCGCGCAGCCATCCGTCGATGCAGCGCGCGGCGCGGGCGCCGTGGCCGATCGCGACCGCCGCCATGCGCTCGGCGGGAACCATGTCGCCACCGGCGAACACGCCTGGGTGGCCGGTCATCATGCGCTCGTCGACCTTCACGACGTGATCCTCGATCTCGATCCCGTCGAGATCCTGGAGCAGCGCCAGGTCGGCGTTCTGGCCGAGCGCGAGCACGACGGTGTCGGCGTCGAGCTGCTCGTATTCGCCGGTGGGCTGTGGGAACCCGCTCTCGTCCAGGCGCATCCGCTCGATCGTGAGCTGCTCGCCGTCGGCGGCCGTGATCGTGGAGAGCCAGCGGAAGGCGATGCCCTCCTGCTCTGCTTCGGCGAGCTCGGTGGCGTGCGCGGGCATCCGCTCGCGGGTGCGGCGGTAGACGACGATCGGTTCGCTCGCGCCGAGCCGCTGCGCGCTGCGCGCCGCGTCCAGTGCGGTGTCGCCGCCGCCGTAGACGACGACACGGCGCCCGAGCTGGGGCTGCTCGCCCTCCCCGAGGTCGTGCAGCATCTTGACCGCGTCGATCACGTGCGAAGCGGTGCCGCCCGGGATCTGCACCTGGCGGGCGAGGTGCGCACCGACGGCCAGGAACGTCGCGTCGTAGGCGCCCTCCCGCATCACGGCCGGCAGGTCCTGCACCGGCTGGTCGCATTCGAGCTGCACGCCGAGCGCGAGGATCCGCGCGATCTCCGCGTCGAGCACGTCCCTCGGCAGGCGGTAGGCGGGGATGCCGTAGCGCATCATGCCGCCGGGCTTGGCCGCCTGCTCGCGCAGCGTGACGTGGTGGCCGCGCAGCGCGAGCTGGTGGGCAGCCGACAGCCCCGAGGGTCCGGCGCCGACCACGAGTACGCGCTTGCCCGTCGGCGCGGCGGGCTGGGGCAGCTCCCAGCCGGCGCGGATCGCCTCGTCGCCGAGGAAGCGCTCGACCGAGTTGATGCCGACGGCCTCGTCCAGCTGGATACGGTTGCAGGCCGTCTCGCATGGGTGGTAACAGACGCGGCCCATGATCGCCGGCAGCGGGTTTGAGGCCACGAGCGCCCGCCAGGCGCGCTCGTAGCCGGCGCCGCCGGACTCGGCCTCATAGAGCCAGCTCTGGATGTCCTCGCCGGCGGGGCAGGCGTGGTTGCAGGGCGGCAGCCGGCGCACGTATTCGGGTCGTTCGGTGCGCCAGTCGCCTGTGCGGTTGGCCTTGCTCGAGCCGACGTCGAGCGTGATCGCGAAGGGGCGCTCCGTGCGGCTCATCGCCCTCCCCTCCCCTGATCGCGGTCCCGGCTGCCCATCACGAGCCCGCCCGCGGATCGCGGTCTCGCCCGCTCATCAGGAGCCCGCCTGCCATCGCGGTCCCGCCCGCTCATCACGAGCCCCGCTCACTGACCGCGAGCGCGTCGAGCAGCCCAATGCCCGCGTCTGCACGTTCCTCGCCGCTGCTGTTGCCGCCGTCGTCGCCGGCACCACCACTGTCCCCGCCGCCGGTGCCGGCGTGCTCACCCCCGGTCGCCGGCGCGGTGAGAGCGAAGCGCTCGATGTTGCGATCGGCGAGCGCCTGCAGCCGCTCGACCACATCCGGGCGCCCGTCGCCGTCGAACAGGTGCGCGAAGCGCTTCTGCCGGCGCAGGTACTCGCTCACCGGCACCTGGCGGCGGATGCGCGCGACGTCCGTGATGCGCCCGTCGAGCGCCTCGAACACGGGGAACAGGCCGCTCTCCTTGGCCAGCCGCGCGATCAGGATCGTCTCGGCCGTGGCGGACCCCCAGCCCAACGGGCAGGGCACGAGCACGTGGATGTAGCGCGGGCCGTGCAGGCCCATCGCGCGTGCCACCTTGGCCTCCAGGTCGCGCAGGTCCGCGACGGTGGCGGTGGCGACATAGGGAATCTCGTGCGCCATCGCGATCAGCGGTGCGCTCTTGCCCTGACCGAAGGCGTTGCCCGGATCGGAGCCGAGCGGCTCGGTGGTGGCGGTGCGGGCCGCGGGCGGCGTGGCGGCCGAGCGCTGCACCCCCGTGTTCATGTAGCCCTGGTTGTCGTAGCAGATGTAGAGCACGTCATCGCCGCGCTCGAACATCCCGGACAGGCACGCCAGGCCGATGTCGACGGTGCCGCCGTCGCCGCCCTGTCCGACGACCCGCACGTCCTCGCGACCTTTGGCGCGCAGCGCGGCGGCGACACCGCTTGCGACGGCGGGCGCGTTGGCGAACAACGAGTGGATCCAGGGCAGCTGCCACGAGGACTCGGGGTAGGGCGTCGAGAAGACCTCCAGGCAGCCGGTCGCGTTGGCCGCGATCAGCCGCCCGCCGGTGGCGCGCAGCGCTGCGTCGAGCGCGTAGCGGGCGCCGAGCGCCTCCCCGCACCCCTGGCAGGCGCGATGCCCCTTGGTGATCGCGTTGGAGCGCGCCGGGTCCGACTGCACCGCACGCTGGTCCTCGCCCAGCAGCCGTCCGCCGACCGCGAAGGTGCCGGTCTGGTAGAAGCGCTCGCCGCTCCGGCTCATACCGGCTCCGCCCTGACGGCGCCGAGCTCGCGCAGGATGCTCTCGGCGTGTGGGCCGGGACGCTCGGCGCCCGCTGCGGGCTCGAGCTGGCGCTCGACGATGTCGCGGCGCAGGTCGAGGAACTCGACCTCCCCGAGCTTCCCGCCGGCGGCTCTGTCCAGGAGGGCGCGCAGCGACCTGCGGGTGATCGCGCGCCCGCCGAGCCCGGCGATCACCGCGTGCACGTCGACCGGGTGGCGCCAGAGAGCGGTGCGCACGTCCGCCGAGACGATGCCGCCACCCCCTACGGCGAGCGCCCGCTCCAGCACCACGACCCGTCTGGCGGCGCGCAGCGCGCGGCTCAGCTCCTGAGCGGGGAACGGCCTGTAGGACTTGACGGCGAGCGCGCCGATCGAGACGCCCTGCTCGCGGAGTTCGTCGACGACCTGCGCCACCGTGCCGAACACCGATCCGAGCGCCACCACGACGGTCTCGGCGTCGGTGCTGCGGTGGCTTTCGAGCAGGCCGCCGGAGCTGCGGCCGAAGTGCTCGCGAAAGTCCTCTGCGACCCGGGTGATCGTGTCGAGCGCCTGGATGTGCTTGGCGTATGCGAGGTAGCGGACCTCGGTGAAGGCCTCCGGCCCGACCATCGCGCCGATCGTCATCGGCTCGTCGGGGTCGAGCACCTGCCTGGGCTCGAACGCCGGCAGGAACTCGTCGATCTGCTCCTGGGTCGGGACCTCGAGCGGCTCGAAGGCGTGCGTGAGCACGAACCCGTCCATGCACACCATCACCGGCAGCGAGAGCTGCTCGGCGATCCGGTAGGCCTGCACGTGCAGGTCTACGGCCTCCTGGTTGTCGGCGGCGTAGAGCTGGATCCAGCCGCAGTCGCGCAGCGCCATCGCGTCGGAGTGGTCGTTCCAGATGTTGATCGGCGCGCCGACGGCGCGGTTGGCGACGGTCATCACGATCGGCAGTCCCAGCCCGGAGGCGTTGAACAGGGCCTCGGCCATGTAGAGCAGCCCCTGGCTCGCGGTGGCGGTGTACGTGCGCGCGCCGGTGGCAGAGGCGCCGATCGCGACCGAGCAGGCAGCGAACTCCGACTCGACATTGACGAACTCGCAGCCGTTCAGCTCGCCCGTGCGCACCAGCCGCGAGATCCCCTCGACGATGTGTGTCTGCGGCGTGATCGGGTACGCCGAGACGACCTGCGGCCGACAGCGCGCGACCGTCTGCGCGACCGCTTGAGAGCCCTCCAGCTGTCTACGCATGGGCCGGCTCCGCGATCTGCCCGAAGCCGTCGCGTGCGGCGGCGGCGTTGCCCTGCGCCGCGGCTCCCGTGAAGCGCTCGTCGATCGCGCGGGTGAGTGCCTGCAGCGACACGATCCCGGTCTGCGCCGCGAGCGCGCCGAGCAGCGCGGCGTTGGGTATCGGCCGTCCCAGGCGGGTGCGCGCGAGCTCGCTCGCCGGCACGCTGGCCAGCCGCTCGGGACGGTGGCGCTCGCTGAGCTCTGAGAGCCCGAGCTGCTCGATGCTGCGCGTCGAGTTGATCAGCACGTACCCGTTCTCTCCGAGGCCGGCGAAGACTTCGACGTGGTGCAGCAGCGTGGGGTCCTGTATTACGACCGCGTCGGGCTCTGCGATCGGTTCGCGCAGCCTGATCGGCTCGGTGTCGATGCGGCAGAACGCGACGACGGGGGCGCCCATGCGCTCGGAGCCGAAGCTCGGGAAGGCCTGCGCCTCGAGCCCTTCGCCAAACGCCGCCAGCGACAGCAGCTCGGCGGCCGTCACCACTCCCTGTCCGCCGCGGCCGTGGATGCGCACGGCGAACATCAGTCTCGCGCGGCGTCGAGCAGGACCCGCCGCTCGGCCGCCGCGATCAGCGCGCGGGTGCGGTCGACGACGTCCATGTTCACCGATACGCAGTCGATGCCGGCGCGCACCAGCAGCTCGGCGTACTCGGGGTGCACCGAGGGAGCCTGGCCGCAGATCGAGGTGCGCAGGCCCAGCTCGCGCGCGCGCGGGATCAGCTCGCGCAGGTAGGCCACGACGGCGGGGTCTCGCTCATCGAAGGTCTGCGCCAGCAGCTCGCTGTCGCGGTCGGCGCCGAGCAAGAGCTGCGTGAGATCGTTGGAGCCGACCGAGATGCCGGCCACGCCGAGCGCGGCATAGTCGGCGAGGTTGAACAGCACCGAGGGGACCTCGGCCATCACCCACAGCTCGAAGCCGCGCCGCTGCAGCAGCCCGGACTCGGCGATCAGCTCGCGGCAGCGCCGCAGCTCCGCGCTGGTGCGCACGAATGGCAGCATCACGTGCAGGTTGCGCTGTCCCTGCTCCCAGACCCTCCCCACCGCGGCGAGCTCGAGCGCGAACACCTCGGGGTCCTGTGTGTAGCGCAGCGCGCCGCGATAGCCGATCATCGGGTTCGACTCCTGCGGCTCGAAGCGCTCGCCGCCGCGGAGCCCGCGAAACTCGTTGGTGCGGAAGTCGATCGTGCGGTAGGTGATCGGCCGTGGCGCGAACGCGCCGGCGAACGCGCTCAGCCCCTCGGCCATCGCGCTGACGAACTCCGCGCCGCGCCCCTCTTCGAGCAGCGTACGGGGGTGATCGCCGCCGAGCGCCTCGAGCACCATCAGCTCGGCGCGCAACAGCCCGACGCCGTCGACGTCGAGCGCCGCGGCGCGCTCGAGCTGCGAGGGCTCGGACAGGTTCACGAGCACCTGCGTGCCCGTGACGATCCGTGCCCGAGAGGCCGCCGGCTCGGACACCGCCTGCGTGTTGGATGTGTGCTCGGCCTTCGCGGGTGCGCTTGCGCCCTCGAGCACGACGCCCCCGGTGGCGTCGACGGTGACGAGCTCGCCGTCGCGCAGCTTGCCGGTCGCCTCGCCGGTGCCGACCACGGCGGGGATGCCCAGCTCGCGCGAGACGATCGCGGCGTGGCAGGTCATGCCGCCGGAGTCGGTGACGATCGCGGCGGCGCGACGCATCAGCGGCACCCAGTCGGGGGCGGTCATGTGCGTGACCAGCACCTCGCCGTCGGCCAGCCGCTCGGCGTCCTCGAGCGATGACAGCACGCGCACCAGGCCGCTTGCGCTGCCGGGCGCGCCACCGAGGCCGTGGAGCAGCACGGCTCCGCCGGCCGCCACCGGCTCGGGGACAGCCGTATCGACGGGGTACAGCGTCGTGATCGGTCGGCTCTGCAAGATCCACAGCTGGCCGTCGCCGTCGAACGCCCACTCGGTGTCCTGGGGCGCGCCGTAGTGCGCTTCCACGTGCAGCCCCAGCTCGGCCACGGCCATCACCTCGCGCTCGTCCAGGGTCGGTCGTTGGCCCTGCTCGCGCGAGAGCGGCCGCGTGCGGGTGCCGCCCTGCGCGTCGAACTCGATCGCCAGCTCCTTGTAGTGAACTTCGCGGCGGTGCAGGTGAGGCGGGTGCTTCGCGACCAGGTAGCGGTCGGGCGAGACCGAGCCCGAGACGACGGCCTCGCCAAGCCCGAAGGCGCTCTCGATCACGAGCTCGCCGCGGTCGCCGCTGGCGGGGTTGGCCGTGAACATCACGCCCGAGCGGGTCGCGGCGATCTGCTGCTGGACGACGACGGCGATGTCCATCTCGGCCTGGCCGAACCCCTGCGAGCCGCGGTAGTACACGGTGCGCGCCCCGAACAGCGAGCGCCAGCAGCGCCGCACCGCGTCGAGCACCGCGTCCGCGCCGAGCACGTTCAGGAACGTTTCGTTCATGCCGGCGAACGAGGCCGAGGCCGTGTCCTCGGCGGTCGCCGACGAGCGCACGGCGACCGCCACCCCGGCGATGCCCGCGTCCACGCAGGCATCGCGAATCCGGCTCGCCAGCCAGTCCGGTATCGCCGTCTCGTCGAACACGGCGCGAGCCGCCTCGGCGGCCTTGGCGAGCGCGCTCGTGTCCTCGACGTCGACCCCGTCCAACAGCCCGGCCAGGCGCGCGCGCAGGCCGGTCTCCTCGCAGAACGCGGCATACGCGGGCGCGCCGATCACGAAGCCGGGCGGCACGGGCAGGCCCGCCGCGGTCAGCTCCCCGAGGTTCGCGCCCTTGCCACCCGCGTAGTCGACGTCCTGCACACGCAGATCGCGGAAAGGGCGCACCGCCTGCACGGCGGCTAGCGTGGCTGGCTCGGTGGTGACGGTGCCCATGCGCTTGCTCCTTCGAGGTCGCTTTTGACTGGCTGCCAAGCCATGCTAGGCGCGCCCGGGCGCGCCCGCATCCGACGATCGCCGCCACCTCGAGACCGTAGTTGCCCCGGGGGCCTTTGACGCAGTAGCCACCGATACGGCCAGGCGGCGCGGCCCCTAGCTTCAAGCCATCGAGTCCTTCATCTCTTGGAAAGGGGAAAGCAGATGGCAACCAACGTAGCTCCCGACCGCCTCGCCCATGCGAGCACGCGCATCAGGGCCCACAGCAACATCGCCGACGTCGCCTCGTACTGGCTGGTCAGCGCCGGCATCTACTTCACCTTCGGGTTGCTGTTCTTCTACTCCTGGAAAGAGAAGCTCGTCACCGACAACGGCAACATGCCGGCGCCGCTGGCGAAGACGTTCAACCAGACGTTCATCGGGTCGTTCCCCGGCACCAACACAGCCTGGACGCTGATCGGCGTGCTGGAGCTGGTCGTGTTCCTGGCGATCGCCGCCAGCGCGCTGACGGGCGAGTTCCTGCCGACGCGTCGCAAGCCGATCCTGCTCAGCGGTCTCGGCCTGGCGATGTTCACCTTCGCGATGCTCGCGTGGGGTGAGAACGCCACGAGTGAATTCAGCACGGTCGCGGAGCTGTTCCAGTATCTCGCCGGCACTGCCGTGCTGTTTGTGCTGGTGCTGCTGATGCCGCCCTACCGCAAGATCACCTGGCTGAGCGGACTGCTCTCGCGCGAGCGGGAATGACCGCTGCGCAACACCACCTCAACGGGCTTTGACCCCACCGCCACTCAACGGGCTTTGACCCCACTTGTACCGTCCCCGACTTTTTACGGTCCCCGACTTTCCACCGCCGTCCACTTCCCACCGCCGCCAACTTTCACCGTCAGGAGGAACAAGAGATGAAGGCGCTTGTCTATCACGGTCCCGGTCAGCGCGGCTGGGACACCGTCGAGGACCCGACGATCCTCGACCCGACCGACGCGGTCGTGCGCATCGACACGACGACGATCTGCGGCACCGACCTGCACATCCTCAAGGGCGACGTGCCGGAGACAACGCCCGGCACGATCCTCGGCCACGAGGCCGTCGGCACCGTACAGGAGGTCGGCGCCGGTGTCAGCACGGTGGCTCCGGGTGACCGCGTGCTGCTCAGCTGCGTGAGCGCGTGCGGGCGCTGTCGTTACTGCAAGGAAGGCCACTATGGTCAGTGCCTGGGCGGCGGGGGCTGGATCTTCGGGCACACGATCAACGGTGTGCAGGCCGAATACGCGCGCGTGCCGTTCGCCGACAACTCCGTCTACAAGGTGCCCGACGGTCTCAGCGACGAGCAGGTGCTGTTCCTCGCCGACATCCTGCCGACCTCGTTCGAGGTCGGGGTGCTCAACGGGCACGTCGCTCCCGGTGATGTGGTGGCGATCGTCGGCGCGGGCCCGATCGGCCTGGCGGCGATCCTGACCGCGAAGCTGTTCACGCCGGGACGGATCGTCGCGATCGACATGGCCGATGCGCGCTTGGCGAGCGCCGAGCGCTTCGGTGCCGACACGACGATCAACAACTCGCGCGAAGACGCCATCGCGAAGGTGATGGAGCTGACCGACGGGCTCGGCGCAGATGTCGCGTTCGAGGCGGTCGGCGTCCCGGAGACGTTCGAGCTGTGCGCCGAGCTGATCCGGCCGGGCGGACGCGTCGCCAACATCGGCGTACACGGCCACTCCGCCCGTCTCCACCTGGAGAAGCTGTGGATTCGCGATGTGACGATCACCACCGGCCTGGTCGACACGTTCAGCATCCCGCAGCTGCTGCGGCTGATCGCAAGCGGGCGTCTCGACCCCTCGCTGTTCGCCACGCACCGTTTCGCGCTCGGCGACACGATGGCCGCCTATGACACGTTCGCCGATGCGGCCAACTCGGGCGCGCTGAAGGTCGTGCTGTTGGGCGCGAGCGCCGGCGCGACGCAGAACGGCTCGAGCGCGGCTGCCGTAGCCGTCTGAACACCGCAAAACCAGCCCTGGCCGCAGTCGGCGTGCTGCAGCGCCGCGGCGGCCGGGGCAAACATTCACCACACGTGACGGGAGACTCCTGATGGCAACGACTGAGCAGACCACGACCTTCGAGGCTCCCGGCCGTCCGGGCAGCCCCGTGCAGTGCAAGGAGCGCTACGAGAACTTCATCGGCGGGCACTGGGTGCCGCCGGTGGAGGGCGAGTACCGCGACAACCTCTCGCCCGCGACCGGCCAGCCGATCTGCGAGGTCGCGCAATCCGGCGCGCAGGACATCGAGCTCGCGCTCGACGCCGCGCACGCCGCCAAGGACGCCTGGGGCGAGACCTCCAGCAGCGAACGCTCGCAGGTTCTCAATCGGGTCGCAGACGCGATCGAGGAGAACCTCGAGATGCTGGCGGTCGCCGAGAGCTGGGAGAACGGCAAGCCGGTGCGTGAGACGCTCGCCGCGGACCTGCCGCTGGCGATCGACCACTTCCGCTACTTCGCCGGGGCCGTGCGCGCCGAGGAGGGCTCGATCTCAGAGATCGACGAGAAGACCTACGCCTACCACTTCCGCGAGCCGCTCGGCGTGGTCGGGCAGATCATCCCGTTCAACTTCCCGCTGCTGATGGCTGCGTGGAAGCTTGCCCCGGCGCTCGCAGGTGGAAACTGCTCGGTGATCAAGCCGGCCAGCCCGACGCCGTGGTCGCTGCTGAA
>DATJOF010000055.1:0-39825 GCA_035507415.1 Solirubrobacteraceae bacterium
AGCGCGGCCTGAAGCGCCAGGGCATGGCGGTCCACACAGGAACGTTCGTCGAGAACATCGAGTCGACCGAGTCGATGTGCAAGTTCACCCACGCCGGTGAGCCGCGTGAGGTCGAGTGGCTCGTGATCGCGGCCGGGCGCGCGCCCGACGTCGTGGCTCTGGGCCTAGAGCAAGCCGGCGTCACGGTCGACGGCAACTCGGGCCTGATCCAGGTCGACGGGGCGATGCGGACGAGCGTCGCCGGCGTGTACGCGATCGGCGACCTCGTTCACGGGCCGGCGCTCGCCCACAAGGCCTCAGACGAGGGCGTGATCGCGGTCGAGGACGCGGCCGGGCTCGAGACTCACCCGATCGACTACGTCGACATCCCCCGCGCGACCTTCTGCATGCCGAACGTCGGCTCGTTCGGGCTGACCGAGGCCCAGGCGCGCGAGCAGGGTTACGACGTGGTCGTCGGCAAGGTCCCGTACGGGGCGGTCGGCGGCGGGACCGTGTACGGCGATCGCAACGGGCTCGTCAAGCTCGTCGGCGAGCGCCGCTACGGAGAGCTGCTCGGCGGCCACATCGTCGGATCGCGCGCCACCGAGCTGATCCAGGAGCTCGTCAACGTGCGCGCGCTCGAGGGCGGCTACCGCGAGGTGGCTCGCACCGTGCACGGCCACCCGACCCTGTCTGAGGCGGTCATGGAGGCGGGGCGCGCCACCGAGGGCTGGCTGATCCACGGTTGAGCGGAGGCTCGCCCGCGGCAGAGCGGATCTTCTACTTCGATCTCGCCAGCCCGCTGGCGTATCTCGCGGCCGAGCGCATCCAGCAGGTGCTCGGCGGGCAGGATTCCAGTCCAATCGCGTGGCAGCCGGTGCTCGCGCGCGATCTGCCCGGGGCGTCATCGTCGGGGTCGCAGTCGTCGGGGGGCGTCTTTGCGAATGCGAAGACCAGCCCGCGATCGGCCGCCGAGCTGCGCGCGGCCGTGGAGGGCCGCGCAGTCCGCCAGGGCGCGCTGCCGCTGCGCTGGCCGCCGGACTTCCCATTCGACAGCGAGCAGGCGATGCTGGTCGCGACGTATGCCAAGTCGATCGGCCGGGCCACGGCGTTCGCGCAGGCCGCGTTTCGTCAGGCGTTCGCCGGCGGACGCTCGCTGGCGCTGAGCGACAACCTCGTGATCGCGGCCGCGGCCTGCGAGATGCATCCGACCGCCGTCCTGCGCGGCGCCGGGCTGGACTCGGTGCGCCGGCAGCTGCACGACGCCACCGCTCGCGCAGCCGACGCCGGTGTCGGATATGTTCCCGCGGTGCAGGTTGGCAGCACGGTGTTTGTCGGGGACGACGCCCCCGAGCAGGCGGCGGCGGGTTGAGAGCGAATCGCGCCTACCGGCTGATCGTCACGCGCGGCGGACGCGCGCCTGCGATGCTCGCCGACACGCGCCGCGTGGACCACATCGAGCTGGTCGACGTGGAGAGCGGCGAAGTGGTGCTGTTCTGGGACTGCCCGCCGCAGGGCGCCTCACGCCTGGCACGTACGCTGCGCGCCGATCTGGCACAGCTGCCGGTCGAGGAGTTCATCGCGCGCTGGTCGCCGGTCGAGGCATCGGGCGTACCGAGCTGAGCGCCCACGAGGCCGGCGGCACGGGGCCGACAGCCCTCTAAGCTGGCTCCATGGCTCAGCAGCAGGCGCTTGCCGGCGCCCAGCAATCGCCCGGCGATGTGGCGAGGGCCAAGGGCGACACGACCGAGATCGAGCTTTCACGCGCCGAGCAAGCGGTGGCACGGCGCACGGCCGAGTCGAAGGCGACGATCCCCCATCTCGTGCTCGAGGCCGAGATCGACATGCACGAGTGCGCGGCGCTTCACGAGCGCCTCGCGGCCGGCTCGCCCGCGGTCGGTGCAGCTATTCCCAGCTACGAGGACATGATCGTCAAGGCCTGCGCGCTGGCTCTGCGCGAGCATCCGCGCGCCAACTCCAGCTATCGCGACGGGCGCCTGCAGCTGCACGGGCGTGTCAACGTCGGAGCGGCACTGTGGGTCGGCGCCGGCTCGCCGAGCAGCGCCGAGCCGGTCACGCCGACGCTGTTCGACGCCGACCTGAAGTCGCTCGAGCAGATCGCGCGCGAAACCCGCGCGCTGGCCGAGCGTGCGCGCGCGGACGCGCTCGCGCCACCCGAGCTGAGCGGGGCGACCTTCACGGTCGCGAGCCTCGGCGCGTTTCCCGTGAAGGGCTTCACCGCGATCATCAACCCACCCCAGGTGGCGATCCTGGCGGTTGGCGCCGTCGAGTCGCGGCCGATCGCGCACGACGGCACGGTCCTCGCCCGCCACGCCATGACTGCCACGCTCGCGTGCGACGGTCGGGCGCTGAACGGTGCCGAAGCCGCCGAACTGCTCGCCCGCATCAAGCAGCTGCTCCAGGAACCGGCGGCGATCGCGCTCTAGCGGCCGCGGCTACTGTTGTGAGTAGACACATGCGTGAGCCCTCGAGCGATCTCTGGGTGTGCCACTTGGGCGTCATCCCCTACGCCGACGGCGTCGCCCTGCAGGAGACTCTGCGCGAGCGCCGCCTCGACGGCGCGATTCCCGACACGCTGCTGCTGCTCGAACATCCAGCGACGTACACGCGCGGTAGGCGCTCGGGAGCTGAGGACCTGCCCATGCCCGAGGGTTTCTATCGGGAGAGAGGCATCGAGGTGCACGCCACCGACAGGGGCGGCAAGCTGACGTATCACGGCCCCGGCCAGCTGGTCGGTTATCCGATCATGGCGGTGGCCGACGTCGGCCGTCACTTGCGAACGATCGAACACGCGATCGTCGACGCGCTCTCGGAGGTAGGCGTGGCTGCTCGTTCGCGCCACGACGAGGGAGTCGATTACACCGGCGTGTGGGTCGGCGACGCCGGCGCCGACCGGGCGAGCCGGCGCCAGCCACGGGCGTCACCCCGCGAGGAGCGCCCCCGGACGCCATCCGAAGCACCGCTCGAGCGTGGCGTCGGCGACCGCAAGATCGCGTCGATCGGCGTCCACATCTCCCACGGTGTGAGCACGCACGGCTTTGCGATCAACGTCGATATGGACCTCGATCCGTTCTCGTGGATTGTTCCCTGCGGCCTGCCGGACGTCGAGATGACCTCGATCGCCCGTGAGCTCTCGCCGCGACGCGCTCCCGGCGTCGAGGAGTTCCGCGCGACTGTTGCCCGATCATTCAGTCAGTCCCACGGCCGGCGCGCCCGGATCGTCTCGCCGCAAGGACTCGGCCTCGAGCGGACCCGGCAATTGGTGCCGGCATGAGCGATGCGCGCGTGAGCGGCGGCTGCGTGAGCAGCACATGCGTGAGCGCCACGGTGACCGCATGAGCGCGACGCGATCTCGCTCGAACCCCGGCGGCATGGACGTCCTGAACGTGCTCGGACCGGACGTCCGGCCGCTGCGCGAGCGGAAGCCGCCGTGGCTGAAGGTGCCGGCGCCCGGCGGGGCACGCTATCGCGAGCTGTCCGGGTTGATCCGCGCCGAGAACCTGAACACGGTCTGCCAGGAGGCGGCCTGCCCTAACGTCGGCGAGTGCTGGGAGCGCGGAACCGCGACGTTCATGATCCTCGGCGACACCTGCACCCGCCGCTGCGGGTTCTGCAACGTCAAGACCGGCAAGCCGACCTGGAACGACCCGCTCGAGCCCGCCCGCGTGGCGCGCTCGATCGCGCGCATGGGCTTGCATCATGCCGTGATCACATCGGTCGATCGCGACGACCTGCCCGACAAGGGCGCCGGCGCGTTCGTCGGCGTGATCCGCCAGGTCCGCCGCCAGGCGCCCGGTTGTCAGGTCGAGGTTCTCACACCCGACTTCCAGGGCCAGGAGATGCCGCTCGCGAAGGTCATCGCCGAGCGCCCCGACGTGTTCAACCACAACGTCGAGGTCGTCCCCCGCCTGTACCCGCTGGCGCGCCGCGGCTCTGACTTCGAGCGCTCCTGCCGCGTGCTGCGCATCGCCCGCGAGCTGGGCGAAGGCGAGGTCGTGACCAAGTCCGGCCTGATGGTCGGGCTCGGCGAGACCCACGACGAGCTGATCGACGCCTTCGCGGCGCTGCGCCAGAGTGGCGTCGAGGTCCTCACGGTCGGTCAATATCTGCGCCCGTCCGCGGACCACCTGCCGGTGGTGCGCTATTGGCATCCGGACGAGTTCGCGGCGCTCGAGGCGGCGGCCTACGAGCTCGGCTTCGAGCACGTCGCGGCCGGCCCGCTCGTGCGCTCGAGCTATCACGCCGACCAGCACGTGGAGATGCTCAGGCGCCAGCCGGCTCCCCCACGGTAGCCTCGCCCACCTGGCCGCTTCCGCGGGCCCGGCTCGGCTGCGGTCGCGAGAGCAACACTGCGCCGACGATGACCGCGACGAACGCGAACACGCGCAAGACCCCAAGGGCGCCCGCGGGCGCCGACTCTCCGAATACGGCCATCCCCGCGGCGATCGGCAGCGCGTTCGTGAGCAACGTCGCCACGCCCGCCACCGTCAGCGCCGCGCCCGCCTGATAGCCGGCCTGCAGCAGCGCCGTGCCAAGCGTGTACCCAACCACCAGCGTCACCAGAAATCCCACCCGCACCCCTCCCTGCGTGACCAGCTTGGTGGATATGTCCCCGATCGAGAACATCAGCCCTCCGGCGATCCCATTCGCGATCGCCTTCCCAAGCATCCGCGGCCCGATCCATACCAGCAGACCCGCCAGCGACGCGGTCGCGCCGAGCCAGACCAGGAGCACCGCGATCGATCCTTCCCGCCCCTGGATGGAGCCGCCGGCCAGCGACACGCCGAGTGCGAGCAGGCCAAGGACCGACACCACGACCCCTGCGAGCTCGACCCCCCGCAACGCTCGATGGGCCGCGCGCGCCGACACGAAGGCGAGCACCCCGATGCCGCCTGCTGCCACGCTCTGGACCAGCGCGAGCGACCCCAGCCCGAGCGCCAGCGCATACAGAGCGAAGCCGCTGCACTCGAGCATGAACCCCGACATCCAGCTGCGGTCGGCGAGCAGCAGCCTCAGGGATTGGGCCGGGCGGCGCATCGAGAGCGCAGGCAGCTTCGCCGCAGCGTCGTGCTGGCGCGAGTAAGCGAGGTTCGTGAGGATCGTCGAAACCAGCGCGAGGAGCAGCGAGATCGCGGTCCTCAGGCCCATGGCCGGACTGTACTTGCGTCGATCGCCGCCGCCGGCGAGCCGCGCAGCGCCCAGGGATAGGCTCGCACGGCGTGCCGTCCAGGCGATGAGACCGCCGGCCGGGCCTTAAGTGTTCCCCGTCAAAGACAACATTCCCCTGAAGCGCTTTCCGCTCGTCACGGTCGCGTTGATCGCGATCAACGTGGTTGCGTATCTGCTCGCGATTCGCCATGGCGGGAGCTTCTTCGGCGGGCCGACGTATGACACGGAGGTGCGCTACGGCGCGATCCCCTACGAGCTGACCCATGCGAGCAGCCACTGCGGGCTCGTGGCCGTGCCGAGCGCGAGCGGGCCGGTTGAAACGGTGGCGTGCACCGGGCAGGCCGGCGTCAGCGGCGCGGCGCCCGCCCAGCCGCCGACCTGGGTGACGCCGTTCACGGCGATGTTCCTGCATGCGAGCTTCCTGCACATCTTCGGCAACATGCTGTTCCTGGGGATCTTCGGACCCAACGTCGAGGACACGATCGGCCGCGTGCGCTATCTCGCCTTCTACCTCGCCGGCGGCCTCGTGGCGCTCGCGGCGCAGGTGCTCGTCGATCCCGGCTCGACGGCGCCCACGCTCGGCGCCTCCGGCGCGATCGCGGCCGTGCTGGCGGGCTATATCGTCCTGTATCCGCGGGCGCGTGTGCTGACGCTCGTGCTGATCGTCTTCTTCGTCACGATCGTCGAGCTCCCAGCCGTGGTCCTGCTCGGCTTCTGGTTCCTGCTGCAGGTCGCGCTGGGCGCTGCCGGCTTGACCCACGCGGGCTCCGGGAGCGAAGGGGTTGCCTACTTCGCGCACATCGGCGGCTTCCTGTTCGGGCTGGCGCTGATCTGGCCGTTCGCGCGGCGCCTGCGCAAGCCGATGCCGCCGCAGTTGCCGGTGTACTGACGCGATGAGACGGTTGCTCGTGCTCGCGGTCGCGCTGCTGTTCGTCACCGGCTTCGCCTTCCTGACCCTCAGCGCGATATCCCAGCAAGGGTTTACGCTGGCGAGCGCCATCTCGATCTTCGTGCTGATCCTGCTCGCGGTCGGGGTGATCGGCGCGCTGTTCAATCCGCCACGTTGATGGACACGTCCCCGTTCCTGAACCCAGGCCCGAAGCGGCGCCGCCGCGGACGGCGGCGATCGCGCTGGCGCGTCGCGGCGGTCGGCGTGCTGGCGCTGGCGATCGTGGTCGCCGCCGCGGTGATGGCGCTCGCCCACTCGCGTGACGCCCACGGCTCGACGGCCGCCGGAGGTCGCCACGGCCATCGCCACCCCACCCGTGTCGCGGCGGCCACGCGCTCGGCAATCGGCCTGCCGCTTGCCAAGCCGGCGTTCGCGCTGCCGGGCGTCGGCGCGCCGGCTGACGATGTCGTGCATGCGAGCTTCGCCGAACCGCCGCGCGCCGGGCTGCTGTTCAACCTCGGCACCGGCCAGGTCCTGTGGCAGCTGAACCCGTACGCGCGCCTGCGCATCGCGAGCCTCACGAAGATGATGACTGCTCTCGTAACGGTGCTCTCGGCGCCGGCCCGCGCGCCCGTGCTCGTGACGAAGGCCGCCGAGAACATGCCCGGCTCGCGGGTCGGCGTGCTGCCGCTCGGCAGGCACATAGAGCTCGAGACGATGCTGTACGGACTGCTGCTCCCGTCCGGCAACGACGCCGCCGTCGCGCTCGCCCAGCACGTCGCCGGAACCGTCAACGGGTTCGTCAAGCGCATGAACCTCGAGGCCGCCAGGCTCGGAATGGGATGCACGCGCTACTCCTCGCCCTCGGGCTACTACAACGAAGGCAACTTCTCGTGTGCCGCCGACCTCGCGATCCTCGCGCACGCCGACCTGCAGCAGCCGCGGATCGCCAGCATCGTTCACGACGCCACAGCCGCGCTCCCCTTCCCGATCCATGGCGGCAGGCTCTATCTCGAAAACAACAACCCCCTGCTGATCTACCACTATCCCGGGACCACCGGGCTGAAGACGGGCTACACGATCGAAGCCGGCAAGTGCCTCGTGGCGACGGCCGAACGCGATGGCGTGCGCCTCGGCGTGGTGCTGCTGCACTCGCCGGACCCCGGCACTCAGGCCGCATACCTGCTCGACCGCGGCTTCTATGGCATCTACCACCTTGCGCCGGTGTCCGAACCGCCGATCCCCGGCGGCGTCTGAGGCGCGGTCCCCCAACCGCCGACCCGCGGCGGCTCTGAGCCGCGGTCTCCTACCGCCGACCCCCGACGGCGTCTGAGCCTTGGTCCCCGGCCGCCGATCCCCGGCGGCGTCTGAGCCTCGTTGCCCGGGAGGGGAGTAGTCTTTTTCACGCACGATTGACTGGTCAGTCAACCAAGCTTGGTCAGTCAGCCAAGCCGACGCAAAGGAGCAGCTGTGGACCTCGACGACACACCCGAGCAGGCCGCATACCGCGCCCAGGTGCGCTCCTGGCTTGATCAGCACGCCGGCGAAGCCCCGGTGCTGCAGGGTCCTGGCGCGCTCGAAGACGAGAACGAGATCATCGCCGCCAGGCGCGTCTGGCAGGGCAAGCTCGCCGAGGGCGGGCTCGCGGGAGTGACATGGCCGAAGGAGTACGGCGGCCAGGGACTGGGCCCGATCGAGCAGGTGATCTGCGGCCAGGAGATCGCGCGCGCGAAAGTCCCCGGAATCCTCGACGCGATCGGCGTCGGCATGCTCGGGCCGACGATCATCGCCCACGGCGACGATGAGCAGAAGGCCCGCTATCTCGGCCCGATGCTGCACGGCGACGAGGTCTGGTGCCAGCTGTTCTCCGAGCCCGCCGCCGGCTCGGACCTGGCCGCCGTGCAGACGCGCGCGCGCCTGCAGGACGACGGCAGCTGGAGGCTGACCGGGCAGAAGGTGTGGACCACCAATGCCCAGTTCGCCTCGTTCGGCCTGCTGCTCGCGCGCACGGACGCCGACGTGCCCAAGCACAAGGGTCTGACGATGTTCATCGTGCCGATGGACGCCCCCGGCGTGACCGTGCGCGGCCTGCGCCAGATCTCCGGGGAGGCCGAGTTCAACGAGGTCTTCTTCGACGACGTGGCGCTCGACGCGGGAGCGGTCGTCGGCGGCGTCGGCAACGGCTGGGGCACCGCGCTGACGACTTTGATGTTCGAGCGGGTTACGATCGGCCTCGGCAGCGAGGGGCTCGGCTACAACTCGGCCCGCTTCGCGGCGGCGATCGCCGGCGACCCCGACGGCCGGCGCGACCCAGAGGTGCGCCGCAACCTCGGCGAGGTGACGAGCGAACTGCTGGCGGTGCGCTTCACCGGCTACCGCACGCTGAGCGCACTCCAGCGCGGTCAGATCCCCGGCCCCGAGGCCGGCCTCGCCAAGATCACGATCGTCAACGGCGCGATCAAAGCCGGCGACCTGATCGCCGACGTGCGCGGCCCCGACGCGCTCGCCGACGACAGCCAGTGGGCGTACATGATCTCGTTCCTGCCGGGCTTGAAGTCGGCGGGCGGCACCGAAGAGATCCTCCGCAACACGGTCGGTGAGCGCGTCCTCGGGCTCCCGCCGGAGCCGCGCCTGGACAAGGGCATCCCCTTCTCCGAGCTGCGCGCCAAGGAAGGAGCGCCGGCATGAACCTGGCGCTGTCAGACGAGCAGGTGTTTCTGCGTGAGGCCGCGCGCGGGACGCTCTCGCGCTTTCAGACGCTCGAGGCGGCGCGCGACGCGCTCGATGGCGACGAGAACGCTCTACCGGACATGTGGCCGGCGGCGCGCGAAGCCGGCTGGCCGGGGCTGCTGATCGACGAAGCTCACGGCGGCGCCGGGCTCGACGCGTTCGACGCGATGCTCGTCATGGGCGAGTGCGGCCGAGTGCTCGCGGCGATCCCGCTGCTCGGACACCTGCCCGCCACGGCGATTCTCAGCGACTCGCCAAACGCGGCCGAGTTTCTGGCCGACCTGGCCAGCGGCGAGCGCCGCGCGGCCTACCTGCCAAGCTGTCCGCCCGATGACGTTCACGAGCGCTGGAGCGGCGATCCCGAGGACGGAATGCGGCGCGCCGAGCTGCCGAGCGCGGTGCCCGGCGATGAGGCCGGACGCGTGCGCCTCAACGGCAAGTTCGCGTTCGTACCGGACGCCCCGGGCGCTGATGCGCTGGTCGGCGTGGCGCTGCTCGAGGGCCGTCCGGTCGGCGTGGCGGTGCTCGGCGACGCGTCGGGTGTCGAGGTCGAGCCGGTGCGCCGCTACGACGCGACCCGCTCGCTGGGACACGTCTCCCTCAACGACGCTCCCGGCGTGCTGCTCGATGCGCCGGAGGAGTCCCTGGCGGCGGCCTGGCACCTGGCCCAGGCGCTGATCGCCGCGGACTCGCTGGGCAGCGTCGAAACCGCGCTCGAGATGTCTGTGGCGTACGCCAAGGAGCGCCACACGTTCGGCCGCGCGATCGGCTCCTACCAGGCCGTCAAGCATTCGCTGACCGAGGTCCTGCGCCAGCTCGAGAACGGGCGCTCGCTGCTCTACTACGCCGGCTGGGCGCGCCGCGGCGCGCCGGCGGAGTTTCCCCTCGCCGCCAGTGCCGCCCGCTCGGTCGCGGGTCGGGCGCTCGATTACGGCGCGCGCACGATGATCTCGGTGCACGGCGGCATCGGCGCCACCTGGGAGCACGACGCTCCGCTGTACTTCAGGCGCTCGGAGCTGTCGCGGCGCCTGCTCGGGGGCACCGCGCTGGCCAGCGACCGCGTCGCCGGCGAGCTGATGGCCCAGGCGACGGCAGCGTAGGCTCGCGCACCGCACGTAGGGCGCGCGACGCCTCGACGCTTCGCGCGCCACGTCCTGCCGGCCTGGTTACGTCTTGCCCGCTTGCGCTTTGGCCTGCCGCGACCGGTGGGAGCCTCCGCCGGCGTGCTTGGCGTGCGCCGACCTGCGCTTGGAGGCCCGAGCTTCGGCTGCCGCCGCCGCTTCGAGCGCCGCCTGCACCGGGGCGCCGTAGGCGGCATGAACCGCCTGCACCATCGCCGGTTCCAGTCCGCAGTTGATGCAGAATCCGTGCTGTGACCAGCCGATCGCGCGCGCGAGCACCTGGTCGGCGTAGGTGACGGCTTCCAGTCCGCCGCCGTTGTAGTCGTAGGCGGCGTTCCAGGCGGCGTCTTCGAGCCCCATGCCCGCCCCCTGCGACGAGAGTAAGTGAGCCGCGGCCATGATCGCGTCGAAATCGTCATAGATCGACGGGTGCTCCGCGGTGGGGTGGTCGTAGACCGCCGGCCTGGCTCCGTACTGGTAGGAGTCGCTGACCAGGTTCCAGGTGCTCACCGGGCCGTTGCGCACGTTGAACTGCATCGGTCCGCCGCAGCAGCCGGCCGAGTTCAGCCCGTGATACGTGCCCGGGGCGGTCGAGAAGGCGGTCTCCTGGCGATGGATCGAGGCGATCAGCAGCCAGTTGACGCCGAAGGTGCCTTGCGCAACCGCGTAGATCGGGTAGAAGCCTTCCATCCAGCGCCTGGAGATGTGAACCTGCAACGGGTCGTAGTAGGTCGCGAAGTCCTCTTCCAGTCGGGTGCCGGCGACCGCCTCGGCGCGTTGCCCGGCAGGGTGCGCCGATGCCAGGGCGCGCTCGCCCGCGCGCGTGCTGGCGGCACCGCTTGGAGCCGCCGCGGGGGTGGCGACGCGCACCACCACCGGTGGCGGCGTGGTGCCCGCCTGGGTGCTCGCGCCGACGAGCCCCGTGAGCACCGCGACGAGCACGGCCACACCCAGCGCCGCGATCGTGCCGGCCAGCAGCCAGTGGCCGCGCTCGGAGGCCGGTGTCGGCACATGCGCGTGCGCGGGCGCGCTCCTTTCGCCCAGCTTCATCGGTCTACCGTAGCGAGTGGGGTGGGCCCCAGCACCGGAGCGCGCAGCTGACGCGCACGGTTCGGCTCAAACGTTCATCACGCGGCGCAGCAGGCGGTCGAACGCAGCGGTCGGCAGGAGCGCGTGAGCAGCGATCATGCCGTGCGCCTCGCCGCCCACCACGTAGCGGGCGCGCGGACGGCGCGCGGTCAGCGCGCGCTCGATCGTGGCAGCCACGCGCTCGGGCGAGACGCCGCGTCGCTCGCTGTCGTTCATCAGCTTCGTGAGCGCGGCCGGGACGCGTGCGTACTCGCGCTCGAGCTCCGGCGGCACCGTGAACTGGCCGGCGAGGGCGCGCGCCTTGTCCCAGATCGGCGTTTTCACGCCTCCCGGCTCGACCAGCGAGACCTTGATGCGCGAGCTGTGCAGCTCGCCGCGCAGCGCGTCGCCGATCGCCTCGAGCGCGTGCTTGGACGCGGCGTATGGCCCATTGAACGGAACTGACACGCGCCCGCCGACCGAGGAGACGAACACGATGCGTCCGCTCGCCGCGCGCAGCGCCGGGAGCAGAGCGCGTGTGACGGCGGCCTGTCCGAACACGTTGACCTCGAACTGGGTGCGCCACTCCTCGGCAGAGACCAGCTCGAGCGGGCCTCCGAGCCCGATGCCGGCATTGTTGACGAGCGCGTCGAGCCGTCCGGGACCGGGCGATCCGGCGGTCGTGGGCTGGGTCTGGGCCGCGACGAGCTCGGCCGCCGCGGCGATCTGCGCCTCGTCGGTCACGTCGAGCGAAATTGGATTCAGCCCGGCGCCGGCCTGCGCCGCCAGCTCGCCCCCGGCGGCGCTGTCGCGAACACCGGCGAGCACGCTCCAGCCGGCGGCGGCCAGGCGCAGAACCGTGGCGCGACCGATGCCGGTCGAGGCGCCCGTTACGAGGGCCGTTGGCACGGTGACGGACCCTAACGAACGCAGCGTCGATCGGGTAGGCACTCGAGCAGACGCTCGAGACAGCCGCCGGCGGCAGCCGCTCGACATCCACCGCCTCGAAGCTCCCCCGCGCGAGTGCCGAATCCATAGGATGTGACTGGATGTTTCGGCGTGTGGGAATGCGTTCGAGTGCGCCCCGCGCGGCGGTCGTCTGCTCGGCCTTGGCCCTGCTGGCCGGCTGTGTCGGGGCGCTCGGATGCGGCAGCACCGGGGGCACCGCGGCGACCGGTGAAGAAGCGCGGCTGGACGCCGAAACAGCGCCGCCGGCCGGGACCGTGATCGGCGACGACGCGACGAACCGGCTGTCGAGCGCATGCGCAGCGACGGTTCTCAGCGTGCTCGAAAAGATCGCCAAGCGCGTCTACCGCGAGGGCGTCTTCAGCGAACGCACGGCCTCGGCGACGTACATGGTCGGACACTCGCGGGCGCTGCGCAGAGCGGTCGAACGGGGCGATCCGGCGAGCGTGCGCGCGGCTGCGCACGCGCTCCTCGCGACCCACCACATGACCGATATCGAGGTGACTCGCGAAGGCCGGGTGCTGACCGAGATCGGTGCGGCGCACGCGATCGCGCCCCTGCACGGGAGCATCGCCGGCGGCGCAGGGACGCCGAGCGCCCGCTTCGTCACGACCGTTTGGGCGGACAGCGGCTTCGTCGACGAGACGGAAGGCCTCGCCCAGGGCCCGGTGGCGATCCGCCGGCACGGCCAGACGATCGCCGGCTCGGTGCGGCTGCCGAGCGGGCCGCTGCCTGCACGGGGAACCCTGATGCTCGCGGGCGTGTCGTACCGCTACGTGTCGTTCCCGATCGCGCTGTACCCGGCCGGACGCGCGCGCGCCTACCTGCTGCGACCGACCGCCACGATCGCTCCGCTGTGCGCGCGCAGCGCGACGCAGACCACTGTCAACACGATCAGCCACGTCGCGGCGCTGATCTACACCGGCGAGCAGGGACCGCGAGCGCTCGTGCAGGTCCGACGCGCTCAGCACAACCGGCCACTGCTCCAGGCGGTCGCGCACCATCGACGCGAAGCGGCACGGCTGGCGATCGACGCGCTGCTCAACGAACACATCGTGCGGATTCGCGTCGATGCCGGCGGGGCGCTGTTCGAGGACGTCGGCGGCCCGCATGTGCTCGCGCCGTTGCGGGCTCCGCTGCGCTGGGGCGGGCAGCAGGTCGGCACGCTGGTCCTGTCCGTCCAGGACGACCTCGGCTACCTCAAGCTCGCCCAGCGGCTGGCCGGGGTCAAGGTCGTGATGCACCACGGCTCACAGCTCGTGCTCAGCAGCTTCCCCACACCCCCGGCCGACCTGCCCGCCAGCGGTCCGCTGCGCTTCGACGGGCACGCATATCGCGTGTTCACGCTGTATGCCGAAGCGTTTCCAGCCGGCCGCCTGCGGATCTCCGAGCTGGTCCCGATCCCGTTCGAATAGCGCCGGCGCTGCCACCACCGGCGCGTCGGTGTTCGGCTTTTTCGAGAACGCACGCGCGCGCGCGCGCGCGTGGGTCTCACGTTGTGAGACTCGAGGGCGCGCTCACGTTCTGAGACTCGAGGGCCCGCTCACGCCGCGGCAAGCGATGCGTGCTTGGTGCGCAGGCTTTCGAGCAGCTCTTCGAAGGAGGCCGAGAATTTTTCTACGCCCTCGCGCTCGAGCGTGTCGGTGACGTCCTCGTAATCGACGCCGGCCGCTTCCAGCTGTCCGAACAGCGCGTGCGCCGCCTCCAGGCCCTGCTCGAGCCGCGGCTCGGGGTTGCCGTGATCCTGATAGTCGGTGAGGGTCTCGAGCGGCATCGTGTTCACGGTGTCGGGGCCGATCAGCTCGTCTACGTAGAGCGTGTCCGAGTAGGCGGGGTTCTTGGTCGAGGTCGATGCCCACAGCACGCGCTGGGGCGTGGCGCCCTTGCCGGCCAGGAACTCCCAGCGTTCGCCGTCGAAGGCCTGCTTGTAGTGCTCGTATGCGAGCCTCGCGTTCGCCACGGCGAGCTTGCCCTTGAGCTGATCGTGGCCGCCGATCTGATCGAGCCGGCGATCGGTCTCGGTGTCGATGCGCGAGACGAAGAAGCTCGCGACCGAGTGGACCTTGCGCGGATCGCCGCCCTCGGCAACGAGCCGCTGAATGCCGCGGATATAGGACTGGGCAACCTCGGCGTAGCGGCGCAGCGAGAAGATCAGCGTCACGTTGACCGACCGTCCGTGCGCGATTACGTCCTCGATCGCGGCCAGCCCGGGCTTGGTGGCGGGTATCTTGACGAGCAGGTTGGGCCGGTCGACGCGTTCGTGCAGGCGCAGCGCCTCCTGGTAGGTGGACAGCGTCTCGTACGCGAGCGTGGGGTCGACCTCGAGCGAGACGTACCCGTCACGCGCGCCGGTCGCCTCGAACACCGGCGCGAACACGTCGCAGGCTTGTTTGATGTCCACCACGGCGAGTTCCCAGAAGGCATCGGCCGCATCCCTGCCGGCCAGTTCGCGCAGCTGCTCGTCATAGGACTCGCCGCTTGACATCGCGTGCTGGAGGATCGTCGGGTTCGAGGTGGCGCCGACGACGGAGTCCTCGTCGATCAGCTTGCGCAGGAACCCGCCCCGAATCCACTCGCGCGAGAGCGAGTCGATCCAGATGCTCTGGCCGAGAGCGGATGCCCGGTGCAGCGGCGTTCCAGTTCCCGGCGAGACCTGCTTGTCGGTGGTCATCTCAGCTCAGCTCCTTCCTGCTCGGTTCTCACCCGAGCAACGTCGTGCGCCCAGGCGCTCTCGCCCCACTCTGGCCACTGCTCGCTCATCTAGACGCTACCCGGCCGGCCGCGGCCGAACCCCGTTCGCGTCTCAGCCCGCAACCCGCCCTGCCCGCTCGAGCACCGCACGCGCGCGCGCGGCGATGTTCTCGACGCTGAAGCCGAGCTCGGCCAGCACCTTCGGACCGGGCGCGGATGCGCCAAAGCGGTCGAGCCCGAGCACGTCGCCGTGATCGCCGACCCAGCGCCACCAGCTCATGCTCGCCCCCGGCTCGACGGCCAGGCGCGCAGTTCCGGGTGGGAGCACATGGTCGCGATACTCGCGCGTCTGGGCTTCGAACAGTTCGATGCACGGCATCGAGACGACGCGCGTCTTCGTGCCTTCGCCCGCGATCGCGCGCGCCGCCTCGAGCGTCGGCGCCACCTCAGTCCCGGTCGAGATCAGCACCAGGTCGGGCTCGTCGCCGTTGCCGGAGGCGTCCCACAGCACGTAGCCGCCGCGCTCGAGCTCACTGGCCGCGCCGAGCCGCTCGCCGCTGCGATCGAACACCGGCGTGGTCTGCCTGGAGAGCAGCAGCGCCACCGGGCCGTCGTCGCGCTCGAGCGCGACCCGCCAGGCCTGTGCCGTCTCATCGGCGTCGGCCGGGCGGATCACCCACAGTCGCGGAATCGCGCGCAGCGCTGCATAGTGCTCGACCGGCTGGTGGGTCGGGCCGTCCTCACCGAGCCCGATCGAGTCGTGCGTCCACACCCAGACCACCGGGAGCGCCATCAGCGCGGACAGCCGCACGCTTCCGCGCATGTAGTCGGAGAACGTCAGGAACGTCGATCCGTACGGTTTGACGATCCCGCCGTGTGCCGCGGCCCCGTTGACGATCGCGCCCATCGCGTGCTCGCGGATCCCGAACGGGACGTTGCGGCCGGCGTGCACGCTCGAGAACTCTCCACCGCCCTCGAACAGCGTCTTGGTCGACTCGACCAGGTCGGCCGCGCCGCCGACCATCGTCGGCGCGTGCTGTGCGAACGCCGCCATCGTCTTCTGGCCCGCCGAGCGGGTCGCGATCTGCGCGCCCGCCTCGAAGCTGGGGAGCGTCTCGCGCCAGCCGTCGCGCAGCTCGCCGCGCCACGCCCGATCCCAGTCGGCGGCCATCTCGGGGAAGCGCTCGCGCCACGGCGCGAGCTTCTGCCGCTCCCATTCCTGGCGTAGAGCGGCGCCGCGCTGGCACAGCGACATGTGCTCGTAGACGCGCTCGTCGACCCAGAAGTGGCGGTCCGGGTCGAAGCCCATCACTTCCTTGGCGGCCCGCACCTCCGGCTCGCCCAGTGGCGCGCCGTGCGCCTTGGCGGTGTCGATCGCGTGCGGCGCCGGATAGGCGATGTGCGAGCGAATCGAGATGAAGGACGGACGCTCGTGTTCCTCGCGGGCGACGCGAATCGCCGCCGTGATCGCCTCGAGATCCTCGGAGTCCTCGAGGCGCTGCACGTGCCAGCCGTCGGCCGCCAGTCTCGCGCCGTGGTCCTCGCCGTCGAACGACAGCGCCGTGGTGCCGTCGATCGTGATGCGGTTGTCGTCGTAGCAGACGATCAGCTTCGACAGCGCGAAGTTGCCCGCTATCGACGCTGCTTCCTGACTGATCCCCTCCATCATGTCGCCGTCCGAGCAGATCACGTAGGTGTGGTGATCGACCAGCTCGTTGCCGGGCCGGTTGAAGCGGTCGGCGAGAAACCGCTCGGCGAGCGCCAGGCCGACGGCATTGGCGAAGCCCTGGCCGAGCGGGCCGGTCGTGATCTCGACTCCGGGGGTGAGGCCGCGCTCCGGGTGCCCCGGCGTGCGCGAGGCCCACTGGCGAAACTGCTGGAGGTCCTCCAGGGCCAGGTCGTATCCGCACAGGTGCAGCAGCGAGTACTGCAGGATGCAGGCGTGACCGGCGCTCAGCACGAACCGGTCGCGGGCGGGCCAGTCCGGCTCCTGCGGATCGGCCCGCAGGAAACGCTCGAACAGCACGTAGCCGAGCGGGGCGAGGGCCATCGCCGTACCCGGATGGCCGGCGTTGGCCTTCTGCACCGAGTCCATCGCGAGCCCGCGGATGGTGTCGATCGAGAGACGCTCTATCTCCTGCGCGGGCACGCTTCGATCCTAGAGACTGCACGCGCCCGCTGCCTGCTCGCGGACAGGCTGCGGGCCTGACACCGCCCGCTGCCCGCCTCACGCCGCTCCCTGCCCGCCTCACACCGCTCGCTGCCCGCCTCACACCGCTCCCTGCCCGCCTCACACCGCTCGCGAGCAGCAGGCCCCCACCCACTGCTCGCGAACGGGGAGCCCCACCTGGCCCCGCTCGACTCGGCCGGCCGCCTCAGCCGACCTGCGGCCGTCGTCGTCGAGCGGGCAGGCAACCCAGCGGATGCCGCCGTGCGCTTGCGCAGTATCTCCTGGCTGGCCGGATCTGCAGCAGCCAGTGAAGGTCGTGTCTGCAGTGCGAACGGCGGTACGGCCAACGTTCGTGCAGGGAACGCAACATGCGCTCCTGCACACAGATATGGAACCTCATCTGTGATTCACCCTCCCTGCTGGTTGCGCCCGGCCCGCTGGCTACGGCCCGGCCGCAGAGCGCCTAGACGACGCTCCGCACGAAATCGACCCCGACTACCAACAATCGCGCGACGGGCAGAGCCCAACGACGGCAACGCCGTGGCGCATCGCTCCCTCCTCCTCTACTGCTTTCCTCCGACGGTCTCTCGCGAGGCTCGGGCGACTACCGCGAGGCGGCCCGCAGTACGAGTCACCAGGCCCCGAGACGCGCCCCCGCGCAAGACCGTGCTATTCCCGTACCGACATATAAATCACACATTACTCAGCGTGTCAATACCGACCATCGAAGGTTTGTCAACTGACGGCGTCGATGATTGACAGATCGTACGCGTCGGACCGTTCGCCCGTAGGCGATTGGACAAGATGGAGTACGCCAGCCACAGAGTGGTGTACGTTCCTGCGGCGAACCGTACGCCACAGAACGGTTTACGTACGTGCGGCGAACCAAACCGCTCTCGCCCGTCACGGGCCCGCGGACAGAGCCGATGTGAGCACGGGCTTCGGCGCCGTGCGCGGCCCCAGTATGGCCGAGCCGCTCGGGCGGCCCCCTCGCCCCACCAAGCGCAGTGACCGTCAGCCAGCGGGACGGGAACGACATCGGGCCGGCGATTGCGCCGGCCCGATCTGTCGTCCGTCTCGCATGCGCCCGGAGGGAATCGAACCCTCGGCCTGCGGCTTGAAAGACCGCTGCTCTTTGGCTCCCCGAAGAGAACCGTTGACCACTGAGCTACGGGCGCGTGCTGTGTCTTTTTGCGACTGTGCTGCTGCGTAATCTAAGCATGACTGGAGCCGGCGCGCCAGCCGTGCAGCGGGGGTGGGCGGGCCTCTACGCCGGGACGTGGACCGCACGGAGGCGCACAGAGGCGCCGATCACCAGCGAGGAGTCGGCTCCAACACGTTCGCGGGGTCGGGCTGGCCATTGGCTGGGGCCTGGCTGTAGTCGGCGAATGGCCGATCGCGCTCCGCCACCGCCGCCGATACCCCCTTCTCTGCTGCGAGCTCGATGAACTGGCGCGCATCGCGAGTGTTTCGCATCAGCCCGTCGAGGATCGAGCCGAGCGTCTGGGTCGAGGCCAGGCCCATGTTCTCGAAGGTCTGGTTGACGACCAGCTTCATCGCGGCAAGCTGCGAGGGCGGGATCTGAGCGAGCTGTCGCGCACGGGCGTGCACCTCGCGCTCGAGCTCCGAGAACGGCACCGCAGCGTTGATCAGCCCCACCTCGGCAGCTTCGTTCCCGGACAGCGGGCGGCCGCTGAGCGCGTGCTCCTTCGCGCGCGTGAGCCCGAGTCGATAGATCCACATGCCGGTGAGGTAGCTGCCCCACATGCGCGAGTAGGGGGTTCCAATGCGGGCGTCCTCGCTTGCGATGACGATGTCGGCACACAGCGCCATGTCGCTGCCGCCGCCCACGCACCAGCCGTGCAGCGCTGCGATCACCGGCTTGGGGGAACGCCAGATGCTCATGAACTTCGGGACCGGCCCAATCGCCGGGGTCGTGGTCATCACGAAGTCCTTGCCCGGATCCCATGCGCCGTCGGTCGTGAGCCCGGCGTCCCAATCGTGAAAGCCGCCGCCGAAGTCGAAGCCGGCACAGAACGAGCGACCGGCGCCCCGCAGCACGATCACTCTTACCTCCGGATCGCGGATCGCGCGGTTCACGGCGTCCTCGAGCTCGTCGGGCATTGGGGGCACGATCGAGTTGAGTCGCTCGGGGCGGTTCAGCGTGATCGCGGCGATCGCGCCGTCGGCGTCGTAGAGCAGCGTCTCATAGCTCATGTCCGTCTCCCTGGCGCGCTTGTCTTGCTGGCATTCCGGTCTCCTTGGCGCTCACACGGCGGCGCTGACACGGGGATTCTCGAGCGGCGTGAGCGAGCGTTCGAGCTGCTCGCGCAGGTGCTCGCGCTGCGGCGGCAGCCGCAGCTGCTCGCCCAGATGCTGGGGATCCTCGTCGATCGCGAAGCCGGGGCTGGGGGTCGCCAGCTCGAACAGGACTCCGCGCGGCTCGCGGAAGTAGATGCTCAGGAAGTACTGGCGGTCGATGATCGCCGTGGCGCGCGCGCCCGCGTCGAGCAGCCGCTGACGCCAGCGGCCGTGCTGGTCGTCGCGATCGCACCAGGCGATGTGATGGACGGTGCCGGCGCCCTGAAGACCCTCGGCCGGCGGTGGCTCGTCGTAGATGTAGCTCGCCTGGCGGCGTCCGCCGGGCAGCACGTAGGTCCCGGGCTCGCTCATCGTGAAGCCCATCGTCTCGGTTAACAGCTCGTGCTCGCGATCGCGTTCGACCCCGTACACGCGGACGCCGTCGAAGCCGAGCAGCGCGTGCTCGGCCGGGATGTCGCGGGCGCGCGCCGCGAGCGGCGAGTCGGCGCTGTCGTCGATCGCCAGCTCGAGTCCCAGCCCCTCGGGATCGCGCAGGCGCAGGACGCCCTCCTGCGAGGCGGACTCGAGCTCGACGCCCTCGCGCGCCAGGCGCTCGTGCCAGAACTCGAGCGACTGCTCGGAGGCGATGCGCCAGCGCAACGTGTGGATCATGCCCGCGCCGGCGCGGCCCGGTGCCGCCCCGGGAAACTCGAAGTACGTCAGGATCGATCCCGGCGCGCCGGTCTCGTCGCCGAAGTAGAGGTGGTAGACGTCGGGAGCGTCGAAGTTCACGGTCTTCTTGACCAGCCGCAGGCCGAGCAGACGCGCATAGAAGTCGACGTTCTTGCGGGCGTCGGCGGTGATGCACGTGATGTGGTGAATGCCGTCGAGCTGCACCTGGGTCGCCTCCTGGTCGCTTCGCCGCGGCGTCGTCGCCGTCACCTCTACACCTTGACGACGCTGTCAAGAGCAGGGCGGCCGACGCCCGGGGGGCCTCATTCGCTCGGCGCCGGCGCGCAGTGGGGCGCGTGGGCGACGCCCCCGAATCGTTGCACGCGGTTGTTGTCGGTGTCGGCGACGAGCAGGGCCCCGTCACAGCCGACCGTCATGCCGGCCGGGCCGCTGAGCTCGCCGGGCAAAGCGCCCGGCGCGCCCCACATGCGCAGGAAGTGGCCGTGCGCGTTGAACTGCTGGATGCGATCGTTGCCGGTGTCGGAGACGAACACGTCTCCGCGCTCGTCGATGGCGATGCCTTCGGGCCCGCGGAACTGGCCCGGCGCCGCGCCGCGCCCGCCCCACATGCCCAGGAAGTGGCCGGTCGCCGTGAACTTCTCGATGCGGTCGTTGCCGCGGTCGGCGACGTACACGTCCCCTCCGCGCGCCGCCGCAAGCGCGACCGGGCCGTGAAACCGGCCGGGAGCCGAGCCCTCCCCTCCCCAGAAGCCGAGCGGAGCGCCGCTGGGCGAGTAGCGCTCGACGTGGTCGGCGCCCGCGTCGGCCACGTAGATCTCGCCGCCGCGGCCGATCGCGACGCCGCCCGGGTCGCGCAGCCTGCCGGGGGCGCCGGGCGGGCCGCCGCCGAGCGTCCCGAGCAGTTCGCCGTTCGGTCCGAGGTGGCGCACGAGGTTGTTTTCCTGGTCGGTCACCCACAGCGAGCCATCGGCGGCGCGCGCGAGCGCGACCGGCTTGAACAGGTGCTTGCCGACGATCCCCCCACCGCCCCGGAGGGCCCCGCGATAGCTGAACGGAGCGTCGCCGAACGGCCCGTTGAAGATCTCGATCCGCCCGCCGAGCGTGTCGGCGACGAGGGCATCCCCGGTCGGCCCGCCGGTTACGTCGCGCGGCAACATGAACTGGCCGTAGGCGCGTCCGGAGATGCCCCAGGTGGCGAACAGCTGGTCGTTGCCGCCGAACACGAAGATGCGGTTGCCGGCTGCCTCGGCTACGTAGATGGCGTCGCCGGGCGCCACGACCAGGGCCCTCGGGTAGCTGACCTGTCGCGTGCCGAGGTTGGGATGCAGCCCGGCGCTTTCGGCCTGGGCGGCCTCCAGTTCGAGCGAGTTCACGTAGTGCAGCCGGGCGCTGAGCTGGACCACGCGATGGTTGTTGTCGTCGGCGACGTACACGTGGCCGCGAGGACCGACGGCGACGTCGAACGGGTTGGCGAACTGTCCGGCCGCCTTGCCGAACGTCCCCGCTTGGCGGATGAAGCGGCCGTCGATGTCGAACTCCTCGATGCGGTTGTCGCCATCGTCGGCCACGTACAGCGCGCGGCCGCGGGCGGCCAGGCCGCGCGGGTTCTCGAACTCGCCCGGGCCGCGACCGCGCCTGCCCCAGGCGCGCGGTTCGGTGCCGGCGAGGGTGAAGCGCTCGACGCGGTCGTTGCCCGTGTCGGACACGAACACGTAGTTGCCGGCGACGGCGATCGCGCCGCCCGGCGGAACGCCGAGCCCGCCCGGGCCGAAGTCGAACTGCCCGAGCCCGGAGCCCGGGCTGCCCCACGCGCGCACGAACGTGCCTTCGGCGTCGAACTCCTCGACGCGATCGTGTTCGGCGTCGACCAGATAGACGTTGCCGGTCGAGCTGACCGCGAGCGAGCTGACCGCTCCGAACTGTCCGGGGCCAGTGCCGTAGGAGCCCCACTGGCCGAGGAAGCGTCCGTGGGCGGTGAATCGCTGCACCACGTAGCTGTACTGGTCGGCCACGTAGACGTCGCCGCCCGGAGCGAGCGCGAGCGCCTCGGGGAAGCGCAGCACGCTTTCGCCGCGCTGTCCGATGATCGCCACCGAGCGGTACGGGCAGGGATCGGCGCCGGGGCAGCCGTGCGCGAGCCCGGCGCTCGAGCGCGACGCCGGCACCCCGCCCGCGCCATCTCCCGTGGCGCCGCAAGCGCTGAGCGCCAGCACAGCCGCGAGCGCCATACCGAGCGCCGGGGCGGCGCGGATCGTAAGCATGAAACGTGGCAGGCGGGACATTGTGCACGCGAGCCCGACGGAGGAAGGCTCGCTCGCGGCCCCTACTATCGCGCGCCGGTCGGCCTAGCGCGCCGTCAAACAACCATGCCACGCCTCGCCAGGCGCCAGCGCCAGGCCCGCCGGGGCCAGCGCCACGCCTCGCCGGCCGACCGCGCCACGCCGCCCCACCCGCGCACGCGCGCACGCGTGGGCTCCCGCCCAGCGCCACGCCCCCTCAGCCGACCGCACCACGCCAGACGCACGCGCGCGCACGCGCGCGTGGGCTCCCGCCGACCAGCGCCACGCCCCCCCAGCCGACCGCGCCACGCCGACGCGCGCACGCGCGCGCGCGTGGGCTCCCCGCCGTCGAACCTGAGCCGGAACGCCCGACCGACGCCTCCCGCTGGCGAAGGTGCGCGTTCTGGTATCGGAACGCACTATCGTGTCGCGCTCTGAAAGCGCCCTGGCTGGCGCCTTTAGAGTTCGGATCTCAAAGAAAGGATCAACACATGACGCATCGGTCACGCCGATCGTCGATCGGGGGGACTCTGGCTGTCGCGTTTCTCGCGGCGACCTCGACTCTTGCGACGACCGGCCTTCTATCCGCGGGCGCCGCTCAGGCCGCGTCGCTGCCGACGATCTCGATCGCCGCTACGGCCACCACGGCTACCGTGACGGGGCCGCTCGAATCGGGTGGCGCCAACATCGTTTCGTCGGCGACCGGCATCAAGGAAGGGTCGCTGATTCTGTTCCTGCTCAAGCCGGGGGCGACGGTTGCTGAAGCCGAAGCGTACCTGCACGGAGGGAAGGGCAAAGGTGATCCAAACAACTCTGCCGAACTCGGCACGATCGTGTTCGACACCGAACTCGCCTCGGGGCAGCGCGGCGAATCCCAGACCAACCTCGCTCCGGGCCAGTATCTGGTGCTGGTCGGCCTGAACGAAGGCAACGGCGAACCGAAGCTGGCGTCCACCTTCAAGGTGAGCCCGGCGAAAGCTCCCGCCGCGCTGCCGAATCCCGAAGCTACGGTCCGTTCGATCGATTTCGCGTTCCGCGGTCCGAGCACGCTTCACGATGGCGAGCTCGTGCGCTTCGAAAACGAAGGCTTCCTCGTCCACATGGACGTGGCGTTTCCGGTCAAGAGCATGAAGGCCGCCAAACAGGCGGTCAAGTACCTGCTGGCCGGCAAGGAAAAGGCCGTCGAAAAGCTGATCAGCGGACCGCCGGCAACTTTCGCCGGCCCTCTCTCGCACGGCGCCTACCAGCAGGAGATGATCAGCGCGAAGCCGGGCATCTACGTCCAGGTGTGCTTCATGGAGACCCAGGACGGTCGCGATCACACGCGGCTGGGCATGGAGCGCATCATCAAGATCACCAAGTAGCACTAGTCGCAGCCACGCAGCTGTAGTCGCCCGCTCCCGCTGACGGAGTGAAAGCGCGGGAGCGGGCTGGGCTGTGGTCGCCACCGCGCAAGACGCGCGGCACCGCCGTCACATGCGTCAACCTCCGTCGGAGTTGACCAAACCGGATCGACAGGCCTACAGGACGCGCGCAAACGCCGCGACGCGGCGACAGCTGGCGAAGTTCGGACGGCGCGTGACGGTGCTCGGCTCGATCGCGCTGGCGCTGCTGCTCGCGGGGGCGCTTGCACTGTCGCTGAGCGAAGGCGTGGGCTACTGGTATGCGTTTCGCTGGGCGCTCGACACCGCCGCGACGGTCGGCGGGTTTCCGCAGCCGCAGAGCACGTTCGGCCAGATCGTGCAGGTGGGGCTGATCGTGCTTGGGGTCGGGACTCTGTTCTACGCTCTGGCGACCGTCGCCGAGCTGTTCGTCGCGGGGCACCTCGCGGACCTGCTGGCGTTGCGGCGCAGGCAGAAAGTGATCGAGTCGTTGCACGACCACCACATCATCTGCGGATTCGGACGGGTCGGCCGTCAGGTTGCACGCGACCTGCGGGCCGCGCGCGCGGACTGCGTGGTGGTCGATACCGACGCGGAGAACCACCTGTTGGCCGAGGGCTTGGGGGTGTCGTTCATCGAAGGGGATGCGTCCGAGGACGGCGTGCTGGCGGAGGCCGGCATCGAGCGCGCCCGCTCGATCGTCGTGTGTGCGGACTCGGACGCGAACAACGTGTTCATCACGCTGACGGCGCGCGAGCTGAGAGGCGACATCACGATCGTCGCCAGGGCCGCGCTCGAAGACACCGACAAGAAGCTCAAGCGGGCCGGCGCGGACCGGGTGATCTCGCCCTACAAGGCGAGCGGCACCGAGATGGCGCGGCTCGCCCTGCATCGTCAGCTGAGCGGCGTGGTGGATGTCGACGTGCAGTACCGGTTGGAGGAGATCGAGGTGGGCGAGACCTGCGAGGCGGTGGGCAAGACGGTCGCCGACATTCGCGGCGGCTCGATCATCGTCGGGTTGCGGCGCGGAGCGCGGTTCGAGCCACAGCCGTCCGGTGAGACCGGCTTGCTGACAGGCGACGTGCTGATCGCGATCGGCCCGCCGGCGGCGCTCGAGCGCCTCGAGGCGCTGCTGGAAGAGCGAGCCTCGTGAGCACAGGACCGACCGTCTAGTCTGGGTCGTTCACGATGCCGCTTGGATTCCGCTCAACGAGGCTGTGATGGCGACGCCCGGGCTCAGCGCTCGCGTGCTGTCCAGCTCTCAGCTGGCGCTGCTGCGCGAGCACGGCGAGGAGCGGAGCGCCGATGTCGGCGAGATCCTGTACGAGATCGGTGACGCGAGCTATCCGTTCATCGCGATCATCGAGGGCGAGGCGGCGGTGCTCGACGGGGCGGGCGGCGAGATCGTGCGCCACGGCGTTTCGGGGTTTCTCGGCGAGGTGAACCTGCTGTCCGGGCAGACCGTTTACGTGACCGCGGTGGCCACCCTGCCGCTGCGCTATATCGCGGTGGATCGCGAAGTGCTGCGCCAGCTGCTGTTCGAGGACGGCGCGCTGTCGGAGCTGCTGTTGACCGCGTTCGTCGAGCGGCGCGAGCTGCTTCAGCAGCGCGAAGGGGTCGGCTTTCAGATCGTCGGAGGGCGCGAGCACCCGGACACGCGGCGGCTGCTCGAGTTCGCGCGCACGCAGCGGCTTCCGCACACGTGGATCGACGCCCCGAGCGACGACGGGACGGAACGCGACGACGGGGAGAGCGGGGCGCCGATCGTGCGATTGCCGGGGGGCGCGGAGCTGCGCAATCCGAGCAACGGCGAGCTGTGGCGCGCGCTCGGGGTCGGGATGGAGCTCGAGCAGCGCGAGGAGGTCGATCTGCTGATCGTCGGCGGCGGGCCCGCGGGGCTGGGTGCCGCCGTGTACGGGGCCTCGGAGGGGCTCGAGACGCTCGTGGTCGAGAGCACGGTGCTCGGCGGCCAGGCGGGGACGTCGCGTCGGATCGAGAACTATCTCGGCTTTCCCGGCGGGATCAGCGGGACGGAACTGACGAGCCGCGCGATCACGCAGGCACGGAAGTTCCGCGCGCGCGTGGCCACGCCCTACCGCGCTCAGGCGCTCGAGCCGGGGATCGCGCGGCATCTGGTCAGGCTGGAGGACGGCAACGAGGTGGTCGCGAGCGCGGTGCTGCTGTCGACCGGCGCGCAGTACCGGCGTCTGCCGGTGCAGAACCTCGACAGCTACGAGGGGGTCAGCGTCTTCTACGCGGCGGGCCCGCTCGAGGGCCAGCTGTGCGCGGCACGCCGGGTGGCGGTGGTCGGCGGCGGGAATTCCGCCGGTCAGGCCGCGGTCTGGCTGGCGCGGGGCGGCGCGCTGGTGACGCTGCTGCACCGTCGCGGGGACCTGCACGAGACGATGTCGCAGTACTTGATCGACGAGCTCGATCGCTACGGAGTGGCGGTGCGGGATCGCAGCGAAATCTCCGAGCTGCACGGCGACGAGGGCGCGGGAGAGCTCGAGGCCGTGACGCTGACCGACGGAGCGAAGCTCGAGTTCTCGGTGCTGTTCCTGTTCCTGGGCGCGTCGCCTTGCACCGACTGGCTGGGCGACGTGGTGGCGCGGGACGCGCACGGGTTCATCCTCACCGGCGCGGACGCGGGCGCCGAGGGTCCGCTCGAGACGAGCGTGCGCGGCGTGTACGCGGCCGGCGACGTGCGCGCGGGGTCGGTGAAGCGCTGCGCGACCGCCGTCGCAGAGGGCGCCACGGTGGTGAGCCTCGTGCACGAACGCCTCGCCGCGGGCGCGGTCGCGCGCGGCTAGCGCCGGCCCCTGATCGACGACGCAGACGCACGCGCGCGCGTACGCGCGGGCGCGCGGGCTCCCGTTTTGAAGCGTACGATCAGCCCGGAGGTCGTCGCAGCGAGGCGCGCGGAGCAGCGAGGGGCCGAAGAGCGAGCGAAGGGATCTGAGATGAACGGCGAGCAGACGGTGCTGGTGACGGGGGGCTCGGGCTTTCTCGGGGGATGGTGTCTGGTGGAGTTGTTGAGGCGCGGATACCGGGCGCGGGCGACGGTGCGCGACCTCGTCCGCGAGCCCGAGGTGCGTGAGAACGTCGGATCGCAGGTCGCCGTTGGCGACCGGCTGACGGTCCTCGCGGCGGACCTGAGCGACGATCGCGGCTGGGCCGAGGCGGTTGAAGGCTGCGATTACGTGCTGCACGTCGCCTCGCCGTTCCCACCGGCACAGCCGAAGGACCCCGACGAGCTGATCGTGCCGGCCCGCGACGGGACGTTGCGCGTGCTGCGGGCGAGCCTGGCGGCAGGCGTCAAGCGGATCGTGGTGACGTCGTCGGTGGCGGCGGTGCGCAACGGCGAGGCGGGCGCGAACGCCGGCGGGCGCGCGCTGACCGAGGCGGACTGGAGCGACCCGGACGACACCCAGCTGACCCCTTATGTGAGGTCCAAGACGATCGCCGAGCTGGCGGCCTGGGAGTTCATGCGCTCACAGGGAGCGGAGGAGCGCCTCGTGACGGTGCAGCCGGGGGCGATCATCGGTCCGGTGCTCGGCAGGGACCGCTCGTATTCGCTGCAGGCGATCGACCGATTGATCTCGGGGAAGATGCCGGGGCTGCCGCGCCTGGGGTTCAGCTTCATCGACGTGCGCGACGTGGCCATGCTCGAGGTCGAGGCGATGACCGCCGAGGACGCGGGCGGCCAGCGGCTGATCGCGGCCGGGCCGTTCTTGTGGTTCGCCGACGTGGCGACGATCCTGCGCGAGCAGCTCGGGCCGGACGAGGCGCGCAAGGTGCCGCGCCGCAGGGTGCCCGACGTGATGGTGCGGGCGATGGCCCTGTTCGACCCGGGGGTGCGCTCGGTCGTCGGGGATCTGGGCAACAAGACGACTTATTCGCTCGAGAACGCGAAGCGGCGGGTCGGATGGGAGCCGCGCCCGATCGAGCAGAGCGTCGTCGAATGTGCGCGGAGCCTGCTCGGTCAGACCGCGCCGGCCGCGGCGCCGAGCCCGGCATAGGCGGCAGCGGACGTCGCGGCGTCAGGTCAGACCAGCCGTCCGACCCCAGCCCACCAACCACCATGACCCCCAACAACACCTACTGCAACCGCCCGCTTGACGCAGGCATCCATCTCAGTAGTAGTCCTCGACGGTCATCGACCAGCGAGCGGAGTCGCGCCCGCCGGAGACGACCAGGTTGTAGAGGCCGGGGCCGCTGCTGAAGGTGTGGGTCTGCGACTGGCCTTCTTCCAGTTCGAAGTCGCCGGAGGACGAGCCGGTGTCGAGATCGACCGCTTCGGCGCTGGGCCCTTCGCAGACCACGATCAGCAGGCAGAGTCCTTGGAAGGCCATGTCGTAGCTGACTCGCCAGCGGGCGCCGAGGATGCGAAAGTCGACGGACCTGCCGGCATCGACGCCCGAGAACGTCGTGAGCGGGCGCCAGCGCGGCGTCTCCGCGACCGAGAGCGCCACGGTCGAGCCGTGCGGCACGGTCACCGCCGAGCTGGGCTGCTGCGTCGTGACGACACCGGCGCTCGTGCCCGGGTCCGGCACTTCGTTGACGTGATAGCGCAATCCGGCGGTCGCGAGCCGGTTCTCCGCCGCTTCAGCCGGTTCGCCGACGACGCCGGGGACGGCCACGGGAGGAGGGCCGGCGCTGAGCGTGACGCGGACCGCCGACCCGTCGCTGACGCGCGCGCCCGCTGCCGGAGTCTGCGCGATTGCGATCCCCGTGCCGGCATCGGAGTAGCGCCGCGAGAAGACCGGCTCGACGTGCAGGCGCCGGGCGCGCGCCAGCACGCCGCCGCGCGGAAGCCGTTGCAGATCGGGCACCGTGGTGGTGGCGCCCTGCGCGGTGATCAGACGCACAGCAAGCGCACCCGCGGCGAGCAGCACGAGGCCCGCGAGCAGCGGCAGGGCGCGGCGGCGTCCGCTTGACGGGTCGGATGCGCGACGGTTGCGCGCCGGGCGGGTCTCGTGGGCGTGCACGAGGATGCGGGTGGGAGTCGTAGCACGCTCGGGCCGGCTTGGACGCTCAAGCGTGGCCGGACGCGGTGCGAGCGCGACAGCCCGGCCGGACCGGCGCGAGGCGGCTGGACTCGGCGCCGCCACTGGACTCAGCGCGGCCGCCGAGCTCGTCGCTCCCGCTCGACCCGGCGCTCCCGCTGGACCCGGCGCTGCCGCTGGACTCGGCGCTGCCGTCGGACCCAGTAGCGCCGCCGCTGGACCCGGCGCCGCCGGACTCGGCGCCCCTACTGGGTCTGGCGCCGTGGGTCGGGTCGCCGCGATCGACCGTGCGGCGGCGCCGGCCTCGCGAAGGGCTGCCGGCGCGGCGTCGCGAAGCGCCCCGGCCATCGCGTCGCAGTCCGCATAGCGCTCGGCCGGGTCCTTTGCGAGCGCGCGTTCGACGATCTGGCGCAGCGCCGGCGGAACCCGCGAGGGCAGCGGCGGCGGCGGGTCTTGGAGGTGGCGCAGGCCGAGCTCGACGGCCGTGCCGTCGACGAAGGGCGGCTTGCCGGCGAGCATCTCGTAGAGCACGACGCCGGTGCTGTAGACGTCGGTGGCCGCCGTCGTGGTGCGCCCGCGGGCCTGCTCCGGAGACATGTAGCGGGGAGTGCCGGCGACCGTCATCGACGGGGCCTGCGAGGTGCCCTCGGCCAGACGGGCGACGCCGAAGTCGCCGACCTTGACCTTGCCGGCGGCGCCGAGCAGGACGTTGGCGGGCTTGACGTCGCAGTGCATGACGCCCTGCCTGTGCGCGCAGGCGAGCGCGCGGCACAGCTGCTCGGCGACGTCGCGGGCCTGCTCGACCGGGAGCGGGCCGCAGCGGAGCCGGCCGGCGAGGCTTTCGCCGGCCACGAGCTCGGCGACGTAGTAGGGACCCTCGGCGGCGTTGCCGATGTCGAAGATCTGCACGATGCCGGGGTCGTTGACGCGCGCGAGCATCTGGGCCTCGCGCTCGAAGCGCTCGACCCAGGCGCTGTCCTCGGCCCACCAGGGCTTGATCACCTTGACCGCGACGGCACGTCCGAGGCGCCTGTCGAGCCCGCGGTAGACGCGGCCGAAGGCGCCCTCACCGATCATCTGATGAAGCTCGTAGCGGTCATCGAGCACGCGTCCAGCGAGATCCGGAGCCCGCGACATAGACGTTCAGTATTCCGAGCCCGCGAGGCGCGAGCGCCGGCAGCGTGCCCCGGCGAGCGCCTCGCAGCAACGCGCGGGGCGCCCGGTCTGCACCGATCGGGGCACCGGCACCGGATGGCAGCGCTGAGGCCGCCGCCGCTAGCGGCGCACGTCGGTGGGATCGAGGTCCGCCGGCAGCGGGACCTCCTGCGGAGAAGCGCCGGCCTCGTCGGTCCACGCCACGAATGCCTCACCGTCGCGGCCGCGGTGCTCGCCGTCCCCACCCAGCGCGAGCAGGATCAGGCGCCCCGGGCCGCGGTTGACGAGCTGTCGGCGAAGCGTCGGGGCGACGCGCACCAGTTCGCCCTCGCCGAGCTCGGTTTGCTCGCCTTCGACGATCAATGTGAGGCGGCCCTCGAGCACGAGGTAGACCTCCTCCTGGCGGTGATGGCGGTGAATCCGTCCGCGCTGACCGGGCGCCAGCACGATCTGGTTGATGCCAAACGAGCTGACCCCGAGCTGTCGGCGCAACGGCACGAAGCGCTCTGCTGTGTCTCGGTCGAGTCGGGTGCGGGCGGTGCCGTCTTGCACGAGATCACGTTCGCGGGAGCACGCTAGCCGGCCTCGGCTGCGGCGAGCTGCGCCTGCATGGCCTCGGCCAGCGCGAGCGCGCCCGACAGCGGGCGCACCATCACCACGAGCTCATCGATCAGACCGTGCTCGTCGAGATGGATGAAGTCGCAGCCCTCGATCCGCTTGTCCCCGACCCGGGCCTGGAACACGAGCGCGTGATCGCGCGCGTCGGGGGCGCCGATTTCGCGCAGGTAGGAGAAGTCTTCGAACACCTGCGAGACAGCGGTGAGCAGCATGCTCACGGCGGCACGGCCGTGATAGGGCTTGAAGACGATCGGGCTGCGGAAGACGACCTCGTCGGAGAGCAGCGCGGTGACGGCGTCAAGGTCCTGTGCCTCGACGGCGGCGCGAAACGGGTGCACGAGCGGACCTCCCTTTCGGTCAGATCGGTTGAGCGCCGGCGTGAGCAGGCGCTTCTGCGAAAGCCAACCGTACCCGACGCGCGCGAGGCGGACCGCTTCGGCCTCAGCTGGAGTCGGACCGCGCCGGCCTCGGCCGGAGTCCACCGCGCGGCCTGAACCGGACCCTGCGAGCTCAACCTGACCGAGACAACTCCAGCCCGAGGCTCGAGTCACCGCCAACAATGCGTAACCCAAAGGTTGCACATCGAGCTGCGCTCGTGTAACCTGCCGGTGACACTACGACTTCGGAGGTGGTTCGATGACAGTGCAGACCGACCGCATCGAGAGAGATGTTCTGATCGCCGCGCCCGTCGAGCGCGTGTGGGAGCTGATCACGAGCGCCGAGCACATGGGTCGCTGGCTCGGCGACGCCGGCGCCGAGATCGACCTGCGCCCGGGTGGCAAGCTGTCGCTGAGCTGGCGCGAGCACGGCACTCACTACGGTCGCGTCGAGGCGGTGGAGCCGCCGCATCGTTTCGTCTATCGCTGGCTGGCGGAGATCGACGCGCAGGAGGAGCCGACGCCGGCCAATTCGACGCTGACCGAGTTCATGCTCACGGCTGAGGGCGACGGTACGCGCGTGGCCGTGGCCGAGAGCGGCTTCGACGGGCTGGACGTCGATCCGGCAAGCCGTGGCGCCACGTTTGCGTCGCACACGCGCGGCTGGACGGCGGAGCTCGACGAGCTGCTCGGCTACGCGGCCGGGACCCCGGCGGGACGATGAGCACGGCACTCGCCGGTCCCGAGCCGGCGGTGTTCGCCGCGCTTGCCGACCCGACCCGCTGGCGGCTGCTCGGGATGCTCGGGCAGCAGGGCGCGGGCACGGCGACGACCCTTGCGGCGAAGCTGCCGGTGAGCCGGCCGGCGGTGATCAAGCACTTGGGCGTGCTCGACCGGGCGGGGCTGGTGACGCGTGCGCGCAACGGCCGCGAGGTCCGCTACCAGGTGCAGCCGGCGCGCCTCGACGAGGCGGCGCGCCAGATCGCGGCCGTGGCCGCGGCTTGGGATCGGCGCCTCGCGGCGCTCAAGGCGCTCGCCGAGGATGATCGGAAATGAAGGCTGCGACGGAGCAGTCAGGGCGGCCGCAGAGCAGTCGGGCGGTCCGTGCGTTCACGACGAAGGGAGCCGATATGGAAATGCCACCGGTGGTGTCGCAGCAGGAGTGGGAGGCGGCGCACGAGAAGATGCTGGCGAAGGAGAAGCAGCTCACCCGTGCGCGCGACGCCGTGGCCGCCGAACGGCGGCGTATGCCGCGCATGGCCGTCGAGCAGGAGTACCGCTTCGAGGGCCCGGACGGCCCGGCGAGCCTGCTGGATCTGTTCGACGGGCGCCGTCAGCTGATCGTGTACCGCTTCTTCTACGAGCCCGGCGTGGCGGGCTGGCCCGAGCGCGGCTGTCGCGGCTGTTCGTTCCTGGCCGACCAGGTGGCCCACCTCGCGCACCTGAACGCGCGCGATACGACGCTCGTGTTCGTCTCGCGCGCGCCACAGCCCGAGATCGGTCGCTGGAAGGCGCGGATGGGCTGGGAGATGCCGTGGTACACGCTCACGGACGACTTCGACGCGGATTTCGGCGTCGCCGAGTGGCACGGCACCAACGCCTTCTTCCGCGATGGAGACAAGGTGTTTCGAACGTACTTCGTCAACAACCGCGGCGACGAAGCGATGGGCAGCACCTGGAGCTACCTCGACATGACCGCGCTCGGGCGCCAGGAGCAGTTCGAGGATTCACCACCGGGCTACCCGCAGACGCCGAGCTACAGATGGTGGAACCTGCACGACGAGTACGACGATCCACGCTGAGCTGACTCCACGCTGACCTAGACTCGCGACCATGTCGCTGCACCTGTTCGCCGGCGTGCGCGTGCGAGACTTCCAAGCGGCGCGGGCATGGTACGAACGGCTGCTCGGCGAGCCGACGTTCCTCCCCCACGCCAGCGAGGCCGTGTGGACCCTGGCCGAGAACCGGTCGGTGTACATCGTCGCGCAGCCCGACGGCGCGGGCAGGTCTGTCGTGACGATCTTCGTGGACGACCTCGATGCCCAGGTCAGGGAGATCGCCGATCGCGGGCTGCAGCCAGACGAGCGCGAGACGTACGCCAACGGCGTACGCAAGGTGCTCTACCGCGACCCGGACGGCAACGAGCTGGGGTTCGGCGGCGGCGGTCCGGTCGACGCCGGTTGATCGACGGCCAACCCCCGCTTCGCACGAGACGCCGATGGCGAACCAGGCGGCGGCGAGAGACCGGGGCGATCGCACGACCGCCCTTCCAGGCCGTAGCGGGGCAGTTCGCATGGAGCTACATACATACACGAATGTATGATATGGTTGTCGGAGCGCCGCCCCGATGCGTACGGTCTCGGCGAGCCCCGCATGTCCACAGTCTCGACCCGACACTCCAGACCCCCCGCGCGAGGCGATCACAGACCGGCGGGCGCGTCCGCCGTCCGCTGGGGGCGCGAGGTTCCCGCGGCGATCCGCTCGCTCGGAGCGCTCGCGAACGCCGACTACGCCGACATCGTGACGGCCACGATCGACGTCGCGCCCGGCCGCACGCTCGATGAGCTGATCGACGCCACTTTGAAGGATGTGCCGCGCGGCCTGCCCGTGTTCGTCACGATCGTGCAGCGCGCCTTCCTCGGCCTGCGCCTGGAGCTGCGGCCTTCCCCGGATCACCTGCTCGGATGGAGGATCGCCGATCGCGGCGAGAACTGGATCAGGATCGAGGCTGCCTCGTGGTTCCTGACCGGCCACGTGGTCATGCAGATCGACGAGCGGGAGCTGTCTTTTGCATCGTTCGTCCGCTACGACCGGCGGCTCGCGGCGCTCGTCTGGCCTGCGATTTCTCTGATCCACCGTCAGGTGGCGCTCACGCTGGCGCGCAGCGCCGTGCAAGCGCTGTGAACGCAAGCGCTGTGAACGAGCCGCAGGATCGCCACGTGCCCGATCGGAGCGGAAGGCTTCCCAACAGCGCGCATACGTCCCGTGCTTGGCGGATCCATGAGCTCGCGCCCGATTTCCGGCTCGAGGATGTGTGGGCGCTGCCCGCGTATGGGGAGCGCGGCGACTTCCCGGCGCTGGTCCAGGGCTTCGCCGACGGCGACCCTGCGCAGATGCCGTCGCGGCTGGCCCGCGCGCTGTGGACGATCCGCTGGAAGATCGGGGGGCTGCTCGGCTGGGACGATGCCGGGGCCGGGCTCGAACGGAGGGTGCCGACGCTGCGCGAGCGTCTGCCGCAAGACCTGCTGGACGCACCGGGCCCCGACTTCGCCATCCTGCCGTTCACGTCGCTGTATCTGCTCGACGACGAGTTCGCGGCGGAGATCGCCAACGGCACCATGCATGGCGTGATGCATCTCAGCATCGTGCCCGACGGAACGGGCCGCTACGGCGTGCGGATGGCGGTGCTCGTCAAGCCCAACGGGCTCTTCGGGACCGCGTACATGGCCGCGATCAGACCCTTTCGCTACCTGATCGTCTACCCGGCGATGATGCGCCAGATCGAACGCGAAGCGCGGCGATGGGAGCGAGACGGTGCTCTGCTCAGCTCGCAACGGCCGTCGCGTCGCTGACCGTCGCACCGCGAGCTTCGCTGAGCACGACGCGCAGACGCTTCTTGACCTGTGCCGCGCTGAGGTTCCGAACCGCGAACTTGAGGTTCTGCAGCGACTGGCCGCGGCCGAAGTGAAGCGTGCCCGACCGCCTGTCCCATGTTCCGCCGACGTTCGGTTTGAAGGTGACGAGGTTCACGCGGTAGCTGACCGAGATGGTGGTGTTGGTCGGCACTTCGCTGGTGACGCCGCAGAAGAACCAGGTGAAGCCCTGACTGCGCTGGACGTGGCAGTTGTGGATCGCGACCGTGGCCTGCGGGTTCGCGGCCACGACAGGCGCCCCCGGAAGGGCGAGCACGAACGCACACAGCAGCCCCAGGGCCAAGGGTCCGCGAAACACGTTGGTCACGGCTCAAGCTGTACCACATGAGCCGCCGGCCGGTCGTTTCGCCGGGCTCCGAGGCGCTGCGGCGCGGAAGCTAGTCTGAAGGTATGGCAAAGACGTGGGTTCTCGATACCGAGACGAAGGGCACGGGCGCACACATGGTGCCACTCGAGAAGGTGCTGCGCGGCAGAGATCGCGAGCCCGAGCTGAGCCTCGTCAGGCTCGGAGGGTCCGCGCCACCGAAGCCCGTTCGCGAGCCTGATCCGCCCGAGCCTCGTGTCTTCAAGGTGCTGGACCTGATGACGCGCGGGACGCTTGCCGAGGGCGTCGACCTGCGCGCGACGGTGAAGCTGCTCGGCGACGTGCGGAGCGTCGTCGATGTTCAGATCTACGTCTGGGACGCGGCCCGGCGGCGCTGGCGGATGCTGAGCTTGGACGAGCGGCGCGCCTTGTGGGACGCTCGCCCTCGGCGGCGACGCGAGCCGCAAGCAGCGTAGCCAGAAGTACGCTCGTCCTCGGCGCCGACGCGAGCCGCAAGCAGCCTAGCCAGAAGTGGCGCCGGCGGGCGGGCCTGGAGACGAGGACACGCGACGGCTGCGGGCACGCCCGCAGAGATCAGGACCTGGGACGATTGCGGACGTGCCGATCGCCCTGATGCTGGCGACCCTGACCGACCGTCGCGACTTCGGCGAGGACTGGCTGCTGGAGCGTAAGTTCGATGGGGAGCGGTGCGTCGCGCGCAAGCACGGCGAGGACGTGCGCCTGGAGTCGCGCACGGGAAAGGCGCTCACCGGTACCTACCCGGAGGTCCGCGTGGCGGTCGCGGGCCAGCGGGGTCGGCGGCTCGTGCTCGACGGCGAGGTGGTTGCGTTCGATGGAGAGCAGACGTCGTTCAGCCGGCTCCAGCAGCGACTCGGAGTCACGAGCCCGGCGCCGGAGCTTGTGGCTGCGTACCCGGTCGTGTTCTGCGTCTTCGATCTGCTCGAGCTGGACGGCGACGATCTCCGCGACCGGCCGCTGCTCGAACGCCGCGCGCGCCTGACCGAGGCGGTCCGGCCGGGCACGGCTTTGCAGCTGAGCGAGGCCTGGCGCGATGACTCGCGGCGGCGGTTCGCGCGGGCTTGTCGGGCGGGCTGGGAGGGGCTGATCGCCAAGCGCGCGCAGGCGGCGTACGTCGCCGGCAGATCGAGAGACTGGCTGAAGCTCAAGTGCGTCTCCGAGCAGGAGCTCGTGATCGGCGGCTACACCGAGCCCGGCGGCAGCCGCAGCGACTTCGGCGCGCTGCTCGTCGGGTATTACGAGGACGAACGGCTCAGATACGCCGGCAAGGTCGGGACCGGGTACACGGCCGCGACGCTGCGCGATCTCGGGGCGCGGCTGCGCGAGCTCGAGACGTCCGAGTCGCCGTTCGTGGACGCGCAACCGATCCCGCGAGGCGCCCACTGGGTCCGACCGGAGCTGGTCGCGCAGATCGGGTTCGCCGAGTGGACGAACGACGATCGTCTGCGGCAGGCGCGCTTTCTCGGCATGCGCGACGACAAGCCTCCGGGCGAGGTCGTGCGGGAGCGGCCCGTGTGAGTCAACCTCGGCGTGAGCCAGCGCCAGGACTCGACAATCGAACAAGGCCCAACAAAGGGAGGTCAGCATGAGCACCACCGATCGGGAGATGGTTCTGGCCCATTTCATCGTCTCAGACGATGTCGAGCGTTCCCGTCGCTTCTACACCGAGGTGCTCGGTGGTAGGACTGTCGTCTCGGGTGAAGGGGATGACCAGGTCACGTACGTGGCGCTGGCCAACAGCTGGATCATCATCAACGTCGGGGAGGTCCCGACGGACGACAAGCCGACATTGACGCTCGAGACGCCGCCCGGGTGAGTGGCTTCCTCAACATCCGGGTGGCGGACATCCACGCCGTGCACGCCGAATGGAGCGCGCGGCGCCCAATTCCTGACGCCGCCCAAGCAGCACAAGACCGAGATTCCGCCGTTACATCCGGGATCCCGACGGGCTATGTTACGAATCGTAAGACGACGGCACCGACTGAGGGGAGCGCTTATTCCATCCGTGAAACGGCGAGTAGTCGCCGGCATCCCACGCTTCGCGTAGCCCGGGTTTGCTTAGATCCCAGTCGGGGCGGATCTCGCGACTGACGGCCCGCAGGTCGTGCCAGAGATCGACGAAGGATGGACGTCCCCAGAACCAGTAGCCGTTGTAGATGCAGTGGATGACCAGCCCGGGCTTTAGCACCAGGGTATGGGGGATCATCGGGTCGTGCTCGGGGTCCGTGTACTCCTGAATGTCGAGGTCCTTCTGGACGGTCCGCTCCGGGTCCGACAGGAAGGGCCACTGGGCCCCGGTCGACGCGCGGAACTCCTGGCTCGAGTGGTGGGTGTCGGTCGAGATGGTGGCGATCTTCGTATAGGCCACCGCGATCTTGGGGTAGTTGGCGGCGAGCTCGAGGTGTTGCTGGTGCTCCTTGGGGCAGTAGTTCCCGCGCGCGAGGGTGAGGATCAAGGGGTCGTCGCCCTGGATCTCGCTGAGCTTTCGAGGAATGTTCTCGTGATCGGGCAACTCGTAGTCGGGGAGGGTGGCGCCGGGGGCGATGTCGCTGCGCATGATCTGCTCCTGTCTTCGGTCGAGGAGTGGCGAGAGCTATGGCCGCCGTCCCGTCCACTCGCGCCCGGTGGTCGACGGGTCCGGACCCCCCGATCCGCGGCACGGGTGTGGACTAGTGTTTAACCCGGGCGCCACCGGCGCCCTTCGGGCCACATTGAGCCTAATCGACCGGCGCCGCGGGTGCCAGAAAGGGGGCGATCTCGATGAGTGCGCGTACGCCGGTGTGCGAGTTGCTGGGGATCGAACACCCGATCGTCGAGGCGCCGCTGTCGGCGGATCCCCGCCTGCCCGCGGCGGTCTCGAATGCCGGCGGCCTCGGCACCCTGGGGCTGGGCTGGGCCGATGACGCCGGAGAGGTGGTTCGTGAAACGGCCGCGCTCACCGAGCGGCCGTTTGCCGCCAACTTCGTTCTCGCCTTCGACCAGCACCATCGAATCGATCAGGCACTTTCGGCGGGCCTGCGGATAGTGTCGCTCTTCTGGGGCGATCCGCAGAGCTACGTCGGCGCGGTGCATGACGCCGGAGGGCTTGTCTTGCAAACGGTCGGCAGCGTCGAGGAAGCGCGCCGCGCAGTCGGATGTGGAGTGGACGTCATCGTGGCGCAGGGTTGGGAGGCCGGCGGGCACGTGTGGAGTGGCGTGGCCACGCTCCCGCTCGTCCCAGCGGTAGTCGACGCCGTGACGCCGGTGCCGGTCATCGCCGCCGGAGGGATTGGCGACGCTCGAGGCGTCGCGGCCGTGCTCGCCCTCGGCGCGCAGGCGGCCTTGCTCGGCACGCGGTTCCTGCTGGCCGACGAAATGCCGATTCACGAGGAGTATCGGCGCCGCCTGATCGCCGCGACCGAGACCGATGCGGAGTGGTACCCCAACCTCTATGAGGTGGGATGGCCGGACGCTTCCCACCGCGCCATCCACAACTCGACAGCCGAGATGTGGGAGGCCGCGGGCCGGCCGGAGCTGGGTAGTCGACCGGGAGAGGGCGAAGTGCTGGCGCACTTTGCCTCGGGCGAAGCGATCGTTCGATATGAGCCGGCACCGCCGATGGTTGGAACCACCGGTGAGATCGAACCGCTGTCGCTGTGGGCCGGACAGAGTGTTGCGCTCGCAAGACGGTCACAGCCCGCTGCGGAAATCGTGGCCGAACTCGTATCGCGCTTGTAACCCCGATCTAGGTGCCCGCCGGTCCCGGTTCGATGCCGAACAGACGCCGCAGCACGCGAGCCAAGAGGTCGTCGGGCACGCTGTTCGGGTCGATCCGTCGAAAGCGTGCCAGCCCAGGGAGGAGCACGAGCGCGACGGTTGTCATCTCATCCGGGCTGATCCCCGGCGGGGTGTCATCGCGCTGCATCTCCGCCTCGATGGCGGGTTCGAAGCGGTCGTGCTGGTCGCGCAGCTTGGCGGCGAAGATCGCCATCACGTCGGGATGGCGCACGGCGTAGAGCCAGAACTCGCCTTGCAAAGGCTCACGTATGTTGTCCGGCTCGGAACGTTCGACCACGGCCCTCGACAGCGCGTCGAACGGATCGGTGGCCTCGTCCTCGAAGACCTTGCTCGCGGCGTCAGTCCAGTTGGCGATCTGCCGCGACCAGCCGGTCTCGAGCAGCTCCAAGAACAGCTTCTCCTTGTTGGCGAAGTGGTGGTAGAGCGCGCCGGTCGTGTACCCGGCGAGCTCGGCGATCTCCTCGAGTGACGCGCCCGCGAACCCCTTCTGCGCGAACACCTTCGCGCCGGCCGCCAGCAGCCGCCCCCGAGTCTGCGCTTTGGCCTCGGCCTGGGTCAGTCGGCGCCGGGGCTCGAACTCGGCGTCGAAGTCGCTGGCGCTGTCCACCTCGACCATCCTACTGACATTTGTTAGCCTATGTGCATCTGGGGCGTCAGATCTATTCGGTATTGGAGGTAGGCGGCTCGATGGCCTCGCAGACGCTCCGCGCGGAGATCGTCGAGGCCGACGGTCAGCCGCGGCCGCTCCTCCTAGCGGAGCCGCCGGGCGCTCGGTCGGTCATCGTGCTCAGCCTCCATGGGAGCGGTTCCTCACCCAAGCGGCAAGCCCGCGTAAGTTCGATGGAGAGAATGTGCTCGTCGGACGTCGTGGTTGCTTTTCCCCAGGGCGCCTGGCCGCGCCGATCCGGGTTTGAATGGGATCTCGAGGGTGACGTCGAGTACCTCCGAGTCCTGGTCGACTGGCTGCTCGAGCGTTACCCGGAGACCGAACGGCGGGTTTGCATCGCGGGGATGTCCGGCGGGGCCCGGATGGCCAGCCGCTTCGCCTCGCTCCATCCCGAGTCGGTGCGCGTGCTCGGGGCGGTCGCCGGCCTGCGAGCTCCCGCCCAGACCCGGCTCGAGCTCCCGCTCCGGGTGATCGCCTTTCATGGAACCGCTGACCGCATCAACCCCCTCGCCGGCAGCGGCACCGAGCGCTGGAACGAAAGCGTGCTCGACGCCGCCACGGCCTGGGCCGGAGCCCTCGGGCTGAGGTCTCAGCCCACCCGCCGGGAGCTCACCGGTCACCTGACCCGAATCGATTTCGGCGACCCGAGCGCGGCGGCGGCCGTGACCTTGTTCGTCTCGCGGGGAGCCGGCCACACGTGGCCGGGTTCCCGTCTCCACGTCATCCCGACCTCCCCCCTCTCCCCGCTGTTCTTGCGACTGATCCTCGGA
>DATJOF010000056.1:0-14448 GCA_035507415.1 Solirubrobacteraceae bacterium
GCGTGGCGACCGCGGCGGTGGTGGTGGCGGTGCTCGCGTCGCTGATGGTCAGCTACACGCGCGCACGGGCGGAGGCGCTCGGCGTCGAGTGCAAGGTCGGCATCGCCACGCGGCCGGTGCGCGTCGTGATCCTGTCCGCCGGCCTGGTGTTCGCGCGCGGCGCCTCGCTGGGCCACTTCTACCTGCTCGCGCCGGCGGTGTACGTGCTCGCGGGGCTCAGCGTGATCACGGTCGCGCAACGCATCTGGCATGTGCGCCGCGCGCTCGCGGTGTCACCTTAGAGCCGCTGCGGAGTAGTCTCCCCAGACGGTGCGGACGGGCTCGGCGAGCTCGCGCCGCGGGCCGTCGCCTCTGAAACCCCAGCAGGGAGTCCTCCCCCGGGCCCCCTTCGATCGGGCCAACGCGCCCCGGCAAAGGACCATTTTCGTGATCAAGGAGCACAGCAACGGCAGCGCCGCGACGAACGGCGCGGCCTCCACCAACGGCGCCGCGCGCTACCAGTCTGAGAAGGTGCGCGTCGCGATCGTCGGCGTCGGCAACTGCGCCTCGGCGTTCGTGCAGGGCGTGCAGTACTACAAGGGCGCCGACCCCTCCGAGCAGGTGCCCGGCCTGATGCACGTCGACCTCGGCGGCTACCACGTGCGCGACATCGAGTTCACGGCCGCGTTCGACATCGACCGCGAGAAGGTCGGCAAGGACCTCGGCCAGGCGATCTGGGCCGGGCAGAACAACACGATCAAGTTCGCGACGGGGGCGGCTGGGGTTCCCAGCAGAATCGGCGTGCCCGTGCAGCGCGGGATGACCCACGACGGCCTCGGCAAGTACCTCAAGCAGAAGATCGTCAAGGCGCCCGGCGAGACGGCCGACATCGTCGGGATCCTGAGGGAGACCCACACCGACGTGGTCGTCTCCTATCTGCCGGTCGGCTCGGAGCAGGCGACCAAGTGGTACGTCGAGCAGGTGCTCGAGGCGGGCTGCGGCTTCGTCAACTGCATCCCCGTGTTCATCGCCCGCGAGGACTACTGGGAGCGGCGCTTCAAAGCCGCCAAGCTGCCGATCGTCGGCGATGACATCAAGTCGCAGGTCGGCGCCACGATCGTCCACCGCTCGCTGGCGCGCCTGTTCGCCGATCGCGGCGTGAAGATGCTGCGCACCTCTCAGCTGAACGTGGGCGGCAACATGGACTTCTACAACATGCTGGAGCGCGAGCGCCTCGAGTCCAAGAAGATCTCGAAGACCAACGCGGTCACCTCGATCATGGGCCACGAGCTGCCGGCCGACGACGTCTACATCGGCCCCTCGGACTACGTGCCGTGGCTGACCGACCGCAAGTGGGCGCACATTCGCGTCGAGGGCCAGGCGTTCGGGGACGTGCCGCTGAACCTCGAACTCAAGCTCGAGGTGTGGGACTCGCCGAACTCGGCCGGGATCGTGATCGACGCGGTGCGCTGCTGCAAGCTCGCGCTCAACCACGGTCTCGGCGGCCAGCTCGACGGCCCCAGCAGCTACCTGATGAAGTCGCCGCACGACCAGCGCCCGGACGACGTGGCGCGCGCGGACACCGAGAAGTTCATCGCGACCTACGCCGGAAAGCCGCGAACGCAGCCGAAGGCGACGGCCGCCGCCGGCGCGGGCGCCGCGGCGAAGGGAGCCCGCGCGCGGACCGCGAACGCCGGCAAGGCGAGCCGGGGATAGCCGGCGCGACCGCTGCGGCGCGATGATGGGCGAGCCGATGGCCTGTAGCGAGCGGTTTGCGATTGCCCACGTGACCCCGTATCCGTGGGAGGCGCAGGAGAACGAGGTCAACGCCGAGGTACGGGCGCTGGCCACGGGATTGTCGCGGCGCGGCCACCGGGTGTTGGTGCTCGCGCCGTCGCGCTCGCAGGAGCGGGTGCGCGCCTCGCGACGGGCGCTGCGCGCGGCGCGCGCGCGGGCGGGCGGCGTGGGCTCGTTGCTGGACGGCACCGACGCCGGCGAGCCCGCGGTGGTTGCGGTTGGCGAGGTGCTCGACGTGCCGGCCGGCTCGTCGGGCCGGCGCACGCCTGCGCTGCCGATCGACGTGGCGCGCACGCTCGAGGAACTGCTGAGCAGCGTGCCGCTCGACTTCGTGCACGTGCACGAACCGTTCGCTCCGAGCACATCGAACGCGGCGCTGCGCCACTCGCGCGCGCTCAACGTCGGCTCGTTTCACGCGCCGAGCGAGCGCCTGCTGCTGGCGCTGATGGCCCGTCGCTTCGTCGAGACGTTCTTCGGGCGCCTGGACGCGCGCACGGCCAGCTCGCCGCAGACCGCGGAGCTGATGCAGCGCCACTTCCCCGGCGCGTACACGCTGCTCGCGCCGCCCGACCAGGCCGATCCGGCACGCGCCCCGGCGGCGACGGACGACGCCCGCGCGGGGGTCGGCGCGTCCTTTGAGCAGGACGGCGCCGGCTGGGAGCAGGCGCTCGATCGACTGGAGCAGATCTACGGCTCGCTGGCGGCGCGCAGGCACGAGCCGAGCGGCGACGCGCACTTGCGCCGGCGGCTGGCCGAGCGCCCGCTGATCGACGTCGATCTGCACATGCACAGCGATCACTCCTATGACTGCGAAACGCCCGTCGAGGTGCTGCTCGCAAGCGCGTGCGAGCGCGGGCTCGGGGCGATCGCCGTGACCGACCACAACGAGATCAGCGGTGCCCTGGCGGCCCGCGAACGGGCGGCGGAAATGGGTCCACAGCAAGCCGTGAAGGTGATCGTCGGCGAGGAGGTCAAGACGGCGCGCGAGGGCGAGGTGATCGGCCTGTTCATCGAGCAGAAGATCGCGCCGGGCATGACCCTGCGGGACACGGTCGCCGAGATCCGCCGGCAGGGAGGGCTCGTGTACGTGCCCCACCCGTTCGACCGTCTGCACTCGGTGCCCGACTACGAGCACCTGCTGAAGATCGTCGCCGAGGTCGACGCGCTCGAGGTGTTCAACGCGCGCGTGGCGATCAGCGCGTTCAACGAAGAGGCCGGCCGGTTCGCGGCCAAGTACCGGATCGCGGCCGGCGCCGGCTCGGACTCGCACGTGCCGCAGGGCCTCGGTTCGGTGCGTATCAGGATGCACGACTTCGACGGGCCGCAGGAGTTCCTGCAGTCGCTGCGCGACGCCGAGATCATCACGCGGCCGACCAGCCTGCTGTACGTGCAGGCGCTCAAGTTCCTGCAGACACGCGCCACGCCGCCGTCGGCACGCCGCGCCAGCCGTGCCCGGCGGGTCAGGCGCGCGCTCGGCGCCAGCCGCAAGTAGCGGTGCAGCGCCAAGGACAAGCCCCCGAGCCGTCAAAACCTCTGGGGGCGATGCCTGCGACCGACGATCAGATTCGCGAGAAGTACCTCGAGCGCGCGATCCGCGAGCTCAACACGCTGACGCGCGAGCTGCAGGCCTGTCCGCGCTGCCCGCGCGGCAACGTGATGCCGGTGCTCGGCTCGGGCCATCCGCAGGCGGACGTGATGCTGCTCAAGTACGCGCCCCGACCGTCGGAGGTCGAGGAGGGCGTGGCCTTCTACGGGCGCGCCGGCGGGGCGCTGATGAAGTCGCTCAAGCGACTCGCGATCGACCCGCTCGCCGTGTACGGAACGCTGTGCGTGAAGTGCCCGGTCGCGGACCCGTCGCTCGCCGATCTCGCGTGCATGGCGCGCGTCGTCGAGGAGATCGCGATCGTGCAGCCGAAGATAATCGTCGTGATGGGCGCCGACGCGCTGGTGGCGCTCGGCGACATGGACATCCCGCTGGCCCGCGAGTTGCAGCCGCGCTACGGCGAGATCCAGCAGCTGACCGCGACGATCGACGCGCTGTACGTGCCCAACATCGACGACTCGCTCGACGAGCAGGCCACCAAGCGCGAGTTCTGGACGGCGTTTCGCGTGCTCGGCGACTGGTACGCCGCGCAGCCGCCCTACTGAGCGTCGCCTCATGCGACAGGCTGTGGCTGTTCGGGACCGGCCGGTGCATGACCGGCCGGCGGGGCCGCACATGTGCGGCCCACGGACCTGGCCGCATGCGGCCAGGTCGATCAGATCTCGAGGATGATCTTGCCGAGCTTGCCGCCCTGGGCAAAGCGCGCGTACGCTTCGGCGGCGTCATCGAGGGCATAGCTCGCGGCGATCGGGACGCGCAGCTGGCCGGTGTCGAACAGCGGCAGCACCTCGCGCTCGACGCGGCGCGCCGTCAGCGCCTTCTCCTCGAGCGGGCGCACGCGCAGCGTCGAGGCCTGCACGCGCGCGCGTTTGCCCATCAGCGCCAGCAGGTTCAGCTCGGTCTTCGCGCCGGCCGAGACGCCGATCACGACGATCCGCCCGCCGACCGCGAGCGCGTCGAGGTTTGCGGGCATGTTCGGGGCGCCGACGAGCTCGAGGACCACGTCGAACGGCCCGTGGCCGGTGAAGCCCTCGGGCACTATCGCCTCGGCACCGAGCTCCGAGACCGAGACGCGCAGCTGCGGATCGCGGACCGTCGTGGTGACGCGCACACCGGCGGCGCGTGCCAGCTGGATCGCGGCAGAGCCGACCCCCCCGGCGCCTCCGTGCACGAGCAGCCGTTCGCCGGACCGCAGCTCGGCCTGCGTGAAGAGCGCGTCGTGGGCGGTGGTGAAGACCTCGGGAACGCCACCGGCGTCGCGCCAGTCGAGCGCGGCGGGCACCGGCATCAGCTGGCGCTCGTGGACCACCGCCAGCTCGGCCTGCCCGCCGCCGCCGACGATCGCCATCACCCGCTTGCCCTGACCGAAGCGCTCGGCGCCGGGTCCGAGAGCGGCCACCTCACCGGCGAGCTCGAGGCCGGGAATGTCCTGTGGCGAGCCCGGTGGCGCCGGGTAGCGACCGCTCAGCTGCATCATGTCGGCGCCGTTCAGCCCGGCGGCGCGCACGCGCACCAGCACCTCGCCCGCGCCCGGCTGCGGATCGGGATGCTCCTCGATCACGATCTGTCCCTCGCGGATCGTCGCGGCGCGCATCGGGCGCGAAGGCTATCCGGATACGGCGCTGACCGCCCCGGCCGCCGAGATGGGCCGGCCATCGTCCCGCTCCAGCAGGGCCACGCACTCGACGTGATGAGTCTGGGGGAACATGTCCACCGGACGCACGCGCGTCAGCCTCCAGCCGGCACGGCCCAGTTCGGCCGCATTCGGGGCGAGCGTCGTGGGGTTGCACGAGACGTACACGATCCGCCGCGGAGAAGCCTCGACGATCCGCTGGACGACTTTCTTCGAGAGCCCGGCGCGCGGCGGATCGACCACGAGCACGTCCGGCCGGCCGGCGCGCCGGACCAGCTCGGGCAGGGCGGTGCGGGCGTCGCCCGCGAAGAAACGGGCGTTGGTCACGCCATTGCGTTCGGCCGCGGCGATCGCGTCGGCCACAGCCGGCTCGACCAGCTCGATGCCCCACAGCTCGCCCGCGCGCGGGGCCAGGCTCAGGGCAATCGTGCCAAGGCCGCAGTAGAGATCGTAGACGCGCTCCCAGCCGGCCAGTGCCGCGTACTCGCCGACGATCTCATACAGCCGCTCCGCCATCTCGGTGTTGGTCTGAAAGAAGGCCTCGGGCGAGATCCTCAGATCGAGCCCGCCCAGCCTCTCCGGCAGCTCGGCCTCGCCCCACACCAGCTCCGTGTCGCCGCCGGCGGTCGTCTCGGCGAGGCTGCCGGAGCGAGTCCACAGCACGCCGCCGAGGTGCTCCCCCAGCTCGCGACTGAGCTCGAGCGCGAACGCGCCCGCGTCGAGCTCACCGTCGGTGCTGACGACCCTGACCTGCAGCTTCGGCCCGCTGCGCCGGCCTTCGCGCACGACCAGGTTGCGCAGGCGCGCGCGCCCGTCCGCGGCTGGGCCCGCGGCTCTCTCGGCGCGGTCGCGCGCGACCAGGCCCTGCTCGCGACACCAGCGCAGTGCGACCTCGCGGGCGCGATTGCCGATCTCCGACGCCAGCAGGCAATCGTCGAACGGAACGACCTCCTTCCAGCCGCCCGAGGCGTGGAAGCCGCACACGAGCTCGCCCTCCGAGCGCGCACGCGCGGTCGAGTCCATCTCATCGCCGGCGCCGGTGGTGTCCGCCGGCGCGAGCGTCCCGAACGAGTACTCGAGCTTGTTGCGATAGCGCCACTGCTCGACCGCCGGCACGATCTCCTGCAGCTCGAACCCGTCGAGCCGTCCGAGCCGTTGCAGTGCGTCCTGCACCTGCGACTGCTTGACCTCGAGCTGGCGCTCGTAGGGCAGGACCTGCCAGGGCACTCCCGGATGCTGTGCGAGCGCCGGGATCCGTTCGGGACTCGGGCGCAGGATCTCGGTGGCATAGGCGCGCGCGTAGCTGCGCTTGCGCCGGCTGACCGTGGCGCGCACGCGATCGCCCGGCATCGCGCCCGCGACGAACACGACATAGCCCTCCTCGCCCAGGCGCGCGACCCCCTCGCCGCCGAAGGCGAGCGACTCGACCTCGAGCTCGAGCTCGTCACCCGGTCGCGGGCGGGCCGTCCGCGCGTCCGGCGCGATCGCCGGCGAGGCCCCAGCGCCGGCTCCCTGGGCGCCCGCAAGATCCGAGACCGCGGCCGGGCCCTCGCTGCTCGCGTCGGTGATCGGCCCAGTGTTCATGCCGAGTCCTGTTCGCCGGACCGCGGCGCGACCAGCAGCTCGAGCAGCGCCTTCTGGGCGTGCCGGCGGTTCTCGGCCTGGTCCCAGATCCGCTGGCGCGGTCCGTAGAGCACCTCCGGCGAGATCTCCTCGCCGGGGTGCGCGGGCAGGTCGTGCATCGCAAACGCGCCCGGCGCCGCCAGATCGAGCAGGCTGTCGTCGAGCTCGTAGCCGGCGAGCGCCGCCCGGCGCGCCGCCGCGGTCTGCTCGTCGCCCATGCTGACCCAGACGTCCGCGTACACCGCCTGGGCGCCGGCCACCGCCTCGCGCGGATCGCTGTAGAGCGTGAGCGTCCCGCGCGCCTCGGCCGGCGTCGGCAGGGGAGCTTGCGCGTCGAGCCGATAGCCGGCCGGCGAGGCGATCGCGACGTCGAGACCGGCGATCATGCCGAGCAGCGCGAGCGAGCGCGCGACGTTGTTGCCGTCGCCGACATACGCAACCCGGACCCCCTGCAGCGAGCCGACCTCCTCGCGCAAGGTCACGAGGTCGGCCAGCGCCTGGCAAGGATGGTGGAGCGCGGTCAGCATGTTCACGACCGGCACGCTGCTGTGTTCGGCCAGCTCCGCCAGCATCGCGTCCGGGCCGGTGCGCACACCGATCGCGGCAACGTGACGCGAGAGCACGTAGGCCGTGTCGCGCAGGGCCTCGCCACGCGATAGCTGCAGCTCGTCGGCCCGCAGCACGAGCGGCCAGCCGCCGAGCTCGTGCACCCCCACCTCGAACGAGACGCGCGTGCGCGTCGAGGGCTTCTGGAAGATCAGCGCCACGCTCGCGCCGGCGAGCGCCTGCGAGGACAGCGGCGCCGCCTTCAGCTCCAGCGCCCGATCGAGCAGCGCATCGAGCTCTGGCGCAGACAGCTCTTCGCCGGTGAGAAAATGACGCACCATGGAGCGGCCAGTCTAGGATGCCTCGGTGAAGAGAACCCTGCCTGCCATTGCGATCGTGTGCGCGGCATTGCTGGCGCTTGCCGGCTGCGGGTCGGGCGGTGCCGGCTCGAGCGCGGCGAGCTCGACCCCGGCGAGCACCGGCACGACCGGCACGTCCGGGGGAGCCGGCTCCGCGGGCAGCGGCCCGGGCGGCGCCTCCGCCGGCGGCGGAACATCCACCGGCGGCTCCTCGACCACGAGCACCAGCCCGGGCCTGCAGCCCGATACGACTCCCAAGTTCGCCTCACCCTCACCGTCCGCGCCGGTGCAAAGCGGCGTCGTGAACATCGCCTACCGCAACATCGCGATCGCACCCGACACGGTGCGGGTCAAGGTCGGCAGCACGATCAAGTGGACCAACTACGACCCGATCCCGCACAACGTCACCAGCGAGGGCGGCGTCGCCAAGTTCGCGTCGAAGAACTTCGGCGAAGGCGGCACGTTCGAACTCACCGTCACCAAGCCCGGAATCATCCACTACGAGAACACGCTGCAGCCGACCACGATGAACGGCACGATCGAAGTCGTGGAATGAGCCTGAGGCCACCGTGCCTAAACCAACCGTCCCATTCTTTAGAATGCGGACGTGTTCGGGAAAGCGAAGTGGCGGCGGTCCATCGCCGCGGACCAACGCCAGCTGCTTGACGCCACCCTGGCTCTCTCACACACGCAGATCCTCGCCCAGGTTGCCGACGAGGCAAGTATCGACAGCCATACCATTGGTTTGCTTGCCTTCAACGGGGCTTTATAAAGAGTTCGGCGGCTTGGGTCCGCTCTCGGCCCAAACTCAGCTGCTCGCCGATCTCGACGACACCTTCAAATTCAACGAAGGCCGGGTCAAATGGAAGACCCTGCGACTGCGGATATCGTTGATGCTGCTGGTCGCTGGCGTGATCGTTGCAGGCATATTGATTACGTTGGTTCGGCCGGCTACGATAAAGCCATGCGCGCGAGAACAAATCCGCGTCCAAGTTCAGGCCAACCCGTTCCTGTGCCTCCCCCGTCAGGACTTCCGCTTGTCGGTGCAGGGGGCGTTGTCCGAGACGGCAGCAAGTCGAAATAGCCTGAAGTAGCCGGCACAAGCGGCTATCGACCGGGCCGGACCAGCCGATGCTCAGTCGAAGTGCGCTCGGCCCGCTTCGGGCGTCGAAGGCGTCGCGTAACGACGCTCGGGGATGCGCCCCGCCAGACGCGCGTCGCGTCCGGCCTGCACCGCGGCTCGCATCGCGCGCGCCATTCGCACCGGGTCCTGGGCGCGCGAGATCGCCGACGCGGCCATCACGCCGTCGCAGCCGAGCTCCATCGCGACCGTCGCGTCCGAGGCCGTGCCGACGCCGGCGTCGAGGATCAGCGGCACGTCCACGGCCTCACGGATCAGGCCGATGTTGTATGGATTGCGGATGCCCATGCCGCTGCCGATCGGCGATCCGAGCGGCATCACCGCCTGGCAGCCGACGTCGACCAGGCGACGGGCGAGCACGGGGTCGTCGGTCGTATAGGGCAGCACCACGAATCCCTCGTCGACCAGCTCCTCGGCCGCTCGCAGCAGCTCCGGCGCGTCGGGCATCAGCGTGTCCTCGTCGCCGATCACCTCGAGCTTGATCCAATCGGTCGCGAACGCCTCGCGCGCGAGCCTTGCGGTCAGCACCGCGTCGCGCGCGGTGCGACAGCCTGCCGTGTTCGGCAGCAGCTGAACCCCGGCCTGGGCCAGCACATCGACCAGCGATCCTTTCGCCGCCGGGTCCACCCGGCGCAGCGCGACCGTGACCAGCTCGCTGCCGCTCGCCGCGATCGCCGCGGCCATCAGCTGCAGCGAGGGAAACCCGCCGGTGCCGAGCAACAGGCGCGAGCGCAGCTCTCGCCCGGCGAGCGTGAGGGCGTCCTCGCGCGTCGCAGACGTGGCGGTCACCGTTCATCCCCCTTCATCGCCGTCAGCACCGTTCATCCCCCCTGCATCGCCGTCAGCACCTCGATGTGGGCGTCGGGCGCGAGCTTGTACGTGTCCCACAGCGCGCGCTGCACGACCGCGCCGTCGACCGCGACCGCGACGCCGCGCGATTGCATACTCAGGCCGAGCAGCGCCAGCACGTTCGCGAGCGTCGCGTCCGGCTCGACCTCGGTAGGCTCGCCGTTGAGCTCGATCATGCAGCGTCGCGCTCCTGCGCAGTCCCGAAACGTTCGGGTGCGCATGCCGCAAGCAGCTCGCCGAGCCCGCGCGTCTCACCGGTCAAGGTCGCCGCCACCAGCTCGCCTGTCAGCGGCGCGAGCAGAATTCCGTTGCGGTAGTGGCCGGTCGCCCACACGAGGCCCTCGAGCGCGCCCGGTCCGATCGCCGGCGCGTTGTCTGGCGTGCCGGGCCGCAGACCAACCAAGAGCTGCTCGATCTCCAGCTCGTCGATGCCCGGCACCAGCTCGCCGGCGGCCCGCAGCACCTCGTAAACACCGCCCACCGTGGGCGCGGTGTCGAAGCCCTTCTCCTCGACGGTTCCGCCGATCGCGTATACGCCTCCGGCCCGCGGCACGACGTAGCCGCCCCCGAACCGCACCGGACGACCGACGAGGCCCGAGCCATGGGGGTCGCGTACGCGCAGGATCTGCCCCTTGACGGGCCGCACCGGCACCTGCGCTCCCTCGGGCAGTCCGGCGATTCGGCCGGTCCAGGCGCCGGCCGCAAGCACCACCGTGCCCGCAGCCACGCGCTCGCCCGCGGCCAGAGCCAGGCCGGTCACCCTTTGACCGGCGGAGTCCAACGTGAGCGACTCGACGGCGATGCCCTCGCGCAGCACGACCCTGCGGCTCTCGCACGCCCGACGCAGCGCCGCGAGCACGAGGCGGGGATCGACCGCGTGGTCTTCGGGCGCGTCGACCGCGAGGCGCACGGTCGGCGCAAGGCCCGGCTCCAGCTCGCGCGCGACGCTCGCGCGCAGCCGTTCGGCACGCAGGCCCAGCGAGCGACGGAACGCCAGCTGACGTTCGAGCTCGCGCGCCTCGTCGTCATCGCGCGCCACGATCAGCGTGCCGGTCTCCAGCAGACCCACGTCCAGGCCGGTCAGCTCCTCGAGCTCGGCCGCGAACTGCGGCCACGTCTGCGCGGAGCGCAGGCTGAGCTGCAGCAGGCGCCCGCCGGCCTCGCCGAACTCGGCCTCGGTCACGGGCGCGAGCATCCCCGCCGCGACAGACGAGGTCGCAGATCCCAGCGTCTCGCGCTCCAGCACTGCCACCGACAGGCCTTCGCGGCGGGCTCGCCACGCGCACACCAGTCCCGCGATGCCGCCGCCGACGATCGCCACGTCGACCGGCTTGGTGGGATCTGGCATACGGTTGGTGATCGCCATGACTTCAGTCTCAGCTGCGCAGCTCGTGTTGTCACGCTGAGTAACGTGACTGGTTGCTCAGTGACCGTAGCTCGTCGAGTGACCGTAACTCGTCTCGACGTGGCCGGCTTGCTGCCACGACCTGACTAGATTGCTCGCTGGGCCCTCCACGGCGATCGATCTTCGCTCGAAGGCTCGCTCACAACGCCCATGCCATCGATCCCCACCCAGACCATCGGCGCCGAGCGACGCGCCCGCCTCGCGGTCGCGCGGCTGTACCTGGTGTGCCCGCCGCTGGCAGAGCGATCCTCGTCCGCCCCGGACTCCGCGTCCGCCCCGCGCGAGCTCTCGCAGTTGCTCGCGGGCGCGATCGCGGGAGGCGTGGACGTCGTGCAGTTGCGTGAGAAGCACCTGCCCGGGGACGAGCTCACCGCGCTCGCGCGCACGGCACAACAGCAGTGCAGCCGCCTGGGCGCGCTGCTGATCGTCAACGACCACCCCGAGATCGCGCTCGCCGCCGGGGCCGACGGCGTGCACGTCGGTCAGGACGACATGCCGGCGGCCGCGGTTCGCGGGCTGGTCGGCCCGGAGCTGCTGATCGGTCTTTCGACCCACTCCCCGGCTCAGATCGACCAGGTCGATGCAGCCCTCGTGGACTACATCGGCGTGGGCCCCATCCACGCGACCCCGACCAAGCCAGGCCGCCCCGCGGTGGGGCTCGAGCTGGTGCGCTACGCGGCTGCCAACGCGCCGGTGCCGTTCTTTGCGATCGGCGGGATCGACGCCGGCAACCTCGCCGGCGTGCTCGGCGCCGGCGCATCCCGGGTCTGTGTGCTGCGGGCGATCAGTGACGCTGCCGACCCCGAGCGAACCGCGCGCGAGCTGCGCGCGCGCCTGGACGAGACGCGTGCGAGCGCCACGCCCGAACCCCAAGCTCGGCCCTGACATGAGCGAGCCACCCCCCAACGATGAGCGAGCCATCTCCGCAGCGATCAGCGAGCCACCCCCGCAGCGATGAGCGAGCCATCTCCGGAGCGCCGGGCGATCGAGCGCCAACGCGCGAAAGAGTCCCGCGACGAGCTGATGCGCGCCTCACTGAGGCCGCTCGCGCCGGGAGAGCGCCCGCTCGCCCTGCGCGTGGCTGTGCTGGTGGCCGGTCTGGTGGCGGTCACGGTCGTGGTCGGCGCACTCACCATTCACGGACTGAGCCACCGCGGCGGCTCACTGCCGGGCGGCCTGTTCATCGCCGCCGTGTTCGCGCTGCTGGCCTGGAACATGTACCGCTGCCGCTACTGGGCCGTGCTCTCGTTCGAGGCGCTGCTCGCCTTTCAGATCATCGTCACGTCACTGGCGCTCGTGGTGGCGTCGACCGTGCTGGCGGCGGCGCTGTGCCTGGTCTCGATCGTGCTCGCCGGCTGGCTGTTCTGGAAGCTGGTGCGCGTGATGGGCCGCATGCAGGCTCAGGACCGCCCGTAGTCAGTCTCCGGTTGAGGATCGGCCTTGCGATAGGCTCGCGCCGCGATGGCCGACACCTCCTACGACTGCATCGTGATCGGCTCCGGGCCGGGCGGGTACGTCGCCGCGATCCGCGCAGCTCAGCTCGGCAAGAGCACGGCGGTGATCGAGAAGGACAAGGTCGGCGGACGCTGCCTCAACTACGCCTGCATACCCGCCAAGGCGCTGCTGCGCTCGGCCGACCTGCTCAGCGAGATCCGCGAGGCCGACACCTTCGGCCTGAAGGTGGACGGGGTCCAGGTCGACTATCCCGCGGTGCAGGCCCGTCGTGAGAAAGTCGTCGCGACGCTCACCTCGGGGGTCGCCGGCCTGTTCAAGAAGAACGGCATCGACCTGATCGAGGGCGAGGCCTCGCTCTCGCCGGTCGCGGAGAGCAACGGCGCGGGCATGCGCGTGCGCGTGGGCGATCACGGGATCGTGGCTCCGACGGTGATCCTCGCCGCCGGGTCGGTGCCGCGCTCGATCCCGGGCGTGGAGCTCGGCGGACGAGTGCTCGGCACCGAGGAGGCGTGGGCGCTGGCTGAGCTGCCGAGCAGTTTGGCCGTGGTCGGAGCGGGTGCCTCGGGGACCGAGATCGCCTCGGGGTTCGCGCGTCTGGGCAGCGAGCGCGTGCTGCTGCTCGAGGCGCTCGACCGCGTGCTGCCGAGCGAGGACGCCGACATCTCGCGCCTGGTCGAGCGCGGCTTGCGCCGGCAGGGCATCGAGGTGCATACGGGTACGCCGATCGAGTCGGTGCAGGCGTCGGATACGGGCGTGAGCTTCTCCTACGGCTCGGAGTCGGCCGAGGTCGAGCACCTGGTGATCGCGGCCGGGCGCGCCCCCGACATCGTGGCGCTCGGCCTGGATGTGGCGGGCGTCGAGCTCGACGACGCCGGCCTCGTGCGCGTCGACGGCGCGATGCGCACGAGCGTGCCCGGCGTGTATGCAATCGGCGACCTGGTGGCGGGGCCCGCGCTCGCGCACAAGGCGTCTGACGAGGGCATCATCGCCGTCGAGGACGCCGCCGGCCTGCCGACCCATCCGCTGGCGTACCTGGACATCCCGCGTGCCACCTTCTGCACGCCGAACGTCGGCTCGTTCGGGCTGACCGAGGCCCAGGCGCGCGAGCAGGGCTACGACGTGGTCGTCGGCAAGGTCCCTTACGGGGCGGTCGGCGGCGGGACCGTGTACGGGGACCGCAACGGGCTCGTCAAGCTCGTCGGCGAGCGCCGCTACGGAGAGCTGCTCGGCGGCCACATCGTCGGCTCGCGCGCCACCGAGCTGATCCAGGAGCTGGTCAACGTGCGCGCGCTCGAGGGCGGCTACCGCGAGGTGGCGCGCACGGTGCACGGCCACCCGACCCTGTCCGAGGCGGTCATGGAGGCGGGGCGCGCCACCGAGGGCTGGCTCATCCACGGTTGAGCAGAGGCTCGTCGACGGCTGAGCGGATCTTCTATTTCGACCTCGCCAGTCCGCTCGCGTACCTCGCGGCCGAGCGTGTCCAGCAGGTGCTCGGCGGGCACGATTCGGCAGCGATCGAGTGGCAGCCCGTGCTCGCCCGCGAGCTGCCGGGGGCGTCATCTTCGGGGTCGCAGTCGTCGGAAGGCATCTTTGCGAATGCGAAGACCAGCCCGCGATCGGCCGCCGAGCTGCGCGCGGCCGTGGAGGGCCGCGCGGCCCGCCAGGGCGCGCTGCCGCTGCGCTGGCCGCCGGACTTCCCATTCGACAGCGAGCAGGCGATGCTGGTCGCGACGTATGCCAAGTCGATCGGACGCGCCACGGCCTTCGCGCAGGCCGCGTTTCGTCAGGCGTTCGCCGGCGGGCGCTCGCTGGCGCTGAGCGACAACCTCCTGATCGCGGCCGCCGCGTGCGAGATGCACCCGACCGCCGTCCTGCGCGGCGCCGGGCTGGAATCGGTGCGCCAACAGCTGCACGACGCCACCGCTCGCGCAGCCGACGCCGGTGTCGGATATGTTCCCGCGGTGCAGGTTGGCAGCACGGTGTTTGTCGGGGACGACGCTCCCGAGCAGGCGGCGGCGGGTTGAGAGCGAATCGCGCCTACCGGCTGATCGTCACGCG
>DATJOF010000057.1:0-23190 GCA_035507415.1 Solirubrobacteraceae bacterium
AGGTCCCACCGCCGCCAGAGGGAATTGTGCTGGCCCACTTCATCGTGTCCAACGATGTCGAGCGCTCTCGGCGCTTCTACAGCGAGGTACTTGGCGGCCGGGTGGTCTTCTCCGGAGACGTAACCTATGTCGCGCTAGCCAACAGCTGGATCATCATCAACGTCGGCGGAGGCCCGACCGACGACAAGCCGACGGTCACGCTCGAGACGCCGCCCGATCCGGATCGCGTGAGCAGCTTTCTGAACATCCGCGTGGCGGACATCCAAGCGGTGTACGCCGAGTGGAGCGGGCGCGGCGCTCAGTTCCTGACACCGCCGAAGCAGCACGCGACCGAGATGCGCTGTTATGTCCGTGATCCCGACGGCTACATAATCGAGGTGGGCCAGACGACCCTTGCCAGAGGCTGGCGTCCACCCTCATAGGGGACGCCGGCGATCCACTCCCCGACGCCGGCGATCCACTCCCCGAGGCCAGCGATCTACGGGCCGAGGCTAGCGATCCACGGCCCGAGGCTGCCCGATCAGACCGTCGCGGTCACGACGTTCGATCGCGCCAGCGAGCTGCCCGTGACGTCCAGCGCCTGCGCCGCGAAGCAGGGCCCGGCCGCCGTGATCGGTAGGGCGCTCTCAAAGCCGGTTGCGCGAACGCTCGCAGCGGCACGCAGATCGTTGACGTCGGCGCCGGCGAGCAGCTGCCAGCTGTCCACCTGGGTGGCGCCGTTCCAGCTTGCGTAGGCGGTGAGGTCGCGGCCGCGAGGGATCAGCGCGAGCGCCGGGAGCTCGGCGGGCCGGCCCGTCCAGGGCAGGCGGAAGGCGCGGTAGGACTCGTAGCGCTCACCCAGGATCGCATCGAACAGCATCCGGCCCGAGCGATCGAACTCCGATACGCGCGGCGCTTCTCCCCAGCCGACGAAGACGTTTCCGTTCGCGAGCAGCTGCACGCTGCCCTGGCTGCCCGCGAGGATCCGGGGATGGCGGTACTGGTGCAGGAGCGTGGCCGTCATCGCTCGTTCGTTCAGCTCGAGGATCAGACCGCGCGAGAGCCGCTCGACCGCCGGCGTGGCTCCGTTGTCGAAGACGGTCAACGCCCCCTCAGGCTGGCGACGTGCATCGTGCTGCCAGGCGAAATCGGTTCCGGGACCCATCCTGAAGTCGCTGTGCTTGCCGCCGAGGCGCCAGCGGATGGTTCCGGAACGGTCGATCTTGTAGACGGTGTGCGTGCTGCGGGCGGATACGAGGAAGCTGCCGTCGTGGTCGAGGTCGACGGAGTTGATGTGAAAGAAGTCCCAGTCCGCGCCCACGGGCGCGTAGGACTCCTGGATCGGGATGTGATCGAGGCTGCGCCACTCGAACAGGACCGCGCCGGTGGCGAGCTCGATCTCCTGGAAGATGGCGTCCTGAATGGTGCCTCGACGCGGGCCTGCGACGGCCGAGAGGTCGGCGTGGGTGACGACATAGCTGGTCAGCAGCGCCGTGTCGCGCGGGGTGATCAGGAACTCGTGCAGGTCGCCGCGAAGACCGCGCCCGGCCTGCACGCGCCGCACCGTGCGATAGCTCGCGTCGGCGATCACGTATTCGCCCACTCCGTGTCCGAGCTCGATGCTCCCCTCCCACCACGTGAGCACCGGGCTGCCCCGGTAGCTCTGGACCCGGAAGTCGGTGGTCACCTTGTCCGCCAGCGGGTGCTCCCAGATCGGCTCGCCGTCGTTGTCGGCGATCACCGCGCCGGCCTGGCCATCCGGCGCGTTGTAGGGCGCGACGAAGATCGGATCGGCGCTGGCGCCAGGCTCGCTGCGGGCGACGGTCAGCGCTGGGATGCGCAGGTCCGGTCGGGAATGCCACGCGGGTGCCCGCGGTGGCGCGGCGCTGCGAGACGCGAAGGCGTCGCCGAGCAGCTTGCCGGCGGCGCCGGTGAGGCTCAACCCGGCGGCTCCGACGCCCGCACGGCAGAGCAGTTGCCTGCGGGTCAGCGTGTGCTCGACGGCGGTCATCTCTATCCACCAAAGCGCAGCGTGCCTAAAAGTTGCTGAGCCGGCACTCAAGCCCGCCTCAAGAGTGTGCGAGAAAGGCCCAAGAAACGACGGTCGGATGTTGCTCGCGAGCGCGTGCCAGACCGAGCGATAGCCGTGCCAGACCGAGCGATAGCGTTACGTGGGCGATGTCGCTTCCCGTCGAGGGCTATCAGCTGAAGGGGATCTCGTCGAAGGCGTACGAGCATCCCGCCGACCGGGCCGCGACCGCCGCGCTGAAGGCGGTCCCGCGCCTGGACAGCGTGGTGCGGAAAATCGTCGAGTTCGGTTACGAGCGGGCCTTGCGCCGCGGCGTGCTCGGCTCTGCGGTGCGGCTCGGCGAGGACCAGCTCTCGCACGTCTGGCATGCCCACGCGCGCGCCTACGCGACGCTCGACCTCGAGCCGGTGCCGGAGCTGTATCTCACTCAATTCCCGGTCGCCAACGCGATGACGATCGGAGCGGGTCGGCCGATCGTCGTCGTGAACTCGGAGTTGGTCCAGTTGCTCGACACCGAGCAGCAGCGGGGCGTGTTCGCCCACGAGGCGGGGCACGTGCTGTCCGACCACGTGCTCTATCGCACGGCGTTGGTGATCTTGCTGAGACTGTCGGTGCTGCCCGGCATCCCGATACCGGTGTTTCCGCTGCGAGCAGCGCTGCTCGAGTGGTTTCGCGCAGCCGAGCTCAGCTGTGACCGTGCCGCGGCACTGGTGATCCGCGATCCGCAGGCGATCTGCCGCACGCTGATGGTGATCGCCGCGGGCGCCGAGGCTGCCGACCTCGACCTCGACGTGTTCATGAGGCAGGGACTGGACTACCGCGAGAAGGTGTCGCCTTTCGACCGGGTCTCGCGGCTGCTGAGCGACCTCAACCTCACCCATCCGATGTCGGTCCAGCGCGTGCACGAGCTGATGGAGTGGGTCAAGTCCGGCGACTACGATCGGATCGTGGGCGGCTCCTACATCTCGCGCGACCAGCCGCAGAGCGCCCGCGCCGAGGCAGGCGATGCGATCGCCCACTACAGCGAGCGCTTCCGGGCCACGTTCAACGAGCTTGGCGAATCGATAGAGGACGCCGGCAAGCAGCTGAGCGATTGGCTGCGCAAGACGGGTCGGACCGACGAGTAGGCGCGTGAGCAGGTTCAGCTGAGCTTGATTGGAGGCCGATTGTGCGCGAGGACATCGAGATCGGGGCGTGCTTTCCCGACTACGGGCTGCCCGACCAGGACGGCGTGGTGCGCCGTCTGTCGGAGCTGCAGGGCTCGAACCCGATGGTGCTGCACCTCTCACGTGGCGGGTTCGACCCCAAGGAGCACCGTTTCCTTCACTATCTCGTCGACGCGTCGCTCGACTTCCGGGTCGGGTACACGCGGCTGGCCGTGATCGCGACGGACAACCAGCTCGAGATCAACGAGTTCCGCGACGGCGTCGGCGCGGAGTTCCCGTTCCTGTCCGACCCCGAGCGAACGGTGCAGCGAGATCTCGAGATCGTCGAGTACACCGATCCGGTCCACGACCCGATGATCCCGCATACGTTCGTGCTCGCCCCCGGGCTCGAGATAGCCGCGATCTACAACGGCTACTGGTACTGGGGGCGCCCGACGGTCGAAGAGCTGCACCGCGACCTGCGCGAGGTCATGCGCAGGTCGCGCCCGGACTTCGATCTCGGCGCACCGGGGCTGCGCGAGGCCTGGGATCGCGGCGAGCGCGAGCAGTTCCTCGTCAGTCCCGTCGAGGGTAAGGCGATCCGCTACACCGAGGGGACGGACGTGGGAGTGAAGCGATGAGCGAGGGTCGTTCGCCCAGATAGGACCGGGCCGCTCCGCCTGGATGGGCAAACGTCGGCGCACCCGTCGTGGCTCGCGGCGCTGGACGGGCGCCCACGAACGGCGGCGGCGCCAAACGCGGTCGTGGCTTGCGGCGCTCGAGGGGCGCCCACGACCGGGGACGGTGCCAAACGCGGTCGGGGCTCGCGGCGCTCGAGGGGCGCCCACGACCGGGGACGGCGCCAAACGCGGTCGTGGCTCGCGGCGCTCGACGGGCGCCCACGACCGGGGGCGGCGCCAAGCGCGGCGCTAAGCGGTGTAAGACGAGGGCATCGACTGAGGGGCGCGCTTGTTCCATCCGTGAAACGGCGAGTAGTCGCCGGCGTCCCATGCCTCGCGCAGGCCGGGCTTGCTCAGATCCCAGTCGGGGCGGATCTCGCTGCTCACCTCGCGCAGGTCGTGCCAGAGGTCGATGACCGAGGGTCGGCCCCAGAACCAGTAGCCGTCATAGATGCTGTGGATCACCAACCCTGGCTTGAGCACGAGCGTGTGCGGGATCATCGGGTCGTGTTCGGGGTCGGTGTACTCCTGGATCTCGAGGTCCTTCTGGACGGTCCGCTCGGGGTCGGAGAGGAAGGGCCAGTCGGCGCCGATCGAGGCGCGGAACTCCTGGCTGGTGTGATGGGTGTCGGTCGAGATCGTGGCGACCTTGGTGTAGGCAACCGCGATCTTGGGATAGTTGGCGGCTAGTTCGAGATGCTGCTGGTGCTCCTTGGGGCAGTAGTGCCCGCGCGCCAGCGTGAGGATCAGCGGGTCCTCGCCTTGGATCTCGCTGAGCTTTCGAGTACGGTTCTCGTGATCCGGCAACTCGTAGTCGGGAAAGGTGCCACCGGGGACGATGTCGCTGCGCATGATCTGCTCCTATCGACGGTTTGCGGAGTGACGAGAACGATGGCCACCGTGCCGCCCGCGTGCGCCCGGCGCGACACGGGCCGGGATCCCCGGTTCGCGACACGGGCGCGGGCCGGTGGCAGCTCGGGCGCCATCGGAGCCTTCCGGGTCCGCGTTGAGCCTAGTCAACCGGCGCCGGGCGTGCGGCAAGGGATGCGCGCCAGCGGAGCCGTTCGAGTTCCCGCTGAGCCTCGTGAACCGGCGCTGCGCGTGCGCCGAGCGGCGCCATCCCGATGAGCGCCCGCACGCCCGTGTGCGAGCTGCTGGGGATCGACCACCCGATCCTCTGCGCGCCTTTGGCCGCAGATCCCCGGCTTCCGGCCGCGGTCTCGAATGCCGGTGCCCTGGGCAACATGGGGCTCTGGTGGGCCGAGGACGCGGGAGCTCTTGTGCGTGAAACGGCGGCGCTGACAGATCGCCCGTTTGGCGGCAACTTCGTGCTCGCCTCGGACCAGCACCATCGAGTCGAGCAGGCCCTTTCCGCTGGCCTGCGGATCGTGTCTTTCCTATGGGGCGATCCCGAGAGCTATGTCGACGTGGTGCACGACGCCGGGGCGCTCGCTCTGCACACGGTGGGGAGCGCCGAGGAGGCCCGCCGCGCGGTCGCGTGCGGGGTGGACGTGATCGTGGCGCAGGGCTGGGAGGCCGGCGGGCACGTGTGGGGAGGCGTCGCGACGCTCCCGCTGGTGCCGGCGGTGGTCGACGCGGTGGCACCGGTGCCGGTGATTGCGGCCGGTGGGGTCGGGGACGCTCGCGGTGTGGCGGCCGTGCTCGCGCTTGGCGCGCAGGCCGCCTGGCTGGGGACGCGATTTCTGTTGGCCGAGGAGATGCCGGTCCATGACGAATACAGGCGCCTGCTGATCGGCGCGAGCGAGAGCGACGCGGAGTGGTACGCCAACCTCTATGAGGTCGGATGGCCGGACGCCTCGCACCGCGCCCTGCGCAACTCGACGGCTGAGCGCTGGGAGGCCGCGGGCCGGCCGCCACCGGGCAGCCGACCGGGAGAAGGCGAGGTGATTGCGCACTTCCCGACGGGCGAACCGATCGTTCGATATTCCCCGGCGCCCCCGCTCGTCGGAACCACCGGCGAGATCGAGGCGCTGTCGCTGTGGGCTGGACAGAGCGTCGGGCTCGCCAGGCAGACACAGCCTGCTGCCGAGATCGTGGCCGAACTGGTCTCGCGCGTGTAGGCCGGCGCGGGCGACTTCGCCAACCTCACCCACGCAACTTCGCCAACCTGCGCGCAGGCAGGTTCGCCAAACCCCACCCACGCAACTTCGCCAACCCGCGCGCGGGCAAGTTCGCCAACCCCTACCCAGGCAACGTCGTCAACCCCGGTGCAGCCAACTTCAGCGGCCGAGCGGCGCCCAATCGAACGAGACCAGGCGATCAGGCCTCGCCGGTCGATGGCCGCGGATCTTTGAGGCCGACGACGAGATCGTGAAGGTCGCCGCCGACCTCGAGACGGCCCGACTGTTCGAGGCCGCCGGCCTTCACCGGCTCGAAGCCGGCTGAACGGATCAGCCTCGCGACCTGCTCGCCGGCAAGCGGGTCGTCGGTCACATAGAAGAGGACCGCCCGTTCCGGCGAGCGTTTGCTGGAGGAAGCGAGAAGATCGGCGGACAGGGTTCCGAACGCCATCGCCAGGGCCGCCTCGGCCGGCAGCCAGCCGGCTAGAACCTCGCCAGAGGACTGCCCGACCGGCAGGAGACGAGTGAGGTTGCCCTGTGCGTCGATGCCCAGCGGGTTGCTCGGCACGACCACGAGCTTGTCGGCCAGCCGCTCGGCGAGTTCGTCGATCACGCCCTCCAGCACCGTGAACCGCAGCGCGAGCACAACGGCATCGGCGCCCCGCAGCGCGTCGCCGTTGTCGGCGGCGAGGACCGCGGCTGGACCGATCTCCGCGGCGAGCGTTTGCAGCGATTCCCTATCGGCGCTCGAGAGCCGCAGCGTCTCGCCGCCCGAGGCGAGCAGGCGCGCGATCACCGATCCGAGCACTCCGGTGCCGATCAGCGCGGTGGTCATGCGCCATTCACTCCGAGCCGGCGGACGCGCCCGACAGCCAGCCGGCGGGCGCCCAGTCGCCCTCCGGGTCCGTGGTTTGCCCGACCTCGATCAGATAGCCGTCGGGATCGCGGATGTAACAACGGATCTCGTACTGGTGCTGCTTGGGCGGCGTCAGGAACTGGGCGCCCCGGGCGCTCCATGCGGCGTACACGGCCGCGATGTCTTTGACGCGGATGTTGAGAAAGCTGCTCACGCGGTCGGGGTCGCGTGGCGCCTCCAAGGTGACCGCCGGCTTGTCGTCGGTCGGGGCTCCGCCGACGTTGATGATGATCCAGCTGTTGGATAGCGCGACATAGGTCGGTTCTGGGCCGAAGACCACCCGGCCGCCGAGCACCTCGGTGTAAAAGCGGCGGGAACGCTCCACGTCGTTTGACACGATGAAATGGGCCAGGACCAGCTCGTTGTCGGTCGTGTTCATACTGACCTCCGGTTTTTTTGAAGACTTGACGCTGTGGTCACTCAGTGTCCGGCGCTCTGACCGCCGTCGATGTGCAGGATCTCTCCGGTCACGAACGGGGCCGACTCCAGATACAGAACTCCGCCGACCACATCCTCGACCTCGCCCACCCGTCCGATCGGGTGCAGCGCACCCATCCCCGCATACGAGCTGTCGTCGTGCGCCGGCGTCTTGATGACACCGAGAGAAACGGCGTTCACCCGCAGGCCTCGTGAGCCGTACTCGACCGCCAGCGACCTCGTGGCCGCGACCAGGCCTCCCTTGGTCAGCACCGAGAGAGCGGCCGGCCTGCTTTGGTCCGCCTGTTCGACGAGCGTCGTCGAGACGTTCACGACGTGACCGTTACCTTGATCGAGCATCTGTTCGATCGTGCGCGCCGTCATGTGAAAGAAGCCCGCGAGGTTGACGGCGACCAGGGCATCGAAGTCCTGCTGGGTGTAGTCGGTGAAGGGCTTGCCGATGTAGACCCCGGCGTCGTTGATCAGGGTGTCGATCCGGCCAAAGCGCTCGACCGCCGCGGATACGGCGCGTCGCGCCGTATCGGGGTCGGCGACGTCGCCGGCGATGCCGACGATGCCCGGGTCCTGCGAGGGCGTGATCGATAGAGCGTTCGCGATCACGGCATAGCCGAGCTCGCGGTAGGCGCTCACGAGACCCGCGCCGATGCCCTGCGAGGCGCCGGTGATGATCGCGACTTTTTGATCTGCTGGGTCAAGCACGTTGAGCACCGCCCTGCGCCTGCGCCGCAGCGCCCGGATCTCGGCGTGGCGGCGTCGGGCGCCCGTGAGTCTACGCGCTGGCCGTCACGCGGAAGCGGGCGTCCTCGGCCACACAGGCTGAGCTCGGGACTCGGCTAGAGCGCACCGAGCAGCTCGCGCAGGGTGTCGGTGTAGGTGTTCAGCGCGGCGCGACCCTGGGGCGTGAGTGCGACCGAGGTGCACGAGGCGGTGCCATTTCCGTTTTTCTCGCTTTGGGTGTAGCGGGCCTCCTCGAGCCTGCGCAGGTGCGTGATCAGGTTTCCCGGGGTCAGCTCGAGGATCTCCTGCAGGCGCGTGAAGGACAGCGTCTCGCCAGCCGGGAGCGCGGCCAACGTTGCGACGATCCGCAGTCGCGCCGGTGCGTGGATCACCTGGTCAAGTGGGTCCATGCCGGATCTTCGCTGCCTGCGCTCGCTGCGACCGGGCCCTGGCGAGGGCGTAGACGAGCACCCCGACGAACAGGCTGATCCCGGCTGCGAGCCACGCGCCGCTCGGCCCCGCGAATGCGGCGACCACGCCGCCGGCGACGACCGCGAGCGCGGCGCTGAACTGCGGCCGGTCGGCCTTGCTGGCTGCGATGCCCATGACCGTGGTACCCACGACGATCAGCGGCGCCGCCGCCGGGATCACCCCGTAAACGATCGCGTCGCCGGCGCCGTAGTGATACAGCGCGCCCTGCAGCACCGGGCTGCCGAGGACCAGGGATGCCAGGATCGCGACCCCCTCGCGCCGTTGCTGGCGAACGGAGGGTCCTTCGACGCCGAGGGTGGCGCGCCGGTAGACCTTCGCGGACACCGCGATCGAGACGGCCACAGCCGCGTACACGAGCGCGACTACGCCGAGGCTTGGTCCCGAGTAGGGGTGCTGGCCGCGCACCGACAGCCACAGCGCCCCGTAGGCAACGAGGATCACGCCGCCCCCGAACGCGGTGATCCATGGCGGGCTCGGGTCGAACTGGCGCCGCGCCTCGCGCTCGGCGCGAGCGAGCAGTCGTGCGGCTTCACGGGGAGCCAGCTCGTCGCTGTCGTCAGCTTCCGTGGTCGCTTCGACGTCGTGTTCATTCGACATGGCGCTGCCCTCTTCGATTGACTTTGTGGCACAAAGTATCATGCTTTGCCCGCGTGTCATCGCCGCCCATCGGGCGCCGGCGTGACGGTGTAGCGTCCAGGAATGGCGGAGGTCGATGGCCGCGCTGGCGATCGGAGTGAGACCGACCCGATCTCGGTGGCCGCGCCGGATCGCGAGCCCAATCGGTGGGCGGTTCTCGCCCTGCTCGGCATCGCGCAGCTGATGGTGGTGCTGGACGCGACGATCGTGACGATCGCGATTCCCTCGGCCCAGAAGGCGCTCGGTTTCTCGACCGAGAGCCGTCAGTGGATCGTCACCGCGTACGCGCTTGCCTTCGGCAGCCTGCTGCTGCTGGGTGGCAAGCTCGGTGATCTGTTCGGGCGAAAGTGGACCCTGATCGTCGGCCTGGCCGGGTTCTCGACCGCCTCGGCGATCGGCGGACTGGCTCAGTCGTTCGCCGTGCTCGTGGCCGCGCGGACGCTCCAGGGGGCGTTCGGCGCGCTGCTCGCACCGTCGGCGCTCGGGCTGCTGACGGTCACGTTCGAGGGATCTCCCGACCGGCCCACGGCGTTCGGGATCTTCGGTGCGATCGCCGGCGGTGGCGCCTCGCTCGGGCTGATACTCGGCGGAGCGCTCACGCAGGCCTTGTCCTGGCGCTGGTGCCTGTACGTCAATCTCGTGATCGCCGTGCCCACGGCGATCGTGGCATTGCGGGTGCTCGTCAATCGCCGCGCCGTCGAGCGCGAACCGATCGACATACCAGGGGTCCTCACCTCGGCGCTGGGCCTGTTCGCGCTGGTGTACGGGTTCTCGAACGCCGAGACCCACTCCTGGAGCGCACCGGCCACGATCGTGGCGCTCGTGGCCAGCCCCGTGCTGCTGAGCGCCTTCGTGCTGATCGAGCGCCGCGCCAAGCATCCATTGCTGCCGCTGCACATCCTCTGGAACCGGGGCCGCGGCGGCGCCTACACGACGATCACGCTCGCCGGCGCGGGCATCTTCGCCGTTTTTCTGTTCCTCACGTACTTCCTGCAGGAGCAGCGGGGCCTCTCGCCGCTCACGACCGGACTGGCGTTCCTCCCTCTGACCGGAGCTCTGGTCGTCACCTCGACCACCGTGCAGACGCGCGTGATCCAGCACACCGGGGTCAAGCCGCTGGTGCTCGCCGGAACGACGCTCGGGGCGATCGCGATGTTCCTGTTCACGCGCCTGACGCCCACCTCCAGCTACGCCGCCGACGTCCTCCCCGGCCTGCTCGTGCTCGGCGTCGGGATGGGCTGCATCTTCGCGCCGGCGTTTTCGACGGCGACGCTGGGCGTGGCCGGGCGCGAAGCCGGGGTCGCCTCGGCGATGGTCAACACCTCACAGCAGGTCGGCGGCTCGGTCGGCACCTCGCTGCTGAGCACGATCTTCGCCAGCGCCCTGGCCAGCTACACGGCCAGTCACCTGCACACCCCCGGCCTCGCCGACGCCGCGGCGGTTCACGGCTACACGACGGCGTTCTGGTGGTCGGTCGGGATCTTCGCCCTCGGCTTCCTGTTGGCGCTCGCGATCCTGCCCGGCCGGGCCAAGCCTCGGGCGCCCACCGTCAGGGCCGCGCTCGCGCGTCACGCGATCGGCAATTGCCACCACGTCGATGCCGATGGCGCCCGGTTTGGGCTCGGTGCTAGGACGGGTGCTGGGGTGCGATGAGCAGCGGGCGCTTGGTGTGGGCCGCGAGCGCGTGGGAGACGCTGCCGAGCAGCGCGCTGCCGATGATGCCCCGGCCGCGTTGGCCGCAGACGACCAGCCCGGCGTCGATCTCATGGGCGATCTCGTCGATCGTCTTGGCGACAGACTCGTTGGCTTGCGCGATTCGCGCAGACGCGTTGTAGCCGTGCTCGCGGGCAAGCGCGGCGCCCTCCTCTGCGATCGTTCGCGCGGCGGCCGCCTCCTGCTGGTCGATCTCGCCCTCGTTCGGGATGGCCACCAGGAACGAGCCGGCGCGCGACAGCTGCACCGCCGCCGGCGTCCACACGACCAGTACGACCGCATCGCCAGGCTTGATCAGCTGGCCCGCGGCGGACACCGCCGTCTTGGAGCCGTCGGATCCGTCGTAGCAAAACAACACCGGCCTGCTCACCGCTCAGCCCTTCTGTCGCGCGCACCTGCGGTCGCGGTAGAGGCTACTTCGCGGCAGGACTCGAGGTCGTTACCGTCCGGGGGAGACTCGAAGGCCCTCTCAGTGTTCGGGGCGCAGACCGTCGGGGATTTGCTTGCGCTTCAGGTCGCGGTCTGGGTGTGGGCGGGTGGCGGGCATAGCATCTTGACTCGACGACCTGCCACCTCGGCGAGTGCGACGCGATAGAAGCCAGGCGGGGGCAGCTCACCGGATGCTCTGCGTCCATAGCGCGTAAGGGCGTCGGCCGTTGAGACGTCGCTGAGAAGGTGCATGCCGCGTTCGGCGAGGTAGGGCGCAAGCGTCGCCGGCTCGAGGCCGAACGTGAACGGCTCGCCGGCCTTGCGGACCGACGCGACCCACTGCTCTGAGCCGGGGAACGACTTGGAGCCGTCTAGGAGGCCGCGATCGACATAGGTGAAGGAGATCCGGCTGTCGGGCGCGGAATGCTCCGCGATCCAACGCAGCGTCCCGTCGACGGCGTCGTCGTCGAGGTAGTTGGTGACTCCCTCCCAGATGAAGAACGCCCGTTGGCTGACGTCGTACTCAGCTGCCATCAGGAGCGGCCCGAAGTCGGCGCGCATGAAGTCGACCGCGACAAACGTCACGGTCGAAGGCAGCACACCCAACATGCGCCCGAGCCTTCGCCGCTTCGCCGTCTGCGTGGTCGGATGATCGACCTCGAACACGTGAGCGTGCTCAATCCCCTTGATCCGGTAGGCGCGGCTGTCGTAGCCCGCGCCGAGGATCACCACCTGTCGCGTGCCTTCCGCCAACGCATCTGTCAACGCGTCGTCGATCATTCGCGTGCGCACCAGCGCGGAGATGCGCGGTCCCGGCGCACGATGGTCGATCACCCTCGGGACGAGCGAGCGCAGGCCGGGGAAACGCGCAGCCGTTACCGCGGCCCGCAGGCCGGATGTCAGAAACCCAATCGCGAACGGGTCGGTGAACAGGCGAAGATGCTCCGCCCGGCATGACTCGACGGCCCGAAACAGCGCCATGTACTCGGCGGTGCGACTCGGCTTGCCAACCTGCATCCCGACATCAAACCAGGCCGTCCCGCGCGCGACTCCACGAGGTCATCGACGGCGCGCGACGAGCTCGCCGCGCGCCCGATGCCGGCCGACGATCGCCACCATCCCCAAGCTGCCGGCACAAGGAGGCAGGTCTCGTGCTCGTCACGATGTTTCCGAAAGGCGGCTCGCGCAAGCCGGTGGTGATCCGCTTCGGGTTCGTTCACGCGAAGGGGGAGTGCGAGCGGCGCTCCGAAGTGCTCTGCGCAATGGTACGTTCCGTGCCCAGAAAATCGGTCCGGGGGTTGTTGGTGACGGAGTCGGTTGAGCTTGCGACGATCCTGTTTACCGACCTGGTCGGCTCCACGCGGCTGGCGAACTCAGTGGGTCCCGTGCGCGGCGATCAGCTGCGCGAGGAGCACTTCGAGCTGCTGCGCGACGCCATCGCCTCCTCGCGAGGGACGGAGGTAAAGAACACCGGCGATGGCCTGATGGTCGCCTTCCCCTCGGCATCTGAAGCCGTGCGCTGTGCGGTCGCGATGCAGCAGTTGTTCGAGCGCCGCTACCGCGACGCCGAGCAGGCAATGCACCTGCGGATCGGCCTGGGCGCCGGTGAGTCGACCGTTAGGGACGGGGACTACTTCGGCATACCCACGATCGAGGCGGCGCGGCTGTGCGCGCGGACGCCAAGCGACGGCATCCTCATCTCGGCGACCGTGAAGCTGCTGTCCGGACGCTGCGACGGCATCGCGTTCTCGAGCGTGGGCGAGCTCGAGCTGAAGGGCTTCGAGGAGCCCGTGGAGGCCTTCTCTGTCTCCTGGGCACCGCTCGGGGAGGAGACCGAGGCGTCGAGTCGTTGGCCTTTGCCCGCGCTGCTTCGCTCGGTGCCGGTCGTCTCCTACGTCGGCCGCGCCGAGGAGCGCGCCAGGATCGAGGAAGCGATGACGCTGGCGCGCGACGGAGCCCGCCGGGTGGTCTTGCTTTCGGGCGAGCCCGGGATCGGCAAGACCCGCCTCGCAAGCTACGCCGCCCACCATGCCCACAGTGAGGGCTTCGCGGTCGCGTGGGGGGCGTGCACGGAGGAGCTCGCGGTCCCCTACGAGCCTTGGATCGGGATCTGCTCGCACCTGATCGAGCACGCTCCGCAGGATTTGCTCGAGCGCCATGTCGAGCGCCACGGGGGCGAGCTGTCACGACTCACGCGCAACCTCGCCTCGCGCATCCCGAACCTCCCTGCGCCCCAGTCCTCTGATCCGGAGACCGAGCGCTATCTGCTGTTCAACGCCGTCGCCGGCCTGTTGTCTGAGGCCGCGGAGGCGGTGCCACTGTATGTGGTGCTCGACGATCTGCACTGGGCTGACGCGCAGTCGCTGGCCCTCTTGAAGCACGTGCTGCGCGCCAATGAGCACGGCTCGATGCAGGCGATCGCCACCTTCCGCGACTCCGAGCTATCAAAGGACCACCCGCTCACCGCCACCCTCGCCGACCTTCCCCGCATGCAAGGAGTGCAGCGCATTGCCCTGCACGGCCTCGGCACCCACGAGGTGGCTGGGATCATGACCGCGATCGTGGGACATGAGCTCGAAGCTGACGCGATCGAGCTCGCCGGCCAAATCGCGGCCGAGACCGGCGGTAACCCGTTCTTCGTGGGGGAGATCCTGCGGGGGCTGTCTGAGTCCGGTGCGCTCGTGTTCGATGAGGCCGCTGGACGTTGGAGCATCGACAGCTCCGCCGGGATCGCGCTGCCCGAGAGCGTGCGCGAGGTGATCGAGCGCCGCGTCGAGCGCCTCGGCGGCGAGTCGCTGGAAGCGCTGCGCCTCGCCGCCGTGATCGGCCGCGAGTTCGACCTGCGGCTGCTCTCGGCAGCACTTGCCGTCGAGGAGGGGGAGCTGCTGGATCGGGTAGAGGGCGCGATGTCCGCCTCCCTGCTGGCCGAGTCATCCGAGCAGATCGGTCACTTTCGCTTCGCCCACGCGCTGATAAACCAGACCCTCTATGACGGGCTCAGTGCCACGCGCCGCGCGCGCATGCACCATCGCGTTGCCGAGGCGCTCGAGGAGCTCTACGGAGCCGATCCTGGCGAGCACCTGGCGGAGCTCGCGCTGCACTGGCGGCTGGCCGCGGTCTCGGTCGACAAGGCCAAGGCAGCGGAGTACGCGCTCAAAGCAGGACGGCGCGCGCTCGAGAGCCTTGCCCCAGCCGAGGCGGTGCAGCTCTTTACGGACGCAGTCGAACTCTCCGGCGAGACAAGTCGGCAGCGCTGCGAGGCGCTGATCGGGCTCGGCGAGGCGCAACTTCAGACGGGCGTCGCGGCATTCCGCGAGAATCTTCTGGAGGCATCGCGCATCGCCTCGCAGTTGCAAGACGGCGAGCTCGCCGCACGAGCCTCACTGGCCAACAACCGAGGCTTCAGCAGCGCAATCGGCGCCGTCGACGACGAGCGGCTCAGCGCGATCGAGCGTGCGATCGAGCTCGACGATCCGCCGAATCCTGCTCGACGCGCCCGCTTGCTCGCACTGCAGGCGCAGGAGCTGGCCTGGGACTCCGACGTCGCACGCCGCTGGGCGCTTGCAGAAGAAGCAATAGAGCTCGCGCGTGGTGCGGGAGACAAGCGGGCGCTGGCCTATGTGCTGTGGGCCGCGGGCGTCGCGCTCGAGGGCGCGCAGACGCTCGAGCTGCGAGCCACCCTCGCAGATGAGCTGGTCAGGGCTGCCGACGAGCTGGACGATCCTGCACTTCGTTGGGAGGGGGCCAACCGCGAGCTCATCGGCCGTGTCCAACGAGGGGAGCTCACACGCGTTCAAGCGCCGCTCGAGCGCATGCAGCGGATCGCGGCAGAGCTAGGGCAGCCCACAGTCGTCTGGCAGACCGAGTGGCTGACATCGGCGATGGCGTTGCTGCGAGGCGACCTGGTTGCCGGCGAGCACCTCGTTGAGCGAGCGTTCCGGACCGGACAGCAGCTACAGCAGCCCGACGCTCTCCTTCTATATGGGATACAGATGTTCTATCTGCGCGTCTTCCAAGGACGCGGCGAGGAGATCATCGCGATGCTCGAGCAGAGCGTGCAGGCCAATCCGGGCATCCCTGGCTTGCGCGCGCTTCTGGCATCCAGCCTGTGCTGGCTCGACCGTCGCGAGGACGCCGCGACGATCCTCGCGCGGGCGGCGAGCGACCGCTTCGCGGACATCCGGCCCGCAGCAGATGAGCTGACCGGGCACGTACTCTACGCCGAGGCAGCGACCCAGACAGGCGACCGCGAGGCCGCCGCTATCCTCTATGACCTCATCCAGCCGTGTGCTGACCAAGTCGACTGGAACACACTGTTCAGCGCTGGACACGCGCGACTGTACCTGGGCCTGCTCGCCTCGGTCCTCGCTGAGCACGCGCAGTCCGATGAGCATCTGGCGTTCGCGTGCGAGTTTCACGAAGCGAACGACATGCCGCTTTGGAGCGCCCGCGGTCACCTCGGCTGGGCCGAGGCACTCGCCGGGCGTGGCGAGACCGACAGCGCACGGGAGCACGCCAGGCGCGCGCTCGAGCTCTCGCGCGAGCACGGCTACGGCGCCTTCGAACCGCGCGCGGCAGCTCTGGCGGAGACCGAGTCAGCCGCCGGCGCCTGACGTCGGCGTCGGCGGTCGCCTGCGCTTCCACGGACTGCGCCACCCGTTGGCGAGCCACATGATACGAATCGACGTGTTCCAGTGACCGGTCGGAGGTGGAGCGTTTCCTCATCTGATGCTCTCGGGGCATCTGCGGTGGGCGGCAGGCCTACCGCGGATCCTCCGGTCACGCAAAAGCGGGCGTTCTGGATGCTCGTCGGTTACGCCGCCGCTCTCGGGGTGTTTGGTGCGCTCGCCGGACTCGTCTGCCTGGAAACGATCAAGTTCGGGGAACGTTGGGGCACGTATTCCAGTCCAGGCTGGTTCGGCGGTCACTGGTGGTGGGTGGCGGTCACCGCCGCGGCCGGCGTCGCGGTTGGCTTGCTTCGGCGGCTGACGCGCCTGCCCGAGGCCGTTCCGGGCTTGTTTGAGGACCTCCGTGCCCAGCACGTCGACCCGGGACTGGTGTGGCGGACCGTGGCCGTCTCGGCCGTGTCACTGATTGGTGGCGCGAGCGTCGGTCCGGAGAAGGTGCTGGCCTCGTTGGGCGGCGGCGCCGGCGGCCGGATGGCCCGGCGACGAGGGCTGTGTAAGGAGGATTCACAGGTGAACACGCTGGCTGGCATCGCCGGCATCTTCGGCGGCCTGTTCTCGAGCCCGTTGATCGTGGTGATGCTGATCCTGGAGGTCGTCCGCCCGGGCGGACAGCGGTTCAGTAAGACCCTGGTCACGGACATCGTTGCAGCGAGCGTCTCGTTCGGGATCTACTTTGCCATCGCCGGCGCCGTGTTTGTCGGCGCCTACCAGGTGCCGCGGTATCCGTTCGCGGACTGGCAGCTGCTCGCCGGCATCCCGCTTGGTCTGTTTGGTGGCATCGTGACGATCCTGGCAGCTGGGTTCACGGTGCTGGCTTCGAGGCTGTTCGGCCGGCTGAACGTCCCGGCCATCGCGAGATCGACGTTGGGGGGCGCGATGTTCGGCATCGTCGGCGTGGCACTTCCGCTGACGATGTACTCAGGCGCCCAGCAGCTCGGCTCCGTGTTGAAAGGTGCGAGCACGCTGGGCCTCGGCCTGTGCGTCGCGATCCTGATCGCCAAGATGGTCACTTGCGCGATCAGCCAGGGCAGTGGATTTGTGGGCGGCCCGATCTTCCCGTCGCTCTTCATTGGCGGAACCGCTGGGGTCATCGTCCACCAGGCCATCCCCGGCGTACCGCTGGGACTGGCGTTCAGCTGCCTGCTGACCGCCGTCCTCGGGTCGCTCGCGGCCGCACCGTTTGCGATGGTGCTGATGGCTGCCTTCGTGACCCGCGTTGGGCCATTGCAGACATCACCCATCCTGATCACCGTCCTCACCGCGTTCCTCAGCGTCGAAGGCCTCAAGTACTTGATGGCGAGCCGCGTGCAGGAGCGCGCGCGGCGGCGCTCGGGGGCTGGGATCTGAGCAAGCCGCGGCGAATGTGGCGGATCGCCGCGGATGGCGCCGGTTTCTGTTGGATTCGGGCACTCTCGGCGATAGGTGCCTGAAACGCGCCGCGGCCGCCCCGCCCGCAGGCGCCCCGTGCGAAGGCCCGCGCTTGACCAGAGCAGGCGGTGAGCTGATCGGCGAGATCACGCACTTCCGCACGCCCGCGATGGTCGAGCGCTTCGGGCTGGCGCTCCGAGGCGGCTGACGGCAGTTGCGCCGCCGGTGCCGTGCGGCCACCCAGCCCCTGGAAAGTGGCAGTACATCTTCTACCTGAACGTCCCGATCGGGGTCACCGCGCTCGCGCTGGCACCGAGGATCGTGTCCGAAAGCCGCCTCACGCGCGGATCGCGCGGATCGCCGGCCATGATCGCGGTTTCAGGCACTCGAGCGGCGAGTGCCTTAATCAGCCAGCTTGCGGATCAGCGGCGTTGATCGCCAACTGGGCCGCAAAGGCTCGTTCGTATGCGGGGCGCGCCTCGCCCCGGGCAACGTAGGCAGCCAGAGTCGGGAACTCGTCGAGAAGGCCCGAAGCTCTCAGCCTGAGCAGCACCGAGACCATCAGCAGGTCACCGGCGCTGAACGCCCCATCGAGCCAGTCGCCATCACCCAAGCGCGCAGAGAGCTGAACCAGCCGATCGCGAATGCGGTCCTTGACCAGAGGAAGGCGCGCTTCGGCCCAGGGCTCCTCGGCCTCCAAGATCCTGGCGGCCACGAGTTCGAGGATCGGCGGCTCCACGGTGTTCAGGGCGGCGAACATCCAGGTGATCGCCCTTGCCCGCGCGTTGGCATCGTCGGGGAACAGCCCTTCATGGTGCTCGGCGATGTGCAAGACGATCGCGCCTGTCTCGAACAGCGCAAGCGCACCCTCCTCATAGGTCGGGATCAGGCCGAAGGGATGAAGGCGCAGATGCGCGGGCTCCTTCTTCGCACTGAATGAAACAGGACGAACCTCGTAGGGCTGTCCCACCTCCTCCAGCGCCCAGCGAACGCGTGTGTCGCGCGCGAGGCCCTTGCCGCCATCGGGGGACCGCTCAAAGGCGGTGATGACGATGGTCATCGTTCTCCTCGCCTGCGGTTGGGCTCAAAGGCATGGGACCAGGTCCACGTCAAAACTCATCGCCGGCCGCCGAAAGGTCGATCGCAGGTGCGAAGCGGCGGCAGCATAGCACCAACAGGAGGGGGCAGCCAGCGGAACTGAACGACCAAGCGCGCCGAGTGGGCCAAGGTCGGCACGAGCGCCTACCACGACCGCCGGCGCGAGGACGAGACAGGACCGCTGCGCTCCGGCAGCGCTTGGCCGAATCCGCGATGCCCGGCACCTCGGACGCGGCGCCGGTCACTGGCCAGCGGAGGTGTGGCCGGCCTGTGTCCCCACCAAACTCCCAGCTCGCTCTAACGTCCTGCGCACGCCCGTGCCGTGTGATGGTGGCCAAGCGCCGCCTGGTCGCTCTCGATAACGAGGAAAGGACGCACGATGGTCAAGCTGCCTGGAAGCCCGAGCAGGAAACGAATGGCCCTGCTTGTCCTGGGCACAGGCTTGGCGCTCGTCGTCGCGGTGTTCCTGGTGGTCTATTTCGTGATCTTCCCCACCTCCTCGCCGAAGCCGTTCAAGCTCGCCACATCGACCGCCACCGCACCCGCCGCCACCAGCTCCGCGACCGGCTCGAGCTCGAGCGCCGGCGGACGCTGGAGCGTGACCACCGGCTCGCAGGCGGGCTACCGCGTGCGCGAGAAGCTTGCGTTCCTGCCCGCAGAGAGCGACGCAGTGGGCCGCACCTCATCGATCACCGGAACAGCCATGCTCAGGCAGTCCAAGGACACGATCACGATCACCTCCGCCTCCTTCGACGTCGCCGTCAACACGCTCAAAAGCGACCGTTCGATGCGGGATGAAAAAATCCATGAAATCGGCCTGGAAAGCAACCGCTATCCGACGGCCACGTTCGTGCTCTCGAGTCCCGTGACACTCTCCAGGAGCGCCGTCACCGGCCGCGTCATGCGTGTGCCGGTGACAGGGGTGTTCAACATTCACGGGACCCCCAAGCGTGAGACCCTGCCGGTCGAATTCAGCCTCGCGGGATCGACGCTCGAGGCGGCCGGCTCGCTCACCTTCCCTTGGAGTGAATTCGGCATGACCGCTCCAAGCGTGGGCGGCTTTGTCAACGTGACCGAAAAAGCGACCATGGAATTCGACCTGCGCCTGCAGCGAGCGTAGGAGGTCGATGCGCCGCGGAGGATCGATGCGAACCTCGATTTTGCGGCGCTCGACGCAGAGCTCGAGTGAGCGCCCGCGACGTACCTCGCGCCCTGCGCGCCGGTGTCGGCATCCTTCACGCAGCTGTGACCGCGACGCCCATGACGGAGCTTCTCGTTGTCGGGAGGATCTCTGAATAACCTAGTCCTATGAGCTATACGACGGCCGAGGCAAGGCAGCAGCTGCTCGACACGGTTGCGGCCGCAACCGAGCAGATCGCGTTCGCTCTCGCCGCCCTCGGCGAGGCCTACGAGCAGCTCGACGAGCACAACGCCGAGAATCTCGAGCGAGACCTCTTCAGACCGGTCCAATTGGCCTACGGACGAGCACAACGCACGTACCTGGAGTTCGCCGAGCGCCAGGGACTGGCGAGCCGCACATTTCAGCCGGCGTCACCAGGTGCTCCGTCAAGGGGCGTGAAGGGCTTTCTCGACAGCGCCGTGGAGGCGGTCGCAAGCGCGGACAGCGCGCTTGCGACGCTTCAAGATTCGATGCTGCCGGTCGAGGTTGGCGACGCGGATCTGCGCGCCGGTCTTCAGCAGGTTCGCGAGCTGCTCGCCGGGGTGAGCGGCCGAGCCCGAGACCTTGTGCGCACTCTGGGACGCTAGATCCGACCCGAGGCCTTCAGTGTGCCCGCGGGTTCTGTGCTGCGTCGACGGCTGCCTGGACGGTCGGGAAGAAGTGGGTGAGGGCTGGATCCTCGGGCTCGGGCTCGCGCCGAGCGTCGCGATGGATCAATCGACGCTGCTCTCACGATCGCCTTGGGCCACACCGAGCGTCCTGTTCCTGGTCGAACACGGGGCGTCGCCGTCTGCTCAGCCATCGTCGCGGATGATGCAGCGAAAGCCGATGTGGCTTGTCGAGGTGTCGATCGCCTCCGGCTGGCGGGCGGCAGGCCGGTAGCGAAGGCAATAGCTGGGCGCGCACAGGTGCGAGCCGCCCTTGATGACGCGGCGCGGGACGCGCGCGCCGGGATGGCCGAGATCGTAGCTCGCGCTGGGGCTCTCGACGCGCGGGTTCAGAGGCGGCGCGCAGCAGGCGGTCGATGCGGTATCCGCGCCTGGGCCGTCGGCGGAGTAGTAGTCGGTCGTCCACTCCCACACGTTTCCGGTGACGTCGTGGAGCCCGAAGCCGTTGGCAGGGAACAGGCCGACCGGGGATGTCCCGCGCCATCCCCTCGCACCGGTGTTGCGCCAGGGGAACTCGCCCTGCCAGAAGTTCGCCATCAGCTCGCCGCCGGGTTGCGACTCATCTCCCCAGGCGAACACGGCGCCGTCGAGCCCGCCGCGGGCGGCGTACTCCCACTCGGCCTCGCTCGGCAACTGCTTGCCGGCCCACTCGGCATACGCATGGGCGTCCTCGAAGGCGACGTGCGTGACGGGGTGCTCGCCCCGATCTGTGTTGTCGCTGCTTGGTCCCCAGGGATGGCGCCAGTTGGCGCCTGGCACGTAGGCCCACCAGCGCGTCGGGTCATCGAGCGGCACGGGGCCGGGCGTCGGGTGGAACACGGCGGACCCCGGGCGCAGCAGCGAGGGATCGGCGTCGGGGTAGTCCGCTGGGTCGGGGGGGCGCTCGGCGACGGTCACGTAGCCGGTCTCCCCTACGAAGCGCGTGAACTGATCGACTGTGACGGGCCCGCGGTCGATCGCGAACGCGGCCACCTCGACCTCACGAACCGGCGCCTCTTCGGGATAGAAGGCCGCCGACCCCATCCGGAACCGGCCACCGAGGACGTGAACCATTTCGGGGTCGCTCATCCTGGAGGGATCGTAGAGTCGCATGAGCGGTGGCTCGACGCGACCGGCGGACTGGACCGGTCAGAGACGCCGACGGCTCCGGTGTTCGATGCCGCCTGCTCCGGCGTCCGCTTGCGCCTGGGTCCCCCGAACTGGAGGAGGCCGCGCAAGCCCGGCCTCGTTCGCGCCGCCTCCTTCGCCCGGGCCCACCCTCCCAGTAGGCTGGTCGCGAGGGCCCACCGACACCTCGCGTTCGGGGGCCGACCACATACGAGCGCAACCGGAGGCTGAGGCTCATGGCTAAACCGTTCAAGGGCGTCGTCAACGTCGATGTGCGCGACTCGGTCCCCGACTGGACCCCGTTCGAGCCGCCGCGCGCCCCTGAGGGAGCGCCGAACGTCCTGTACATCGTGCTCGATGACGTCGGCTTCTCGGCGATGAGCTGCTACGGCGGGCTGATCGAGACGCCGAACATCGATCGGATCGTCGACGCGGGCGTGCGCTACACGCAGTTTCACACGACGGCTCTGTGCTCGCCTACTCGCTCGTGCCTGCTCACGGGCCGCAACCACACGCGTAACAGCATGGCGTGCATCACCGAGGCGGCGATCGGCTATCCGAATGCGAGCGGGACCGTTCCGCCGGAGAACGGGATGCTTTCGGAGATCCTCGGTGAGCGCGGGTGGAACACGTACATGGTGGGCAAGTGGCACCTGTGTCCGACCGACGAGATGAACCTCGCCGCGCCGCGGCGCAACTGGCCGACCGGGCGCGGCTTTGAGCGCTGGTACGGCTTCCTCGGCGCCGAGACCAACCAGTGGTATCCGGATCTGGTGTATGACAACCACCTGGTCGACCAGCCCAAGACGCCCGAGCAGGGCTACCACCTCACCGAGGACATCACCGACAAGGCGCTGGAGTTCATCCGGGACTCGAAGGCGGTCGCCCCGGAGAAGCCGTTCTTCCTGTACTACTCGCCCGGGGCCTGCCACGCCCCGCACCACGCGCCGAAAGAGTGGATCGACAGGTTCAAGGGCCGTTTCGACATGGGCTACGAGGCCATCCGCGAGCAGGTGCTCGCCCGCCAGAAGGAGCTGGGGATCGTGCCGCGGGACACCGAGCTTCCGCCGATCAACCCGATCGGGACGCCCGAGACGCGCAAGGGCCCGGAGGGCCAGCCGTTCCCCGAGCTCGACTACACGCGCCCCTGGGACTCGCTCGACGATGACGAGAAGCGGCTGTTCTACCGCATGGCCGAGGTCTACGCCGGCTTCCTCGCGCACGCCGACTTTCACATCGGGAGGCTGCTCGACCAGCTCGAGGCCAGTGAAGAGCTCGAGAACACGATGATCGTCGTGGTGTCTGACAACGGCGCGAGCGGCGAGGGTGGCCCGAACGGCTCGGTCAACGAGATGAAGTTCGCCAACGGCGTCCCCGACGACCTGCAGCAGAACCTGGCGATGATCGACGAGCTCGGCGGCACGAGGACCTACAACCACTACCCGACCGGCTGGGCGATGGCGTTCAACACGCCGTTCAAGATGTGGAAGCGCTACGAGTTCAACGGCGGGACCTGTGACCCGTGCATCATCTCCTGGCCGGCGGGCATCAAGGCCCAGGGCGAGGTTCGCGAGCAGTACTGCCACGCGATCGACCTGGTGCCGACGATCCTCGACGTGCTCGGCATCGAGGCCCCGGAGACGATCAAGGGACACACGCAGTCGCCGATCGACGGCGTGAGCATGCGCCACAGCTTCGACGACCCATCCGCCGAGTCGCATCGCAAGACGCAGTTCTATGCGATGCTCGGCTCACGTTCGATCTGGCACGAAGGCTGGAAGGCGGTCACCACGCATCCGTGCATAGCCGGCTGGGGCAACTTCAAC
>DATJOF010000058.1:0-96891 GCA_035507415.1 Solirubrobacteraceae bacterium
AACGACAAGCGGCTGCCAGGGGAGGGTCGTGAGCTGCCGCGCGAGCGCGAATCCATCGCCGTCGGGCAGCCCGACGTCGACCAGCACCGCCGTGGGCTTGAGCCGGACGGCCGCGGACAGCGCCGCTGAGACGCTGTCCGCCTCGCCGACGACCGTCAGCCCGCTGTCGGCAAGCACGCTTGCAGCCAGCGCGCGGAACACCGGATCGTCATCAACGACCAGAATTGACGGGGCCATGTGGGGCGAATGATGGCTGTCTCGGCGCTGCCCGGGGTAGGGAAATCCGGAAAATCACCAAGCAACCGCTTGGCACAGCGAGACGCCGCGGTCGCCCTGGCCGCTCCCGAGTCGAAGCACCCGGCCGGCGCTAAGTAGGGATTTCCCTACCCGTCTCTCCGGAGGCCCGGAAAAGAACGTCCGGCGCCACGGACGAAGATTTCCGGCGCCTGGGTATGGACTGGAGCGCGGGGTGGTGGGAGTTTGTCGGTCATCGCCCTTTCCGTGTCCCTCAATATCCATGCCTGCCAAAGCCAACACGGCCCGCCGGCGGCTGTCAGGCGACTCGGTCGCGTGTCAGGCATGTCCGACCCAAGGAGGTAGACCGATGAGATTCTTGATCCGTCCGGGAGTCCCCTTCTACGGCAGACAGCTTCACGCGCGTGCCTTGCAGGCGTGGCGCGTCGCGGCTGATCTCGTTTGGGCGCGTTGGGAGTCGTTGACGGAGGCGACGCCCGAGGGCCGGGCCAGCGCCTTTGCCGAATACCTCGCTGCGCTCGAAGCGGAGGCCACCGCTGCGGCCGCCCTCGCAGACCTCCGTCCCAGCCAGGCTGCGTGAGTGCTATGGAGCTCCGTCATCTCCACTACTTCGTCGCGATCGCCGAGGAGCGCAGCTTCACCCGCGCCGCCGAACGCCTGTGGGTCGCCCAGCCGGGCCTGTCCACCCAGATCCGGCGACTGGAGGCAGAGCTCGGGATCAAGCTCTTCGAGCGTCACACCCGCGGTGTCGACCTCACCAGCGCCGGCGAGCTCTTCCTCGAGCGCGCCCGAGCCGCGCTGGCCGCGGCCGACGAGGCTCGTTGCACCGGCCGCGACCTCGAGGCAGGAGTCGTCGGCACGGTGAGGCTCGGGCTCGCAACGACTGCCCACTGGCGAGCGACGCCCGAGCTGCTCGACGTGTTCACGCGAAATCGGCCCGCGGTCGAGGTCAGCGTCGTCGAGTCATACGGGGGTGCTCTTTCCCGTGATTTGCGCGACGGACGGCTGGACGCCGTCCTTGGCCCCTCGATCTTTCGTTCGGCCGACCTGCGTTGCCTTGAGGTGGGCAGCGAGCCATGGGTAGTCCTTGTGGCGCCAAGTCACAGACTGGCCGGCGACGGCCCGCTCGAAGCCAATGAGTTGCATGGCGAGGACATTGTCGTGACCGGGCATCGGGACGGCGCCGGCTATGACCGAGCCGTCGCGGAGGTGCTCTCGGGGCTGGGCGTGAGCGCGTCGTTGCGGCGAGGCGGACCAGGACCGGCGTTGCTTGCAGCTGTAGCCGATGGTGAGGCTCTCGCGCTGACGACGGCCCCCGACGCTTCGGGCGCCGGGCTCCTAGCTCGGCCACTCGATCCCGGCCGCACCCTCAGCTTTGAGCTGCTCTGGGGCCGCGATACGCCCTCGCCCGCGTTGACGGAGCTCATCCGAACCGCCGAAGACCACGCCGGACGCCCCAAACCGGAACTGCGACCCGCACTGCGCGCGGTCGCTTGAGACGGAGATGGGTGTGGCGCCGAGCTTCGAACGGGCAGTCGTCGCCGAGTTGCGACGTGGACGTGAGGACGGCCCCTGGGACCCGATACGGCAGCTCGGACGTCCTGGGTCTCTGAGCACCGCCGAGGAGACCCGTTTGGCGAGGCGCATCGAGCACGGTGACTTGCGCGCCAAGCAGGAGATGATCGAATGCAACCTGCGACTTGTAATCGCGATCGCCAAGACCTATCGGTCGCGTGGCGTTCAGTTCGAGGACCTGGTCCAAGAGGGGACGGTCGGTTTGGTCCGCGCGGTCGAAGGGTTCGACCATCGGCGCGGCCTGAAGTTCTCCACCTACGCCGTCTGGTGGATCCGGCGTTCGCTTCTCGACGCAATCGAGGCCGGACGCACGATCAGGATCCCCGCCAAGGCCGCACAACAGCTCGCCGCCATTCGACGAGCCGAGGTGGAGAGCGCGCGGGGGGGCGTAGGGCCGGCGCCGGCCGAGGCGATCGCAGAGCGCACCGGGCTCAGCGCGCCCAACGTTCAGAACCTCCGCAACGCCGCTCGCGTTACCGCGTCACTGGACGAACCGATAAGCGAGGACGCGACGCCGTTGGGCGATCTGATCGGCGACCCCAATGGCGTCGATCCCGGCGAGCGCGCCGCCGAACAGGAGGTGCGCCGCGAAGTATGGGCATTGCTCGGTTTGCTGCCCGAACGTCACCGTCAGGTGCTCCTGCGTCGCTACGGCCTGGGCGGAGGCCCCCCGCAGAGTCACAAGGAAGTGGGTGGCTGGCTCGGGGTCAAAGAGGAGCGCAGCCGCCAGCTCGAGCGCGAGGCCCTTCACCGCCTGCGCGAACTCGCCTTGCCTTCCCAACGAGCCGCATAACCGGGTTTCGCCCTTGGGCGAACTTGCTGATCTTGTCCCTACAGGTCGGAGTCGGAGCACGTGCAACTCGCCCGCGCATCCCGGGCGCCAGACCGACGGCATAGCCCTCGACGTCGTGGATGGTTTGGAGGCGGACCGGCCAGCCCGGCTGCTGTCACCGGTGTCGGCTAGGCGGTTGTGGCCCTCGGCGTGCGCCAGTCGCGGTCGAACCAGCGCTTGATCCGGCTCGAGCCGAACTGGGCCTTCTCGGCGGCCAGCTCCGCCGACGGGCCGATCAGCTCGCCCGAGCGTTGGTCGCCGAAGAACGTGACGTCGACCATCGCGACCTGACCGCCGCCGAACTCGAGGTAGCAGATCCCGTGTCCGTCGTACCGGGCTGGGCTGGTCGTGCCGCGGATCCGCGCCGCGATGTGCTGCGCGGCGACCGCCGCGTGACCCTCGGCGAACGCGCCCGCTTTGGGTGTCCCGACCGCGGCCACGTCGCCGATCGCGTACACGCCGTCATGGGTCGTCTCGAAGGTCGCCGCGTCGACCGGGATCCAGGCGCCGTCGAGCAGGCCCGCCTGCGCGACGACCGCGGGCGCCCGATGCACCGGCACCGCGAGGAACAGGTCGTAGGGCATCTCGCCGCCGTCGCGCAGCAGGGCGACCTTGCGCTCGGGGTCGAGCTCGTAGATCTCACGGCTCGGGTGCCACTCGATGTCGCGCTCGGCGAAAGCCTCGAGCAGCGCCTCCGACGCCGCCGGCGAGGGTGGGATCGGACGGCCGAAATCCATCGCGAGGGCGATCTGCGAGCGCTCGCGAAGCCCTCGCTCGATCAGGTGCTCGTGCATCAACAGCGCGGTCTCGCTCGGTGCCGGCGGGCACTTGAACGGCGTACCCAGCACGCCGATCAGCACGCGACCGCCCTCGAAATCGTCGACCACCTCGCGCGCCGCGAACCCGCCCGCCACCGTGTAGAACTCGTAGCCGCCCTGCGCCAGCCCGGGCGTCGCCCCGGGGTCGAGGTCGGCGCCGAGCGCGATCACCACAACGTCGCCCGCGAACCTGCCCGCCTCGGTCTGCACGGTCCGCGCCGCCGGGTCGATCGCCTCAATCGCGGTCTGCACGAATCGCACGCCGGGCCTGACGATGCTCGCGTAGGGATGACGAACGTCCTCGGGAGCCGCCTTGCCGAACATCACGTCGAGCTTGGAGAAACCGAACACGAACGCCTCGCTCTTGTCGATCAGCACGATCTCGACGTCCTCGCCGAACTCCTCGGACAGCCGCGTCGCCAGCTCGAGGCCTCCGAACCCCGCCCCGAGCACGAGCACGCGCGGCCTGCTCTCGGCTTCGTCAGTCGCCATCCTGTTCACGCCCGCTCGACAGCTGCCGTATCCCCCAACTGCAATGACACTCGTGCCACCTCCCGTGAGTTGACTCAGACCAGCCGTGCCGCCCCCGGAACCCCGTGAGCATGCCGGCGCCGATCCGGGATCGTGTGACCGAAGCCTACCGGCGTTGGCGTCTCGGCGACCGTGACGGATCATCTTGGGGGACTGTCCCGCGCGGGCGGTCTCGTTCGTCCTTTAGATGAGAGCAATCCACGAACAAAGGAGGACACCATGCAATACGCCCTGTTGATCTATGAGCGCCCCGGCGCCTACGACGGCCTGTCCGAAGCCGAGCAGGAGGCGATCACCGGCGAGTACATGACGATCTCGCGCGACGATCAGGTCGTCGCCGGCGCGCACCTGCAGCCGGCCGCGACCGCCACCACGGTGCGCGTGCAGGATGGGAAGTCGGTGATGACCGACGGCCCGTTCGCCGAGACCAAGGAGGTCTTCGGCGGCTATTTCGTGGCCCAGGCCGACAACCTCGACGCGGCGCTCGCGCTCGCCGAGCGGATCCCGGCGATTCGCATGGGCGGCTCGGTGGAGGTGCGACCGGTGGTGGAGCATCCAGCTTGATCGAGCAGGTCTTTCGCGAGCAGTGGGCGCGCGTGCTCGCATCGCTGGTGGGCTTTCTCGGCGACTTCGATCTCGCCGAGGATGCCTGCCAGGATGCGTTTGCGATCGCCGCCGAGCGCTGGTCGCGTGAGCGCCCGCCCGAGAACCCCGTCGCTTGGTTGATCGCGACCGCCCGCAATCGCGCGATCGACCGGTTGCGCCGAGAGCGCACGCTCGCCGCGAAGACCCGAACGCTCGAGCTGCTGGCGGCGACGCCCGACATGGTGGACGCGGCGCCGGAGGACATCGTGGACGACCCCCTGATACCGGACGAACGCCTGGAGCTGATCTTCTGCTGCTGCCACCCGGCGCTCGCGATCGAGGCCCAGGTCGCGCTCACGCTGCGCGCGCTGGCCGGGCTCAGCACACAGGAGATCGCCGACGCGTTCCTGGTTTCGCCCGAGACGATGAAGCGCCGGCTCTCGCGCGCCAAGACCAAGATCACGGCCACCGGGATCCCCTTCGCCGTGCCCGAAGATCACGCCCTGCCCGACCGCCTCGCGGCGGTGCTCGCGGTCGTGTACCTGATCTTCAACCAGGGCTATGCGGGCCGTGTCGACCTGGCCGCCGAGGCGATCCGGCTGGGACGCGCCCTCGCAACGCTGATGCCCGACGAGAGCGAGGTCCTTGGGCTGCTCGCGCTGATGGTGCTGGTCGATGCGCGCCGCGACGCCCGTCTGCGAGGCGACGAGCTGGTGCTGCTCGCCGACCAGGACCGCTCGCTGTGGGACACCGAGCGGATCGGCGAAGGGCGCGCCGTGCTCGATCGCGCGCTCTCGCTCGGAGGGCGCGGCGCCTACGTGCTGCAGGCCGCGATCGCCTCGCTGCACTGCTCCGAGCCGGTCGACTGGCCCCAGGTGACGGCCCTGTACGGCGAGCTCGCGGCGGCGACCGGCTCGCCGGTGGTCGACCTGAACCGAGCGGTCGCGCTCGCGCAGGCCGGCTGCCCGCAAGCCGCGCTCGAGATCGTCGACGGCCTCGAGCTCGACGACTACCGCTATCTGCACTCGACCCGCGGCGAGCTGCTCGCTCGCCTGAAGCGCCCGCAGGAGGCGCGAGCCGCCTACCTACGCGCGCTCGAGCTGGCGTTCTCCGAGCCCGAGCGCCGGTTCCTGCGCCGGCGCCTCAGCGAGCTCTAGAAGACTTCTGAAGTAGTCGCCAGGCGGACCCTGGTGTCAGTCGCCAGGCGGACCCCGGTGTCAGTCGCCAGGCGGACCACGGTGTCGCCGTCCTCGGCCTACAGAGCCCGGCGGACCGCCCCGGCGCCGCCAGCTCAGGGAGCCGAAGGCGGACCTTCGGGGTGGATTCGCGACTCGAGCCAGCCCGCGAACGGTCGGCGCGCGTGGACCAGAGCGCTGGCCACGATGATCGCGGCGAGCACCATCGCCACGATGCCCACGTAGCCGAGCACCAGCCCCAGCAGCACCACGGCGACCGGCACCATGATCGCGACGGCCAGCCATTCGTATCGATTGTGATCCTTCGAGAAAGCCTTCATGCGTCGTGGATCGTCAGGTCCTCGCGCGGCCTTGAGCAAGCCTTCTCGTCCTCGGCGCTATGCCATAGGCCGATCGGCGGCACGGCCGTGCCGTCGCGGAGGCCCGGACCGCGCCGTCGCTCGCAGGCCCGGACTGCGCCGCCGCCGAGGTAGGGAAAACCCCTCCTCGCGACTCGCGCTGGCCCTAGCCCCGCTCTCCGGTCCACCCAATGGCCACGGCTCGTTCAGCCCGCGACACTGCCCGAACATCCGCACTCACTCCCTCTTCTCGCACAAGGAGCAACCATGCACGCCCGCACCATCCAGACCGATCCTTCGCGCACCGAACCCTCTCGGCAGGCACCTCGCTCGAGGCCTCGCTGGGCCGGCGTCGCGGTGGCCGCAGCGATCTCGGCGCTCGCCTTCGGCGCCACGACAGGCTCCGCGGCCGCGGCACCCGCGCCGATCGAAGGCAGCGCCAACTTCACCTTCACGACGCTCGACAACGAACACGATCCGACCTTCAACCAGCTGCTCGGCATCAACGACTCCGGCGTCATCGCCGGCTACTTCGGCTCCGGAGAAGAAGGCCACCCGAACAAGGGCTACCTGCTCTCACAGCCGTACGGACAAGCCAACTACCAAAACGAGAACTTCCCGCACTCCGAACAGACGCAGGTGACCGGGCTCAACAACTCCGGCGTCACGGTCGGCTTCTGGGTCGACGCCAAGGGCGATCAAATCGGCTTCGACGCCGTCAACGGCCATGGATTCCAGTCGGTCGAACACCCTGGGACCCGCGGCAAGCCAAAAGTCAATCAGCTGCTCGGAGTCAACGACAATGACGTCGCCGTCGGCTTCTATACGAGCAAGGAAGTCAACTACGGGTACTCGTACGACATCACCACGCGAAAGTTCCATCAGGTGTCAGTCGCCGAAGACACCAACGTGACGGCCGCCGCGATCAACGACGAGGGTGACATCGCTGGGTTCGCCACGAACAAGGACGGCGTCACCGAGGGCTTCCTCGTGCGTCCCAACGGCACGGTGATTCACCTCGACTTCCCGGGTGCGAGCGCGACGACGGCCCTCGGTGTGAACAACGGCGACGAGGTCGTGGGCAACTACACCGACAGCTCGGGTATGCATGGCTTCGCGTGGGTACCCGGATTCGGCTTCGAGACGGTCAACGATCCCAATGGCGTCAACGCGACGACCATCAACGGCCTCAACGACCGCGGCGAACTGGTCGGGTTCTACGAAGACTCCTCGAAAAACACCGACGGACTGCTCGCCGTCCCGCAAGAAGGCTGATCGGCACCGCCGATTCGCCCAAGAGACCGGGCCGCTTCCCCCCGGCGGCCCGGTCTCGATTCCGTCGACCCCCTGTTTCCCCGGTCGAGCGACCGCGATCCGGCGTCGGGCACAGTGCGGTCGGGTGTCACGCAAGCGCGGTCCGGTGTCGGGCGCAGCGCGCCCCCGGGCGCGTCGCGGCCTGTAGCCTGCGCTGATGGCGCTGCACCCGCTCGCGGAGCAGTTTGCGTCGGTTGCCGGCGCCTACGAGCGCGGCCGGCCCGAGTACCCGCCGGCGGTCGTGGGCGCGCTCACCGCCGAGCTTCGGCTCTCGCCGGGCGACCCCGTGCTCGACCTCGCTGCCGGAACCGGCAAGCTGTCGCGAGCGCTGCTCGCCGCAGGCTTCGATCTCGTCGCCGTCGAGCCGCTGCCCTCGTTGCGAGCGGTCCTGGGCGAGCAGATCGGCCCGGAGCGCGTGCTCGATGGGGTCGCTGAGGCAATCCCGCTGAGCGATGCGTCGGTGGCCGCCGTGACGGTGGCCGACGCCATCCACTGGTTCGATCACACCCCTGCGTTGCGCGAGATCGGCCGCGTGCTGCGTCCAGGGGCAGCGCTGGCTGTCGTGACGACGAGCGTCGACTGGAGCGGCGCCAGCTGGGCCCACGAGGTCGGGACGCTCGTCGCACAGCTTCGCCCCGAGCACCCGCAGTTCGACGGCTCGCCGTGGCAGGACGCGCTCGTTGCCGCCGGTGGCTGGCCCGCTCCTCGCGAAATCCGAATCACCACGTCGAGGCCGGCCGAGCCCGACCGGATCGTCGATCACCTCGCTTCGATGAGCTGGATCGCGGCCCTGCCCGACGATCAGCGCGCCGAGACGATCGACCGCATGCGCGCGCTCGTGCTCAGCGGCAAGACGCCGGCGCAGCTGCCGCTGCATGTGCTGCTCAGCATCACGGGCCCGATCGAGGCGGGCTGAGCTGGAGGACGATACGCGGGCTGTGCTTGACCCGCGGGCGTTCCGCGTGTCCGGGCGGGACCGGGCTGTGGCAGAGTGCGGGCGATGCGCGTCCTGTTCGTAGGCGACGTGGTCGGCCCGCGCGCGGTCCAGTGGCTGGCCGAGCGCCTGCCGATCCTGCGCGCCGAGCACAACGTCGATGCCACCATCGTCGACGCCGAGAACTGCGGCCGCGACGCCGAAAGCATGAACGTCGACGGGATCGAGCGGCTGCTGGCAGCCGGCGCCGACGTGATCACCGGCGGCAACCACGCCTTCGACGGGACCGAGGTCGAGATGGTGCTCACACACGAGCGCATGGTGCGCCCGCTCAACGTGGCCGACGGCGTGCCCGGCCGAGGCACCCTGACGGTTTCCGTTGCCGGCGCCCAGCTGCGCGTGGTGGTGCTCGCCGACCGTCTCGCGCTCGACTGGGCGCCGACGTACGCTCACATGACGGTCGAGCCCTTGGCCGCGTGGAGCACGCTCCCCGCCGGTCCGACCACGATCGTCGAGATGCACGCGCTGTCGGTCGCCGCCAAGCAGGGGCTCGCATACGCGCTCGACGGTGAGGTCGCCGCGGTGCTCGGCACCCACACGCACGAGCCGACGCTCGCGCTGCGGATCCTGCCGGCGGGAACCGCGCTCGTCACCGACGTCGGCATGACCGGCGCCGACGACGGCCCCCAGGGGATCCACGCGCAGCCCGTGATCGAGCGCATCCGGGGGCTGCCCGCGAGCGGCCTCTCGCCTGTGCGCCCCGCCGCGGGGGAGATCGTGCTCGGCGCCGTTCTGCTCGAGGTCGAGCAGGGCCTCACGCGCAGCCTGCGCCGGCTCGGCTGAGCGGCGCCGCGCGACGAAGCGTCCTCGCCGGGCCTCGGCAGCGCGCGGCCGTCGTCTCACGAGCGCACGAACCCGCCTCGCCTTGGACGGCGGACGTCGCGGCCAGAAACGCGCCGGGCCGGCGATCCGGCCCGAGCCCCGCGATCCAGGCCGATCGGCGCCTCGCTTGTCATACAAACGTTCGTTTGATACGATCGTTCAGATGCCGGTCGAGACCAAGCAAGCGCTGCTGGACGCCGCCAAGCGGCTGGTCGGCGAGCGCGGCTACGCGGGCACCAGCGTGCGCGACCTCGCGGCCGCCTCGGGGACGAACATCGCGGCGGTCAACTACCACTTCGGGACTCGCGAGAAGCTGCTCAACCAGGCCGTGCTCGAGCAGTTCGAGGAGTGGGTCGACCGTGTCGGCGATTCAGGGCCGGCCGACCCCGATGCGGAACCGCTGCAGCAGCTCGCCGCGCGCGCCCGGCCGACGGTCGACGGCATCCCCGCGATGCAGCCGATGTTCGTCGTGGCGCTCGAGGCATTGCTGCAATCGCAGCGCTCCCCGGAACTGCGCGATCAGCTGGTCGAGCACTACGCCAAGCTGCGTCAGCGCGCGATCGACGGCATAGCCGCGACCGAGCGCGGCCGCCACGCCCCGCCGCGCCTGCTCGAGGTCGCCGCCTCGTACATGCTCGCGGTCGCCGACGGGCTGCAGTTGCAGGCACTGCTCGACCCGGCCGCGATTCCGACCGGCGAGGAGCTCGCCGGGTTCTACGAAGGAATGGCAGCGGCCGCCAGGGCGGCCGCGCCGCCGCATGGGAGATGCGAGGGGGCGTCCGAGTGATCGCGGAAGTGTGAGATCGAGCAACGGAAGAGAGGGATGCAGCGATGGACAGAGTGAAAGCGCGTTTGCAGCGGAGTGCTCGGCTGGCCCGACTGGCGAAGCCACGAGTGAAAGTGACCCGGAGAGCCCGGCTCGTCGGAACGGCGACCCTGATCTGCGCGTGCCTGCTCTGTGGCGCGCTGGCGTTCGGCGCCGAGACGTTCACCGTGCAGAGCTACTTCAAGCCGGACCGGCTCGGGGCGCCGACGAATCTTTCGGCGACGGCCGTGTTCTCCTCCAACGGAACGGTGCCCGAGCCGATCAGCCGTGTTCTGGCCTACGGACCCGCCGGCCTGCAGGTCGACGTCGCCGGCGCAGGCACATGCAGCAGGGAAACGCTCGAAGCCGACGGTCCCAGCGGGTGTCCCGCGGACTCCCGGATCGGGTTCGGCGGCGGCGTCGGGCTCGAGGAAATAGCCCAGGAAATAATCAAAGAGCCGTTCACCTTGGACTTCTTCCTCGGCCCGAGTAAAAACGGTCGTCTGGTGATCCTTGTGTACGTGCAGGCGCGCAGCCCGGTGGCGATCGAACTGGTGGTCGTGGTCAGAGAAGTTCACGGCTCCAAGCCTTACGGGTTCGGCGTCGAATTCGAAATTCCGCCGATCCCCACGCTCCCGGGAGCGTCCTACGCGTCGGTCGAAAGCAGCTACTTCACGGTGGGCAGCCAACACATCGCCTACTACCACACGGTCCACGGCAGGCACAAGCTGGTTCACGTCAAGGGACTGGTCGTGCCAAGGACATGCCCTGCGGGCGGCTTCCCGTTCAAGGTCACGATCACGTTCCTGAACGGAATGCAGAGCACCGACAAATACACGGTGCCCTGCCCGTAGCCGCGACACACCCAGTCGATGTCGTCTGCCCTGTTGGCGCTGAGGGCAGTGCTGGTCGCCGAGCCCGCGCTGTCCGCCGATCCCAGGCTCGCGGGTGCGCTCGTGTCGGCGATCGAGCGCGCCACGGCGGTGCCGGGCGTTGGGGCATGCGGCGCAGCCTCATCGCCGGCCGCGCGCGGCGGCGCAGGGGCACCCGCAGCGTCGTTGGCTGCGCGGCGCTGCTCGCCGCGCTGTGCGCGTGCTCGCCGGCCCCGGCGCATGCCGGCGTCGCCACGACGGCGACGATCGCGGCTTCGCTCGCGCCCGATCGCCTCGGCGCGAAGGCGGCGCTGACGCTCGCGGTGCACTACGCCGGAGGCGAAGCCGGCGTGCCGGCTCCCGTGCGGCGGGCGGTCGTGTGGCTGCCCGCCGGCATGAGCCTGGACGCGCCACAGCTGCGCAGCTGCAGCGCCGCGCGGCTGCGAGCAGTGGGCGCCGGTGGCTGCCCCCAAGCGTCGGCGCTCGGCGCCGGGCATGCGCTCGTGGAGACACGCGCCGGATCGCTGACCGTCACCGAGAAGGTTTCGCTGCGCGCGTTCATCGGTCCGCTCGACAACCTCGAGCCGACGTTCGAGATTCTCGCACAGGGCCTCTCACCCGCCGAGCAGCGCGTGGTGCTGAGCGGGTTCGCGCTCGTGGCCGGTCCGCCATACGGAGAACAGCTCGTGCTGTCGATACCGCCTGTTCCCACCCTGCCGTTGGCACCCGACGCGTCGATCGCGAGCCTCTCATTGACCGTCGGCGCCGGCTTGCGCGCCCGCGCTCGGGACCGCAACGCGGTGCTCGTGCCCAGCGCCTGCCCGGCTGGCGGGTTCCCGGTCGCGGCGGAATTCACCTATGCCGGCGCCCCCTCCGGCGAGGCGTCCACCGCGATTCCCTGCCCGCGCTGAGGCGATCGCAGAGGTTGGGGTGTCCCGCCGGGACGCAGCCGCGGCCCGAGATCGCAGGCCGAGACGATCCCCGCAGCCGGGCCCGCTGGCGGCCCGCGGTGGCCTCACCTAACCTTCGTGTCGCCGTGCAAACAGGCGCCTCACAGACGGTCCCGGCCAAGGCGGTGCTGCAATCGGGCGAGTCGGCCGAACGCGGACGCGAAGCACGGCGCGCGACGCCGCGGTCGGCCCACGGCGACTGGGCGCCCGCGAGCGATCGCCGCGATCCGGTCGCTGCGCTGAACGCGCAGGCGGCCTCGCGCGTACAGGATCTGGTGCCGATCCGCCACGGGCGCATGCTCGTGACGCCGTTCACGTTCTTCCGCGGCGCCGCCGCGGTGATGGCGGCGGACCTCGCCGCGACGCCCGACTCGGGGATCGTCGTGCAGGCGTGCGGCGACGCCCACATCCTCAACTTCGGCGCGTTCGCCGCGCCCGATCGCAGGCTCGTGTTCAGTCCCAACGACTTCGACGAGACCCTGCCGGGGCCGTGGGAGTGGGACGTCAAGCGCATGGCCGCGAGCGTCGAGATCGCCGGCCGCCATCTCGGGCTGCCGCCGGTGCGGCGCGAGCGGATCGTGCGGGCCTGCGTTTGCGAGTATCGCGAAGCGATGCGCGCCTTCGCGCGGCGCAGCCATCTCGACGTGTTCTACGAGCGCCTGAACGCCAGCGAGCTGGCCGACCGCTTCGGCGGGAAGCTCGACGCGAAGGGACGCCTCGAGTTCGCCAACCAGTTCGCCAGGGCGCGACGCAAGACCAGCCTGCGGGCCGTCAAAAAGCTGACCGAGCAGTTGAACGGCAGGCCACGCTTTCGCAGCGTCCCACCGCTGCTGGTGCCGTTTCGCGAGCTGTTCGAGGCGGACGACCCGCGCCACCCGGGCGACTACGTGCGCGAGTTGCTCGAGCAGTACGCCGCCAACCTCGATCCCGACCGGCGCTACCTGTTCAGGACCTACAAGTTCGTCGACATGGCCCGCAAGGTCGTCGGCGTCGGCAGCGTGGGCACGCGCGCGTGGGTCTTCCTGCTGGTCGCCCGTGACGGCGCCGACCCGCTCGTCCTGCAGGCCAAGGAGGCCCAGCCCTCGGTGCTCGAGCCCTACCTGGGAGCCAGCGAGTTCGAGAGCCATGGCGAGCGGGTCGTGCGCGGTCAGCGGATCTCGCAGGCCACCAGCGACATCTTCCTGTGCTGGCAGCGCAGCGCCAGCCTCGACGGCCAGGAGCGCGACTTCTACGTGCGTCAGCTGTGGGACTGGAAGTCCTCGGCCGACCTCGCCACGCTCAGCGAGGCCGGCCTGCGCGCGTACACGCGCGCGTGCGCGTGGTCTCTCGCTCGCGCCCATGCCCGCTCCGGCGACCGCCTGGCGATCGCCGCCTATCTCGGCAGCGGCACCGTGTTCGACGAGGCGATCGCGCGCTTCGCGGTGGCCTACGGCGACCAGAACGAGCTCGACCACCAGCGCCTGGCCGAGGCCGTGGCCGCCGGCGAAGTCGCGGCTCGGCACGGTGTCTGAGCGGCCAGAGCCACGCGGCGCGGAGAGCATCCTCGGCCGAGCTCGCGGGCGTCGAACGGGCGCTGGACGAGCGTGTCGCGACTCGCGCGCCCTGCTGCTCCCGCGAACGCGACCTTCAGACCGCCGTGAACGCCATATGTCGTATATATGTATATTTCTGTTTATGGCGATTGCGCGAATGGCTTCGCGGTTACGGACAGCTACGGCGCTCCGAGCTTTGACCGTGACGATCGCGTTTTGTGCCGCAGCGTGGCTCGTGCCGGCTTTCGCACGAGCCGAATCGATCGCAGTGTCACACAGCCCGCAAGAACCCACCGAGGGTATCTCGATGAGCCTTCACGTTGCATGGTATGCCGACGAGACGGATACGATGACGCTGATGGTCGCTGGTGGTCATTGCGCGGCTCATCCCCAACAAAACGAAGCAGTTTACTTCTCATTCGGGGTGACCGGAGTTGTGGGCGCAAATGAACGCACTTGGCAGTTCACGCCGGAAAACGCAGGTGCTTACTACATCTGCGGCTATCTTGGACAAGCAGAATCCAGCGACTCGCTCTTGACCTCGTTTGAAGGATTTACCGTGCGAGTGCCTAGCGACTCGGTGTCCGTTGAAGTGGCGCCGAGCAGCTCCGAGGACACACCCGTGACGATCACGGTGACAGGAGAGACCGAAGGCGCTCGGTGGCTTCAAGTGTCTGCCGGTGTCGACGGCTGCGAATCAGCCTCCGGGGGCGTGATCACCGACGGTGAAAAGCTAGGCGGCGGGAGTTTCTCAAAGACCTTCAGCTATACGCCGAGTGAAATGGGCTGGTACGTCGTATGCGCGTCGGTCGGCGAGAACTGCTCTTTTCAGCCCACTGCTCAAGGCTCAGCTGGCTTCTACAACACGACCCCTTCCTTTGTGGCCGCGCAAGAACGATTTGCGGCCGAACTCAGAGCCGAAGTCGAACGCAGAGAACAGGAGCAACGCGAACGATCTGCCACAACGACGGCGAGCACACCTGGCGCGTCGACGCCGCCTACTTCGACCACTGGCCCCTCGGAAGCGGCGGGCCCGACGAGCCCGAGCTCGAGCGAGGCTGCGGCGACGATTAGCTCCTCGCAGCTGGCCTCGGCGCTCGAGCGCCGACTGGCACCAACCGGCAGGGCCGGAATGATCACCGCATTGCTCAAACGCGGCGGCTACACAGAGTCGCTGAGGGCGCTCGAGTCAGGGCTCATCACGGTCGACTGGTACAGCCGGCCCTCAGATGGACGGATCGCCGCAAAGACCAAGGACAGGCCAGTACTAATCGCGTCGGGCAGGCTGTTGCTCGCGAGTGGCGAAACAGCCATTATCAACATCAGGCTGACCGCCGCCGGGAGGAAGGCGCTCGGGCATGTGCGCCATTTCAAGGTGACCGCGGTGGGCAGATTTGCGTCAACGGGAAGGCACGCAGTCCAGGTCACGCGAGACTTTGTGCTCAGTTCCTAGCTGCCCGTCGCCAGTCGCGACGCGCGTCAGGCGCCCGAGCGCAGGCTACTGCGGGAGACCGAGCGTTGTGGGCTACTGCGGGAGGCCGAGCGTTGCGAGCAGCGTGTCCCAGTCGTTGAAGCCTTCGACGGTTTCGGTGCGTTCGAGTTTCGTTTCGATCTTGGTGGTCTGCGCGACGAGGGCCTGGTCGCCCGGTTGCTCGTACTGGGCCAGCAGGCGCTGCGGGACGGTGTGTCCTTCCAGCGATTCGGTGTGGGCGTCGAAGCTGAGCGTGCTGGCCGGGAGCGTCTTGAAGCCGCTTTCGCGCCACGCGCGCACGTCGGCGCAGAGATGCGGCAGCTGCAGCCTCGACAGCCCCTGCAGGGTGCTCGCGTAGTGCTGGGCCAGGCGCGTGATCTTGGCATTGCTCCAGCGCAGCGGTCTGACGGCGGCGACGAACGCGCGGATCGGACGGATGTCGGCCCGATAGCTGACCGACCAGAGCGCGCCGGCGACCTCGTAGGCCGGCTTCTCGGATTCTTCGTTCTCGGGCGCTCCCGCGCCCACGTCCGGGCATTCGCGATGGAGCTTCTTGTTCAGGTGCGCGACCGCCGCCTGGGCGGGGCCGGCGAGGGCCTCGCTCGCGCGCGCGAAGGCGTTGTTCGCGACTATGTAGGCGTGCGTCGAGGCGACATCCAGCGGCGTGGCCTGCGCCGGCTCGGCGAGCACGCCGGCCGGTGTGAGGCTCAGCCCGAGCGCCGCCACGATCGTGCAACATCTCCGCATCCCAGCTCAAGCGTATCTCGTGGCGTCCCCGCAAACACCCACTAGCGCGACAGTCTCGGCCTCGGGCGCAGAGGCCGGGCTCGACGCGGCCGCGCAGCGAATCGCCGGGCTGGCGCGCGAGCTGGCGGTCGAGACCGAGCGCGCGCGTGCCCTGCCGCCGGCGCTTTTGCAGGAGCTGCGCGCGAGCGGGCTGTTGCGCGCTTGCGCGCCCGCCGCGCTCGGTGCGCCGCAGGCCCGGCCGGCACTCGTGCTGCGCTGCGCCGAGACGATCGCGCGCGGCGATGCCTCGGCCGGCTGGTGCGTGTCGATCGCCGCGACCAGCAGCCTGCTGTCGGCCTACCTGCCCGCCGAGGGCACGGTCGAGGTGTTCGGCGACCCGCAGGCCGTCGCCGCGGGAGTGTGGGCGCCGACCGCGGGCGCCCAGCCTGTCGAGGGGGGCGTGCGCGTGTCCGGCAAGTGGTCGTTCTGCAGCGGGATCTCGCACTCGGACTGGCTGTTCAGCGGTTGCGTGCTCGCGGACGGCAAGGCCGAGGAGGGCGTGCCGACCCTGCGCGTGGTGGCGCTGCCGACCGCCGAGCTGCAGGTCCTGGACACCTGGCACACGAGCGGCCTGCGCGGCACCGGCAGCCACGATGCGCTCGCCGAGGATCTGTTCGTGCCCGAGCAGCGCGTCCTGGCGCTGCTCGGCGCCGCGCCGCGCCTGGACGAGCCGCTGTATCGCTTTCCGATCTTCGGCTTCTTCGCGCTGTCGATCGCGGCCGCGGCGCTCGGCAACGCGCGCGGGGCGATCGACGATTTGCGCGAGCTGGCCGTCGCGAAGGCCGGGCTTGGGTCCAGACGCGTGCTGGCCGAACGTCCGGCCACGCAGGCGGCTGTCGGCGCCGCCGAGGCCTCGCTGCGCGCCGCCCGCGCGCTCTTCTACGAAGCCATCGAACAGGCTTGGGCCGCGGCACGAGGCCCTGCGGCCGATTCCCCGCCCGAGCCGGCGCAGCGAGCCGAGGCTGTCAACGCCGACGCTCCCGCCGCCGAGTCCGGTGATGCCGAGTCGGTCCGGCTGCGCCTTGGCCTGCGGCTCGCCGCCACTCACGCGGTGCGCACCTCGGCGGAGGTTGCGCGCGCGATGTACGACCTCGGCGGGGGCAGCGCGATCTACGACAGCTCGCCGCTGCAGCGACGGTTTCGCGACGCCCACACTGCCACGGCCCACTTCCAGGTCAACCCGGCCACGTGGGAGCTCGCCGGCCGCCTGCTCCTGGGTCTGCCCACGCGCACCGTTCAGCTGTGAGCGCGTCACCGGGCGTCGTTCCGAGCATGAGCCCACGCGCGCGCGCGCACGTGCGCTGCGCACGCGTGGGTCTGCCCTCGGCAAGGGCGGCGCCGAGATCGATAGGATGCCGCCGAGCATGAGGACCCAGATCGCATGAGCCACGCGCCGGGTTGGGGATCGTGGAGCTTCCAACCGGTCGTGGTGATCGCGCTGATCGCCGCCGCCGTGGTCTACGCGCGCGTCTACCGGCGCGCGCGGGCCCGCTCGTCGACGTCGGCCCCGAATGCCAGTCATTGGCTGCCCTACGCCGCTGGCCTGCTGGTGCTCGCGATCGCGCTGCTGTCGCCGCTGGACCCGATCGGAGACAAATATCTGCTGTCGGCGCACATGATGCAGCATGTGCTGCTCTCGGACGTCGCGCCCGCGCTGCTCGTGCTCGGGCTGCGAAGCCCCGTTCTGCCGCTCGGCCTCTCGCGTCACGCGCTGCTCGCGGTCGCCCCGGGCGGCAGCTCCGGGCGCTGGCTCGCGCGCCTGACCTCGCCATGGCTCGTGATCCCCCTGTGGGCGACCGTTACCTGGGCATGGGCGATTCCCAGCGTGTTCGACTTCGCGGCGCAACACGAAGTGGTCCACGCGCTCGAGCACGCAACGCTGTTCTACGCCGGGCTTGGGCTGTGGTGGCTGATCGTCGATCCGCTTCCGCGCGCGCGCCTGCGGCCCAACGGCCAGCGGCTCGCGCTGCTGGGCTTCACGCGCCTGGCCAGCGCCGTGGTGTGCCTGCCGCTGACCTGGATCACGACCACGCAGTACCCGCTCTACGCGAGCGCACCGCGCGCGTACGGGCTCTCGGCGATCAACGACCAGCACCTCGCCGGCGCCAGCATGTGCTTCGTCGAGTTCCTCGTCTTCGGGATCGCGTTCACCGCAGTGTTCATCGACATGCTCGGCCGCTCGGACTCACGCGTGACGCTCGCCGAATACGCGGCCGGCGGCTCTTCGGCCGAGCAGTTGCCGACGTAGCCGGCGCCGGCGCGCGTTGCACGCCGTGCCCGGCGCGACCTTCTACTTCGACCTCGGCTCGCCCTACGCGTACCTGAGCGCTGAACGCATCGCCGAGGTCCTGCCCGAGCCGGTCGCCTGGCAGCCGATATCGCTGGGCGGGCTGTTCAAGCTGACCGGCCGCCGGTCCTGGGCGCGCGACGAGGACAGCCGCCGACGTGCGGGCATGGCCGAGGTCGAGCGGCGCGCGCAGAGCTATGGTCTCGCGCCCCTGCGCTGGCCCGAGCCGTGGCCGAGCAACTACCTGTTCGCGATGCGGGCCGCCACCTTCGCGTTTCAGCAGGGGCGCGGACGGGAGCTGACGATCGCCGCGTTTCGCCACGAGTTTCGCGACGGCCGCGACCTCGGCGAGCCGGCCAATGTGCTGCGAGCCGCCGCCGACGCCGGTCTCGAGGCCGGGGCCGTCGAGGACGCCGCTCGCGACCCGCAGATCAAGCAGGAGCTGCGCGCCGCCACCGACACCGCCCACGAGCTCGGCGTGTTCGGAGTCCCGACCGTCGCCGTCGACGGTCAGCTGTTCTGGGGCGATGACCGGCTGGCTGACGCGGCCGCCGCGCTGATGCGCGCCTAACCCGGCCTTCGACGTTTGTTCGATCATCGCCGGCGCCGGTCAGGGCCCAACGGCGCTGCGCCGACGCCTACCACGTACGCGCGAGCGAGGGTGCGAGGCTGTTCGGGCTCGGGCTGCGCGCCCTGCTCGGCGAGCCCCACCTTCAAGCGAGGTCCCAGATGCCCAGCCGAACCGAGACACCCAGCAGCTCGCCCGGCGACCCCCAGCCGGAGTCGCTCACCTTCGCCCTCACCGAGCGCCAGCTCGACGAGCGCGCCAGCGTCGTCGCGGTCGAGGGCGAGCTCGACCTGACGACGGCGCCCCGCCTGAAGTGGATTCTGCTCGACGCGCTGCAGGCCGGGCACAGCCAGCTCGTGCTCGATCTGTCGCGCTGCAGCTTCATGGACTCGACCGCCCTCGGTGTGCTCGTCGGAGTCAACCGGGGTCTCGACGCGGGAGCGCGGCTGGCGATCGCCTGCACGCGCCCGAACGTGCTGAAGATCTTCGAGCTCTCGGGCATGGACGGCGCCTTCGCGCTGTTCGCCACGGTCGATCAGGCGCTCGCCTACACACGGGGGCGCACGGCTCAGGTCGGCGGATGACGGAGGTCGGCGGATGACGGCCGGCGCGCCGGCCGCCGAGACCGCCGGACCGGCAGGCGCCGCTGGCGCCGCCGGCCCTCCCAACACGCGTGCGCGAGCCGTCGCCCCCGCTAGATCGTGCTTGCCCAGCCGCCGCACGCTGATCGGCGTACCGACGGCGCTCGTGCTGGTGTCGGTCTCGCTCGCCGCCTTTGCGCCATCCGGGCAGGCGAGCTCCCCCCCGGGTGCGCCGCCCAAGCCGGGGAAGGCCGGCTCGGGCCAGGCCGGCGCCCCGCTGGCGCCCGGCCCTGCGCCGGCGCGCCCGCAGCGCGGAGCAGAAGCCGAAGCATCGACAGGATCGAGCAGCACGGGCGCCCCCAGCACGAGCGGCTCCGGCGCCGCCGCCGCGACCCCGAACACGCCGGCCGAAGGCTCCGGGGCGAGCGCCAACCAGATCTCCGGTGGCGGGCAGGCCGCCACCAGCCCCCAGGAACCGGCCGCCAAATCCTCGCCCGGTCGCGTCCGCCGCGAAAAAGCCAAACGCACCAGCCCCAAAGGCGAAGTCAAAACCAAAGCTCAGGAAGGCCAATCGCCGCCGGCCAGCGGCAGCACCGGCACGGGCCCCGTATCGGCGCCGGCGACAAATGCTGCGAGCACGTCCGTGGGCTCGACGACAACCGCCTCCGGCACCGCGCATCCGCAAACACCCGCGGCGCCGATCTCGACGCAGCCCGAACCGGTCGTCGGCGCTCATTCGCCTCAGGCAGCCGGCCGGCCCGGGCACGCTCGGCATGGCTCGGGCGCCGCGCCGCGGTCGCTCGCGGGTCATGCCGCGCTGGGGGGCGCGAACGCGTCCGCGGCACTCGGCCCGCTAGCCGCGCTCGCGACGGCGCCGGTCGGCGAAGGCGCCCCCGCAGCTGGATCGGCGCCCGCATCGCGCCGTCCCGCGGGTTCCCCGCGGACTCGCCCTACGGCGACGCGCCAGTCGCCGCTGGTCACGACCTTCACGCGGATCGTGGACGTGGTTCCGACCCCGGTCCGCGTCGTGCTGATCGCCCTGCTGGTGCTCGCGCTGGGGCTGGCCGTGCGAGCCTGGATGGCCGCGCTGAGGGCGCGGCGCCTGGAGCAGCAGCGGGCACAGCTGCTCGAGGACGTCGGCCTGCTGCAGGCGGCGCTGCTTCCGCAGGCGCCCGCGCGACTCGGGCCTGTGCGGACCTCGGTGGCCTACCGGCCGGCCGACGGTCCGGCGGCCGGGGGTGACTTCTATGACGTGTTCGCGCTCGACGATGGCGGGCTGGCCGTGATCGTCGGCGACATCTCAGGCCACGGGCGCGAGGCGCTCCCGCACACCGCGCTCGTTCGCTACACGCTGCGCGCGTACCTCGAGGCCGGACTCTCGCCGCGCGCCTCGCTGCAGACCGCCGGCGCCGTGCTCGAGCGCCAGCTCGGCGGGTCGTTCGCGACCGTGCTGGCGGCGACCTACCGGCCCGGCGAGCGCCGGCTGGTGTACGCCTGCGCGGGCCATCCGCCGCCCGTGATCCTCGGCTCGCTGCCGCTCGCCGCGGTCACAGCCTGCTCCGCGCCGCCGCTTGGAGCGGGGATGCGAACCGGCACGCGCCAGACGGTCGTCGCGCTGCCCGGACGCTCACAGGTCTGCTTTCACACCGACGGCGTCACCGAGGCTCGCATCGGCGCCGAGCTGTTCGGCGCAGCGCGCCTGCAACGCACGCTCGCCGAGGTCGGTCCGGGCGCGAGCGCCACGGCGCTGCTCGACGGCGTCGCCGAGCAGGTCGACGCCCGGCCCGACGACATGGCGGCCTGCCTGCTCTCGATCGAGGGCGGCTCACAGGCGCCGGCAGCGCTCGTCGAGGAGCTCGAGCTCGACCGTCACAGCGCCCCCAGCGAGCGGACCGGACGCTTCTTGCGCGCCTGCGGCGTCGGCACGCGTGAGGCCGCCGAGGTCATGCTCGCGGCACAGGCGGCCGCTCGGCGAGCCGGCACGGTCGTGCTCACGCTGCGTCTCGGACGGGGTGCCCCCGAGGTCGAGCTGCGCCAGGACACGGTCACGCTGCTGCGCGCCGCACGCCTATCCGATCCAGACAACACGACCGACCGAACGGAGGCCCGAGCATGAACGTTCCCACGTTGGCACCGGATGCCGCAATGGCGCTCGGGATCGCGTCGACCGCGATGCCGTTTGCGCGCACGCCCGAGGACGAGGCCGAGCGATGGCTGCGCGTCCTGCGTCTGCACGGTGACGCCGGCGTCGCACTGCAGGCGCTCGGCGTCAGTGAGGAGCCGCTGCGCGCGGTCGATGATCGTGCGCCGGCCGAGTCCAATGGCAGCGGCGCACAGCCCGACGCGGTCGACCGCGTCGCTGACGGCGCCACGCAGATCGCCGTCGACCGCGGCGCCGGCGGGGTCGCGACGAGCGACCTGCTGCTGGCCGTGATGGAGGTCTACGGCGCCGACTTCGATCGGGTGCTGCAGGCACACGGCACCGATCGCGACGAGGTGCTCGAGCGCCTCGGCCGGCTCGACGACTAGCTCGTTCCGCGCGAACTCTCGGAGCACCCGACGCGACGCCGCTCGCGAGCGAGCGACGCCTTAACCTGAGCGGAAGCAGCCGCTGCTCACTGCAATCGACCGGAGGTCGCGCGATGTCCCCATGCACACATCTCGACCAAGTTCGCGTCTTTCACCTGCCCGAGCAGGTGGACGGCTGTGAGGACTGCCTGGCCATGGGCGGGGAGTGGCTGCATCTGCGCATCTGCCTGGTGTGCGGGCGCGTGGGCTGCTGCGACGATTCGCCCAACCGCCACGCGACCGCGCACGCGACCGAGACCGAACATCCCTTGATCCGCTCGCTCGAGCCTGGTGAGGACTGGTCCTGGTGCTACGTGGACCGGACGGTGATGCGCATCGAAGGGGTCGAGGGCGCGACCCGGATACCGCCCTCGCCGCTGGCTTGAGAGACGTCGCCGCAGCCGGTTCCGCGAGTGTCGGCCCGTCCGCGGGCAGGACCGCCTGGGCGCGCAATCTCGGGGCGCCGGTACGAGACTTCCTGAGCACCGAGACCGGCGGTGCGGCCGTGCTCGCGGGCGCCGCGCTGGTGGCGCTGGTGTGGGCCAACTCGCCGTGGTCGCACAGCTATCAGTCGCTGTGGAACACCGCGCTTCAGGTCAGCGTGGGAACGCACGCGATCTCGGCCAGCCTGCGCGAGTGGGTCAACGAAGGCCTGATGACGCTGTTCTTCCTGGTCGTCGGGCTCGAGGCCAAGCGCGAGCTCGACCTCGGCGAACTGCGCGAGCGCAACCGCATCGCGATTCCGGTCCTCGGCGCGCTCGGCGGCGCGGCGCTGTGTGTCGGGGTCTACCTGGCGTTCAACGCCGGCGGCAGCGGCGCGCGGGGGTGGGGCACTGCGATGTCGACCGACACGGCGCTGGCGCTCGGCGCGCTCGCGCTGGTCGCGCCCACCGGCGCCGCGCGCCTGCGCGTGTTCCTGCTGTCGCTCACGGTCGTCGACGACCTCGGCGCGCTGATCGTGATCGCGCTGGCCTACAGCACCAAGATCTCGCTGCCGGCGCTCGCCGTTGCGCTCGCGCTGTTCGCGGCGCTGGCGCTGCTGCGCTTCGCGCCCCGCTGGCGCGATCCGGCCGCGGTGGTGGTCGGGATCGGGGTGTGGCTGGCGATGTTCGAGTCGGGCATCGACCCGGTCGTGGCGGGACTGGCGATCGGGCTGGTCACCAGCGCCTACCCGCCGACGCGCGCCGATCTCGAGCGCGCGACCGAGCTCGCACGCGCGTTTCGCGAGCAGCCCACGCCCGAGCTCGCCTACGAAGCACAGCGCGGCCTGACCGAGGCGATCTCCGCGAACGAGCGCCTGCAGTACCGGCTGCACCCGTGGACCAGCTTCGTCATCGTGCCGCTGTTCGCGCTGGCCAACGCCGGCATTCACGTGGACAACCAGCTGCTGCGCAGCGCGCTGAGCTCGCCCGTGACGATCGGGATCGTGCTCGGCTACCTGCTCGGCAAGCCCGTCGGCATCCTCGGCGCCTCCTGGCTCGGCACGCGCCGCGCGCTGGGCGGCTCGCGGCTGGTCGTGACCTGGCCCGGACTGGCGGGGATCGGCGTCGTCGCGGGCACCGGCTTCACGGCATCGCTGCTGATCGCCGCGCGCGCCTTCCACGGCCAGCTGCTCGCTCAGGCCAAGCTCGGCGTGCTGGCGGCCGCGCTGCTCTCGCCGCTGCTCGCGCTGATCGCCTTCCGGCTGATCGCGCGCCTGCCGGCGACCGTGCGCGCCCGCCAGCTGGGGCGCACCGCGGCGGCGCTGATCGACCTGGCCGAAGACGTCGACCCGGCACGCGACCACATCCGCGGAGCACCCGACGCAACGGTGACGCTCGTCGAGTACGGCGACTTCGAGTGCCCCTACTGCGGACGAGCCGAGCCGATCATCCGCGAGCTGCTGGCCGAGTGGGACGACGACCTGCGCTACGTGTTCCGTCATCTGCCGCTCAGCGACGTGCACCCATGGGCGCAGCTCGCGGCCGAGGCCAGCGAGGCCGCGGCTGCCCAGGGGGCGTTCTGGGAGATGCACGACCTTCTGCTCGCCCACCAGGGCGAGCTGACCCCGGAGGACTTGAACCGCTACGCGCAGCGCCTGGAGCTCGACATCGGGCGTTTCGACGAGGAGCTGCGCAAGCGCACCTATGCGCCGCGTGTGCGCGCGGACGTCGCGAGCGCGGACGCCAGCGGCGTCTCCGGCACCCCGTCGTTCTTCATCAACGGGCGCCGCCACAACGGCGTGTACGACATCGATACGCTCAGCGCCGCGGTCCGCGCCGCCCGTCTGCGGGTGGGCGCGGTCAGGCTCGCGCAGGCGGGCTCGTGAGCGCGGGCCACGGCTCGCCAGGCGTCTCGGCCCGCGGTTACGTAGGAGCGCGCGGCGTCATCAGCGCGACCGGCACGGCAAGCCCGGCGGATCGCCTGAGCGTCGCGATCCGCCGTCCGGGCTGAACTGCCGGGCGCGGCGGGCTGCAACGCTCGCCCAACCACTCGACCGTGCGATCGAGATCGGCCACGTTCAGCGCCAGGCCCCAGAAGCGCGCTGGGTGATCGGGCCCGCCGCCGCGCGCGATCGCCTGCTCCGGCTCCTGGATCACCTCGAGGATCTCCGCGCCGAGCCGGAAGAACGCCTGACGCGGAGCGCCCGCGGGGGTCGGCTCGTCCCGAATCCGGCGCAGGTCGAGCCCGGATGCGCGCAGAGCGGCGACGGTGCGATCGAGCGCAGGCGACATCGCCACGACGTGGTCGATGCTCACTACGCCGTTCGCATGCGTGGGCCCGGGCGGGCGCAGGGGCTGCTCCGAGCGCGCGCTCTCGAGCCCGTCGAGCGCCGTATCCGTCAGCTCGCGCAACGACCAGCCGACGATCCCGCGCCGCGGATCATCGGCGAGAAAACGCAGCGTGACGGCGCCGATCTGGCACGCGCCGTCGTCGACGTCGAAGCCGAGCGCGGACCAGAGCGCGCCCTCGTCGCCGACCAGGAGCTCGTCGATCGTGGCAGCGGCCATCGACGCGATACCTAGCAGGTGAGACCGCGTCGTGTGTCGCGCCGGCGGCGGGCGGCGGCATCGCGCTCGGCGGACTGAGCGTACGCCGCCAGGCGCGCGAGCGCGAGGGCCCGACGCCGAACCTCGCGCCAATCGTGGTCGGCTTCGCTGACCTGCTCGACCAGGCGCTCGGCCAGGTCGGCGGCGTGGATGATCGTGCTTCGGTCACGCATCAGGAACCCCTTTTCTCGACACGAACACACGTTCGTGCCTGAAAAGATACGAGCAAAAATCGCCGCCTCAGGGCCGGTCGGCCAGAAGTCACATCGGCGCGACACAAAAGTCACGCTCCTGTGGGAGATGGGGACGCGCTACGGACGCAGCTGCACGGGCAGCGTCTTGAGCTGGTTGAGGAACACCGATTCGACGATCGTGGGCGACGCCGCCATCTGCATCCCCGGGAAGCGCGCGAGCGTCTCCTCGAACAGGATGCGCAGCTCCAGGCGCGCGAGCGCCGTGCCGAGGCAGAAGTGACGGCCTCCGGCGCCGAAGGCCTGATGCTCGGACCGAGCCCGGGGGACGCCAGCCTCCGGCGGGAATCCGCGGTCCGACCAGCGCCGCGCGTCGAAGCGGTCAGGGTCCTCGTAAACGGCTCCGTCGCGGTTCGAGGAGACGTACCACATCACGACCTTCTCGCCCTCCTTGATCGGGCGACCGTTCAGCTCGGTGTCGCAGGTCGCGGTGCGAGCGAAGTGCGCGAACGCCGGGAACATGCGCAGCGACTCCTCGACCGCCGAGGGAATCAGGCCGGGATCGTCCAGCAGCAGCCGGCGCTGGTCGGGGTCGGCCATCAGCGCGCGCATGCCCGCGCAGTAGGTCGCCTTGGTCGAGTCGTTGCCGGCGGCCACGAGCAAGAAGAAGCCCATCACGATCTCGTGTTCCTCGAGGCGCTGCCCGTCGATCTCGGCGTGCACCAGGACGCTGGTCAGGTCGTCGGTGGGCTGCTCGCGCCGCGCCGCGATCAGCTTGCTGCAGCGCGCGAAGATCTCCGCGACGCTGTCCTGGATTCCTCGCTCGACGGTCCCGGCCGGGTTGAGATCGGGATCGCCGGCCGCGAGCGTGGCGTTCATCAGACGCGCCCAGACCGCGTCGTCCTCGGGCGGTATGCCCATGAAGCTGCCGATCACGCGCGAGACCACCGGCTGGGCGACGTCGGTGACGAGGTCGCAGCGCTCGCGCCCGTCGAGACGGTCGAGCGCCTGCACGACGATCGCGCGAATCGCGGGCTCGTGCGCGGCGATGCGCTTCGGCGTGAAGCCCGCCTGGAACAACGCCTTGACGCGGTCGTGCTTGGGCGGGTCCATGCCGATGAACATCGACTGGATCAGCTCGAGCGGGAACACCCGGCTGGCGGCCGTGATGCCGCCGCGTTCCGAGGAGTAGGTCCGCCAATCGCGGCTGACCGCCTGCACGTCCTCGGCGGTCGTCACCGACCAGAACCCCGCCTCGTCCGGGAATTCCGTGATCCCCGAGGTCCAGTGCACGGGACACTCCGTGCGCATGCGCGCAAACAGCTCGTTCGGGACGCCGTGCTCCCAAACCTCTCGCTCGGTCAGGAGCACGCTGTCCAGGTCGCGGCTCCCGAGGTCGCTGCCCAGCGTGGCCATCGGGACCTCCAAGGTCGAAGCTTCTGCGTGCGATCGATCTTAGCTGGCTGGCCAAGGTTGGCGCGGCCGACTACATCGAGCGGCGGGCCCACGCGCGCGCGTGGGCCGCGAATCATCGGACGCTGTTAGGCGCGATCGGGCGCTGTCTGGCGCGATCAGGACGCTCATCAGGTGCGATCGGACGCTCAGGCGCCATCGGACGCTCAGGCGCCATCGGACGCTCGGCGCGATCGGACGGTGTCAGGCGCCGAAGCCGCGGCGCAGGCGGTGCACGCGGCGCAGCTCCTGCACGTCCTCGTCGAGCGAGGGTAGCGCAGCTTCGGAATCTCGCTCGCCGAGCAGGTCCGGCTCGAGACGGTGGCGCACGAGCTCGCCGGCGACCTGGTCTACGCGCTGCGCGCCCGCCCCGGGTCGCGAGCTGACGACGCGCTCCAGCTGCGTCTCGCGAAACAAGAGGCCAACACCGTCATCGACCGCCCAGCCTCCGGGGAGCAGGCCGTCGCGCAGCGCCGCGAGCCAGACGGGCAGCCGCTCGGGCTCGCCGTCGGCGTGCACCGTCAGCGAACCCCGGAGCAGGCCGAGGCCCGCGAGCGGCTCGGGCGGGCCGCTCGAGCGCGTGATGCCGCCCTCGAACCAGCACATCGCGCCGGCGCTGATCCCCGCCAGCACGATCCCTTCGCGCCAGGCTTCGACCAACAGCCGGTCGAGGTCGTGGGCGCGCCAGATGGCGAGCATGTTGCGCATCGAGCCGCCGCCCACGTAGAGGACGTCCTGGGAGAGCACCAGCTCGCGCAGCGGGCGGCGCAGCTCGCGCAGACGAAACAGCGAGAGATGCTCGGCGACGCACAGGCGATCGGCGAAGCGCGCGTGAAACGCGTTGATCTGGGCACTCGTGTCGCCCGAGGCCGTCGGAAGGAACAGGATGCGCGGCTGGCGCACCGGCGCCGAGCGAGCCGTGGTCGAGGCCCCGGCGCCCGGACCGCCGCCAGCGGCGCACGCGCGCGTGCGCTCGAAGCCGAGCGACAGCACGAAGTCGTCGAGCAGCGGGTTTTGCGGCTCCATCGTGAAGCCGCCGCCGCCCATCGCGAGGATCGTGCGCCGGCGGGCGACGGGCGCCGAGGGGTTCACGCAGCCACGCCGATGCGCTCGCCAGCCTCGGCTTCCGTGCCCGCGTCGGCGCCGACGCCGCGATGCCCGAGCGGCGCGTGGGCGTCGAGCTGGGTCACCTCGAGCGGGAACTCGATCACGGACTTGCCGACCGGCTCGACACGGTAGGCGAACGCATGCGCACGCGCGCTCACGACCCGCTCGAGCAGCGTGCCGCGAAAATGCAGCGCCACGCCGTCGTCGGCCGCGAAGCCCGGGCGCATGCCGTCGCCCACGAAACGGTGGTACTCGGCGCGGCGCGCCGGCTCGGCGTCGTAGTGCACGCAGTTGGAGTACGGCAGCAGGCCGAGGCCCGCCACGCGCCGGGGAGCGCCGTGGAAGGCCGACAGGGCCTCGGCGAACCAGCACAGCGAACCGGCCGACGGTCCGCACAGGACGATGCCCCGGCGCCACGCATCGCGCAGGATCTCGTCGAGGCCGTAAGCGCGCCAGGCCCCGAGCATCGAGAGCACGTTGCCGCCGCCCACGTAGATGACGTCTTGACCGAGCAGATGGCCGGCGAGGTCGTCCTCGACGCCGCTGGTGCCCTGGTCGCGGCGGAACAGCGAAACGTGAGAGGCGTCGCAGGACGCGGCGAATCGGCGGTAGAAGCGCACCACGTAGTGATCGGCATCGCCCGAAGCGGTCGGCAGGAAGCACACGCGCGGGCGGGCCGACCCGGCCAGCGAGAGGATGTAGTCATCGAGCAGCGAAGACGATCTCTCCATCGAGAAACCGCCGCCCCCGAGTGCCACAATCTGAGGAGGGCGCGAAGTCGGGTGTACAGAGGTGCGCATCGGGCTGCAGCAATCGAAGACAGGCCTATTCCATGCAAGCATCAGCATCGAGCAGGGCGTTCGTCGCGGATATGGACCGGCGTCGGAGATTTGCTCCGGCCGGCCTGGACACACGCAACACGCGAGCCGCGATCGCCCGGGTGCGGACGGGTTCGGCGGGGAAATCTTTAGCTGGCTCACACGCTGTTCCTACGGCGGGCCGGAAGGCTGTGAAGCGTATGGGCGCGAACGAGCGGGCCGGTGTGATCGTTGACGACGAGGCCACAATCAGGAGCGTGAGAGTGCTCGTGGTGGACGACGACCGGGCCGTGCGCGAGGCGCTGCGGCGAGCGCTCACGCTCGCCGGCTACGAGGTGCCGGTGGCCGCGAGTGGCGAGGACGCGCTCGAGCAGGTGGTGCGTGGAGTGCCGGACGCGATCGTGCTCGACATCGCGATGCCGGGGATCGACGGCCTCGAGGTCTGCCGACGTCTGCGCCGGCTCGGCAACCGCGTCCCGATCCTGATGCTGACGGCGCGCGACGCCGTGTCCGATCGCATCGACGGCCTGGACGTCGGCGCCGATGACTACATGGTCAAGCCGTTCGACGTCGGCGAGCTGAAGGCGCGACTGCGCGCCCTGCTGCGCCGAGCGGGATCTGACGAAGGCGAAGGGCAGGCGCTCGCGTTCGCCGAGGTGCGCCTCGACACCGCCAGGCACGGGGCAGAGGTGAACGGCAAGCTGGTCGAGCTGACCCGCACCGAGTATCGCCTGCTCGAGCTGCTGATGCTCAACCCAAAGCGCGTGCTCACGCACACGGTGATCTACGATCGCGTGTGGGGATATGACTTCGGGCCGGCCTCGAACGCGCTGCGGGTCTACGTCGGCTATCTGCGTCGCAAGCTCGAGGGAGCCGGGGCGCGACAGCTGATCCACACGGTGCGCGGAGTGGGATATGTGTTGCGCGAGCCGTGAGCTGCACCCGCAGCGACGCGAGCGATTCGGCGTGCCGGGAGCGACGAGCGATCGATGCCAAGGGAGCCGTGAGCGGCGATGACCCTGCGCACCCGGATAGCGGCCGTGGCGGGATTGTCGGTGACGCTGGCGGTGCTCGCCGTTGCGGTCAGCCTCTACATCGCCGTGCGAGCGGATCTGCGCGGGGCCGTGGACAAAGGCCTGCACGCGCGCGTCGGCGTGCTGCTGCGCGCGCTTCCGCACCTCGACCGTCGCGCGATCGCGCGGGGCTCGGGCGCCGTCGTGGTGTTCGGGGGCGCTTCCTCGCATGGAGCCTCCGGCGGCTCGCACTCGTCCACAGGCGGCGGCACGAGCATCTACGCGTTCAGTGGATTCCCAACCAAGGTCGGGCCTGCACCGTTTGGAGGGGCGTCCGGCTACGTGCAGTTCATCGCGCCGAACGGCAGCGTGCTCGTGCCCGGCGGCCAGGGGAGCGCCTCGTCCGCGATCGCAATCGGCTCGACCGAACGCGCGGTCGCCAGACGAGGGCACGGCTACACGCTCCGAGATCGGACGGTCAACGGCACGCGGCTGCGGGTGCTGACCCAAGGGGTCGGAGCGCGCGGGGCGGTGATGGTGGCGCGGCCCCTGAGCGAGGTCGAAAGCGAGCTGCGCGAACTGCTGTTGATCCTGGCGATCGTCGGCGCGGTCGGAATCGCGCTGGCGGCCGCGTTGGGCGCGGTCGTCGCGAAGGTGGCGCTCGCGCCGATCAGGCGGTTCACGGCGAGGACCGAGCGGCTCAGCGCGGGCAGGGCGTCGGGCATCACCGAGCTGGACCTCGCGGGACGCCTCCACGTCACGGGCAGGGACGAGCTCGGCAGGCTCGCCGACAGCTTCAACCGCACGCTCGACGCGCTCGAGGGCTCGGTCGAGTCCCAGCGCCAGCTGGTCGCTGACGCGGGCCACGAGCTGCGCACGCCGATCGCCAGCCTGCGCGCGAACATCCAGGTGCTCGACGAAGCCGAGCTGCTCCCCGACGCCGACCGCCAGAGCCTGCGCGAGGACATCGTCGATGAGCTCGACGAGCTGACTGCGCTCGTTTCCGACGTGATCGAGCTGGCGCGCGGGAGCGCAAGCGAGGACCTACGCGATGACGTGCGCCTCGATGAGGTGGTCGCAGCGGCGGTCGAGCGCGCACGCCGGCGCGCGCGCGGAGTCACGTTCGAGCAGATGCTCGAGCCGACGCTCGTGCGCGGCGACGCCGCGAGGATCGATCGAGCGGTGTCGAACCTGCTCGAGAACGCCCGCAAGTGGAGCCCCGAAGAAGCGATCGTCGAGGTCGGGCTGCACGCGGGCGTCCTGAGCGTCCGCGACCACGGACCGGGCTTCGACGAGAAGGACCTCAACCACGTGTTCGACCGCTTCTACCGTGCCGATCGCGCGCGCAAGCTGCCGGGCTCGGGCCTTGGCCTGGCGATCGTGCGCCAGGCGGCCGAGGCCCACGGTGGCTACGCGGAAGCGGCGAACGCCCCCGGCGGCGGGGCGCTGTTGAGGGTCAGCTTCGGCGCGCTGATCGATCTGCCGGCAGTCTCGCCGCAGCCGCTGGAGCTGCAGCCGCACGAGCAAGCGGCCGCGGCTCGGCGTGCTGACGGGAGCGACCCGATCGAGGCCGGCGAGCACGGCGGCGCGCACGAACGGACCGGCGGACCCGCGTAGCAGCCGTGTGGTGCGTGCCGGGGAGCCGCCGGCGGGGAGAGGCGCGGCCCGCATGGCGGCCGGTCACGGCGAGCCGGCCGTGGGCCCATCGGTGCGCGTCGGTGAGCGGTGCCCCGAGCAGGAGATTCCGAGGACCCGTCTAATAGAACATCCGTTGGAGTTCGCAACTTTCGCGTAATTCATGAGTCTATAAGGGTATTGAGACCGTTCTGGGGAACCCGGGCCCGGCTCGCCGAGCTTGCGAGGGCGCACGCGGCCTCGCCGATATGGAGGTAGTGATGAAGTTCCACGCTCGACTTTCGTTGTTTGCGCCGGTGCTCGGCGCGATCCTGTTCGCGCTTGCTAACTGGGCACCCGGGGCGCAGGCCTCGTTTGGCGTGGAAAGCTTCTTTGCCGCCAACTGCAACGCAGAACACGAAGGCTGCAAAAAACCGGCGAACCCCGCAGAAGAAAAACACCTCGCCGAAGTCGAAGGTTACAGTCAAGCGGGCGGGCATCCGCCTTGGGGCGTCACGGACTTCACCGTGAGCAGTCATTCCGTGGTGGGACCTCCCGGAACGGTGGCGCCCAATGGTGTGGTTACAAATATCCGCACCGACGTGGCTCCGGGCGTGAGCACCAACCCTGAAGTCGTTCCCAAGTGCTCGCTGGCGGACTTCGGCACCGAAGAATTCCTCGAAGGTACCGGTGCGTATCTACCACCAAATTGTCCGGAAAGTGAAATCGGCACCAACAAAGTCGTCGTGGTCGTCGAAGTCGCAGAAGGCATATTTGCGGATGTACCCCTGGAAGGAGCCGTCTACAACCTTGAACCCGAAAACGGCCTGGCATCCGAGTTTGGCGTTGCGCTGGACCTCACGCCGCTGGGCTACACGGGCCTGGTCGCGCACACCCTCATCGAAGGCCACGTCGAATGGGCGAGCGACTATCACGACTACTTCAAGATAAAAGTCTCTCCGGCCTTGCCGCTGCTTTCCTCGCGCCTGGTCTTCAAAGGCAACATCGGCGAAGGCAAAGGCGAATTCGGCAGCGGTGGCTTCCTCACGAACCCGACGAGCTGCACCGGTCCTGGCCCCCAGACGACCTCCACCCTGATGCTCGAATCGTCTGAAAAAGCGACGGCCACGGCGACCTACACGACGCCGATCGGCACCGAAAACTGCGGCGTCCTGCCATTCGCTCCGAGCTTCTCGCTGATTCCGGGGTCCGGCGAAACCGGCTCCGATGCGCCCGACGGCGTCACGGCCGAAGCCACCTTGCCGCACGACCACAGCCCCGAAGGGCTCGACTCGTCGCAGCTCAAGACGGCGACCATCACGCTGCCCGAAGGCATGACGATGAACCCGTCGGCCGCACACGGCCTCGAAGCCTGCACGCCGGCGCAGGCGAGGATCAAGAGCACGACCCCCGGCGTCGCCTGCCCGGAAGCGTCGAAGATCGGCACAGTCACCCTGAACGTCCCCGGGCTCCCGCCCGAATCGCTGCAAGGCAACATCTATCTCGGCGGACCCGAATCCGGTCCGATCACCGGGCCCCCGTACACGATGTACGTCGACGCCGAGTCAGCGCGCTACGGAATCTCCGTGCGCCTGAAGGCCTCCGTCGTGCCGAACGAAAGCACGGGCCGCCTGACTGCGACGTTCAGCGAAAACCCCGAACAGCCGTTCAGCAACATCGTCATGCACCTCAACGGCGGTGCGCTCGCACCGATCGCAAACCCGCTCGTCTGCGGCGCCGCCACCACGGAAACGAGCTTCGCCCCGTTCTCTGGAACTGCGGCAGTGTCTCCGCTCGTGTCCCCGTTCACCGTCGACAGCAACGGCTCGGGCGGCGCGTGTGCCTCGCCGCTGCCGTTCTCGCCGACGCAGACCACGCGCAACCAGCCGCCGAGCAAGGCCGGCGCGGCCACGTCCTACGCGCTCGAACTCGAACGCGGAAGCGGCCAGCAGTACATCTCGCAGATCAAGACCACGCTGCCCAAGGGGCTCGTGGGCCTGATCCCGGCCGTGACCCAGTGCGGCGAACCGCAGGCCGCCCAGGGCGAATGCCCGGGTGCCAGTCAGATCGGCATCGTCAGGGTCGCCGCGGGAGCGGGTCCGACGCCGTACACGTTCTCAGGCAACGTCTATCTGACCGGGCCGTACAACGGCGCGCCGTTCGGGCTGTCGATCGTGGTGCCGGCCGTGGCCGGGCCGTTCAACCTCGGCAACGTGGTCACGCGCGGCACGATCACGGTCAACCCCTACACCGCGCAGGTCACGGCCACGAGCACGCTGCCGACGATCGTCAAGGGCGTGCCGCTGCGCCTGCGCAAACTCACCGTTGAAATGAACCGGCAGGGCTTCCTGATAAACCCGACCAACTGCAGCACCCTGGCCACCGAATCGACCCTGACCGGGTTCGTGCCGGGCGTCTCGGGCAACGCCAGCGCGACCCTGTCGAGCCCGTTCCAGGTCGGCGAATGCAACAAGCTCGCGTTCAAGCCGACGTTCAAGGCATCGACCGGCGCGAAGACCTCGAAAGCCAACGGCGCCAGCCTGACGACCACGATCACCCAGCCGGCGGGCCAGGCGAACATCAAATCGGTGCTCGTGCAGCTGCCCTCGCAGCTGCCGTCGCGTCTCACCACGCTGCAGAAAGCCTGCCCCGAAGCGACGTTCGCCGTCAGCCCCTACCAGTGCCCGCCCGGCTCGTTCGTCGGTGGCGCAACCGTGACGACGCCGGTGCTGCCCGGCAAGATGACCGGACCCGCGGTGCTCGTCTCGCACGGCGGCGCAGCCTTCCCGGATCTCGACCTGATCCTCAACGACGAGGGCGTGCGTGTGATCCTTGTCGGGAACACCGACATCAAAAAAGGCATCACCACCACGAACTTCGCGGCGCCGCCTGACGTGCCCGTGTCGGAGGTATCGGTGAACCTGCCGGTCGGCGCGCACAGCGCGCTGGCCGCCAACGGCAACCTGTGCGCCAGCAAGCTCGTGATGCCGACCACGATCACCGGTCAGAACGGCGTCACGATCAAACAGAACACCACGATCACGGTCAGCGGCTGCGGCGTTCGCATCGTCGGAGCGAAGACCATCGGCAACACCGCCTACATGACCGTGCAGACCTTCGCCGCCGGGCGCATCAGCGGCAAAGGCAGCAATCTCAAGACGGTCTTCCGCCACCTCAAGTCCGCGCAGAAAACGGCGTCGCTGAAGGTGCCGCTGTCGAGCTCGGCTCGCTTCAAGCGCCGCCCGTTCAAGGTCAAGGTGCGCGTCGGCTTCGTGCCCAAGAAGAAGGGCGCGCCGACCTCCAGCGCGTACGCGACGGTGAAGTTCAGATAACGGCCGCCGCCCGCCGGGCGGCGGCTCAGGCCGCGCATCCGAGCCGGGCGCCTTTTCACGTCGGCCTTTATGCCGTAGATTTGATGGCATGAGCTCTACGGGTATGGACGCCTCGGGGCCGTCTCACGAAGCCGATCCGCCCGTGCCCGGCGCGGGCCAGGGGTCGGCCACGCTGCAGTCGCCGGCGCACGGCGAGCCGCTGCCCGAGCCGAGCGATCCGCTGCTCGCGGGCGTCCGCCGCCTGACGCTGCTCGCCGACCGGGCCGAGGACGGCGAGGCGATCTTCAGGGGCCTCTCGCGCGAGCTGCTGCTCGCCCCGGGGGCCGAGGAGATCCACGTCCACCACCTGGCCGGGGCGACCGATGCCGACGAGCTCGTGGTCGTCTACCTGTTCGAGGGCGAGGGGCGCGTCAGCTACCTGACCCCCCGTTCCGAGCGGCCTCCGGCCGTCGGCTGGGTCGCGAGTTCGGCGCGCAGCTTCCTGGCAGCCGACCAGGGCGAATTGGCCACCTCGCTGCCGCGGGTCGCGGCCACCGGCGCCACCAGCTGCGTGCTGCTCTTGCCGATCGCCGTGCGCGGCGAGGTCGAGTCGATCGTGATGCTGGTGCGCCGCAGCGGCGACCCGTTCGATCCGCGCGCGATCGAGGTCGCGGCCACGCTCGTCGAGCAGGCGGCCACCGCGCTCGCGCTGCTGCGCGCGCGCGCCGAGGCGGGCACCGACCCGGTCACCGGCTGCATGAACCGCCGGGCGATGCGCCGGCGCCTGCACGAGGAGATCGGACGCGCGATGCGCACCGGCAGCCCGCTCTCGTGCCTGCTCGTCGATCTCGACAACTTCAAGCTGGTCAACGACAACCGGGGCCACCAAGCCGGCGACGATGTGCTGCGCGAGGTCGGGCAGGCGCTCGTGGGCGAGTTTCGCGAGTTCGATCGCGTCGCCCGCTACGGCGGCGATGAGTTCGTGGTGATCCTGCCCAACGCCGATCTCGACAGCGCCGCCAGCGCAGCCGCGCGCGCGCTCGCGCGCCTGCAGGGGCTGCCGAGCAGCGAACCCGACAGGGGCGGTGAGCAGACCGCGGCCGATCGGGCTGAGAGCGCGCGCGAGCGCCTCGAGGCGGCGGCGCCCACGCGCGCGGCCGTCGCGGAGCCGATCGGCCGAGCCAGTCCGGGCCCGGCCAGCGTGACCGGCGCCAGCGCGGCCGCCCGGCAGATCGACGGGCCCGAGCGGGCCAAGGCGGTGGCGGTCGCCGCCGAAGCCGGCGCGGGAGTGGGCGCGTCGATCGGCGTCGCCGAGTGGCAGCCGCCGATGAACGCCGACGCCCTGCTCCAGGCCTGCGACGCTGCGCTGCTGCGCTCCAAGCGCCAGGGCAAGGGCCGCGTCGTGCGCGCTCCAGTGCGAGCGCGCTGAGCCGACGGCTTCGGGTCACTGCGCAGACGCTTCGCGCGCAGACGGCTTCAGAGCAGACCTGCTTCTGCTCGTACTCGGCGCCGGCGCAGTTCGGCCGACCGGAACCCCACAAGCGTCTGCGAGACTGCGGCTAGACCCCGACCGAGCGGCACAGGAGGCCTGGCTATGTCCGAGAACAGCTTTGGCGCGCAGGACACGCTGGACGTGGACGGGCGCGCGTACGAGATCTTTCGACTCGACACACTTGCGGAGCGCTTCGACGTGGCGAGCCTGCCGTTCTCGCTGAAGGTGCTGCTCGAGAATCTGCTGCGAACCGAGGGCAACGGGTCGGTGCAGGCGGGCGACATCGAGGCGCTGGCCGCTTGGGACCCTGCCGCTCAGCCCGACAAGGAGATCGCTTTCACGCCGGCGCGTGTGTTGATGCAGGACTTCACGGGCGTGCCGGCGGTGGTCGATCTCGCCGCGATGCGCGACGCGATGGCAGAGATGGGCGGCGATCCGGCGAGGATCAACCCGCTCGCTCCGGCGGAGCTCGTGATCGACCATTCGGTGCAGGTCGATGCGTTCGGCACTCGCGACGCCTTTCAGATCAACGCCGAGCGCGAGCTCGAGCGCAACCGCGAGCGCTACGCGTTTCTGCGCTGGGGTCAGGGCGCGTTCGAGCACTTCGCCGTGGTGCCCCCCGACACGGGCATCGTGCACCAGGTCAACCTCGAGTACCTCGCGCGCGTCGTCTTCGCCGAGCCGACGCCCTCGGCGGGGCGCACCCACCCGCGCGCCTACCCCGACACACTCGTCGGGACCGACTCCCACACGACGATGGTGGGCGGTCTCGGGGTGCTCGGCTGGGGTGTCGGGGGGATCGAGGCCGAGGCCGCGATGCTCGGCCAGCCGATGTCGATGCTGATCCCCCAGGTGCTCGGCTTTCAGCTGCACGGCGAGCTGCCCGAGGGCGCCACCGCCACCGATCTGGTCCTGACCGTCACCGAGATGCTGCGCGAGCGCGGCGTGGTCGGGATGTTCGTCGAGTTCCACGGCGCCGGCCTGGCCGGCCTGCCGACCGCCGACCGCGCCACGATCGGCAACATGTCTCCCGAGTTCGGCTCCACATGCGCGATCTTCCCGATCGACGCCGAGACCCTTCGCTACCTGGAGCTCACCGGACGGCCGCCCGAGCAGATCGCGCTCGTCGAGGCGTACGCCCGCACGCAGGGGCTGTGGCATGACGAGCAATCGCCCGAGCCGCGCTTCTCGGACACGATCGAGCTCGACCTCGGCTCGGTGCAGCCCAGCCTGGCCGGCCCCAAGCGACCACAGGACCGCGTCTCGCTGGCCCAGGCCCGCGACTCTTTCCGCGAGTCGTTGAGCGGGTACGTGCAGCGCTATGACTGGCGCGATGAGGCCTCGGCCGAGAGCTTTCCCTCGAGCGACCCGCCCGCCAACGGCAACGACCTGCCCAAGCCCAACGACGGCGGCCCGAGCTATGCCGGCCAGCAGTTGAGCGCCGCGGCGCACAGCGCCACGGGCAACGGCGCCGTTGCCGTGCACCTGGCCGACGGCAGCGACATCGAGCTCGCGCACGGCCACGTCGTGATCGCGGCGATCACCAGCTGCACCAACACCTCCAACCCGTCGGTCATGATCGGCGCCGGCATCCTCGCGCGCAACGCGCTCGCACGCGGCCTTCAGCGCAAGCCGTGGGTCAAGACCTCGCTCGCGCCCGGCTCGAAGGTCGTCAGCGAATACCTCGACCGCGCCGAGCTGACCGAGCCGCTCGAAGCGCTCGGCTTCAACCTCGTGGGATATGGCTGCACGACCTGCATCGGCAACTCCGGGCCGCTGCCGGCGGAGATCTCGCAGGCGGTCGGCGACGCCGACCTCGCGGTCGTCTCGGTGCTGTCGGGCAACCGCAACTTCGAGGGTCGCATCAACCCGGACGTGAAGATGAACTACCTGGCATCGCCGCCGCTGTGCGTCGCATACGCGCTCGCCGGCACGATGGACATCGACCTGCTCTCGGAGCCGCTCGGCCGCGACGAGCAGGGCGCCGCCGTCTACCTGCGCGACATCTGGCCCTCCGAGCAGGAGGTCGCCCAGACGATCGAGCAGGCCGTCCAGGCCGACATGTTTCGCAAGAGCTATGCCGAGGTGTTCGCAGGCGACGAGCGCTGGAACGGACTGCCGGTGCCGACCGGGGAGCGCTTCGCCTGGGATGAGAGCTCGACCTATGTGCGCCTGCCGCCCTACTTCCAGGACATGCCGCCCGAGCCCACGCCGGTCAGCGACGTGCACGGTGCGCGCGTGCTCGCGCTGCTGGGCGACAGCGTCACGACCGACCACATCTCGCCGGCCGGCGCGATCAAGCGCGACGGACCGGCGGGGCTGTATCTGCAGGAGCAGGGCGTGGCGCCGCGCGACTTCAACTCCTACGGCTCGCGCCGTGGCAACCACGAAGTGATGGTGCGCGGCACCTTCGCCAACATCCGCCTGCGCAATCTGCTCGGCGCCGGGCACGATCCGCTCCCGGAGGGCGGCGTCACGAGGTATCTGGGGGCCCCGACCGACAGCTCGCGGAGCGATCCCTCGCTCGGCGTCGAGATGCCGATCTACGATGCCGCCATGCGCTACAGGCAGGAGGGAGTGCCGCTGGTGGTGCTCGGCGGCAAGGAGTACGGATCGGGCTCTTCGCGCGATTGGGCCGCCAAGGGCACGAAGCTGCTCGGCGTGGTCGCGGTGATCGCGCAGAGCTTCGAGCGCATCCACCGCTCCAACCTGATCGGCATGGGCGTGTTGCCGCTGCAGTTCCCCGACGGTCAGAGCGCGCAGTCGCTTGGCCTGACCGGCGAGGAGCTGTTCGCGATCGAGGGCCTGTCAGAGGCGCTCGATGCCGAGAAGCGCCAGAGCCCGCGCGAGGTTCGCGTCAGCGTCCAGCCGGCGTCCGGCGAGGCGATCGCGTTCGACGCCCGGCTTCGCATCGACACCCCCCGCGAGGCCGACTACTTCCGGCACGGGGGCATTCTCCAGTACGTCCTGCGCGCGCTTCTGGCTTCGAGCCCGACCGCGGCGTCCGCGACCCGATGACGCCGGCCGCGAAGCGCGGACGGCCCCCGCAGGCGCTGCTGGACCTGCTCGTCGCGCACGGACCCTCTGGCTATGAGACACCCGCCGCGGAGGTGTGGCTGAAAGCCGCCGGCGCGTTCGCGGAGGTCAGCTCCGACGTGCTCGGCACGCCGCTGGCGCGCGTCGCCCCCAAGCACGGCGCCGCGCAGCCGCCGCGGCGCCTGCTGGTGATGGGCCACATCGACGAGATCGGCCTGATCGTGAACTACATCGACGACGACGGCTTTCTGTGGTTCCAGCCCGTGGGCGGCTGGGATGCTCAGATCCTGGTCGGCCAGCGCGTGTCGCTGGCGACACGTGCGGGCGAGGTCAAGGGCGTGGTCGGCAAGAAGCCGGTTCACCTGCTGCGCGACGAGGACCGCAAGAAGGTCGCCGAGCTGCGCGAGCTGCACATCGACATCGGCGCCCGCGACGGCGAGCAGGCGCGCGAGCTGGTGCGCGTCGGTGACGTCGCAGTGATCGACGCCGACCCGATCGAGCTCGCTGGCGGGCGGCTGGTTGCACGCGCGCTCGATAACCGCGTCGGCTCCTACGTCGCGCTGCAGGCGGCCTCGCAGGTGGCCCAGGCGGGCGGCGCGGACTGGGAGGTGGCGGCCGTCGCGGTCGCGCAGGAGGAGATCACCTTCGGCGGCTCACGCACGAGCGCGTTCTCGCTGCGTCCCGACGCCGCGATCGTGATCGACGTCACCCACGCCACCGACGCCCCCGGGATCGAGATCAAGGAACTGGGCAAGCACCCGCTGGGCTCGGGGCCGGTCTTGACGCGGGGCTCGACGATCCACCCCAAGCTGTTCGAGCTGCTCTACGAAACGGCCACCGAGGAGCAGATCCCGTTCACGCTCGAGGCCTCGGCGCGCGCGACCGGGACCGACGCCGACGCGGTCCATCTCAGCCGCGCCGGCATCCCGACGGCGCTCGTCTCGATCCCCCTGCGCTACATGCACTCGCCCGTCGAGCTGGTGCAGCTCGACGACATCGAGGCGGCCGCCCGCCTGATTGCCGCCGCGGCGCTGCGCCTCGACCCGGAGGCGTCGTTCGTTCGTTGAGCCGGGTCGCGGGCTGCGCCGGGTCGCCGGGCTGGTCCGCGCCGTCCGGCGCCCCGGCGTCGCAGCGGCGCCCGCCGAACGAGCCCGCTGTGCCGGTCAGGGCGTCTTCTTGATCACGTTGCCGGCCGGGCCGATCACGTACCAGAGGCCGCCGTTGGTTTCGAGGCCTTGGCCGGTGGCCTGTCCGGCGGTCGAGTCGGACACATACGTGTAAAGCGGCCAGCCGGCGTAAGTGGCCACCTGGCCGCCTTCGGGGCTTGGCAGGCTGCTGAGCAGCGCCGCGTTCACGTGCCCGGACGCCGTCGCGCGCTGGCCGCCCGCGAGCTTCAACGGAGGCCACAGCTGGGCGCAGGTGCCCGTGCACGTGACTCGTGCGTGTTTGTCCGGCTCGAAGACGTAAAGCGTGTGGCCCTGGCTGTTCACGAGGATCTCGCCGAGCCCCGACACGTTCGCGGTCGCCACGCTCACCCCGCTCGAACTGCTCGTCGAGCTGCTCGGCGTCGTCGCCGGAGTGCTGGCCGGGGTGCTCGCGGTGGTGGTCGTGGTCGAGGTGCTCGAACTGCCGCAACCGGCGAGCAAGGCCGCCAGCGCGACAGTCAGCGCGGGCAGCAGCGAGATCCGTCGCATCGGTCTACCTCCGGTTCCTAGGCGCCGAGTTCGCTGAATTCGGACGCCTCATACGCCGAGCCCGGCGTGCCCCCCAGCGCCAGCATGCGCAGGCCTTCGGGTCCCGCATAGATCTTGCGCTTCGTCTCAGGCCCCACGCGCACCAGCACGTCCGGCGTCAGCGGAATGCGCTGGCCTTCGACGTCGATCTCGCCCGACCCGCGCATCGCCGAGTAGACCTCCTCCTGGCCGTCGCTCGCGTGGTCGTGCTCGGGATAGTCGCTGTAATTCGGGGGCAGGTCGATCACCTGCATGCCGAACGACGCCACTCCGAGCTCGGCCCGGGCCTTCTTCATGCCCCCGCCGAACGCGCCCTCCATTTCGTCGATCTGCTTCGCCGTGTAGTCAGCCATTGATTGCCTCCTGTACGAGCTGTCGGTTGCGGTCGCGTGCTCAGCTTACCCCTGTGCGAGCAGCCGGGACGCTCGACCGCCGTGGCCCGCTCGCCCGCGCTATCCGCGCACGAGTCGCTTGTAGGTGATCCGGTGCGGCCGGTCGGCCTCGGCGCCGATGCGCGCGTGACGGTTCTCCTCGTAGGCCTCGAAGTTGCCCTCGAACCAGACCACCTGCGAGTCGCCCTCGAAGGCCAGCACGTGGGTGGCGACCCTGTCGAGAAACCAGCGATCGTGGGAGATGATCACCGCACAGCCGGCGAACGCCAGCAGCGCCTCCTCGAGCGCTCGCAGCGTGTCGACGTCGAGGTCGTTCGTGGGCTCGTCCAGCAGCAGCAGGTTGCCACCCGTGCGCAGCAGCTTGGCCAGGTGCACGCGGTTGCGCTCGCCGCCCGAGAGCCGCGCGATCTTGGCCTGCTGATCGGACCCCTTGAAGTTGAACCCGGCCGTGTACTGGCGGGAGTTCATCGTCTGGTCTCCGACCTTCAGCTGGTCGAGGCCTTCGGAGATCTCCTCCCACACCGTCTTGTCGGGGTCGAGCGCGTCGCGCGACTGGTCGACGTAGGCCAGCTCGACGCTCTCGCCCAGCTCCAGCGTGCCCGCATCGGGCTGCTCCTCGCCGGTGATCATGCGAAACAGGGTCGTCTTGCCCGCACCGTTGGCGCCGATCACGCCGACGATCCCGGCGCGCGGCAGCTCGAAGCTGAGATCCTCGATCAGCAGCCGCTCGCCGAAGCCCTTGCGCAGGTTCGCTGCCCGCAGCACCTTCTCGCCCAGGCGCGGCCCGGCCGGGATGTGAATCTGAACCTCGTCGAGCTTGACCGCGCTCTCCTGCGCCAGCAGCTCCTCGTAGCGGGCCAGGCGAGCCTTGGATTTGGTGCGCCGTCCCTTCGGGTTGGTGCGCACCCACTCGAGCTCGGCGGCGATCGTGCGCTGGCGGCCCTTCTCGGCGCGCTCTTCGCGCTGCAGCCGCGCCTGCTTCTGCTCGAGCCAGCTCGAGTAGTTGCCCTCGTAGGGGATGCCGCGCCCGCGGTCCAGCTCGAGGATCCAGCCCGCGACGTTGTCCAGGAAATAGCGATCGTGCGTGACCGCCACGATCGTCCCGGCGTACTCGGCCAAGTGGCGCTCGAGCCACGCCACCGACTCCGCGTCGAGATGGTTGGTCGGCTCGTCGAGCAGCAGCAGGTCCGGCGCTCTGAGCAGCAGCCGGCAGAGGGCCACGCGGCGGCGCTCGCCGCCCGAGAGCGTGCCCACCGCGGCCTCGGCCGGGGGCAGGCGCAGCGCGTCCATCGCGTATTCGAGCTCGGTGTCGAGGTCCCACGCGTTCGCCGCGTCGATCTGCCCCTGCACGGCGGCGAACTCGTCGGCGGTCTCGTCGGAGTATTCGGCCGCCAGCTCGTTGAAGCGATCGAGCAGGGCCTTCTTCTCCGCGACTCCCTCCTCGACGTTGCCGCGCACGTCCTTGTCCTCGTCGAGCGCCGGCTCCTGCGCGAGCATGCCCACGCTCGCGCCTTGCGCGAGCGCCGCGTCGCCTCGGAAGTCCTCATCGAGGCCCGCCATGATCCGCAGCAGCGTCGACTTGCCCGCGCCGTTGTACCCGAGCACCCCGATCTTCGCGCCCGGCAGGAACGCCAGCGTGATGTTCTCGAGCACCGTCCTGTCGGGCGGCACCAGCTTGGTCAGGCGCTGCATCGTGAAGACGTACTGGGCCGGCATCGCGCCGAGCAGGATATGCGCTCGGGCTTGGACGCTCGGCTCGGGCGCTCTGGCTCGGCGCTCGGCCTCGGGCGCTCGTGCGCGCTCTGGCTCGGCGAACCTGGGCCACGACCGCGGCCGGCGCAGTCTGCAAGCGCGCCGACGAATCTTGCCCACGCCAGGCCCTCGGCCCGATAACGTTATTTAGCCATGGACGCGACCGTTCTGGACATCGAGCAGCACCTGCTGCTGCTCGAGCTGGAGCCGCCCTTCGACAAGCGCGACGTTCAGCTTGCCCGCCGGCGCATGGCCAAGCGCTGGCACCCGGACATCGCGCCCGCGGGGCGCCAATTCGAGCACGAGCGCCATCTGAAGGCCATCAACGAGGCCGCCGACCAGCTCGAGCGGCTCGCCGAGACCTCGCGCGGCGGACGTGTTTCGCGCAACGCCGTACGCGCCAGCGCGGCGGCGGCCCGTCGTGCCCGCGAACAGGAGGGACGCCGCGCCTACGAGGCCGAGCAGCGCGCCCGCGCCCAGGCGGCCGACCGCGCCAAGCACGACCCGTTCGGGAGCCGGGTCCCCGACCATTCGGTCGTCCATCGCTACGCGCGCTGCGTCTCCTACCCCGAGTGGGGCGTCGGGACCGTGGCGGGCATCTACTTCAGCGGCAACCCGACCGGCGACGAGGACGTTCAGCAGTGGGCCCGCGTGCGCTTCAGCCACGGCATCCGCACCGTCCCGGCCGGAAGCCTGCGCTTCGTGGACTTCTCCAGGCCCGACCCCGCCAGCGAGCGGGTCGAGCGCTTCATGGTCGCCGCGCAACGGGCCATGGCCGAAGGCGAGTTCGAGCTCGCCGCGCAACGGCTCGTGTACGCGCGCGACGCCGAGCCGCGCAACGTGGCCGTGCTGCGTCTGATGACGCTTGCCTTCTGGCAGGCCGGCAACCTCAACGCCGCTGCCCGCTCGGCGCGCGACTGGGCGCGCGCCGACAACGGTAATCCGGCCGCCCATCGCTTCGCCGCGCGCATCTACGAGGACATGGGCGCCATCGATCTCGCCGAGGAGGCCGCCGAGCGAGCCGCCGACCGCGGGCCAGCGGACGCGAGCGCCTGGGAGCGCCTCGGTCGCCTGCGCCTGCGCCTGGGCGACCGCGAGGGATCGCTGCAGGCCCTGCGCCGCGCCCAGCAGCTCGGTCCCACCGACGCGCAGCGCGAGCTGATCGCCGAAGCGCTCGCGCTCGAGCCACAGGCGAGCCGAGAATCGTCGCCGCAGCGAGCCGGGGCCGCAGCCGCGTAAATCACTTCCGACCCGCGGCCTACGCTCTCGGTTCGTGGCCACGGCATCATCGAGCCAGGCCGGGCGTCCCTACCCGCCGCCCGCGGCCGCCGAATCGTTCTGGCCGGCCCAGCTGACGGTGCTCGCGACAATCATCCTGCAGCTGGCGTTGCCGCAGCGTCTGACGGCGGGTCCGACGTGGCTGGTGCCGGGCATCGAGACCGTCCTGCTCGTGGGCCTGTCCGTGGCGACCCCGCGCAAGCTCGTGCAAGAGCACAGGGGTCGCCGGCGGACCGCGCTTGCGATCACCGCCCTCGTAAGCGCCGCCAACGTATTCTCGCTCGTGGCGCTCACGCACTACCTCCTGCATCACAACGTCTCCAGCGGCCGCGAGCTGATCGGCGCCGGCTTCCTGATCTGGATCACCAACTTCATGATCTTCAGTCTCTGGTACTGGGAGCTCGACCGCGGCGGACCCGGCGTGCGCGCTGCCGGGCACGACGGCCCGCCCGACTTCCTGTTCCCGCAGATGTCCGATGACCGGATCGAGCCGAGCGGGTGGCGACCCCGGTTCATCGACTACATGTACGTGTCGCTGACCAACGCGACCGCGTTCTCTCCCACCGACACGATGCCGCTCAGCGCGATGGCAAAGAGCGTGATGGGCCTCCAAGCGATCGTGTCGCTGATCACGATCGGGCTGATCGTCTCCCGGGCCGTCAACATCCTCTAAAGACGACGAGCCCCGGCAACGCCGTGGATGGTCGCGAAGGCTCGCAGTCGGCGTTCCGCGAGCGGTACCCTGGATCGGTATGACTTTTGGCGAGCACAGAACGGCCTGACAGCCCGCCGTGGGAATCGAGAGCCCGGTCCATCTGCTGTTCATAGGCGCCGTCGCACTGCTCGTGCTTGGGCCCAAGCGCCTGCCCGAAGTCGCGCGCGCCCTGGGCAAGGGCCTGCGCGAGTTTCGCGAGGCCATGGGCCAGGAGCCAGCGACTCGCCCCGCGCCCGTGCCGACGGGCCAGCCGCCGGCGCCGCCGGCTGGCCCGGCCAGCGCCACAACGGGGGTCGGCGGCGTGTATGACCTCGAACCGGATCCTGCCGGCGTTGATTCGCTCCAGCACGTTGATCCGGCGCAGCAGGTACCGTCGGCCGGTGCGCCTGATCGTCGCCCGCTGTGAGGTCTCCTACATCGGCCGCACCACCACCGTCCTCGGCGTGGCGGTTCGCCTGCTGATGCTCAAGGCAGACGGCACGTTCATGGTGTGGGCCGACGGCGGCGGGCCGAACGTCAAACCGCTGAACTGGATGACCCCGCCGACCGTGCTCGAGCAGGCGCATCGCGGCGGCGACCCGAGTGCCGAGCTCGAGCGCCTGGTCGTGCGCAAGCAGCGCGACGACGAACGCGTCGAGGTCGCGATCGAGGAGGTGCTGGCCGACATCGAGCACGATCTCGACGTCGCCTCCACCCAGGAGAAGCAGGGCATCGAGCGCGAGCTACAGGAGCTGCTCGCCGACGCTCCGCAGTGGTGCGGCGAGGGCTTTCGTCTCGTCCGCCGCGAGTGGCCCACCGACATCGGTCCCGTCGACCTGATGTGCCGCGACGGCGCCGACGAGTGGGTCGCGGTCGAGATCAAGCGCATCGCCACGATCGAGGCCGTCGAGCAGCTCACCCGCTACCTGGAGCGCATTCGCCTGGATCCCGCGCTCGAGTCCTGCCGCGGCGTGCTCGTGGCCAAGGTGATCAAGCCCCAGGCACGCGTGCTGGCGGCCGCGCGCAGCATCGACTGCGTCGAGGTCGACATCGAGTTGCTGCGTGGCACGCGCGAGCCCGAGCTGACGCTGTTCGCGCCTGATCCGAGGGTCGCCGTGTAGGCGCGCGGCTCGTGCCTGCCCGCACGATCTGGCGCTCACCAGGTAGGCTCTGCAACCGATGGCCGAGCCCGCCACCGACTCCCCGGACGCGCCCGCCGAGGCCGCCGCCGAGCAGCCGGCTGTGCGCAGCGAGCGGCGTGACAACGTCCTGCTGATCACGATCGACCGTCCCGACGTCCGCAACGCCGTCAACGCGGCCGTCGCGGAGGGCGTGGCGGGCGCGCTCGATGAGCTCGACGCCGATGCCTCGCTGTCGGTCGGGGTGCTCACCGGCGCCGGCGGCTTCTTCTCGGCAGGCATGGACCTCGGCGCGTTCGTGCGTGGCGAGTCCCCCTGGTTTGGCGATCGCGGCTTCGCAGGCATCGCGCAGCGCGCTTCGCTCAAGCCGCTGATCGCCGCGATCGAGGGCTTCGCGGTGGCGGGCGGCATGGAGGTGGCGCTCGCATGCGACCTGATCGTGGCCGCGCGTGGCGCCAAGCTCGGGATCCCCGAGGCCAAGCGCTCGCTGGTCGCCGCCGGCGGCGCGCTCCTGCGCCTGCCGCGACGCATGCCCTACCACGTCGTCATGGAGCTCGCGCTCACCGGCGACACGATGCCGGCCGAGCGCTTCTACGAGCTCGGTGTCGTCAACCGGCTGGCCGACCCGGGCGCGGCCGTCGACGTCGCCCTCGAGCTCGCCGCGGCGATCGCGCGCAACGGACCGCTGGCGCTGAGCGCCTCCAAGCGGATCCTGCAGGAGCAGTACGACTGGTCGACAGCTGAGATGTGGGAGAAGCAAGGCGCCATCTCGGGCCCCGTGTTCGTGTCCGAGGACGCCAAAGAGGGCGCCGCCGCGTTCAAGGAGAAGCGCGAGCCGGTCTGGCGCGGGCGTTAGCGCAAGCGCTTCTTGCGCCTGCGCTGCGCCATGATCATCCGGAATCGGCGCCACAGGGCTTTCATCAGCGCTGGCCCGGGACCTTGCGCGGGTACTGCGATATCGGCACGCGCAAGTCGATCGCGGTGGTCACGATCCGGTTCTGTTCGCTGATGTGCGCCGCCGGATAGCCCTCGCCCGGACTGGCGCGCTCGGGCCGGCCGATGTACCCGAAGCCGAGGTGCTCGTCCATGATCTGCATCAGCCGCGGGAACATGTGCGCCCGCGCGCCCATGTTCCTCGGCTCCTCCTGCACCCAGACGATCTCCTGCAGGTTCGGATAGGAGCTGATCAGCTCCATGATCGGCTCTTCGGGGAATGGATACAGCTGCTCGACCCGTCCGACGGCAAGCCCCGTGTGCGAGGGCCGATCCGGATGGCCGACGAGGTCGTAGTAGATCTTGCCGGTACAGAGCGCCAGTCGCGTGACCCGCTCGTTCTCGACACCGGGCTCGGCCAACACCGGATGAAAGCGAGTCTCGCCGGACAGATCCTCTACCGAGCTGGTCGCCTGCGGAAGGCGCAGCAACGACTTCGGCGTCATCACGACCAACGGGCGCTGCTTGGCCACGCGCGCCTGACGGCGCAGCAGATGGAAGTACTGCGCAGGCGTCGTCGGACTCGCCACACGGATGTTTCCCTCGGCCGCCAGCGACAGGAAGCGCTCCAGTCGCGCCGACGAGTGCTCGGGCCCGGAGCCCTCGTAGCCGTGGGGAAGCAGCAGCGTCAGGCGCGTGCTCTGTCCCCACTTCGCCAGCCCCGACACGATGAACTGATCGATGATCACGTCGGCGGCGTTCACGAAGTCGCCGAACTGCGCCTCCCACAGCACGAGCGTCTCGGGCGCCTCCTGACTGTAGCCGTACTCGAAGCCCAGACAGGCCAGCTCTGACAGCGGGCTGTTGTGCAGCTCGAACGGCGCCTCGGCATCCGGCAGGCTCTGGATCGGACACACCGCCTGCCCGGTCTTGGCGTCGTGCAGAACCATGTGGCGTTGGCTGAAGGTACCGCGCTCGGTGTCCTGCCCCGTCAGCCTGATCGGTGTGCCCTCGGTCAACAGCGACGCGAACGCCAGCGCCTCGGCATGTGCCCAGTCAAGGCGCGCAGCCGGCCCGTCGCTCGCGGCTGCGCCCTCGCCCTGCGGCGCGGTGCTCTCGGCGCCGTTCAGCGCATCGCGGCGTCGCTGCAGCTGTTTGACGAGCTTGGGATGGACCGTGAACCCGTCCGGAACGCGCAGCAGCTCCTCGCCCAGCTTGCGCAGCTCGGGCGCCGCCACCGCCGTGCTGACGTCGGGGCTGCGCGTACGGTCCAGCTGATACTCGCCGGTGCCCTCCTCGGTGCCCTGCTCGGCGGCGGCCTTGATCTTGGCCTTCAACCGCTGGTGCAGCAGCGTGAGGTTGTCCCACACGCTCTGTCCGAGCTTGTCGACCTCCTCGCGAGTCACCACGCCCTGAGCGATCAGCTGTTCTGCCCACAGCTCTGACACGCGCTTCTTGGTCTTGATCTTGGCGTACATCTCGGGCTGTGTGTACGCCGGCTCGTCCGACTCGTTGTGGCCGAACCGCCGGTACCCGATCAGGTCGATCAGCACGTCGTGCCCGAACTCCCGCCGGAAGGCAAATGCGAGACGCACGGCGCTCATGCAGGCGGGAACGTCGTCGGCGTTGACATGGATGATCGGCACGTCGAAGCCCTTGGCCAGGTCTGAAGCCCATTGCGTCGAGCGAGCGTCGTCGGGGTCGGTGGTGAAGCCGATCTGGTTGTTCATGATCAGGTGCACCGTCCCGCCGACCTTGTAGCCGTCGAGGGCCTGCAGGTTGAGCGTCTCGGCGACCACGCCCTGAGCCGGAAACGAGGCGTCGCCGTGGATCACGATCGGCATCGCCGCGTCGGTGTCCTGACGAGCGTGCGGGCCTTCGCGGGTGGTCTGGGCTGCCCGCGTAGCCCCCTCGACGACCGGCGAGACGTACTCCAGATGGCTCGGGTTGGACTCGAGGTTGACCATGATCGAGCCGCCCGCGGGCAGCTGATAGGTGCCCTGGGTGCCGTGGTGATACTTGACGTCGCCGGTGCCGCCCTGGGGGATCGTCGTGACCGCCTCGAGCGTCGACGCGCCCTCGAACTCGGCGAAGATCGTGTCGTAGGGGCGACCGAGGTTGTGGGCCAGCACATTCAGCCGACCTCTGTGGGCCATCCCGACGACCACCTCCCGACAGCCCTGGGCAGCCGCGAGCTGAGTCAGCTCGTCGAGCATCGGCACGGTCATGTCGAGACCCTCGATCGAGAACTGATGCTGGCCGAGATAGGCCTTGTGCATGAAACGCTCGAGCGCGTCCACCTCGGTCAGCCGCCGCAGCAGCATCAGCTGCTCGTCGGCGCTGAGCGGCTGACGGAACGCGCCCGACTCGATGCGCTCGCGCAGCCACACACGCTGACGGTGCGAAGCGATGTGCTCGATCTCGTAGGCGATCGTCCCGCAGTAGGTTTCGCGCAGATGCGGCAACGCGTCGGCGAGCGTGTCACCTGCCACATACATCTGCAGGATCCGCGCCGGGATCCGCGCCGCGATCGCCGGGGTCAAGCCGAGCGACTCCGGGTTCAGCCCCGGTTCGCCTTCGGGCTCGGAGCCGAGCGGGTCCAGGCGCGCGGCCAGATGGCCGTGGCTGCGGAACCGCGTCACCAGCACGCTCGCGGCGTGCACGGCCGCCATCAGTTCCTCGCTCGTCCCGTCCGGCGCCGCCGGCTGCGCCCGTTCGATGGCGCCCGCCGGCTCAGTGGTGGTGGGCGAGTCCGCTCGCCGCGCGCTCAGCGGCAGGCCCAGCGCCGCGAACACCTGCTCGTAGAAGCCCTCCTCACCGTGCAAGAGCGCGTCGATCTCGGCGAGGAACCGCCCGGACTCCGCGCCCTGGATGATCCTGTGGTCGTAGGTCGAGGTCATCGTCATGACCTTCTCCGCCCCCAGCTGGGCTCCCACGTTGGCCAGACCGGGCGGATACCCGATTGCGCCGGTCGCGATGATCGTGCCCTGGCCCGGCATCAGCCTGGGCACCGACGCGACCGTGCCGATGCCGCCCGGGTTGGTGAGCGTGATGTTCGCCCCCTGCAGGTCGTCGGGGCCGAGCGTGTTCGTGCGCGCCTTCTCCACGAGCGCGTCATATGCCTCGATGAATCGATCGAAGCCGAGGCTGCCCGCGTCCACGATCACGGGCACCAGCAGCGTCCGCGTGCCGTCCTTCTTCTCGATGTCCACCGCCAGTCCAAGGTTCACCCGTCCATCGTCGATGCGATTGGGCTTGCCCTCGACCTCCGCGTAGTGGTTCGCCATCACCGGCATCGCCACGCCCGCGCGCGCGATCGCGTATGCGATCAGATGGGTGAACGAGACCTTGCGACCTGCCGCCTTGAGCTCGCGCCGGCGCGCGTCCAGTTCGCTCACGGTCAGCGTCCTGAAGCTCGTCGCGGTCGGTATCGAGCGCGACTGCTCCATGTAGCGGGCCAGCGCCGCCGCCCCGCCCCTGAGCGGATGGGCGCCTGCGACCTGGCCGTCCCGTCCAGCCCTGCCCTCCTGCTCGCGGCGCGCCGGCTCTCCAGCGGGGCGCGGGGGGGTCGCCACACCTGCTGAGCCGCCGTTGCCGGAGGCCGCCTCGAGCACGTCCGCCTTCATGATCCTCCCACCGGGCCCGCTCCCGCGGACGCTCCCGAGGTCAACTCCCTCGGCGGCCGCGGCCCGTGTCGCCACCGGCGAGGCATCTGCCGCCGGCTGCGCCCGTCCGTCAGACGCGCTTGCAAAGCCGCCCGCGCCGCTTGCTCGGTGACCATCGGCGCCGCCGGATCCGGCGGGCGCTGCGCCGGGGTCGGGCGCCCGTGCGCCCGGGGACTCGACGGCAGCGCTCGGCTTGGTCGCGCCGTCGAGCTCGGCACTCGGCTCGGTCGCACCGTCCGCCCGCGCGCTCGGCCCACCGCCGTTGCTGTCAGATTGCTCGGAGGTGGCCCCCGGCGCGGGCGACCCCGCGCCATTCTCATCGCCAACCACGATCCTCGCGATCACCTGCCCTACGGTGACCGTGTCTCCCTCCTCGACCAGGATCTCGCTGACAGTCCCGGTCGCGGGTGCGTCCAGCTCGACGTCGACCTTGTCGGTCGATATCTCGACGATCGTCTGACCGGCCTGGATCCGCTCGCCCACCTTGGCGTGCCATTCGAGGATCGTTCCCTCGGTGACCGACTCGCCTGCTGCGGGTGTCACGACATCGATCGTCTCCGGAGTCGTGGTGCCCGTGGCCATGTTCATTCACTCTAGCGCGGTCGCTCGGCCGACCTCATCACGAGGCAAATGGCTTGCACGCGCGCTTTTTTCACACCTCTTCGACAGCGTCCGACGAGGCCTGCGCCTCGCGGCTGCGCTGCTCGCGCACGAACTCATAGCTCCCGAAGAACGGCCCGATGCCGCCCAGCACCGCGACTGCCACCGCCAGGCGCAGCGACACCACGCGCAGGCGCGCGCAGACGATGCACGTCACCGACATCGCGATCCACAGCAGCCCGTGCGTCATCCCCAGCACGAAGGTCACCGGTTCGGGCTTGCTCAGCGCGAACGCGCACACCAGCAGCGCGGTGTAGATGCACGAATGTGTGAACGACACCCACTTCAGACGGCCGACCGTGATCGGTCCGAGGCGACGCGCCTCTGGTCTTGGGCTGGTGGCTGCGCGCGCGTGACGAATCGGGTTCGTCTGAGGGGCCGCGCCCGACCGGCCGATTGGGCTCGGTCGAGCGGCGGGGTTCGCTTGATCGGCCGTCTTCGGGTGAGTCGCCGGGCCAGCTCGAGCGGCTGGACGCGGTTGGCCCGCCGGGCTCGCTCGACCGGCTGAGCTCACTCCGCCGACAGCCATTGCGCCATCAGACGCAGCGGCGCCTCTGCCTCCGTGGGCCACTGCTCGATCTCGCGCGGCCACCAGGCGAACTCGTCGTGCTCGTGATCCGGAGTCACGTCGGCGTCCGCGCCCTCCGCCAGCCATGCCTGACCGACGAACATCACGAGCCGGTGGGGCAGGCACAGGAGCGCCTCGCCGCGCACGCGCGCCGGCTCCACCGCCCACTCCTCGCGGAGCTCGCGCACCAGCGTATCGGCGGGGTTCTCCTCGTGATCGACCGCGCCGCCGGCGCCCAGGGCCCAGCGTCCCGCCCAGGTTGCGACCCACGATGCGCGCCGGCCCGCCAGCCAGCGGCCGTCGGCCGACCGCGTCACACACAAGGCCGCCACGCTGTGGGACGCGTCGCCGGCGAGCAGCCTGAGCGCCCAGCGCTGCGGCTGCAACTCGAGCGTGATCCCGCCCTCGGGCTCCTCCGAATAGCCGACCAGCCGCGCCGCGATACCGTCGTGGCTCGGCGAGCCGCGTTCGCGCAACTCGGTGATCGCTTGGTCGGCCGCCTCACTGTCCTCGCGCGAGGGCTGATAGGGCTCGGAGCGCCAACTCGCCGCGATCTGCTCGATCGCCCAGGGCCCGCGGGCGAGAACCTGCGGCTGGCCGGCGGTGCTCGATGGCGGTTGCGTGACCATGCTCGTCTACAGGCTAGTGACCGCGCCCCGGCGCGGCGTGATATCGATGTGTTCGCATGAGGGTTGCGATTCTCGGCCCGGGCGGGGTGGGCGGTCTGCTGGCGGCGGTGCTCGCGCGGGCCGATGCGCAGCGCGTCCGCGCCGATGCCGAGCTCGGGAGTGCCGCGGGCAGCGGAGCTTCCCATCGCGTCGCAGTTCAGGTGATCGCGCGCGAGTCCACCGCGCAGGCGATCGACGAGCACGGCCTGCGGCTTCGAAGCGTCATGTTCGGCGACTTCGGCGTGCCTGTGCCCGTCTCCGCCGGCCTGTGCGATCCGGTCGATGTCTTGATCGTCGCGACCAAGGCCGCGGGCCTGTCGGACGCGCTCGAGCGCATCGAGGCGGCGCCGGCGCTCGTGCTGCCCCTGCTCAACGGCCTCGATCACATCGCGCTGCTGCGCGGGCGGTTTGCTCCCGAGACCGTGCTCGCGGCCACGATCCGCGTCGAGTCAGACCGCCCCGAGCCCGGCGTGATCGTGCACACCAGCCAGTTCCTGCGGGTGGACATGGCGTCCGCAAGTCTCGACGCGGAGGCGGGTATGGAGCGGCTTGCCCAGATGTTCGACGACGCCGACATACCCGCGCGCGTGGTGCTGCCGATCTCGCAGCGCTGCGAGGCCGACGTCATGTGGTCGAAGCTCGTGCGCCTGAACGCGCTTGCCTGCACGACCAGCGCCTACGACAAGCTGCTCGGCGAGATCCGCAGCACGCCGGAGCTTCGCGACGAGCTGATCGCGACGATCGCCGAGGCCTGCGCCGTCGGCCAGGCAGAGGGAGCGCGCGATGTCGACGCGGGGGTCGCGCTCGGTGAGCTCGAGCTCGCCCACGACACGCTCGGCAGCTCGATGCAGCGCGACATCGCCGCCGGACGTCCGCCGGAGCTGGACGCGATCCCCGGCGCAATCCTGCGCGCGGGTGCTCGTCACGGCCTGTCCTGTCCGACGATCGAGCGTCTGGTCGGGCTCATCGCCGCGCGCGCGCGCGTACCGCTGCCGAGCCCGTAGTCACGCGCCCCGCCGCTCAAACGGTGGTCCCTCGAATGCCGGCTCACGCGCGCGCCCGCGCGTCAGCGCTCGAAACGGCCCGGCGGGTCCTGCTCGAACTCGTGAGGGGCGCTCGCCGGGACCGAGCGGGTCGCCACCGCCTCTACCGTCTCAGCCTCCTGCTCGACCGCGCCGTCGTCGTGTTCGACATCGCAAAGCACTCTGAAGTTGCCGGTCGTCTTGCCGTCGGCGTGGATCGTGATGCCGGGCAAGATCTCCTCGCCCTCCTCGAAGCCCAGGCGCTCCATGTCGAAGTGCGCGAGACCGATCCCGTATGCGGTGTGAGTCGGATTTTCGCGATCGTGAGCCGCCACCGCCTGGGCGAAGCGCTCGAGGTTCTTGGCGATCTTGTCCGTGCCCGCCATCGCTGTGCTCAGGGTACATTGAACGGATGGCCGGCCGCCATTCAGCGAATGGTCGCGTGCCCGAAGCTGGCGCGTCCGACGTTCGCGCGCCCGACCATGGTGCTTCAGACGGTGGCGCGATCATCTCGACCCTGGCCCTGACCAAGGTCTACGCGGGAGCGGACTTCGCCGCGGTCGACGGCCTCGACCTCAGTGTCGGCACGGGGGAGATCTTCGGGCTGCTCGGCCCCAACGGAGCGGGCAAGACCACCACGGCGGGCATGCTGACCACACGCGTGATCCCGACCTCAGGCTCGGCTCGGGTGGCCGCAATCGACGTGGTGGCGCATCCGACGCTGGCCAAGCAGCTGATCGGGATCGTCTCGCAACAGAACACGCTCGACCGCCAGCTCACGGTGTGGGGGAACCTGTACTTCCACGGACGCCTGTTCGGCATCGGCGCGCGCGACTCCGGCCGGACCGCCGATCAGCTGCTCGAGCAGTTCCAGCTGTCGAAGTGGGCGAAGGCGTCGGTGTATGCGCTCTCCGGTGGAATGGCCCAGCGGCTGATGGTCGCGCGCGCGATCTTCCACCGTCCGGCGGTGCTGTTTCTGGACGAGCCCACCGCCGGCCTGGACCCGCAGAGCCGGCTCGCGCTGTGGGAGCTGCTCGGCGAGCTCAACCGCGCCGGCCAGACGATCCTGCTCACGACCCACTACATGGAGGAGGCCGATCAACTCTGCGACCGGGTCGCGATCATGGACCACGGCAAGATCCTCGCGCTCGACACGCCGGGCGGCCTCAAGCGCTCGGTTGGCGCCGACACGATCGTCACAGTCAAGGCCGCCGGAGAACAGCAGGCGCTCGCGCAGCTGCTCGAGCGCGAGCTCCCAGGCGTGACGCGCACGCGCGTCGTCCACGACGGTGTCGAGCTGCACGTCGAGGGCGCCGATCGGCTCGTGCCGCGCGTGGTGGACGCCGCCGAGCGGGCCGGATTCGAGGTCGTCGACCTGTCGGTCAGCGAGCCCAGCCTCGAGACCGTGTTCATCAACCTGACCGGTAAGGAGCTGCGCGACTGATGGCCTCTGCGGCGACGCAGCCGTCGAGCGCCGCGCCCCAGGCGCCGATCGCCACGGCGCCCACCCGCTCCAGCGCCGCCGCCAGCCGCAGCGCGCTGCACGCCCTGATCCTGCGCGACCTGGTCGTGCTGCGCAAGCACTTCGGCGAGTTCGTCGTGCGCACCGTGATCCAGCCGTTCCTGCTCGTGTTCGTGTTCCTGTACGTGTTCCCGCGCATCGGCCAAGGCGTCGGCGGCGGGGGCGGCAAGGTCGCCGAGTCGGCCTTTGCGACCGTGCTCGTCCCCGGCGTGGTGGCGATCTCGATCATGTTCCAGGGCATCCAGGCGGTCGCCCTGCAGCTCTCGACCGAGTTCGGCTACACCCGTGAGATCGAGGACCGCGTGCAGGCGCCCTGTCCGATCTGGCTGGTCGCCGTCGCCAAGGTCCTGTCCGGGGCCGCACAGGGCCTGTTGGCTGCGCTGATCGTCTTCCCGATCGCCGCGGTCATCCATGCCCCCGGCGTGCACGCCCATCTGTCGGTTCACTGGCCGGTCGTGATCACGCTGATCCCGCTCGCCTGCGTCACGATGACGGCGCTCGGCCTGCTGCTCGGAACCACCTTCGAGCCGCGCAACATCGGCCTGATGTTCGGCTTCGTCGTGCTGCCGCTCACGTTCCTCGGCGGCACCTACTACCAGTGGACCAGGCTCGCGCCCGTGCAGGTGGGGGGCGTTCACTGGCTGCAGATCATCGTGTTGATCAACCCATTGATCTACGTCACCGAGGGCATGCGAGCGGCGCTCACCGAAGCCTCACACATGCCCCTGTACGTGATCTATCCGGTGATGATCGTGTTCTGCGCCGGCTTCCTCGCGCTCGGCCTGCGCAACTTCCGCCGGCGCGTGCTCGCGTGAGCGCCTCGCCGGCCGCACGCCCGTCAGGCCCAACCGGATCGCGGCACGATACGCTCGCCGGCGGCACGGCTCGTCAGTCCTCACCGACTCGCGGCACGATACGCTGACGCCGCCGCGCCCCTGTCGGAAGGCGAGGACACCGGTCATGCCCGAGCACCTGAGCAGCCACCATCGCGACACCCTGCGCAAGATCTTCAGTCATTCCTCGAGCGCCAACATCGAGTGGCGCGAGGTCCTGTCGCTGCTGCGTGCCGTCGGCACGGTCCAGGAGCGGCACAACGGCAAGCTCGATGTCACCATCGGTCCCGAGACAGAGGTCCTCACGCCGCCGCACGGAAAGGATGTCGGCGAGCCCATGCTGGTCGACCTGCGCCGCATGCTGACCGAGGCCGGGCTGGCGCCCGACGACGCGCCCGCGGTCGATGATCAGCGTTCGCGCGACCACGGCGACTCGCGCTGGGGCGAGCCGGCTTAGGACCGGGGTCGGCGAGCCTGCTCAGCCCTGCTCGATGATCTCGATCCGATAGCCGTCCGGATCGCGCACGAAGCACAGACGGTTGCCGCCCTCGCGCACCGCATAGGGCGGGCGCTCGGGCTTGATGCCCTGCTCGGCGAGCCTGGCCAGGGTGGTGTCGAGGTCGTCGCTGGTGATCGCGATGTGCCCGTAGCCGGTGCCGATCTCGTAGGCGTCGACGCCGAAGTTGTAGGTCAGCTCCAGGCGCGGCATCTTGCCGTCGCCGGGCTGGTTCATGAAAACGTTCACCGCCTCGTCGCGAATCGGGATCCGCCCGACCTCCTCGAAGCCGAGAGCCTCGTAGAAGGCCACGGAACGATCGATGTCGGTGATCCGGTAGCACGTGTGGATCAGGGCCATGGCGGGAGTCTATTCGTGGGCGCCTGCCCGGCGGCGGCTCGCGCCGCGGCTCGGCTGCGGGCGCATCATGCAAGGATGCCGTCGTGCTGATCGAGCGCTCATCGCATCCTCAGTTCGTCTCGAACACCTATCTCCTGGCCGATGGCCAGGGAGGACCGGCGCTGTTCATCGACGCGGGCGGTCCGGTTGGGCCGCTGCTCGACAGCGCCGAGCGCCTGGGGCTGGAGCCGAGCCACGTGCTGCTCACCCATCACCACTTCGACCACGTCTGCGAGGTCGCGCAGCTGCGCGAACGCTGGCCCGGCCTCGAGGTGCTGATCCATCCGCTCGAGCTCGAGGCGCTTTCGGACACACCGGCCAGCCCGCTCGAGGCAGGCGCCACCATGCGCTTTGGGGAGCTCGAGCTGCGCGCGCTGCACACGCCCGGTCATACCGCCGGCATGCTCTCGTTCCTGGTCAGTCAGCCGACCGCCGACACTCCTGCGGTCGTGTTCACCGGTGACACGCTGTTCGCCGGCTCGGTCGGAGGGGTGCGCGCGCCCGGGCACACGACATACCTCGATCTGAAGGACTCGATCATGGGCACGCTGATGGAGCTGCCGCCGCAGACCGTGATCGAGCCGGGTCACGCCGAACCGACCACCGTGTCGCGCGAGTGGCAGGAGAATCCGTTCATCCGTGTCTGGCGCGGCCTCGACCCCGGGGGCCAGAAGTCCTGCACCGCGCTCGGCGAGCCCGCGACGCTGGTGTTGAGCTGCCGCGACTACGACGGCGGCACCAAGGCGTGGGTGCGCTGGCCCGACGGCTCGGACGACATCGTGCCGGGATCGCGCGTCGAGCCCGCCTGACGGTCCCTCGGCTGGGCGCCGGCCTGCCGGAGGCTCTTTGCCGAGCGCCTACGATTCAGGCGTATGGCCTCGCGCGAGAGCAAAGACAAGATCCCCACCTCGCGCGTGCGCAGGACCGCGGCGGTCGGCAAGCTGGCGGCCAGCGAGGCCGTCAAGCAGTTCGGCACACGCGCCGCGAACGTCACGCGCGGCGAGCAGGCCTCCGAGGAGGCGCTGGCGAGGCGTCAGCTCGAGACCGCCAAGCAGATCGTCGCGGCGCTCGGGACGATGAAGGGGGCCGCCATGAAGCTCGGCCAGGTGATGTCCTTCCTCGATGTCGGACTCGTTGGCGAGGAGTACCGCGAGGAGTTCCAGCAGGAGCTCGCCAAGCTGCGCGACGCGGCGCCGACGGTCTCGTTCAAGCAGATGCGCCGCGTCATCGAGGACGATCTCGAAGCCCCGATCGCGGAGCTGTTCGAGAGCTTCGATGAGGAGCCGATCGCGGCCGCCTCGATCGGGCAGGTGTACAGGGCGACGCTCTTGGACGGCCGTCGCGTCGCGGTCAAGGTCCAGTACCCCGGCGTCGCAGCCGCCGTGCGCGCCGACATGCAGAACCTGGACATGATCATGCGACTGCTCAAGCGCATGACGCCCGGGCTGGATGCGAAGGCGGTCGCCACCGAGATCAGGGAACGCATCGGCGAGGAGCTCGACTACGAGCTCGAGGCCCAGAACCAGAGCGCGCTGGCGCGCATCTTTCGCGGTCACCCGTTCATCGCGATCCCGGACGTCGTCACGAGCCTCTCGCGCGAGCGTGTGCTCGTGACCGAGCTCGTCGAAGGCGTCGGCTTCGAGCAGCTCAAGCGCCGCCCGCAGCGCGAGCGCGACCGCGTGGGCGAGATCATCTTCCGCTTCTTCCTCGGTTGCCTCTACAGACACCGGCAGTTCTCAGGCGATCCCCATCCGGGCAACTTCCTGCTGCTCGATGACGGACACGTCGCCTTCCTGGACTTCGGCCTGTTCAAGCGCATGGACCGCGCACCGGTCGAGCTCGAGCTCGCCTGTCAGCGAGCCGTCTGCGAGGGCGATGCCGCCGAGCTGCACCGCTTGCTCGCCGCATCCGGATTCCTGCCCGAGCCCGAGCGCGTCGACCCCGAGCATCTGCTGGCGTTCGTGCGCTCGGCGATCTGGTGGTACACGACCGCGGATGAAACGGTGCGCCTCAGCCCCGACATCGCCACCGAGGTGATGATCGAGAGCTCGGACCCACGCTCGAGCTACTTCCGCGAGATGCGCCATCAGGACATGCGACCGGAGCACCTGTTCGGCCGGCGCATGGAGATGCTCACGCTCGCCGTCCTCTCGCAGCTGCGCGCCGGCGCCAACTGGCACCGCATCGCGCGCGAGTGGATGTACGGAGACGACCCGGTCACCGAGCTCGGGCGCGAAGAGGCGGACTTCTACGGTCACACCGGCGTCGCCGTGGGCGGCTGATCCAGCTCAGCCGCCCCGCGCCTCGATCGCGGTGCTCGCTGGCGAGACCTCGACGGCGACCCACGCGCGCGTACGCACGGCTCGCCCGGCTACAGCTCCTGGATCTGCACCAGGCTCGTCGTGCCCGGGCGCCCAGACGGCAGCCCGGCGGTGATCGCTACGCGCTGGCCGGGCTCGCACCAGCCCAGCTCGATCACGCGTTTGGCCGCGTCCGCGATCAGAGCCTCGGTCGTCTCGTGCCGGCGCATCGAGGCTGCCTGCACGCCCCACATCAGCCCGCAGCGGCGCACGGTCTCTTTGCCGGGCGACAGCGCGTAGATCGGGACCGTCGGCCGGTGCGCCGACACCAGCCGCGCCGAGCGCCCGGAAAGCGTCGGAATCACGAGCGCGTCGAGCTGCAGCTCGCGGGCCGCCACGCAGACGTTGTGCGCGATCGTGTAGGCGGGATCGGTGTCGACGCGGCGCACCCGAGAGGCATTCCAGTCTTCGTAAGGCGCGATCGTCTCGGTCTGCTCGGCCACCGCTGCCATCATCGCGACCGCCTCGACCGGATACGCGCCGATCGCCGTCTCCTGCGAAAGCATCACTGCGTCGGTGCCGTCGAGGATCGCGTTCGCGACATCGGCCACCTCGGCGCGCGTCGGGCGCGAGGAGGTCACCATCGAGTCGAGCATCTGGGTCGCGGTGATCGCCGGGCGCGCCGCCCGGCCCGCCAGGCGCAGCAGCTGCTTCTGCACGATCGGCACGCGCGCAATCGGCAGCTCGATCCCCAGGTCTCCGCGCGCCACCATCACGCAGTCGGCGGCTCGCACGATCTCCTCGGCACGGTCGACCGCCTGCGGCTTCTCGATCTTGGCGATCAACGGCAGGCGCGTGTGGCGGCGAATCGCCTCGACGTCCTCGGGACGCTGCACGAACGACAGCGCCACCATGTCCACACCGATCGACTCGCCGTGCCGAAGCAGCTCGAGATCCTGCTCGGGCACTGCCGGCAGCGAGTTCAGCGGGCCGGGGATGTTGAGACCCTGCCGCGACGCCACGGCGCCGCCGACCTCGATCTCGGCGTCGATCTCGCCGTCCGACGCGCGCACCTGTGCCACACGCAGCCGCACCGAGCCGTCCGCGAGATACAGAACCTCTCCCGGAGCCACCGACCCCGCCAGTCCCGCCCAGGAGATGCTCATCCGCTCGCTGCCGCCGAGCTCGTCGGTGTCTCCACAGAAGATCGTCAGTCGCTCGCCGGGGGTCAGCTCGACGACGTCCTCACGCAGCGCCCCGATGCGGAGCTTGGGGCCGGGCAGGTCCTGCAGGATCGCCACGGGCCGGCCCGCGCGCCCCGCCGCGTCGCGCACTCGCCGCACCGTCTCGGCGTGCTCCTCGCGGGTCCCGTGCGAGTAGTTCAGGCGGGCCACATCCATGCCCGCACGCACCATGCGCAGCAGCGTCTCCGGCTCACGCGAAGCCGGTCCGATAGTCGCGACGATCTTGGTGCGGCGCATCGTCATCGCACGGTAGCGGCCCACGCGGTCAGGCCCGGCCGGCTGGCCGTGCCTTTGAACACGGTTTGACCACGACGTGGCCGTGGCGCCGGCACGGTCATCGGTGCAACGCAGTCACGGCCGCGCGTCATGGCGACGTGGCCGACAGGGGTGGGGGGACAGGAAGGCGTGCGATGGCGCAGACCGGAGAGAAGCAGGGGCAGGGAGAGCGAGATGCCGCGGGCAGAGCGGACAGAGAAGGCGCTCTGGGGAGTCTGCTCCGGCTGTGCGTACCATTGCCGCATGCTCGGCCCCTCGCGTCCCGTCCCGTGCGTGGGCGCCCGCGCACGGATCAGCCACTTCGGCGGCCATGTCGAGATCGCCACTGTCGTGGCCGTGACCGACCAAGGTAGACGCCTGCGAGTCCGTCCGCCCAGCGGCGAGTCGCTCGAGTTCGTGCTCAGCCCGGCCACGGCGCGGTTTGTCGCGGCCGACGTCGCCCACGGCCCGCGCCTCGAGCTGCTCGAGCCGCGCACCTGACGGTCGCGCTCAGCGCAGCCGGCGCATGCTCCTCACGGCGCGTTCACATCGGGGAAGTTCTCCGCGCAATGTGCTCGGATGGAATCCCGAATCCACGAGCGCTCGGCGGCGGTGCCCGCCCGATACCGGGCCAGCAGCTCGTGCTGGCCTTCGAGCGGTGCGCCGGCGATAGTCCAGCGGATCGCCAGCCGCTCGAACAGAAACTCGACTGCCCGCTGCCAGGCGTCCTCACGCGACAGCGGGTTGCCGGCGAGCGTGCTGGCGTACTGCGCGCGCGTGGCCGGCGTGAGTGAGCCGCGCAGCGTCAGCACGTTGCCCTGCTCGTCGGTGTAGTCGCCGGTCGGGGCCTTCAGCTTGTCCCGGCCGCCGCCCCGCCCCGCTTCGGGATCGGCGTGCGCCCCCCGGTCGGCCTGCGCCCCCCGGCGACGCCCGCGTCTACCCACGCTCGACGCTCAGGCGGCTTCGGGTGCGGCCGCCGGGCTCGCGGATGCAGGCGCGCTCGCCTGCGGCTCTCCCGCCGCCGCCAGCAGCTGCCCGCGGACATCGCCGGTGATCGGGTTGCCGTGACCGGGCCACGCGGCCGCGGGCTCCATTTCGGCCAGCTTGCGCATGCTCGCGCGCGCCTGCTCGGAGTCGTAGCTGTAGGTCTCGAACGGCGCGTGCGGAGCGCTGTTGCGACCCCACAGGTCGATCGTGTCGAAGCAGTCGCTCACCAACGCCAGACGATCGCGCTCCCGCCACAGTCCGATCTGGCCCGGGGCGTGGCCCGGCAGCTCGATCACCCGGAAACCGGCCACCTCGTCACCCTCGCGAACCGTGCCGGCAACGCTCACCGGTCCCCCGTCGAACGCGAAGCGGTGCAGCACTTTGTGGATCTGCTTCGCCACCGGCGGCACTCCCGCCAGGTCGGCCGGCCAGTAGCGAAAGCCGCCGCTGCCTTCGGCGTCCTGGACTTCGTCGGGGTGGCACAGCACCGGAACGCCCAGCCCGGGGGCGCTGCCGCGGTGATCGGTGTGCGCATGTCCGAGCACGATCCGCTTGATGCCGCCGAGCCTCGCGCCCGCGCTCGCCACCGAGCGGGACATCGTGCGGGCGCCCGCGTCGAACATCGTGATCGCGCCGTCGTCCTCGATCATGTAGACGTTGCAGCGACCCGGCTGGCCCTGGACGCACCACACGCCCTCGGCCACGAGCTTGGGCTCGGTCGTGCCCGCCAGCCCCGCCAGCACGCGCGTCTTGACGTTGAAGGCTCCCATCATCCGCTGCTCGGCGGGCGAGCCCTGCGCAGGCATCATGCCGATCTGGCGAGTCAGCTCCAACGTGTCCGTGAACGCGTCGTTGGACTGGATCAGCCCGTCGCGCACGCTCAGCATGTCGAGACCCTCGAGCTCGAGCCTGTCCCCGGTCGGCGCCACGCCACTCAGCGTGCCCGGGCCGGCGAACGTGCCCGTGAGCCGCCAGTGCGCCACACAGCGCTCGTCCTGGGTGGTGGTCTCGACGATCTCCATGCGCATGTCCGGCACCGCCTCGATCAGGCCGCCAATGAACTCACGCACTCCCTCCGGCCCGATGAACACGCCCTGGCCGCGCACGTCCTCGCGCCCGTCCGGCGCCCACATCGCGGCGGCCTCGTCGACCTTGTGAGCGTCGACCGCCTGGAAGTACCTGCGCACGACGGCTTCGGCCTTCTCGCCGGAGATCCGTTTGCGTCTGCCTGAAGTCGCCCGCTGTACGCTCGCGGCAGCCTCCTGCACCTTCGTGGCCGCGCTGCTCGTGCGCGCGTTCTCCTGCTCCGCCATCTCGACCTCCTTTGGTGCACCCGGACCCGTCCGGCCAAAACCAAGTCTAGGCGCTCTCGGAGCGTCACGCTCGAAATCGCCGGCCGGCCGCGGTGGTTTGAGGAGGGTTTGCCGGTGATGCAGCGATTTATCGGTTCGTTTGCCGCCCGTCTATAGGCTGGCTGTATGGCGGGCACGACCGATCGCACCTCCGAGGCCGCCCCGGCGGCCGATACCGCAGGCAAGCCCAGCCCGGCGGCCAAGCCCGAGCTGGGCCGCGGCGAGCGGGTGCTGCCGGGCGTGTTTCGCCTGCGCCTGCCGCTGCCCTGGCCGGGCGTTCCCCACTGCAATGCATGGGCCGTGGCCGCCGGCGATGGGGTCGTGCTGTTCGACACCGGCATGCACCAGCCCGGCTCGATCGTCCAGCTCGAACGCGCGCTCGCGATGTGCGGCCTGCAGATCGAGGACGTGCGCCTGGTCGTTTGCACGCACGCTCATTCCGATCACTACGGCCAGGCCGCCACGATCGTGCAGCGCGCCGGCTGTGAGCTGTGGATGCACCCAAACCACGAGCACATGTCGCGCTGGGCCCAGGACCCGGACGCCGCGCTCGCGCGACGTCTGGAGGTGGCCCGTCAGAGCGGAGTCCCGGAGGAGCCGCTGCGCCGGTACGCGGCCGAGCGCGCCAAGAACCGCGAATCGGGGATCGCGGCCGCGATCGAGCCCGACCGGCCACTGCTGCCGGGGGTGATCGTGCACACCGATCTCGGCCCCTGGAGCGTGCACGAGACTCCCGGACACGCGCCGTCACACGTGTGCCTGTTCCAGGCCGAGCGTCGGCTGCTGATCTCCGGCGACCACCTGCTCGGGCGGATCTCCTTGTTCTTCGACTACGGCTACACGCCCGACCCCGTCGGCGAATTCGTGCACTCGCTCGATGTCGTCGAGCGTCTGCACGCGCGGCTGTGCCTGCCCGGACACGGGCGCACGTTCGCCGACGTGCACGCGCATATCCAGGGTAATCGCGAGCTCGTGCGCGAACGCCTCGGCCAGACGCTCACCGCGATCGGCGAGGGCGATCCGCCGACCGCCTTCGAGTTGATTCCTCGGATCTACGGCGAGCTGTCCCCGCTCAATGCCCAGTGGCTGCTCACCGAGACCCTTGCCTTCCTGCGCCACCTCGAGATCGCCCGTCAGGCCAAGCGGATTCCCGGCGAGCCCGAGCGCTGGACCGCGACGATCGATCAGGCCGCCTGAGTTCGAGTCAGTCCGTCGCGGATCGAAGCTGAGCTAAACCGGGCCGTGCGGCGGCCGGCGTGATCGATGGCCGCTGGACGCTCGCCGCGCTCGCCGAGCCGGCGTCGCCGACGGCGGCGGGGTCGGCTCCGAGGGTCGGCTCGAAGGATTGCGGCGCCCGAGCCGCCCCCCGCGCACGAACTGATACCCAACCCACAGCACCACTGCCACCACCAGAATCAGGACAGTGACTTCACGCAAGGCCAGCAACAGAGCTTCGCGTGCGACCATGTCGCCCGCCGCAACCATTTCGTCTCCCTACTCGGACACGACTGCGAGCGTAGCGCGCACGCGCGCGCGTGGGACGGCGGCCGCGGAGACGAGCTCGTCCGCCTCACGCGGCGCGGCCCTCGCCCCAACCGGATGTTCTTGCGCTGCCCGCCTTTCGCTGCTCGCCCGTTCGCAGCCCGCCCGTTCGCCCCGCGCCTCTACCCCCCGCGCCTCTACCGTTAGACGATGCGCATAGATGAGATCCTCGCAGCAGGCGACGGCCCCGTCTTCTCGTTCGAGTTCTTCCCGCCCCAGACCGAAGCGGGCGAGCGCAACCTCGATGCGGCGCTCTCCGAGCTCGGACCGCTGAACCCGTCGTTCGTCTCGGTCACCTACGGGGCCGGCGGGTCGACACGTGCCAAGACGATCGACATCGTCAAGCGCATCCGCGAGCAGTACGACCTCGAGGCGATGGCCCATTTCACCTGTGTCGGCGCCACGGTACCGGAGCTGAGAGCCACGCTCGACGAGATGCTCGCAGCCGGTATCGACAACGTGCTCGCGCTGCGCGGCGACCCGCCCGCCGGGCAAGAGCAGTGGTCCAAGACCGACGGCGGGCTCGAGTACTCGAGCCAACTCGTCGCGCTGATCCGCGCCGGCTACCCCTTCGCCATCGGCGCGGCCTGCTTCCCCGAGACCCACATCCATGCCGTCAGCCCCGAAGACGATCTGACGCACCTGGTCGAGAAGGTCGAGGCGGGCGCCGACTTCTTGATCACCCAGCTGTTCTTCGACAACCACCTGTACTTCGACTTCGTCAAGCGCGCACGCGACATCGGCATCACGGTCCCGATCATCCCCGGCATCATGCCGATCACCAGGGTCGGCCAGATCGAGCGCATGGCGGCCCGATGCGGCGCCTCGATCCCGGATGCGCTGCGCGCCGAGCTGCGCGCACGTGGTGATGACTCCGAGGCGGTGCGCGACTTCGGCGTCGCCTACGCCACCTTGCAGTGCGCCGAGCTGCTCGCTGCGGGTGCCCCCGGAATCCACTTCTACACCCTCAACCGCTCGCCTGCCACGCGCGCGATTCTGTCGGCGCTGAAGCTGGCGCCGCCGTGGCAGCAGACCGCGGAGCCCGCCGCGTCCCGTTCGCCGGCTCAGCCCGGCTCGATCTCCAGCGCCTCGGCCACGCGCGGCGAGCCGTCGGGCGCCTCGTAGCGCACATCGACCGAATCGTTCTGTCGGTAGGTGCCGACGCCCCACGCGCCCAACAGCCAGCGCCAGCCGCTGATCTTGTCCTTGCGCAGCTCCTTCTCGAACACCAGCGCGCCCTCGCGCACCGAGAAGTCGGCGCCCAGCTCCTGGCGCACTCCGTTCAGGTACACCTCGTAAGGGTCGCGCACGTCACGCGGCAGCCTGACCGTCGATCTCGCCATACCTCCGGGATTATGGCCCGAATCAGACACGTGCTCGTCCGCGAGAAGGGTCCGGTGCCGGCCGCCGGAAGCGTGCGTTGAGTGGGCCGCGAGCAGGGTCCGGTGCCGGCCGGCGGAAACGTGCGTTGCTTGGGCCGCGAGCAGGGTCCGGTGCCGGCCGCCGGAAGCGTGCGTTGCTCGGCGCGAGAAACGCGTGGTGTGGGGACGGGAGGGGGTGCAGTCGCGGTTGCGCCCGGCGGTCCGCGTACTCTGCTCAGCGTGACCGACATCCCGTACACGGTGCGCCGTTCGGCCCGCGCGCGCAGCGTCCACGTCAACGTCCGCCCGCTGCCCGAGCGCCGCTCGGTCGGCGTCGAGGTCGTGCTGCCCCAGCGCGCCTCCGAGCGCGCCGCCGCCGCCGCCGTGCGGGAGCTGCGCCCGTGGATCGAGCGCCGCATCGGCGAGGCCAGGGAGGCGCTCGACACGATCGCCGCGCGGGCCGGCACCGTGCCCTACCTGGGCACGTCGCTGCAATTGGTCCCGCAGCCCGGGCGCACGCGCGTGCACCGCGCGGGTCAACGCCTGCTCGTGCCGAGCGGCGACGCCCGGCCAGCACTCGAACGGTTCTACCGACGTTCTGCGCGCGCTGAGATCGAGCCGCGCCTGGATCGGGCGTCTGCGATCGCCGGCAGGCCCTACCGCGACCTGTCGATCCGCGCCCAGCGCACGCGCTGGGGGTCCTGCTCGGCCGAAGGGCGCATGAGCTTCAACTGGCGCCTGCTGCTGGCCCCCGAGCGCGTCCTCGACTACGTGATCTGGCACGAGGTCTGCCACCTGCAGATCCTCGATCACTCGCCCCGCTTCTGGACGCTGCTCGAGCGGCGCTGGCCTGGCTATCGCGAGGACCGCGACTGGTTGCGCCGTCACGGGGCGACGCTCGTGCTGTAGGCCAGGGCTTTGTGTCCGGCCGGGGCTGTGACCGGCTTCCGGTCTTTTGGCTTGGTGCGCCGCGGTTCTGGTGTTGGGCAGGGGGTTGTGACCGGCGTCCGGCCTTCTTGCCTGGTGCGCGCTCCGCTTGTCGATAGAGAACAACGTGTAACCGCTGCGCGCGCACAGGCAGTTACCGGCGAGGGCCGTCCGGGCCCTCGTCCTATCGATCAGCTGCGCTGATCGATAGGTGTGTAGTCGAGATCTCGGTCGCCGGTGTAGATCTGGCGCGGGCGGGCGATCTTCTGCTCGGGGTCCAGCACCATCTCGAGCCATTGGGCGATCCAGCCGCTCGTGCGCCCGATCGCGAACATCACCGGGAACATCGCCACCGGCAGGCCGAGCGCCTCGTAGATCAGACCGGAATAGAAATCGACGTTCGGGTAGAGCTTGCGGGAGGTGAAGTAGTCGTCATCGAGGGCGCGCTTCTCGAGCTCGCTCGCCACCTGCAGCAGTGGGCTCTGACCGCGCACCTCGAACACGTCGTCGAGGTATTTGCGGATGATCCGCGCGCGCGGATCGTAATTCTTGTAGACCCTGTGCCCGAACCCCATCAGGCGCTCGTGGCCGGCCTTGACCCCCGCGAGGAAGTCCGGGATGTTCTCCACCCGCTCGATCCGCGCCAGCATGCGCAGCGCCGCCTCGTTGGCGCCGCCGTGCAGCGGCCCGTACAGCGCCGCCACTCCTGCCGCGACGGCCGAGTAAGGGTCGACCTGGGTCGAGCCGACCGAGCGCACCGCGCTCGTGGACGCGTTCTGTTCGTGGTCGGCGTGCAGGATGAACAGCACGTCGAGCGCGCGCTCGAGCCGCGGATCGGGCTGATACTTGAGCTCGGTCATGCGGTACATCATCGAGAGGAAGTTGCCGGCGTACCCGAGCTCGTTGTCGGGATAGACGTACGGCTGGCCCATGTTGTGGCGGAACGCGAACGCCGCCAGCGTCGGCATCTTCGCCAGCAGCCTGATGATCTGCATCGTGCGCGTGTCGGGATCGTGGATTTTGCTGGCGTCCGGGTAGAACGTCGACAGCGCCCCGACCGACGCCACCAGCATGCCCATCGGGTTGGCGTCATAGCGGAACCCCTGCATGAAGTCCTTGACGTTCTCGTGCACGAACGTGTGGATCGTGATCTCGTGGGTCCACTCCTCCAGCTGTGCGCGCGTCGGCAGCGCTCCGTTGATCAGCAGATACGCCACCTCCAGATAGCTCGACTGCTCGCACAGCTGCTCGATCGGATACCCGCGGTGCTGCAGGATGCCGGCCTCGCCGTCGATGTAGGTGATCGCGCTGCGACACGACGCCGTGTTCGTAAACGCCGGGTCGTAGGCCATCAGCCCGAAGTCGTCCTCGCCGGTCTTGATCTGCCGCAGGTCCATCGCGCGTACGGTCCCGTCGGTGATCGGCAGCTCATATGTCCTGCCCGTGCGGCTGTCCGTGACGGTCAGCGCGTCCCCCGCCGCGCCAGTGCCGTTGTCCGATCCCTGCGCTTGGGTCTCGTCGATCTGAAGGTGGTCGGGTGGGCTCATCAGGATCTCCTGTCTAGCTGGGGAACATCGAGGAAGGGGGCACCGCTATCCCGACTTTGGACCTGCACCCTCGATTATGCGACACCACACCACTCGATCCGCCGCTCGCAGCCAGGCCCCGCGTGCGCGATCCTGCCGACGCTCACGCGTTCGCGCCGCCGTAGCGGCTCTCGGTCGCCTCCACCTGGCCCTGGTAGTGGCTGCCCAGACCCTCGTGTCCGTAGGGTCTGAGTGCCGGCGCGTCGAGCGTCATGAAGGACAGCTGGGCGATCGGCAGCCCCGGATACAGCTTGATCGGCACCCGCGTCAGGTTGTTGAGCTCGAGCGTCAACGTCCCCTTCCAGCCGGGGTCGCAGAAGCCCGCGGTCGCATGCACGATCAAGCCGAGCCGGCCGAGGCTCGACTTGCCCTCGATCCGCGCGACGATGTCATCGGGCAGCTCGACGTGCTCGAGCGTCCGGCCCAGACAGAACTCTCCCGGATGGATCACGAACGGCTCGTCCGGGGGCGGTGTGACCTGCTCTGTCAGTCCTTGCGGGGGCCCGCGCAGGTCGATCGCGGTGACCTTGTAGTTGTGGAAGACCCGAAACGAGTCGCCCAGGCGCAGATCGACGCTCGCCGGCTGCACCATCGCCTCGTCCCACGGATCGATCGCGATCCTGCCCTCGCGCACGAGGCGCAGGATCGTGCCGTCGGACAGCACCGAAGCGGGCGAGGAAGGGGCGACGCTCATCCGCGCGATTCTGGCACGAGCCACGGCGTGGCCCGGCTGCGGCTCAACGGGCTGGCGGGCCTCAGCGCTGGATCAGCGCCCGGGCCGTGACGAGGCGCACGCGCGGAGCGCGCACGCGCGCCGGCGCGTGCGGCGAGCACTGTCCGTGGGGTCCGCGCCGCGGTGGGCGCGGTCGTGGCCCGCGGGGGTGGTGCGGATGCAGCGGGGTCAGGCGCGGACCGATGCCGCCATCCTGCTCGGCCTCGGACTCGGGCGTCTGCTTGACCGCCCAGCGCACGATCAAGAACAGCGCCGCGATCGGGATCTTCAGGAACACCATCAGCCACACGAAGAGCCAGACGTTCACGCCTCGATCGTACTACCGATCGCGGCATCGGTGTTTACTCCGGACGCTAGCTGGCGGTCCGCGAAACCCGTCGCGGCAGCGGCGAGCCGCTGAAGTGAGTGATCTCGTGCAGCTCATGGATGCGCGCTTCGATCTCAGTGTGCTCCAGGCGCGAAACGCGCTCGGTGCCGAACTCTTCGACGTTGAACGAAGCCAGCGCCGTCCCGTGCGCCATCGCATTACGCAGGATCTCGTCACCGAGCGCGGCACCTGGCGGGTCCGGCACGTCGTCCAGCTTGCCGGCGGACCGCTCGAGCTCGGCGGCGATCGTGCCTATGAAGCCGCCCGCGAACGTGTCCCCCGCGCCGGTCGGGTCGAGCACGGTCTCCAACGGAAAGGACGGAAGCCCGAAAAAACGCTCGGCGGTGAACAGCGCCGAGCCGTACTCGCCCTGCTTGGCGACCACCGCGCGCGGGCCCCAGCCGATCACCTCGCGCGCCGCCCTGACGAGGTTGGGCTGACCGGTGAGCATCTTCAGCTCGGCGTCGTTGAGCAGCACGCAATCGACCGTCTCGATCACGCGCACGAGCGCGTCGCGGGCGGTCTCGATCCACAGGTTCATCGAGTCCAGCGCCACGAAACGGGCGCGATCACACTGCTCGCGCACACGCAACTGCAGCTCGGGCTGGATGTTGGCCAGAAACAGCACATCGCAGGCGCGCGACGCGGGCGAGAGCTTCGGCTCGAAATCGGCGAACACCCCGAGCTGGGTGTCATCGGTGTGGGCCGTGTTCAGGTCGTAGTCGTAGTGGCCCCGCCAAAAGAACGTCTTGCCGTCTGCCACACGCTCGATGTCGGCGGTATCCACGCCGCGACGTTGAAGCTGCGCGAGCTCGTCGGCCCCGAAGTCATCGCCGACCGGTCCGACGACGTGCACGTCGGCGAAGAACGAGCACGCCAGCGAGAAATGGACGGCGGTGCCGCCGAGCATCCGCTCGCGCTCGCCGAACGGCGTTCTGACCGAGTCGTACGCGATCGATCCGACGACGGTTATCGACATGGTCGCGGCACCCTACATGCTTGGAACGTGGTCGCATGTGCCCGGCGGGGGACTCGCGCGTCGCCGGGCGTGGTTGCGACGCCGATAGCCTCTGCCCGAATGCGCGCCATTCAGATGCGAGAGTTCGGCGGGCCCGAGGTGCTCGAGCTGGTCGATCTGCCGACGCCCGAGCCCGGTCCAGACGAAGCCTTGATCGAGGTCACTCGCGCCGGGATCAACTTCGCCGACACGCACACCCGCGTGAACTCGTACGTGCGCAAGGCCACGTTGCCGCTCGTGCCGGGCGCCGAGGTCGCGGGCGTGGTCGCCAAGGCCCCGCCGGGGAGTGACCTGCGGGAGGGTCAGCGCGTGGTCGCGCTCGTGGGCGAGGGCGGCTACGCACAGTACGCCGCGGCGTCGAGCGCTCTGGTGTTCGAGATCCCCGATCAGCTCGACGACGGAACCGCGCTCGCGCTCCTGCTGCAGGGAACGACCGCCTGGCACCTGTACCGGACCTCCGGGCGCGTGGCTCGGGGCGAGAGCGTGGCCATCCATGCCGCGGCCGGCGGGGTGGGCTCGCTCGCCGTCCAGCTGGGCCATGCGCTCGGGGCGGGCCGTGTGATCGCCACCGCCTCGAGTGAGAGCAAGCGCGAGCTGGCGCTCGAGCTGGGCGCCGATATCGCGATCGACTCGGCGCCCGATTGCCTCACCGAGCGCCTGATCGCGGCCAACGAGGGGCGCGAGCTGGATGTCGTGTTCGAGATGGCCGGTGGCAAGGTCTTCGATGCCTCGTACGGTGCGCTCGCGCCGTTCGGGCGGCTCGTCGTGTGCGGCATCGCCTCGCAGGAACCCAACCAGGTCTCCAGCGGCTCGCTGCTGCGCCATTCGCGCGCCGTCGTCGGCTTCTACCTGTTCCACTGCTTCGAGCGCCCCGGCATGTTCGACGAGGCGCTCACGGATCTGTTCGCGCGGGCCGCCCGCGGCGAGCTGCGCGTCGTCGTGGGCCAGACCTACGGGTTGGCAGATGCGAGACAGGCCCACATCGACCTGCGCGAGCGTCGCACGACCGGCAAGCTGCTGATCGACCCGTCGCGGTAGCACCCAGGTCACAGGCTCGACCCGCTGGCCAGCTAGGCTGACGCCGACACATGAGTGAGAAGACCTTTGCAGAGCTCGGCCTGTCCGAGGCCACGCTCGAGGCGTTGCGCGAAGTCGGCTACGAGTCGCCCAGCCCGATCCAGGAGCAGGCGATCCCCTCGATGCTGGAAGGGCGGGACGTGATCGGGCAGGCCCAGACCGGCACGGGTAAGACCGCCGCCTTCGGGCTGCCGATCCTCGAGCACGTAGATCCCGAGCTCGGCGAGGTCCAGGCGCTCGTGTTGACGCCCACGCGCGAGCTGTGCATCCAGGTCACGCAGGCGCTGCGCGCCTACAGCGGCCGCCGCGGCGTCGACGTGGTGGCCGTGTTCGGGGGCGCGCCGATCCGCAGCCAGCAGGGTCAGCTGCGAGCGGGCGGCCACGTCGTCGTCGGCACCGTCGGCCGGGTCCTCGATCTGATCTCGCGCCACTCGCTGATGCTGCACGACTGCAGGTTCGTGGTGCTCGACGAGGCTGACGAGATGCTCGATCTCGGCTTTCTCGAGGACGTCGAGAAGATCCTGTCGCTGACCCCGAGCGGGCGCCAGACCGCGCTGTTCTCGGCCACGATGCCTCCGCCGATCCGCCAGCTGGCCGACCGCTACATGTACGACCCGGTCGTGATCAAGGTCGAGTCGGCCACGCTGACGATCGATACGGTGGCTCAGTTCCAGCTCCCGGTGCAGGCGCGCGACAAGCCCGAGCGGCTAGTCGAGGTGCTGCATGCCGAGCGGCCCGAGCAGGCGATCGTGTTCGTGCGCACGAAGGTCCGGTGCGAGCAGCTGTACAGGACGCTCCGCGACCGCGGCATGAACGTCAGGGCGCTGCACGGGGACATGACCCAAGGGGCCCGCGACGGCGTGATGCTCGCGTTCAAGGCCGGCCGGCTGCCGATCCTGGTCGCGACCGACGTCGCTGCGCGCGGCCTCGACATCTCCACCGTCACCCACGTCATCAACTACGACGTACCGACCTCCCCCGACATCTACGTGCACAGGATCGGGCGCACCGGGCGCGTGGGACGCTCGGGGCGTGCGATCACGTTCGTCGAGCCGCGCCAAAAGCCCGAGCTCGAGGCGATCGAGCGTCACATCGGCACCACAATCGAGCCCTGGCGCCAGGGCGCCGTCGGCGAGCCCACGCCCGTGCGCGCGCGCCCGCGGCGGCATTCCAAGCCGCGCGTCTCGCGCCGCGGCGCCGACGAGGAGCGCTACGTGAAGCTCGTATTGAAAGGGGGGCGCGCCACCGGCCTGCGGGTCGCGGACATCGTCGGAGCGATGACCTCCTCGGCGAGCCTCGACGGCGAGTCGGTGCGCGACGTGCTCGTGCTCGACCGCTTCTCGTTCGTATCCGTCCCGGCCGATGCTGCCGACCGTGTGATCGGCGCGCTCGAGGGGCGTAACGTGCGCGGCAACGAGCTGAGCCTCGAGCGCGTCGGCAGCAGATGACTGGCCTGGCGGGCGCTATCGTGGCGCGCCGTGACCGAGCCGGGTCCGAGGCCGAATTGAGCAGCGAGCCCCGGTGCTCGGTCGCCGGCGGCCCGAGCTCGGCCCGCCGAGCCGGCCTAATGCAAGACCAAGTCGAAGGAGGCGCGCACGATGTCCACGGCGACGATGAACACCAGTGAGGGAGCGATAGCGTTCGAGCTGTTCGACGAGGACGCACCCAAGACGGTCGAGAACTTTCGCAAGCTCGCGTCCGACGGCTTCTACGACGGGCTGACATTCCACCGCGTGATCAAAGACTTCATGATCCAGGGCGGCTGCCCGCAGGGCACCGGCACCGGAGGACCGGGCTACACGTTCGAGGACGAGCCCAATCAGCACAAGATCGTCCGGGGCGCGCTCGCGATGGCCAACGCCGGCCCGAACACCAACGGCTCGCAGTTCTTCATCGTCACGGCCGACGCCTGCCCCTGGCTCGACGGCAAGCACACCGTGTTCGGTCAGGTGAGCGACGGCATGGACGTGGTCGACAAGCTCGAGTCTGTCGCGACCGACGGCTCGGATCGCCCCAGCGAGCCGATCGGCATCGCCACGATCGCCCTGTCGGACTAGCGCTCGTTTCATGACGGCGGGCGCTCTCGTTTCATGGCGGTGCGCGCTCTCGTTTCATGGCGGCGAGCGTTCTCGTTTCATACCGGCGAGCGCCCCCCCACACGCGCGCGTGCGTGTGCGTGCGTGCGCTGGCGGCCGCTTGGCGGCGAGCGACTGGCTCGATGGCCAGCGGAGTACTCTGGTGTGAGCAGACCGGCACAAGCGAAGGAAGGGGAGCGAGATGGCGACCGTCGAGCAGCACTCCGAGCAGCGGACATCCGAGCAGCAGAATGGTGCGCCGCGCATTGGCGAGGAGATCTCGGTCGAGAACCCCGCAACGGGGCAGATCATCGCCACCGTGCCCGACCTCGGCCCCGCCGCAGTCGCCGAGATGGCTCTGCGCGGGCGTGCCGCCCAGCCGCATTGGGAGGCCTATGGCTTCGAGGGTCGCGCGCGCATCCTGCTGCGCGCCCAGAAGTGGCTGATGGACAACGCCGAGCAGGTCGTCGCCACGATCGTCTCGGAGACCGGCAAGACCTTCGAGGACGCTTCGCTTGCCGAGATCTCCTACGCCGCCAACGCGTTCGGCTTCTGGGCCAGGCACGCGCCCGAATATCTGGCCGACGAGCGCGTCAAGTCCGGGCAGATCCTGGTCAAGGGAAAGAAGCTGATCCTGCGCTACCGGCCGCTCGGCTTGATCGGTGTGATCGGCCCGTGGAACTATCCGCTCACCAACTCCTTCGGCGACTGCATCCCGGCGCTCGCCGCCGGCAACAGCGTGATCCTCAAGCCCTCCGAGGTGACGCCGCTGACCTCGATGCTGATGGCCGACGGCCTGCGTGAATGCGGACTGCCCGACCACGTCCTGCAGATCGCCACCGGACGCGGCGAGACCGGCGCAGCACTGGTGAACGAGGTCGACATGATCATGTTCACCGGCTCCACGCGCACCGGGCGCAAGGTCGCGGCGGCCGCCGCCGAGCGCCTGATCCCGGCCTCACTCGAGCTCGGCGGCAAGGACCCGATGATCGTGCTCTCCGACGCCGATCTCGAGCGCGCAGCCAACTTCGCGACCTACTACTCGATGCAGAACGCCGGCCAGACCTGCATCTCGATCGAGCGCGCCTACGTCGAAGAGCCGGTCTACGACGAGTTCGTGGCGAAAGTCACCGACAAAGTGCGCGCCCTGCGCGTCGGCCCGCCGCAGGGGTTCGGCTCGGTCGAGGTCGGCGCGATCACCTTCCCGCCGCAGCTGCAGACGATCGAAACCCATGTCGCCGACGCCATCGACAAGGGCGCGCGCGTGCTCGCGGGCGGCCACGCCGTCCAGACCGGCGGGGGGCGCTTCTACGAGCCGACCGTGCTCGTCGACGTCGACCACACGATGAAGATCATGACCGACGAGACCTTCGGACCCACGCTCCCGATCATGAAGGTCTCAGACGCCGAGCAGGCGCTCGCGCTGGCCAACGACACCGTCTACGGCCTCGGCGCCTCGGTCTTCACGCGCGACACCGAGCGCGGCGAGCAGCTCGCCCGTCGCATCGAATCGGGTGCCGCCAACGTCAACGACGCGATGATCAACTACACCGCGCTCGAGCTGCCGATGGGCGGCGCCAAGGCCTCGGGCCTGGGCTCACGCCACGGCGCCGGCGGCATCCGCAAGTACTGCTCCCAGCAGGCCATCGTCGTCACGCCCCGGCTCGCGCTCAAGCGCGAACTGCACATGTACCCGTACAAGGCCCGCACCTCGCGCCTGCTCGCCGGGCTGTTCAAGCTGCTCTACGGGCGCGGCCGGCGCGACTGACGCGGCCCGGGCGCAGCTCAGACCGCCAGCGACAGCGGGATCCCGAGCAGCCGCTCGAGCTCGGGGATCGTGACGTCGGCGCTCGTGTGGTGCACCGTGGCCATGCCCAGTTCCTGGGCCGGTGTCAGATTGAACGGCAGGTCGTCCACATAGACACACTCCGACGCGCCCGCGCCGGCGCGCTCCGCGCCGAGCTCGTACATGCGCCGGGATGGCTTGCGCATGCCCTCGCGCCCGGAGATTACGACCCCGTCGAACAGCTCATCGAACAGCTCGTGGGGATACCGGTGAGTTCCCCACGAGTTCGACACGAGCGCCGTCCTGATGCCGGCGCGCCTGGCCCGGCGCACCGCCTCGATCATCGCCTCATCCGGGCCCACCCCGGCGAACAGCCCGTCGATCAGCCCGTCTGCCTCGACTCCGAGCAGCCCTGCCAGGCGCTGCTCGAAGAGCGACTCCTCCAGCTCGCCCGTCTCCAGCGCGATCAGCAGCGCGCGGAAGTCGGGATCGGATTTGAACCGGCCCGCGAGTGTTTGGGGCTCGATGCCCGCCTGCAGGCAGTACGCGTAGAACGAGGCGAACAGGTTCGTCGTCAGCACGCCGCCCCAGTCGATCAGCAGCCCGGTGCGTGCCGTGTCACTCATCTCCGTACGCCACTCCTTCGGCCTGCCCGGCCAGCTCCAGCACGCCGTCGCCGAACTGCCTCAGGTATGGATCGTCGGTCGCGCCGGCGATCGCGCGCTTGTAGTTGCCCTCCATGAACACCACCGACTTCCACAGCGCCAGCGTCGTATACCAGCGCAGGTCCGCCATCGAGCGTCCGGTCCGGCGCTCGTAGAGCTCGATCAACTCCCGTCGCGTGGGAAAGCCCTGCTGCCGCGTAACGCCGCCCAGGTACTCGCGCATGCCCCCGCGCGGGTCGCCGCCCTCGGTCCACATCATGCAGAGGTAGCCCAGGTCTGCGAGTGGATCTCCGATCGTCGCCATCTCCCAGTCGAGCACCGCGAGCAGCCGCGCGGGCGGCTCGGGCGCAAAGATCGTGTTGCCGAGCCGGTAGTCGCCGTGAACGATCGTTGCGGGCGGCGGCGGATCTTGACTTGGCATGTTCTCGGCCAGCCAGCCGCCGACCCGTTCGACCGCCGGGATCTCGCGCGTCTTGTTGATCTCCCACAGGCCCGTGAAGCGGCGCAGCTGACGCTCCAGATATCCCGTCGGCTTACCGAAACCCTCGAGTCCCACGCGCCGCCAGTCGACCGCGTGGATCTCGGCCAGCGCCTCGATCAGCTCCTCGCCGATCCGGCGCCGCTGCTCGGCGCTGTCGAGCGCAGGCGGGACGCTCGAGACGATCACCTCTCCCTCGATCCGCTCCATCACATAGAACGCGCTGCCGATCACGGTCTCGTCATCGCACACCGCCAGCACGCGCGGAACCCGAGCCGGGGTGTCGCGCAGGGCCTCTAGCAGCCGCGCCTCGCGCAGCACGTCGTGCGCGCTGGGCGGCAGCGGCGGGCGTGGCGGGCGGCGCAGCACGACCTCGCTGCCGTCGCGATCGATCAGGTAGGTCACGTTCGAATGACCCTCTCCGATCGGCTCGGCGGCGATCTCGCCGGCGCCGAGCCCGTGCCGGTCGAAGAACTCCCGCAACGGCTCGAGCACCAGCAGCGGCGGGCGCGCGTTCGCCGCGGCGTCCGCATGGGTCCGCACAATGTCGTCCGGCGCTGTGGCTGTGGGCACGACCTGCAAGCTAGCCGAGAAACGCAACCGACCGCAACCTCCACCGCACGAGGGTGCTTAAGGACCATGCTCAAACACCAGACCCGACTCCTGTTCCTGCCGCTGGCCTGCCTTTTGCTCGTAGCTCTGCTTGCGCCCGCACAGTCACTCGCCTCGCACAACGAGGCCGTCTACTTCGAGGGCTCCAGCGACCTGCTCAGTGCCAAGACGCGTCCGCGCACGATCCAGAAGCTCGAGCATCTCGGCGTCAACGCCCTGCGCGTCGAGCTGGCCTGGTACAACGTCGCGCCGTCTCCCAACAGCACGTCAAAACCCAGCTTCGAAGCCACCAACCCCGGCGCCTACGCCTGGGGGGAATACGACGCCCTGATCAACGAAGCCGATCGCCTGCACTGGAAAGTGCTGCTCACGATCACCTCGCCGGTCCCGCGCTGGGCCACCTCGAACAAGGCCGCGCCCTACGTCACGAGCCCGAACGATCTCGACTTCGAACAGTTCATGACCGCCGTCGCCCGCCACTTCAGCGGGCGCGTCTCCCTGTTCGCGATCTGGAACGAGCCCAACCATCCCGCCTTCCTGCGCCCGCAGTTCGGCTCGAGCGGCCAGCCGGCGTCGCCGCGCATCTATCGCGGTCTCTACCAGGCCGCCTACGCCGGTCTCGTCGCCGGTGGCATCGCGCACCCGCCGGTGCTCCTCGGTGAAACCGCGCCGGTCGGCTACGACAGCGTCAAGGTCCACCGCGAAGGCGTCCTGCACGACGTCGCCCCGCTCGCGTTCCTGCGCGGTGTCCTGTGCCTGAACAACCACTACCGCAAAGCCGCCACCTGCGGCCCGCTGCAGGCTGCCGGCTACGCCCACCACGCCTACACCCTGCCCGCTGGTCCCTACTACAAGCCAAGGGGCCGCGGCGAGGCCGACGACGTCGTGATCGGCGTCCTCTCGCGCCTCGTAAGCGCGCTCAACAAAGCCGCCGCCGCACGCGCCCTGCCCGCCGGTCTCCCGATATATCTGACCGAGTTCGGCGTGCAGACCTATCCCAACAGAGAACTCGGCGTCTCGCTGCCCAGGCAGGCCCAGTTCGACGCGATCGATGAACACATCGCCTGGAGCAACCCGCGCGTGGCCGCCTTCTCGCAATACCTGCTCAGAGACGATCCGCTCAGCAGCGGTGCCGCCGGCGCCAGCGTCAACGGCGGCTTCGTCGGCTTCCAGACCGGTCTGGAAACCGTCACCGGCCAGCTCAAGCCGCTCTACTACAGCTGGCCGCTGCCGCTCACCGTCACCAAGACCCGCCACGGCTATGCCCTGTGGGGGCTCGTGCGCCCGGCCACCGGACCCACCAAGGCCACCGTGCTGGTCAAGCCCCGCGGCGCCCGCGCCTATCGCGTGCTGCGCACCGTCGCCACAAATGGCCTCGGGGCCTGGAGCTTCAACTCGTCCACTAGGGGGGTCGCCTGGCGCGTGCGCTGGACCAGCCCGGCCGGCGTCAAGTACGAAGGCACCCCAATCGCGGCCTATTGACCGGCCAAGGGACGCTTCGGCGTCTCCCTACGATGATCGGAGATGCCAGAGCTGCCGGAGGTCGAGATCACCGCGCGCCTGCTCGATCGCGCGCTCGGCGGGGTGAGCATCGAATCTGCGCTCGCCCCCGGGATCAACGCGCTGAAGACCTTCGAGCCGCCGCTCTCCGAGCTCGAGGGGCGCACGATCGCGGGCGTTCGCCGGCGCGGCAAGAACCTGATCATCGAGATCGAGCCCGCCCCGCAGAACGGCGCCCCCGCCGTGGCAGCCGACGCCGAGGGACCGCTCGTGCTGCTGATCCATCTGATGTCCGCCGGCCGCCTTCAGCTGTTCGACACGCGTGCCGGACCTCGCGATCGCACCTCCAGGCTGCTCGTGCGTCTCGCCGACGGTCGCGAGCTGCGCCTGCGCGAGTTCGGCTCAAAGCAGGCCGCCTGGGTCAAGCTGCTGCGCCTCGACGCCCTCGACGGTGACGAGGCGTTGGCCAAGCTCGGCCCCGAGGCCTGGCCGGACCCGGGCGCACCAGCCGAGCTGAAGGAACTGCTCGACGCTCCCCGCCCGCTGCACCCGCTGCTCCGCGACCAGCGCACGATCGCCGGCATCGGGCGCTCGTGGGTCGATGAGATCCTGTGGCACGCCCGGCTCTCGCCGTACAAGCGTGGCGCCGACCTCAGCACCGAGGAGGCCGCGCGCCTGCGCGAGGCGATCGTCGCGACCCTCGGCGATGCCCTGGCACATTACGAAAGCGCGCTCGAGCTGCCGATCCCGGACAAGCTGCCGATGCCGCTCCAGGTCCACCGCCGCGAGACCCAGCCCTGCCCGCGCTGCGGCGCGACGCTCCAGGCAGTGCACTTCGAGGACTACGTCATCGCCTACTGCCCGGCCTGTCAGACCGACGGCCGGGTGCTCAAGGACCGCCGGCTCTCGCGGCTGCTCAAGTAGGCGAGGTTCGAGAGAGCGCGCGCTCGGGCCGGGCGTGAGCAGGCCGGTGTTGTGGGGTGGGGCGCATGCGCGCGCGCGCGTGGGTCGGTCAGATGTGAGGACGGGGCAGATGCGAGCGCGTGCGCACGTGGCGGCTCGCGAGCTCCGTGCACCGGCGCACCCGCGGCGCTAGACTCGCACGATGACCGCTCCGGGCACGTTGCGCGTCGGGTCAGGCGAGCCGCTCGTGATGATCCACGGGTTTTCGTCGTCTCCCGTCGTCTGGCGGCCGGTGCTCGGCAGGCTGGAGCCCTCGTTCGACATCCTCGCCGTCGCCCTCACGGGGCACGCGGGCGGCCCACAGCTGCCCGCCGGCACGCCCGCCTCGGTCTCTGCGCTCGTCGACGGCGTCGAGCGTGAAATGGACGAGTGCGGCTTCGACAGCGCGCACATCGCCGGCAACTCGCTCGGCGGCTGGGCCGCGCTCGAGCTCGCACAGCGCGGGCGCGCCCGTTCGGTCATCGCCCTCTCGCCCGCGGGCGGTTGGGAGCCCGGCTCGCGCGAGGAGAAGCGCCTCAAAGGCCTGTTCTCGCGCAACCATGCGCTGATCGCGCGCACGCGCGCGTACATCCCCAAGCTCGTGACTCGCCCGCGCCTGCGCCGCGCAATGCTCGGCCAGGCGATGTCCCGTGCGGACCTGCTCACGCCGGACGAAGCTCTCAAGATGGCCCTCGACGTGCTCGACTGCACGATCTACTTCGACCTGATGGCCGCCGTGCTGCGCGACGGCCCGCCCGCGAGCTTCGACGCGGTCACGTCTCCCGTGCTGCTCGCCTGGGGGACCAACGACAAGATCCTGCCCGAGGACCGCTACGCGCCACGCATGCGCCGCCTGCTTCCGCACGCCCGCTCGATGGAGCTCGGAGGCCTTGGTCACGTTCCGATGGGCGACGATCGCGAGCTGGTCGCGCGCACGATCGCCGACTTCGCGGCGGCGGCTCAATCCGGCCCCTCCCAGCCTGGCGGCGCCGAGGAGCATAGCCGTGGTGCGTCCACCGCCGCCGCCGCACAGCCGATCGGCTAGAGCCCGTCCCTTTCGCGACCTTCGCGACGCGTATGCCGACGCCTGGGCCCAGTGGCGCGCGGGCGGCGAAACATCCGTCTGGGATACGGTCGCCGGCGACGGTCTCTGATGCTGCGCGGCGAGCGAATCGGCGAGCTATTGGGTCGGCTGCCCGATCGGCTGATCGCCTCGCTCGACGACGCCCTGCGCCTACATCTGGCGTCGTAGCTGGCGTGACATGCCGGTCGCCCGGCTACGATCGGCCGGTGATCGAGCCTGGACAGCCGGCCCCCGACTTCGAGCTCCCCGACCAGGACGGAGAGCCGGTCAAGCTCTCGGCGCTGCGCGGCCACCCGGTCGTCGTCTACTTCTATCCGAAGGCCGACACGCCCGGCTGCACCACCCAGGCCTGCGGCGTGCGCGATCATCATGAGGACTACAGCCGGCTCGACGCCACCGTGCTCGGCGTCTCGCCTGACTCGGTCGCGAAGATCAAGAAGTTCGCCGACAAGCATTCGCTCGCGTTTGCGCTGCTGGCCGATGAGGACCACGCCGTCGCCGAGCGCTATGGGGTGTGGGTGCAGAAGTCGATGTACGGCCGCACCTACTGGGGCAACGAACGCACGACCTTCGTCATCGATCCTGAGGGCGTCGTCGTGTGCGTCCTGCGCAAGGTCAAGCCGGCCGAGCACGATCACTTGGTCTTGACGGCCCTTGAGGAGGCGCCGTCGACGGCGGCGTAGCCCGGCCCAGGGACCGCGGCCCGGGCGGCGACGGAGGCGGCGGGCCACGGACCGTCGCTGCGGCGGCCGCACGGGCTACGGACTCATCCAGCGTGCGCCCCGTCACACACCGCGAGCTTCGGCCTCGGGTAAACTGGTCGCCCAGCCAACTCGACCCCGGGGGCAGACATGTATGGCATGAACGGGCAGGCGCAGGCGGATGGCATCGGCCAAGCGCCGCATGACGAGGCGCCGTTCGAGCATTTCGACGTGCTGATCGTCGGAGCCGGTCTTTCGGGCGTCGGTGCCGGTCATCACCTGCAGGCCAACTGTCCGGGTCGTACCTACGCGATCCTCGAGGCCCGCGACTCGATCGGCGGGACGTGGGACCTGTTTCGCTATCCCGGGATCCGCTCGGACTCGGACATGTACACGCTCGGCTACTCGTTTCGCCCGTGGCGTGACGCCAAGTCGATCGCCGACGGCCCCTCGATCCTCAGCTACGTCAAGGACACCGCGCGCGAGGAGGGCATCGACCGGAAGATCCGCTTCGGCCATCGCGTCGTGCGGGCCGAGTGGTCCAGCGCCGACTCGCGCTGGACGGTCGAGGCCCAGCGCACGGACACCCTCGAGACCGTCCATTTCAGCTGCGGCTTCCTGTTCATGTGCAGCGGCTACTACCGCTACGACGAGGGCTACACGCCCGACTTCGCCGGCACCGAGCGCTTCGCTGGTCGCATTGTGCACCCGCAGGCTTGGAGCGATGACATCGACTACGCCGGCAAGCGCGTCGTCGTGATCGGCAGCGGCGCGACCGCCGTCACGCTCGTTCCCGCGATGGCACGCAGCGCAGCGCACGTCACGATGCTCCAGCGCTCGCCCAGCTACGTGCTGGCGCTGCCCGAGCAGGACGCGATCGCCAACTGGCTGCGCGGCCTGGTCCCGAGCCGGCTCGTCTACTCGATCGTGCGCTGGAAGAACGTCCTGATCACGATGCTCGTGTTCCAGCTCAGCCGGCGCCGGCCCGGAGTGATCAAGAACCTGATTCGCAAAGGCGTAGAAAAGCAGCTCCCGCCCGGCTACGACATCGACCGGCACTTCAAACCCCGCTACAACCCCTGGGACCAGCGCATGTGCCTGGTTCCCGACGGCGACCTGTTCGAGGCGATCAGCGCCGGACGCGCCTCGGTCGTCACCGATCGGATCGACACGTTCACGGAGACCGGGCTCAAGCTCGGTTCCGGAGCCGAGCTCGAGGCCGACCTGATCGTCACGGCCACGGGCCTGAACATGCTGCTCCTGGGCGGCACGCAGATCGCGGTCGACGGCCAGGACGTCGACCTCTCAAAGACGATGAGCTACAAAGGGATGATGCTCAGCGGCATCCCCAACATGGCGATGGCGCTCGGCTACACCAACGCCTCGTGGACCCTGAAGTGCGACCTCACCTGCGAGTACGTCTGTCGCGTCCTCAACCACATGGCCGCCCACGGGTATGCGCAGTGCACGCCCGAGAACCGCGATCCCTCGATCACCGAGCAGCCGCTGATCGACTTCTCCTCGGGCTACATCCAGCGCTCGATCGACAAATTCCCGAAGCAGGGATCGCGCACGCCCTGGCGCCTGTACCAGAACTACGCGCTCGACATCGTCAGCCTCAGGTTCAGCGCGATCGAGGACGGCGCCCTGCAGTTCTCGCGCAGCGGAGCCTCGGTCACCGAAGCGCCCGAGCCGATCGCCGCCTGAGCCTCAGCCCGCGCCGAAGCGCGCGGCCTCGTCCGAGCCCGAGGTCGCGTTGCCCGCGCTGTATGAGTGCGCGCCCGCGCCAGCCAGCTTGCCGCCGTCGACGATCAGGTATTCCTCGCGGATCGGCCGGCCGTCGAACCAGCACTCCAGGATCTCGCGCGTGCCCGCTGCGTAGCGCGCCTGGGCGGACAGGCTCGTGCCCGAGGTGTGCGGCGTCATGCCGTGGTGGGGCATCGTCCGCCACGGATGGTCGCGCGGCGGCGGCTGGGGGAACCAGACGTCGCCCGCATACCCTGCCAGCTGGCCGCTCGCGCACGCCCGCGCCACCGCCTCGCGGTTGCAGATCTTGCCGCGCGCGGTGTTGATCAGGTACGCGCCGCGCTTCATCTTGGCGATCAGCTGATCGTCGAACATGTTCTCGGTTTCGGGGTGCAAGGGAGCGTTGATCGTGACGACGTCGCACGCCTGCACGAGCGACTCGACGCTCTCGTGAAACGTCGCACCCAGCTCCTGCTCGAGCTCCGGCGCGAGCCGATGGCGGTCGGTGTAGTGCAGACCGACATCGAACGGCCTGAGCCTGCGCAGCACCGCTGAGCCGATCCGGCCCGCCGCGACGGTGCCGACCTGCATGCCCTCGAGGTCGTACTCGCGACTCGCGCAGTCAGCGATGTTCCAGCCCCCATCGACCACCCATTTGTAGGACGGGATGTAGTTGCGCACCAGCGCCAGGATCATCATCACGACGTGCTCGGCCACGCTGATGCTGTTGCAATAGGTCACCTCGGCGACCGTGATGCCGCGATCGATCGCCGCCTGCAGATCGACGTGGTCAGACCCGATCCCCGCGGTCACCGCGATCTTCAGCTCCGGCGCCCTGGCAATCCGCTCGGCCGTCAGATAAGCCGGCCAGAACGGCTGGGAGATCACGACCTCGGCGTCCGGCAGCTCGCGCTCGAACGCCGAGTCCGCGCCGTCCTTGTCGGCCGTCACGACCAGCTCGTGGCCGCGGTCCTCGAGGAACCTGCGCAGCCCCAGCTCACCAGAGACGCTGCCGAGCAGCTCGCCCGGCGTGAAGTCGATCGCTTGCGGGCTCGGGGTCGTCTGGCCGTCGGGATATCGCTCGATTCGCGGAATGTCCGCACGCGCATACTGCGGCGGAAAGCCGTCGACCGGATCGTCATACAGCACGCACAGGACCTTCGCCATCGTCTCCACCTTTCGGGCTCGCCACACTGTTGCGCCGCCGCTCGCGCCGCCGGCCAACCTTAGCCGCGATCGGCCGGCGGCGAGGCGTCTGCGCAGGACGGGCAGGCGTCCGTTCCAAGCTGTCGGGTGCCGCTCAGGCTTCTATGATCCGGCGGGTCGACTGGGAACGGAGACCTTGGAAGGAGGCTGAGCATGTCGGCGCACACCACCCTCGAGACTCCCGATCGCGAGTCCGAAGACGACGACTGGCAGGAAGACGACGAGCTCGGAACCGACGAGGAAGAGCTCGACCTCGACGAGCTCGACGAGATCGACGAGATCGACGAGGACGACGACGAAGACATCTGAGCCGGGCACGCTCACCCGGTGCACCCGGGGTTGGGGGCCGGCCGCGGACGGTCAGCGATCGTCGCTCACGCTGGATCGCAAGCCCGCAGCCGCCGCCGCGGCTGGGTAGCCGGGATCGGCCGGTCGGGCTTCGCCGGTGACGCCCCACCGCTAGCGCTTGTCGGTACCGTGACCGGCGCCGTACGCTTGAGCTGTGGTTCTGCTGCTCGGATCGGCCTCGATCGGCGAAAGCCTGACGTCGTTCTCGAACGCCGCCTCGCAGTTCTTCACGGATCTGGCGGCCGTCCGCTGGTTGGTGCTGCTGCTCGCCCTGGCGTGCTTCGCGCTGAACCTCACGCTGCGCTCGCGCGCCTACTTCAACACCCTGCGCGCCGCCTACCCGGCGGTGGGCTTTCAGTGGCGGCGCATCTGGGGCGCCTACGTCGCGGCGGTCGGCTTCAACAACATCGTCCCGGCGCGCGGCGGCGACATCATCAAGCTGTTCCTGACGCGCTCCTCGATCCCCGGTTCGAGCTACCCGACCGTCGCCTCGGCATTCTTCGTCGAGGCCATCTTCGATGCCTGCGTCGGCGTGTTCGTGCTGATCTTCGCCTTCACGCGCGGCGTCTTTCCCAAGCCGCCCGACTTCTCGAAACTCAGCTCGTTTGACATCTCCTATCTGGCCGAGCACTTTCGCTTCACGCTCTTTCTGATCACGCTGCTCGCCGTGCTCGGACTGGTCGCGTTCGCGATCCTGTCGGTGCGCCTGCAGGCGTTCTGGGCGCGCGTGCGCCAGGGGGTGACGATCCTGTCCGACCGCCGCCGCTACCTGCGGGAAGTCGTCAGCTTGCAGGCGGCCGCCTGGCTATGCCGCTTCGCCGCCTTCTGGTTCCTGCTCGAAGCCTTCCGCGTCGGCGCCTCGGTCGAGAACGTCCTGCTCGTGTTCGGAGTCGGCCAGGTGGCCGGCGCCGTGCCCTTCACGCCGGGGGGCGCCGGCGTACAGCAGGCGCTGCTCGTGAAGGTCTTCGCCGGCGCCGCCCCCACGGCTGTGATCGCCGCCTACTCGGTCGGCCAGCAGATCGCGATCGCGGTCTTCACAGCGCTGCTCGGGCTCGGCGCGGTCGTGTTCATCTTCCGCTTCCGTTCGTTCGGCGAAGTCCTGCACGCGGGCCGCGCCTCGCGCGAGGCCGAGCGCGCCGCCGAAGCCCGCGCGCGCGCCGGAGCGGACGTGGCCGGCGGGAACGCCGCGACGGGCGAGACCGCCGAGGACGCTCGCGCCGCTGTGTCCGCCGGCAAGGCGTCGCTGGCTGTGAGCGCTTACGACGCGCCCAGGACCGTCGCCGCCGACGAGGCTCCCACCGCTGTCGCCGCCGATCAGGCTCCCACGGCTGTCGGCGGCGATGATGAGGCTCCCACGGCCGTTGCCGCCGACGAGGCGCCTACTGCAGTCCGGCGCGCGCCTCGCGCACGAGGGTCACGGCCTCGGGGAAGATCCTGGCCATGACCGTCCTGATCTGCTCGGCCTGCGCCTCGGCGTTGCCCTGCAGGTTCACGCGCTCCACCGCTGCCACCGTCATGTCGACCGCCAGCTTGATCGCATTGTCGGCCCAGGCCAGACGCTGCTGGCCCTGCATCTGCTCCGCGAACTCCGCGAGCCTGCGCTGCAGCTCCTCCGGATCGCCAAACAGGTCACCGAGACCGCCGCTCTCCATGGTCGCATCATAGACTGACCTGCCGATGCCGAGCGCCAAAGAGATCCGGGCCCACGTCGCACACGAGGCGGAGTTTCGCGCGCGCCTCGGCGTGCCAGCGTTCGCGGGCGGCGTGCTCTACTTCATCAGCTCGATCATCGTCACGACAACCCTCAACGCCGCGCCCACGGTCGGGCTCGTGCAGGGGATCGAACCGGCGCTCAAGGGCGAAGCAAACCCGGCCGTCAGCCCGCGTGCCCCGGAGGTCAAATACATCAGCTCCCACGCGCTCGCGCTGGTCGCGGGCAGCGCTATCAAGGCGCTCTCGCTCGGCGCGCTCGTGCTCACGCTGCTCTTGCTCGTGGACGCCACGCGCTTTCGCCGGCCCGAAACCTGGTCGGCTGCCCGCCCGCTCGTGTTGATCGGCGGAATCGCGCTCGCCGTGGTCACGCTCCTACACCAGATCGTCAGCGCCGTCCAGGCTCACAATTTCGCCGTCGGGCACGACCTCACCAACGCCTCGGTCGAACAGGCGCTCACCCATGGCACGATCAACGTCGCCAGCCAGTACGCCGATCTGCTGGCCGCCCTGGCGCTGACAGCCGGGATGATCGGGGTCTGCGTCAACGGCATCCGTGTCGGCCTGGTCACGCGCTGGATGGGCGTGCTCGGGATCTTCTCCGCGATCCTGATCTTCGTCCCGATCGGCGGCGCCACGCTGGAAATCGTCCCCGCCTTCTGGCTCGTCGCGATGGGCATCCTGTACATGGGCCGCTGGCCCAACGGCGACCCGCCGGCGTGGGAGGCCGGGGAGTCGCGGCCGTGGCCCACTCAGGCCGAGCGCCGCGCCGAACGCGAACAGCAGGCCGGCGCCAAGGGAGACGCTGGCAAGCGCGCCCCCGCAAAGCCGGCCAAGACCAAGGCCGCCGCGTCGGCTCCCGCCGTCGCGCCGGGATCCGAGGCCGCGCCGGGATCCGACGCCGCGCCCCCGGCGGACGCCGCGGTGGCATCCGATGCGAGCGCCGGTCCCGCGCAGGGCACCGCGACCGCCGATCCCGGACCCGGCCCCTCATCGCGCAAGCGCCGCCGCAAGCGCCGCGTCAGCGGCTGAGCGCGTCGCGGTGAGACAATGCCGCCGAGGGATCTAAGCGATGGCCAGTGAGCCGAAGACGAGACCAGGCGACCTCCCCGGCGGGGCTGCCGCTGCGAGCGCCGGCGGGGACGACGCTGCGAACGCTCGCGGGGCTGCAGTTGACGGGACGCTCGACGCTGAGCTCGCCGCCCTGCTCGAGGTCGAAAGATTCGAGCCTCCCGAGGCGTTTCGCGAGCACGCGCTGCTCAACGACCCGTCCGTCTACGAGCGAGCCGCTCGCGATCCGCTCGGCTGGTGGGAGGCGCAGGCGCGCGAGCTCGACTGGTCGCAGCCGTGGACGCGCGTGCTCGACGACGATCAGCCGCCCTTCTACAAGTGGTTCACCGGTGGCACGCTGAACGCCTCCCACAACTGCCTCGACCGGCACGTGCTCGCCGGCCGGGGCGAGCGCGTCGCCCTGCACTGGCGCGGCGAGGACGGGCAGGAGCGCGACATCACATACGCGCAGCTGCTCGCCGAGGTCATGCTGCTGGCGCGCGCGCTCGTCGACCAAGGCGTGCGCAAGGGCGACGTCGTCGGGATCTACCTGCCGATGATCCCGGAGGTGGTCGTCGCGATGCTCGCCTGCGCGCGCATCGGCGCGCCGCACAACGTCGTGTTCGGCGGCTTCTCGGCCGAGGCCGTGCGCGAGCGCATGGAGTTCTCCGAGGCCCGCCTGCTGATCACCGTCGACGCCGCCTCGCGCAAGGGCAAGCTCGCCCCGGTCAAGGACCGCGTCGACGAGGTGATGGGGGACCTCACGACGCTCGAGCGCATCATCGTCGTGCGCAGCAAGGGCGCCTCGTGCCAGATGAAGCCCGGGCGCGACGTCTACTACGACGAGATCCTCGCCGCCGCCGAGCAGGCGGGCGCCGACTACCCGGCCGAGCCGTTCGACGCCGAGCATCCGCTGTTCATCCTCTACACGTCGGGCTCGACCGCGAAACCGAAGGGCATCCTGCACACGACCGGCGGCTACCTGACCGGCGTCGCGGCGACCCACCGCTACGTGTTCGACCTCAAGCCCGAGTCCGACGTCTACTGGTGCGCCGCCGACGTCGGCTGGGTCACCGGCCACTCCTACATCGTCTACGGGCCGCTCGCCAACGGCGCCACCTCGGTCATGTGGGAGGGAGCCCCCGACTACCCCCACAAGGGCATCTGGTGGGAGCTCGTCGAGCGCTACGGCGTCACGATCCTCTACTGCGCCCCCACCGCCATCCGCGCCTGCATCAAGTGGGGCCCGCAGTGGCCGGGCAAATACGACCTGGACAGCCTGCGCCTGCTCGGCTCGGTCGGCGAGCCGATCAATCCGAAGGCCTGGCTCTGGTACCACAAGGTGATCGGCGCAGAACGCTGTCCGATCGTCGACACCTGGTGGCAGACCGAGACCGGCGCGATCATGATCACGCCGCTCCCGGGCATCACGGCGACCAAGCCCGGCTCAGCCACACAGCCGTTCCCCGGTGTCGAGGCAGCCGTGCTCAGCGAGTCAAGCGGCGAGCCGATCGAGAACGGCCAGGGGCTGCTCGTGCTGACGCGCCCGTGGCCGTCGATGCTGCGCACGCTCTACAAGGAGCCCGAGCGCTTCATCGACACCTACTTCAGGCGCTTCGGCCCCCAGACCTACCTCGTCGGCGACGCCGCGCGCCGCGACAGCGGCGGCTACCTGTGGGTGATCGGGCGCATCGACGACGTCGTCAACGTCTCCGGCCACCGTCTCTCCACGGCCGAGATCGAGTCGGCGATCGTCGCTCACCCGGACGTCGCCGAGGCCGCCGTGATCGGCCAGCACGACGAGGACACCGGCCAGGCGATCGTCGCGTTCGTCACGCTCCAGGGCGACCTCGCCGGCGACGAGCAGACGGAGGAGGGTGTGCGTGCGACCGTGGCCGAGCGCATCGGCAAGTTCGCCCGTCCCAAGCGCATCATCTGGACCGACGACCTGCCCAAGACGCGCTCGGGCAAGATCATGAGACGGCTGCTGCGCGACATCGCGGAGGGCCGCGCCCTCGGCGACGTCACCACGCTGCGCGACCCCGCGGTCACCGAGCAGCTGCAGGAGCGCGTTCGGGAGCTTCAGGCGCAGGAATACTGAACCGGCGGGATTGGGCCCGGGGGGACGCTTGGGTCGGGGGGAGGCTTGGGTTTTCGGGAGCCTGGGTTTGGGGAATTCGGGCCCGGGGGAAGGCCGAGTCGGGCCTGAAGATCAAGCCGCGCAGGAACACCGAGCTCGCCGGAGAAGGAGACCGCAGCCTCCACGGCTCCATCTCGATCTTCTCATCTGACCTTTAGGCTCCTCTGAGACGCTGCTGGTCGAATGTGCACGAGGGGGGGCTGCGGGTCGGGCATCGATTGGCAGAGCGAAGGAGATCCATTGGCCCCTCCAGCCCACGATCAAGGCCCTGACCTGCCCGGATCAGGCTCGCCCGAGGGCCGCCTCGCGGTCGAGACGCGCGGCCTGGTCAAGTGCTTCGGCCGGCGCACCGCGATCGATCAGGTCGACCTGCGCGTTCCGCGCGGCTGCGCGTTCGGCTTCCTTGGCCCGAACGGCGCAGGTAAGACGACCATGATCCGGATGCTGCTCGGCCTGACCCGCGCAACCAGCGGGAGCATGAGCGTGCTCGGGCGCCCGGTGCCCGCCCAGCGCGCCGAGGCGCTCGAGCGCGTCGGAGCGATCGTGGAGGAGCCGCGCTTTCACCCACATCTCTCAGGGCGCGAGAACATGCAGATCATCGCGGCGGTGCGCGGCCCGGAGGCCGATGCCCGGATCGATCCGGCGCTACGGCGGGTCGGCTTGGGCGATCGCGCCCACGAAAAGGTCAGGAAGTACTCTCTCGGCATGCGCCAGCGCCTGGGTGTCGCGCGTTGTCTGCTGGCCGACCCACTGCTGCTGATCCTCGACGAGCCCACCAACGGCCTGGACCCAGGTGGCATCCAGGAGTTCCGCGAGATGATCCGCGTGATGGTCGAGCAGGAGGGGCGCACGGTCTTCCTCTCCTCACACCTCCTGGACGAGGTCGAAAAGACCTGCGACGCGGCCGCGATCGTCGATCGCGGCAAAGTCATCACCCAGGGCCCGATCGCCGAGATCTCGCGCGGCGGCGACGGCGTTCGTGACGAGCTGCTCGTCGGTGTCGACGACGTCGAGCTCGCCCTGCAAACGCTCGCTGGCAGCGAGCTCGTGCGCGAGGCACAGGCCTCCGAGGACGGGATTCGCCTGGTCCTGGCAGGCGCACCCGAGACGGCGGCCGCGGTCAACGCGGCACTCGTGCATGCCGGCATCGGGGTCCTGCGCTTGGAGCCCGTGCGACATAGCCTCGAGCAACGGTTCCTGGAGATCACCGCGCGACTGGACGAGGCGCCCGGGGACGGGAGCTCGAGCGCCGCCCAGGAGGAGGTGCGGACGTGACCGCCATCGCGCTTCGCATGACAGGCGCGGACTTCCTCAAGATCCGCAAGAAGCGCGGCACCCTGATCTGGGCGCTGGTGCTGGCGCTTGCTCCCATCATCGTGTTCTTGACCGTGAAGGCCATCCAGCACTCCTCGGACCCGCACAAGTACGGGCCCGCCGGCGGCACCACCGGGTTCAGCGACGGCCTGCGCGTGCTCGCGCTGTTCTTCGACCCGCTCGCGGTCATCCTGATCGGCGTCGAGGCCGGCACCGGCGATGCATCGGCCGGAGTCTTTCGTGACCTGGTGGTCACTGGCCGCTCGCGCCTGGCCCTGTTCGCCTCGCGGGTGCCCGCCGCACTGGCGCTGAGCTGGCTCATCACGATCGGCGGCTTTGCGTTGCTGACGGCCGGCATATTCGTGTTAGCCGGCAATCTCCCGACCCCGGACGGCGCCCTGATCCTCAACGGACTCGGCTTTGCAATGCTCGCCGCCGGGGTCGTGTGCGTAGTGGCGGTCGGATTCGCGTCGCTGACCACCTCCAAGCCGGCATCCATCACGGCGCTGATCGGCTGGCAGCTCGTGGCCAGTCCGCTGCTCGCGCAGATCAGCTCACTCGGCAACTACCGCGATGGTCTCCTCAGTCAGGCGATCGCCCATTTCAGCCCGGTCCACGTCGGCGGCGGCGGCCATGGTGCCACCGTCACGATGTCGCAGGGCACTGCGCTGCTGGTGATGGTCGCGTGGCTCGCGATCTTCCTCGCGCTCGGCGCCTGGCGCACCAACAGGATGGACGCCTGAGGCTTCGGCGTCAGACCGCCGGCGTCAGACCTTGTGATGCTCGGGCACCCAGGAGCCGTCGTCCTGGCGGACGAAGTCCTGGAACAGCTCCGGCGCCTCCTCGCGCATGATGCGCCCGATCCGGTCGAACACCAGCCGCAGCTCCTCCTCGGCGCCCTCGGCCGTGCGCATCTCGATCACGTGGCGCAGCGTCCGTACGTTGGCCGTCCAGATGATGTCCGTGCTCAGCCCGATCGGCGCCAGGCGGCGAAGCGCCGAGGTGATCTCCTTCTTGATGTGAAACGGCAGCCCGTCGGCGTCCAGACCGAGCGCGTCGGCGGCGTCCAGCTGGAACTCCTCGAGCTGCTCGACGATGCTCAGCACCCGCTCGCGGATCGGCTCGAGCGCCGGCGGCACGCGAAAGCCGATGTCGGTCAGCCGCACGTAGCGCAGGCTCTCCTGGCTGAAGGCTGAGCCGGCGCGATGCCTAACAAGCTCATGGGTCAGTACGCGGCTCACGTTTCGCAGCGCAAACGAGTAGCTCGCGTGCTCGAGCACGCTTCCATGGCCCGAGCGCAGGATGTTGGCGAAGTACTCGCGCCGGTCCGTGCGGATCTTTTTCACGTTCGCGTTCAGGCCGGGCTCCCAGCTGCGGTAGCACACGCGACCGGCGAACTCGAGCAACAGCTCGCCGTCGTTCGGGAGTGAGCCTTCGGCCTCGCCGAGCCGAAGCTCGAGCCAGGAAGCTCCGCCCACGTCCTCGAGATACGCGCGCATGCCGTCGACGTCCACCGAAGGCCGAGCCACGAGGAAGACGGAGGGCGTGGTCTCGTGCATGTCGGCCGTGGTCTCGTCGCTATCGGGCAGTGTCGCGGGCAGTGTCGCTGGCGTGCTCATGAATAGCGCATCCTGGAGCACCGGCCGGACGCCATGATCTCGCACGGATAAGCTGCCGTGCGATGGCCGCCACCCCAACCTCGACCCCCGCCGACCCCGAGCTGAAGCAGGCCGCGTGGGACCTCGAGCTGCTCGTCGACGGCGAGGGTCCCGGCGGCGTCGAGCGCCGCCTGGATGAGGCGCTCGCGAGCGCCAAGACCTTCGCCGAGCGCTACGCCGGCAAGCTCGCGGAGCTGGACAGCGACGGCCTGCGCGAGGCCATGAACGAGCTTGCCGCGATCGGCGACCTCGCCGGGCGCGCCGGCTCCTATGCCGTGCTCGGCTTCTCGACCAACACGGCCGATCCAGAGCGCGGCGCGCGCCTGCAGCGCACGCAGGAGCGCGCCACCGAGATCGAGACCACTCTGCTGTTCTTCGAGCTCGAGTGGGCCGCGCTCGATGAGGAGCGCGTGCGCGAGCTGCTCACCGGCGACGGGCTCGACTTCTGCCGCCACCACCTGCAGAGCGTGCGCCGCTATCGCGAGCACCTGCTGTCAGAGCCCGAGGAGAAGATCCTCGCGGAGAAGTCCCTGACCGGGTCCTCGGCGTGGTCGCGCCTGTTCGAGGAGCTCACCTCGGCGATCGAGGTCGACCTCGACGAAGATCGCGTCGCGCTCGATCTCGCGCTCAGCCGCTTGGAGCTGCCCGACCGTGAGCTGCGGCGATCCTCCGCAGAGGCCGTGACCGCGGCGCTCGCGCCCGGCCTGCGCACGCGCGCGTTCCTGTTCAACACCCTGCTCGCCGACAAAACCACCGACGACCGCCTGCGCCGCTACCCGAACTGGCTGGCCGCGCGCAACCTCTCGAACGAAGCCACCGACGAGTCCGTGCAGGCACTCGTCGAGGCCGTCCGCACCCGCTACGAGATCCCGCGCCGCTGGTACCGGCTGAAGGCCAAGCTGCTCGGGCTCGAGCGGCTCGCCGACTACGATCGCGCCGCCGCCGTCACCGACGACGACGTCACCTTCAGCTATCGCGAAGCCCGCGCGATCGTGCTCGACTGCTACTCCTCCTTCTCCGATGAGCTGGGAACTGTCGTGCGCGGCTTCTTCGACGGGCGCTACATCGACGCGCCGCTGCGCGAAGCCAAGCGCGGCGGCGCCTTCTGCGCGTCCACCGTCCCCTCCGTGCATCCCTACGTGCTGCTCAACTACACCTCCCGCCGTCGCGACGTGCTCACGCTCGCGCACGAGCTCGGCCACGGCGTCCACTTCGCCCTCGCCGCCCGCCAGGGCATCTTCCATCAGAGCACCCCCCTGACGCTCGCGGAGACCGCATCGGTGTTCGGTGAGCGCATCGTCTTCGGGCGCCTGCTCGCCGAGGACTCCACGCCGGCCTCGCGCCTGGCGCTGCTCGCCGAGAACCTCCAGGACATGATCGCCACCGTCTTCCGGCAGGTCGCCATGAACCGCTTCGAGGACCTGGTCCACACCGCCCGCCGCGACGAGGGCGAGCTGTCGGTCGAGCGCTTCGGCGAGCTTTGGGCCTCGAGCCAGGCCGAGCTGTTCGGCGACTCGATGGAGGTCACCGACGGCTACCGCTCGTGGTGGTCCTACATTCCGCACTTCATCGGCTCCCCCGGCTATGTCTACGCCTACGCCTACGGCCAGCTGCTCGCGCTGTCCGTGTACGAGCGCTACGAACAGCGTGGGGCAGAGTTCGTACCGCAGTATCTGGAGCTGCTCGCCGCCGGCGGCTCGCGCACCCCCGAAGAGCTCGCCCGCATCGTCGACATCGATCTCAGCGATCCGGGCTTCTGGGACGCCGGGCTCGATCTGGTCGAGCGCCAGCTGATCGAGACCGAAGCGGCGGCTGAGGTCGCAGGGCGGGCGTAGCGTTGGCCGAAGACGAGAGGCCCGCCGAGGCGGGCCTCACGCGGGAAGCCCGGCTCAGAGCAGCCCCAGCGCGCCGCCGACCCCGTGCACGAGGTTGAACAGGGGCTGGGGGATGATGCCGAAGAACAGCGTCGCCGCGCCTGCCAGGATCGCGACCAGGGCCACCTCGGGCTGGAGCCCGCGCGGGCGCTCGTCCAGCTCGGGTGAGCCGCCGGCGACAGCCGGCAGTCCGGTCGCGGGCGCCGACTCGCCGGGTTGATCCCGCGCGGCGCCCGGGGTGGGGGAGAGGGCGCCCGCCGTGCCGTCGGCCGGGCTCGACGCGTCTTCGGGCGCGCTCATCCAGATCGCTGCCACCACCGGCAGGTAGTAGCCCAACGAGATCATCGAGCCGATCACGATCACCACACCGAGCCAGGTGTACCCGCCCGAGACCGCGGCCTCGATCAGGTAGAACTTGCCCATGAACCCCGCGGTCGCGGGGATCCCTGCCAGGCCGAGCATCGCCAGGGTCATCGGCCAGGCCAGCAGCGGGCGCTCCCTTCCCAACCCGCGCACCGCCGCGATCGAGTCGCCGATGGCGGGTTCGCCAGCCATTTCCCGCTCGCGCGCCACGATCGTCGCGAACGCCGCCATGTTCATGAACAGGTACACCGCCAGATAGAACACCGTCGCCTGCGCTCCCAGGCTGGTCGCGACCACCACGCCGGCGAGCATGTACCCGACCTGCCCAACCGACGAGTAGGCGAGCATCCGCTTCAGCGACGCCTGCCCGAGCGCCCCGACGTTGCCGACGATGATCGTGATCGTCGCCAGCGCCGCCACGGCCGGACCCCAACTCTGATGAGCGCCGATCAAAGCCACGTCGAACAGGCGCAGAAAGACTCCCAGCGCGGCCACCTTCGTGGCCACCGCCATGAACGCCGTCACCGGCGTCGGAGCGCCCTCATAGACATCCGGCGTCCACTGGTGAAACGGCGCCACCGAGGACTTGAAGCAGAGCCCCACCACGCACAGCCCGATCCCCGTGAGCGTCAGCGGATCGGTCGTCAGGCTCCCGTTCGCGCTCAGCGCACTCGCGATCGCGCTGAAGTCGGTCGCTCCGGTTGCGCCGTAGATCAGCGCCAGCCCGTACAGCAGCGTCGCCGAGCCGACCGAGCCGATGATCAGGTACTTCAACCCGGACTCCAGCGAGCGCTCACGCCTGACTTCGGTGGCGCACAGCACGTACAGGGGAATCGACAGCAGCTCGAGCCCGAGGAACAGCGCCACCGTGTTCTGGGCCGCCGCCAGCAGCGACATGCCGCCCACCGACGTCAGCAGCAGCGCGTGCCACTCGCCGTGCGCCGCTTCGCGCGCGGCTCTCGCGCGCCAGGCGAGCAGCACCGCGCACGCGCCGCCCGCCACCAGGATCAGATTGAGCACCAGCGACAGGCTGTCGATCCGCAGCGCCCCCGCCACCACCGACTTCTCCGCGCCCCACTGCCAGATCGTCAACCCCGCAGCCGCCGCCAGCGCCACCAGGCTCAGCGCCGGCACGACGTTTTCGCGGATCCGCCTGGGGCCGAGCAGGCCGACCAGCAGCACGATCACCGCGCCGCCCAGCAGCGCGATCAACGGCGACAGCGCGGCGAAGTCGACGTGCGGGCCTTTGAGGGTGGCCAGCGCGAGCTGGGGGAGGGCAGGCAAGCTCATTTGAGATGGCCTTCGGCGCGCGCGACCGGACGGCCGGAAGCGGAACCCGATTCGCCGCTTGCTCCGGCCGCGGCCGATGCTTGCGCCGGATCGCTGCCGACGCTGATCACCTGGGCCTGTCGGCGCGACAGACCCCCCGCGAGGGCGTAGGACGCCGGATTCAGCGCCGCCTGTGCGCTCGCCACGGCCGCCTTGGTCGACCCTTCGCTGCGCTTCAGCGCCAGCTGGGGGTAGATCGCCATGAACACGATCACCGCCACCAGCGGCACCAGCACCGCGCCGTCGCGCACGTGGATGTCGTGCGAGTCAACGCCCTTGCCCACGCGGTTGTGCATCGAGCGGATGAACAGCCGCAGCGCATACACGCTCGCCATCACCACCCCTGTGAAGGCGATGATCGCGATCACCAGCTTGGCCTTGAACACGCCCAGCAGGATCAGGAACTCGCCGACGAAGTTCGCCGAGCCCGGCATCGCCAGCGTCGCCAGCGACACGATCAGGAAGATCGACGCCAGCACCGGCGCGCGAAACGCGATCCCGCCCATGTCCCGCACGTCCTCCGAGCCGCCCGCGCCGCGGCTCAGCACGGCGACGATGAACAGCAGCGGCGCCACCACGAGGCCGTGGTTGACCATCTGCAGCAGCGCCCCCTGCGCGCCCTGGGGGTTCAGCGCGAAGATCCCGAGAGTGATGAACCCGAGCTGCGCCACCGACGAATAACCCGCGATCAGACGCGCGTCGGTCTGCGTGAACGCCACCATCGACCCGTACAGGATCGACGCCAGCGCCAGGATCAGCATCAGCGTCTGGAAGTGCGCCGCCGCCTGCGGATACAGCGGCAGCACGATCGCCAGAAACCCGTACGCGCCGACCTTCGACAGCACGCCCGAGAACACCATCAGCACCTCGATCGGCATCGCCCTGTATCCGTCCGGCATCCAGCCGTGCAGCGGAAACGCCGGCATCTTCACCAGGAACGCGGCCGCGAAGCACAGGAAGATCCACTCCTGTGAGCCCTTGCCCAGCGGCGTCGCCTGCAGCTGCGAGAGCACGAACGTGATGTGCCCGCCGCCCTGCTGCGCCGCCAGCACGCCGGTCGCGAT
>DATJOF010000059.1:0-14272 GCA_035507415.1 Solirubrobacteraceae bacterium
GCCTGCACCGCACGCGCCAGCGCGCCGGCGCCCATCGCGCGATCCACGGACTCGAGCAGCTCGACAAGATCATCGCCGTCGACCAGTCGCCGATCGGCCGCACGCCGCGCTCCAATCCCGCCACCTATACCGGCGCCTTCACCCCCATCCGCGACTGGTTTGCCGAACTGCCCGAGGCCAAGGCCCGCGGCTATGCGCCGGGCCGCTTCAGCTTCAACGTCAAGGGCGGGCGCTGTGAGGTGTGTCGCGGCGACGGCCAGATCAAGATCGAGATGCACTTCCTGCCCGATGTCTACGTCCCGTGCGAGCAGTGCCATGGCAAGCGCTACAACCGCGAGACGCTCGAAGTCCGCTTCAAGGGACGCAGCATCGCCGATGTGCTCGACATGCCCGTGCAGGAGGCGCTGCAGTTCTTCGAGCACATCCCCAAGATCCGCCGTCGTCTCGAGACGCTCGACGCGGTCGGGCTCGGCTACGTGCGTCTCGGCCAGCCCGCGACGACACTGTCCGGCGGCGAGGCCCAGCGCGTGAAGCTCGCCACCGAGCTCTCGAAGATCGCGACCGGACGCACCCTCTACATCCTCGACGAGCCCACCACCGGGCTGCACTTCGCCGACGTCGAGCGGCTGCTGGATGTGCTCGGGCGGCTCGTCGGCGCCGGCAACAGCGTGGTCGTGATCGAGCATAACCTCGATGTGATCAAGTGCGCCGATCGCATCATCGACATGGGTCCCGAGGGGGGCGAGGAGGGGGGCCTCGTGGTCGCGGCGGGCACGCCCGAGGAGGTCGCGCTCGAGCCGGCATCGCACACCGGGGGCTTCCTCGCCGAGCTGCTGTCCCCGTCGGCGGCGCGCGCGGGCTCGGCCCGAGCCAACGGGGCGCCGCGCAGGCGCCGCTCGCGGGTGGCCGCGTGAGCGGAGATCATGCCGGCGCGGACGTCCGCCCCGGTCGGCATGACGGAGGCTTCAACGGCGCCGGCTCGCGACCCAGCGCTTCCGCACACCGCATGCACCTGTGGGCCCAGAAGTGGCGCTGGTACGAGCGCAACTCGCTGCCCTGGAACCGTGCGCGCATCCACTGGGAGCTCATGCGCCGCGAAGCCTTCGTGCGCTGGCCCGTGCACGGCAACGTGCTCGAGGCGCTGCGCGAGGGCCGCCTGGAGATCGGCGCCGGCACGCTGTTCGAGCCGGACGTGTGGATCACCGCGCCGGGCCGCGCGCGCGTACGCATAGGCGCCGGCACGTTCCTGAACATCGGCGCGATGATCGCCTCGGAGCGACTCGTCGAGATCGGCTCGCACTGCATGCTCGCCAACGGCTGCTTCGTGTCCGACTCGAGCCACCGCTACGACGACCCCGAAATGCCGATCACCTGGCAGGGCTTCACCAGCAAGGGACCGACGCGGATCGGCGACAACTGCTGGCTCGGAGCCAACGTGGTGGTGACCAGCGGCGTCACGATCGGCGAGCGCTGCGTCGTCGGCGCCAACAGCGTCGTCACCCACGACGTCGAGCCGTTCACGCTCGTCGCAGGCGCGCCCGCGCGCGTGGTCCGCAGGATCGAACCCGCCGCGTGGACGGCGGTCAGCTGAGCAGCGCGCGCAGCTCCGCCAGCTCGGCCGGATCGATCGAGTAGGCGTGCTCCGGTCCGGGATAGCGGCGGGCGCGCACGTCTTCGGCGTAGGCCGCCACGCCCGCGTTCATCTCCTGCTGCAGGTTCGCGTAGCGCTTGACGAAGCGCGGCCCGAGCCCGTCGCGGATGCCGAGCAGGTCGTGGAAGACCAGCACCTGCCCGTCCGTGGACGGTCCCGCGCCGATGCCGATCACGGGGATCTCCATGGACGTCATCAGCTCCTCGCTGACCGCGCTCGGGATCGCCTCGAACACCAACGCGAAACAGCCCGCGTCCTGCAGCGCGAGTGCCTCGGCGGCGATCCGCTGCGCGGCGCGGGCGGTGCGTCCCTGCGCCTTCCAGCCGCCGAGCGCCGTCGAGGTCTGGGGTGTGAGGCCGACGTGACCCATGACCGGGATCCCCGCGCCCACGATCGCGCGCGCGCGGCGCACCGACGCCTCGCCGCCGCCCTCGAGCTTGACGGCCTCGCAGCCGGCCTGCTTGACCATCCGCAGCGCCGTGCCGATCGCCTGCTCGTCGGAGACCTCGTAGGAGCCGAACGGCAGGTCGCCGATCAGCAGGGGCGTGCGCAGGCCGCGGCGCACAGCGCGTGCGAGCACCAGCATGTCATCGAGCTCGACCGGTGTGGTCGCGCTGTAGCCGAGCATCGTCGTGGCCGCCGAGTCGCCCACCAACACCAGATCGACGCCGGCGGCCTCGGCCGCGCGGGCGCTCGGGTAGTCGTATGCGGTGACCATCACGATCGGGTCGCCGAGCCGCTTCTTCTCGGCCAGCAGCGGCAGCGTCATCGGCAGCCGTCCGGGATCGGACGGAGCCTGCAGGGTGGGGGCGGGGACCGGTTGGCTTGACATGGGACTGCTCCTATCTCGGTTGACGCCCGCTCAGGTGAGCAGGGTCGCCACCTCGTCGTCGACGGTGATGATGCGATTCGTGCCCGCCTGCACGTGCACCACGCGCGGCTCGTAGCGGGCCAGCTCCTGCGCGTCGTACTGCGCGTAGGAGATCACGATGATGGTGTCGCCGGTGTGGACCAGGCGCGCCGCGGCGCCGTTGATCTGCATCGTCCCCGCGCCCCGCTCGCCGGCGATCGTGTAGGTCTCGAAGCGCGCCCCGTTGTCGATGTCGAGCACGTGCACCTGCTCGTGCTCGAGGATGTCCGCCGCCTCCAGCAGGACCGGGTCGATCGTGATCGAGCCGACGTAGTGCAGGTCGCTGCCCGTGATCGTCGCGCGATGGATCTTCGACTTGAGCATCACGCGCTGCATCAGCCGCTCACCGCCTCATGCGCCGCACGGCTGGCGACGCCGACCGGCTGCACGGTGATGTTGTCGATCAGGCGCACGCCTCCGACGCGCGCGGCGATCGCCAGCAGCGCCGGGCGATCGAGCTCGCTCACGGGCTCGAGCGTGTCGAGGTCGACCAGCTCGACGTACTCGCTGCTCACCCCGGCCTCGCGCAGGACCGTGTCCGCCGTCGCGCACAGCCGCAGCGGGTCGCGCTCGCCGTCCGCGGCGAGCTGCCCGGCGGCCCGCAATGCGGCGCTGAGCGCACGCGCGCGCACGCGCGCGCGTGGGTCGAGTCGGGCGTTGCGACTCGACAGCGCCAGGCCGTCGCGCTCGCGCACGGTCGGACACACCTCGATCCGCGTGGCGATGTTCAGGTCGCTCACCAGGCGTCGGATCACGAGGGCCTGCTGGGCGTCCTTCTGGCCCAGGTACATGACGTCCGGCGCCGCCATCCCAAGCAGCTTGGCGACGACCGTGGTGACGCCGCGGAAGTGCGCCGCGCCGCGCACGGCGCCCTCGAGACGATCGGTCAGGCCGAGCACTTCCACCGAGGTCGCGAACCCGTCCGGATACACCTCGGCGACGGCCGGCGCAAACAGCACGTCGGCACCGCTCGCCGCTGCCTGTCGGGCATCGTCGCGCTCATTGCGCGGGTAGCGCTCGAGGTCGGCGCTCTCGTTGAACTGAGCCGGGTTGACGAACAGCGACACCACGACCACGTCGCACTGCGCCCGCGCGCGCCGGATCAGCGACAGATGGCCCTCGTGCAGTGCCCCCATCGTGGGGACCAGGCCGATCGTCAGCCCGCCGGCCCTGGCGGCCCCGAGCACGGCGCGGAGCTCCGCGACCGTGCGCAGCGTGGGCATCTCGCCGTCGTGGCCATCGAAAGCCCGTGCCGTAAGGCCGTCCGCGGCGGCATTGAGCAACGCCCGCCCATGAGCGCCGATGCCGAGCGGCTCGGCGCCGCGCGCCTGTCCGGCGCTCGCCGTCTGCTCGGGGCCGCTACGGTCGCGCGAGCGCTCTGTAAAGGCTTGATTCATTGGCTTCGGTCCAGTTCCTGCGGATACCGGCGTCAGACGATGAAACGCTGCTCAGATCTCGCCTCGCGTCCAACCCGTCGTGCGGTGATGGCCCGTGCTCGATCTGTGCTCAATGATACAGATGGCGATGGTCGATGGACCGGCGCGCCGGGTGTGTGCGCAATGTCACACAAGCCGGCGCGAGCTTCGTCGAGCCGGGAGCTTCGCGCATTTCGGGCGTCGCCACGGGCGGCCAGCCGTCGTCCGGATCCGCTGAGAAGATCCGCTCCAGATGACTCTCGCCCTGACATTCTGGAGCCAGCCACAGGTCGTCACCGACAGCTGGGTCGAACTCGCCTCGACGATCACGCTGATCGCCTTCGTGATCGGCGTGTACCGGCATCTCGAATGCCACAAGACCGGCTGCCACAGGCTCGGCCGCTTCGTCCACGGTCGCTACAAACTCTGCCACGTCCACCATCCGCTCGTCCCCGACGACGGCAAGATCACGCAGGAGAGCATCAACGCCGTCGACGTCAGGTCGACCGAGCGGTCTCACCAGGCGTCCACGTAGGGACGTCGCTCGACCGGCGGCCGCGCACAGGCGCCAGCGACATCGCCGAACAGCGTCGCGATCCAACGGCGCGAGTCGGCCGGGTCGATCACGTCGTCGATCTCGCCGTACGAGGCCATGCTGATCCCCTGGCCCCGCTCGTATGCGGCGGCCACGGTCGCCCGGAAGACCCGCTCGCGCTCCTGCTCGTCCTCGATCGCCTCGAGCTCGCGTCGCATGCCGAGACGCACCGCACCCTCCAGGCCCATAGCGCCGAACTCCGAGGTCGGCCAGCCGATCGTGAACTGCCCGGCCTTGAATCCCCCTGCGGCCATCGCCTGCGCCCCCAGCCCGTAGCCCTTGCGCAGCACGATCGTCCCGCACGGCACGCCCAGGTTGGCGCCGGCCAGGAACATGCGCGCAAAGTGGCGCACCGCGCCGGTGCGCTCCGCCTGCGGGCCGACCATGAACCCGGGCGTGTCGCAGAGGAACAGCAGCGGCAGCCCGAACGCGTCGCAGAGCCCCATGAAACGCGCCGCCTTGTCGGCCGAGTCGGCGTCGATCGCACCGCCGAGATGGGTCGGGTCGTTGGCCACGACACCGAGCGCGCGGCCATCGACGCGCGCCAGCGCGGTCACCATCCCCGCCCCGAACCCGCGCCGCAGCTCGAGCACCGACTCCTCATCGAACAGTCCGTCGATCACGGTCCGCACCGCATAGGGGCGCTTGCGCTGTTCGGGCACCAGGCCGCGCAACCGGCCCTGATCGGGCACCGGCCCCGGCGCGCGGGGTGGGCCGAAGTAGGACAGGTAGCGGCGGGCCAATGCCACCGTCTCGGCGTCGTCGCGGGCGCGCAGATCGACCACGCCGGCTGCCTCCTGCAGATCGATCGGGCCGACCTCCTCGGGCGCGAACACGCCGAGGCCGCCACCCTCGATCATCGCCGGCCCGCCCATGCCGATGCTCGCATCCTCGCTCGCGATCACCACGTCGCAGCAGCCCAGCAGCGCGGCGTTGCCGGCGAAGCAGTAGCCCGAGGCGATCCCCACCAGCGGCACCAGGCCGCTGAGGCGCGCGAACAGCTGAAAGGCGCGGCAGTCGAGCGCCGCGACGATCGGTATGTCGACATCCCCCGGACGCCCGCCGCCGCCCTCGGCGAACAGCACCACGGGAAGCCGGCGGCGCTCGGCGATCTCGAACAGCCGGTCCTTCTTGGCGTGGTTGCGCATCCCCTGCGTGCCCGCCAGCACGGTGTAGTCGTAGGACATCGCCACGCACGGCTGGCCGTCGACGTCGCCGATCCCCGCGACCAGGCCGTCGGCGGGCGTGCGCGCGATCAGCTCCTCGCGCGGGCGCCGGCGCTCCTGCGCGGCGAACAGCAGCGGGCCGTACTCCACGAACGTGCCCTCGTCGATCAGCTCGTCGAGGTTCTCGCGCGCCGTGCGCCGGCCGCGCTCGCGCCGCTTGCGCACCGCGTCGGGGCGCGCCGCGTCGAGGCCGAGCGCGTGGCGCTCGCGCACCGCCTGCAGGTCGGCCCGCGGCCCGGCCGACTCGGGCTCTAGGATCGCCTCCCCGCTCGCCACGCCCGACGCCTCGCCGGCCAACACCAGCAGCAGCTGGCCCTCGCTCACCGACTCACCCACCGCGACCTCGACCTGGCGCACCACGCCCGCGCTCGGCGCCAGCACCTCGTGCTCCATCTTCATCGCCTCCAGCACCACCACGGCCGCGCCGGCTTCGACCGGTGCGTCGGGCTCGGGCACGACCGCCACCACGAGACCGGCGCAGGGAGCCGTCACGGCAATTTCCGGAGCTCGCGACATTCCCAGATCATTGCGCAGCCGGCGCGGACTACCATCCCGCGCGTGACCGTGCAAGCTCGCCCGTAGCCGCGCAATCTTGCCCGTGACTGTCAATCTCGCCAGTGACCTCGCAACCTCGCCCGTGACCGCGCACAGCGAGCCCTCGGCCGCCGGGCGGCGCGACGCGCTCAAGCAGGTCTATGCGCAGGCACAGGCCTGCACACGCTGCGCCGAGCTGGCGGCGACACGCAAGACGGTCGTGTTCGGCGCCGGCGACGCCAACGCCGAGCTGATGTTCATCGGCGAGGCGCCCGGCGCCAGCGAGGACGAGCAGGGGCTGCCGTTCGTCGGAGCCGCCGGGAAACTGCTCGAGAAGCTGCTCGGCGAGATCGGCATGACGCGCTCGCAGGTGTTCATCGCGAACACCCTGAAGTGCCGTCCTCCTGCCAACCGCGACCCCCAGCCCGTCGAGATCGAGAACTGCAAGGAGTACCTGTACCGCCAGGTCGAGCTGATCCAGCCGAGCGTGATCTGCACGCTCGGCAACTTCGCCACCAAGCTGCTGCGCGAAGACCCGGCCGGCATCACGCGTGTGCACGGGCAGCCGCAGGTGACGATCCTTGGGCGGCGCGCCGTGCGCCTGTACCCGATCTTCCACCCCGCCGCCGCGCTGTACACGCCGCGCATGCTCGAGACCCTACGCGAGGACTTCGCCCGCCTGCCCGAGCTGCTTGCCCTCGGGCCGCCCGAGCAGCCGCCCGGGCGGCGCGACGACGACCGGGTCGAGGCGCCCGAAGCGAACCCGACGGAGCTGCTCGACCAGGCCGCTTCCCTGCGCGCTCAGGTCGCCGAGCAAGACGCCGAGCAGGGCGTCGACGACGCGCCCGCCGAAGCCGCGGTGGATCAGCTCGGGCTGTTCTGACGCCTGCCGGCGGACGCGCCTCGATCATCCGTCCACGGCGCCAAACACCAGCAAATGGGCGAAAATCCGCGTGGTTACAGGAAAAACGCGGTGGGCGTCGAAACGATCCTCAACACGTCTCAAGACATTGGCCTCCAGCGCCGATACCACACCCGTCTCCATCCATCCTCCCTAGCAGTGCAACCGGCCCGCGTCTCCTCTCCCGCGGGCCGGTTGAGTTAAGCGCCCCGACTCGAGCAGACGCCCGGCTCGAGGGGACACTCGGGCCGCGGATGCTTTCGCTCTAGAGTCTCAGCGTGGCGGTGCGCATCGTCGAGACGGCAGATCCAAACGAGACCGAGGCGCTCGGCGCCGAGCTCGCGGCCGAGCTGAGCGGCGGCGACGTGGTGCTGGTCAGCGGCGAGCTCGGCTCCGGCAAGACCACGCTGGTCCGCGGCGCCGCGCGCGCGCTGGGCGTATCCGATCCCGTGACCAGCCCGACCTTCGGCATCGGCCATCGCTATCGCGCCCGCGACGTGACGGTGTCCCATCTCGACCTGTACCGGGTCGCGGGCCTCGAGTGGGAGGATCCGGACCTGCTGGAGGACTATCTCGGCCCGGCGCGGATCGCGTTCGTGGAGTGGCCGCAAGCGAGCGCGCCCGAGCTCACGGCGGCGCGCCTGCACGTCACGCTCGCCCATCGCGGGGCCGACCAGCGCCGCATCGAGGTGCGCAGGCTCGCATGATCGTGCTCGGCTTCGACACGGCCACGCCCGCCACCGCGGTCGCTCTGCGCCTCGCCGACGGTCGTGCCCTGCAGGCCCGCGACGACCCCGGCGCGGGCGAACGGCCCGGCCATGCCACGCGCCTGCTCGCACTCGTCGACAGCCTGCTCGCGCGCGCCGGTCTGCGCTTCGACCAGCTCGAGCGGATCGCGGTCGGCGTAGGGCCGGGGACGTTCACCGGCCTGCGCGTCGGGCTGGCCACCGCGCGCGGGCTCGCGCAGTCGCTGTCGCTTGAGCTCGTCGGCGTGTCCAGCCTGCGGGCCCTGGCACTGGCAGCTTCCGCGCCCCAGGCGCGCTCCGCCGGCCTCGATCGCGCCGCCGGCGGGCAGGCGCACGGCGAGGGTGCTGCGCCCGGTGCGAATCGCGCCGCCGGCCCGCAGCGCGCGGCTGGTGGGCAGGCGGACGGCGGGGGTGCTGCGCCCACTTCGACCGGCGCCGCCGGCGCGGATGCAGTCAGCGGCGTGCTGAGCGTCCTGGACGCCCGTCGCGGCGAGGCCTTCGCGGCGGCATACGCGGCTAGCGCGGGCAGCCCCGACCCGGTCGAGCTGGTCGCGCCACGCGCGCTCGCGCCCGGCTGGCTCGGCGAGGTGTTGGCGACGGCGAGCCAGATCGCGCCGGGCGGGCGGTGGATCGCGGTGGGCGACGGGGCCGTCCGCTTCCGCGCCGAGCTCGAGACGCTCGCGCTGGACGTGCCAGGGGATGAGTCGCCGCTTCACCGCGTCAGCGCCGAGGCGATCTGCCAGCTGGCACTCAGCGCCGAGCCGCAGCCGCTCGAGGCCGTGCTGCCCGACTACTGCCGCCGGCCCGACGCCGAGCTCGCGCTCGAGCGCACCGAAGCGCCGGCTGAGGGGGCGTTCGCGGAGGGACGGCCAGCGCAGAAAACGGCGCGAGCAGCCCCTGCCGCAGGAGCACGGGCGTGAGCTCTCCCTCGGCGATCGACCCGGGGCCGCAGCGTCTGCGCGACCTCGAGATCCGGCGGCTCACCTATCCGGACCTGCCGCACGTGATCGCGATCGAGCGGCGCGTGTTTCCGACGCCGTGGTCGCTTGCGATGTTCGTGCTCGAGCTCTCCAAGCAGTCGGGCGTCTGCCTCGCGGCGATGGCCGGCCAGGGGCGCTCGCGCAGGCTGATCGGCTACCTGATCTGCTCGCGCTACGAGACCGTGTGGCACGTGATGAACATCGCCGTCGATCACGAGCACCAGGGCCTGGGCGTCGCGAGCGCGATGCTCGCGGAGCTGTACGAGCGCGTCGACGACGACAGCGCGCGCTACACGCTGGAGGTGCGCCGCTCCAACCTCCTGGCGATCCGCCTGTACGAACGCGAAGGCTTCCGCGCGGTGGGCACGCGCCGGCGCTACTACCAGGACAACGGCGAGGACGCGCTCGTGATGTGGCGCACGCCCGCGACCCTGGCGGGCTCGCTCGAGGACGTGCCCAACCCCGGCTCGCCGTGAGCGGAGGCACGCCCCGGTGAGCGGGCGCACCATTCTGGCCGTGAGCGGGGGCGTGCCCCGGTGAGCGAGCCGACCATTCTGGCCGTGAGCGGGGGCATGCCCCGGTGAGCGGGCGCACCATTCTCGCGCTCGAGACGAGCTGCGACGACACCTGCGCAGCCGTGCTCCGAGGCGCGGACGGCCTGCTGGCCGCCAACGTGATCTCCTCCCAGCATCAGCACGATCGCTTCGGCGGAGTCGTGCCCGAGGTCGCCTCGCGCCACCATCTCGAGCTCGTTAACCTCGTCGTCGCGCAGGCGCTCGAGGACGCCGGCGTGACCATCGAGCAGGTCGACCTCGTCGCGGCCACGCAGGGCCCGGGCCTGATCGGGGCGCTGCTCGTGGGCCTGTCGACCGCCAAGGCGCTCGCGGCCGCGCGCGAGCTCCCGTTCGCGGCCGTCGACCATCTGCAGGGCCACGTCGCCGCCAACTTCCTGGCGATGCCAAGCGACGATCCGGCGCCCTTCGAGCCTCCGTTCGTTTGCCTGATCGCGAGCGGGGGACACACCCTGCTGGCTCACGTCACCGAGCACGACGGCTTTCGCGTGCTCGGCTACACGCTCGACGACGCCGCCGGGGAGGCGTTCGACAAGGGCGCCCGCATGTTGGGGCTCGGCTTTCCCGGCGGCCCCGCGCTCGAACGCCTCGCCGCGCAGGGCGACCCGGGCGCGTTCGCCTTCCCCGGATCGGACGCCGCCCGCGCCCGGGGTGGCAAGGGCGCTGCGCGCCAGGCCTTCGAACGCAGCCTCGACTTCTCCTTCGCCGGGCTCAAGACCGCGCTGCTCTACCGGATACGCGAAAAATCCGAGGCCGAGCTGGCGGCGCAGGCGGCCGATCTCGCCGCCTCCTACCAGGCCGCGATCATCGACAGCCTGATCGCCCGCGCCGAGCAGGCGCTGGACCAGACCGGGCTCGAGCGGCTGGCGGTCGGCGGCGGCGTCGCGGCCAACGGCGAGCTGCGCCGGCGCCTGCGCTCGCTCGGCGCGCGCGTGCATGTTCCTGCGCGCGTGCTCTGCACCGACAACGCCGCGATGATCGCCAGCGCCGCACGCTTCGGTCCGGTGCTCCGCTACCCGACCTACCTCGGCATCGATGCCTACGCGACGGGAGAACGCGCGCCATAGCCGCAGCGACCGGCGCGCGCCCGCTCCCCCGCGCGCGCGCGCCGCCCGGAGCAGATCGGGCGTGAACGTCTAGAGTCACGGCGATGAGCTATCGCGAGCCCACCACCAGCCCGGCGCCCGCCGTGCCCAATGGGGGCATCCCCGGCGAGCGCCTGTCGCTCGGCGTGGCTGCGCGCCTGTCGCGCTACCTGCAGGTGCTCACGCAGGCGAAGAAGATGGGCAAGGAGACGATCTCCTCGCAGGAACTCTCCGACTACACGCACGTCAACTCGACCCAGATCCGCCGCGACCTGTCGGGCTTCGGCAAGTTCGGCAAGCGCGGCGTCGGCTACAACGTCGAGGCGCTCGTCTCGCAGATCCGCAAGATCCTGCGCACCGCCGGCCAGCACAACATCGCGCTGCTCGGCGCCGGGCACCTCGGCAAGGCGATCGCCTCGTCCGACATCTTCGCCGACCACGGCTTCCGCGTCGTCGCGATCTTCGACGTCGACCCCTCCAAGGTGGGCATCACGATCGGCAGCCAAACCGTGCGCCACGTCGACGAGCTGCGCCAGGTCGTGGAGGACGAGGAGATCGTCGTCGGCGTGCTCGCCGTGCCCACCGACGCCGCCCAGGAGCTAGCCGACGAGCTGGTCGACGCCGGCGTCAAGATCATCTTCAACTACTCCGAGTCACTGCTCGCGGTGCCGCCCGAGGTCACGGTCCACACCTCGAGCCCCGCCGTCGACCTGCTCTACGCGCTCTACTTCTATCTGACCTAAGGGCCGCAGGCCCTGCCAGGGCCGTGGCCCTCTCCACGGGGACGTTGATCATGGACAGCCTCGATCTGGACAGAGCAGCCGAGACGTTCGCGCAGGCCGCCGACCTGACCGTCGGCATCGAGGAGGAGTTCTCGATCCTCGACCCCGACACGCTCGAACTGCTGCCCCGCTTCGAGCAGCTCTACGCCGCCGCCGCATCCAGCGACGAGCTGCTCCACGGCGCGATCACGGGCGAGCTGATCTCCGCCGAGATCGAGATCGTGTCGGGCGCCGGCCTGGATCTGCACGATGCGCTGGCGCGTCAGCGCGAGCGACGCCGCCGGCTGTTCGCACTCGCCGGCGCCCAGCGCGTGGCGCTCGGCGCCACCGGCACGCACCCCTGGGCCGACTACCGCGAGCAGCCGATCATCGACACCGAGCACTACCGCCGAGTCGAGCAGGGCCTCAAATACGTCGCCTGGCGCAACAACACCTTCAGCCTGCACGTCCACGTCGGCATGCGCGACATCGACCGAGCGGTCCGCGTCTGCGACCGGCTGCGCGAGGTGCTGCCGCTCTTGCTCGCGATCTCCGCGAACTCCCCCTATCTCGACGGGCGCGACAGCGGCCTGCACTCGACGCGCACGCAGAGCTTCACCAAGAGCTTTCCGCGCTGCGGCATCCCGGATCCGTTCGGCGGCTGGCGCGCCTATCGGGAGTACATCGAGCTGCTCCTGCGCACGCGCTCGATCGTCGAGTTCACGCAGGTCTGGTGGTCGGTCCGCCCGCACTTCAGCTTCGGCACCGTCGAGGTCCGCATCTGCGACGCCCAAAGCACCGCGCAGGAGTCCGAAGCCCTCGCGGCGCTGATGGTCGCCTGCATCGCCCAGGCCGCACGCGACCTCGACGAAGGCCTGCCCCATGAGGACCTGCCGCCGCGCCTGATCGAGGAGAACATGTGGCGAGCCATCCGCTACGGGCTCGACGGCCGGCTGCTGGACCTGCGCGCCCAGCGCGAGTACCCGGCGCGCGAGGCGATCGAGCGGCTCGCCGCCTGGACCGCGCCCGTGCGCGCCGAGATCGGCATCGAGCTCGCCTTCCCCGAGCGCAACGGCGCCCAGCGCCAGCGACGTATGATCGAAGCCGGCGCCGGCCGCGAAGAGGTGTTCGCGGCGGCCGTCGCCGAGACCAGAGACACCTATTCGCAGGAGGTGACCGTGTGAACGGCGAGCCCGCCGAGCAGTTCGTGGGCGCAACCGGGCAGCCGGCAGATGAGTCCGGGCAGCCGGTAGCTGAGCCTGGGCAGCCCCCAGGTGAACCTGGGCAGCCGGCAGGTGAGTCCGGGCAGCGGGCAGGTGAGTCCGGGCAGCGGGCAGGTGAGTCCGGGCAGCGGGCAGGTGAGTCCGAGCAGCCCGCAGGTGAACCTGGCCAGCCCGTCGGCGAGACCGGCCAGCCGACCGAACAGGAGCTCCGCGAAGCCTACGAGGCCGAGCTCGGCCGCATCACCAGCGCCGAGATGGTGCTCCAGGCGGCCGTCTCGCTGCTCAACATCGGCGGCTACCGGCTCGGGCTGGCATCCGGCCCGGGCGCGGACGCCGGGCCCGAGCGCGACCTGGATCAGGTCCGCGACGCGATCGACGGCGTCCGCGGCCTGATGCCCGTGCTCGAGCGCGCCATGCCGGCCGAGATCGCTCCCCTGCGCGACGCCCTCTCGCGGCTGCAGATGGCCTACGCCCGGGAAGCAGCTCAGACCGCCGCGGCGGCCCCATCGACGCCGGCCGGCGAGCCCGCGCCCGCCGGCGATCCAGCCGCGGCCCCGCCGCCACAGCCCAACCCCGCTCCCGGTTCCGGCCAGACCGAAGACAAGGAGCCGCGCAAGGGTCCGGCTGAGACGAGCGGCCGCCTGTGGGTGCCCGGGCGCTGACCCCAGACGTGACTCGAGGTCCGGCCGGGTTCGATGGCCGGCCGCTCTTGCCGGACGCCGATCCGGCGAGCGCCGCGAGAGTCGAGGCTGTGTGGGGCCCACGCGTGCACGTGCGTGCGCGTGTGCTCGCCCCGGGCTGAGAGATCCGGGGATCGGTGGGTCCAGGCGCCCGGCGCTCCGCCCGCCGGCTCGATAGACTGCCCGCGCGTTTACGCCGGACCGTCGCCCGACGGGCGCGCTCCGAGCGAGAAATGTGCGCGCGATCCTCGCGCGGCACGCTAATCAGACCGCGGAGGATTGACTGTTGAGCAGCTTTCTGACGAACCACGGGGTCGTCGTCGCCCTCGTTTGCGCCGCCTGCGCCGTTGTCTACGGCCTAGTCACCACGCGCGCCCTGCTCGCGCTCTCGCCGGGCAGCGAGCGCATGCAGTCGATCTCCGGCGCCGTCCAGCAGGGCGCCCGCGCCTACCTGAACCGCCAGTACTCGACCATCGCGGTCGCCGGCATCGTGCTGTTCGTCGCCCTCATCTTCATCCAGAACATCGCCGTCGCCTGCGGCTTCGCGATCGGCGGCATCCTGTCCGGATCCACGGGCTACATCGGCATGAACGTCTCCGTGCGCTCCAACGCCCGCGTCGCCGAGGCCGCCCGCAGCGGCGTCAACCCGGCGCTCTCGGTCGCGTTCCGCGGCGGCGCCACCACCGGCCTGCTCGTCGTCGGCCTCGCCCTGATCGGCGTCTCCGGCTACTACGGCATCCTCACCGCGATCTTCAACGACTCCCCGAAGACCGCCGTCGACGCCCTCATCGGCCTCGGCTTCGGAGGCTCCCTGATCTCCGTCTTCGCCCGTCTCGGCGGCGGCATCTTCACGAAGGCCGCCGACGTCGGCGCCGATCTCGTCGGCAAGGTCGAGGCCGGCATCCCCGAGGACGACCCCCGCAACCCCGCCACCATCGCCGACAACGTCGGCGACAACGTCGGCGACTGCGCCGGCATGGCCGCCGACCTGTT
>DATJOF010000060.1:0-61095 GCA_035507415.1 Solirubrobacteraceae bacterium
GACGGTGAGGGCGAGCAGCGCGAGGCCGGCGGCCAGGAAGATCCCGGTCTCGAGCGCCTGGAGCGGCCAGAAGTGGCTCGGCGGCTGGTAGGTGACCCGCAGCCGGAGCTGGTGGGCGAGCCGGCGGAGGCAGGGCTCGAAGGTGCCGCCCACGAGCCCCGCGTGGCCCTTGGTCGCGTTCCCGGGATTCTGGGGTAGGCCCGACGCGATCGCCGGGCACCCGCGGGCGAGCGCGGCGTGCAGCCGCGCCGCGCCCAGGACCCGCCCGGCGCGGTCGACCAGCGCGGAGGACAGCGGCCACGCGTTCGGGATCGAGGGCAGGCTCGCGAACAGCTTCACGCTCGTCGGCGTCCCCAGGAAGCCGACGTCCTTCCCCGCGGTCGGCGACGCCAGCGACGTGCTGGTCGCCAGCAGGTGGGCGCGGACCCAGAGCGTGAACGCGATCCGTGCGGCGACGAAGCCGAGCAGCGTGACGACCATCGCGGGCAGCGTCCGGCGGGCAACCGCGCCGCTCGCGACGCCGAGCGCGAACGCGAACGCGGCGTAGCCGACCGCCACCACGCCACGGGCGGTGAACACGCTCGGGTCGAAGCGGTTCATGTTGACGGCGTCGACCGGCGCGAACCACCAGCTGACCAGCCAGCTCGCGAGCCCGGCGACGGCGAGCGCCGCCGCGCCGACCAGCGCGACGCGGACCGACAGCCAGCGACGGCGTGAGACCGACTGCGTCCAGGCGAGGCGGTAGGTGCCGCTTTCGAGCTCGCGCGCGACCAGCGGCGCGCCCCAGAACATCCCGAGCAGCGCGGGGAGGGCGATCAGCGCCGGCCCGAGGAGGTCCGCGAGCGGCTTGGCGTGACCGAGCAGCGCCCGGCAGTCCCCGCGTGCGGCGCAGCGGGCCCCGCCGAGCGAGCCGGCGGCGCCGCGCAGATGCAGGCCGCTCACCAGCACGAGCACCGCGAACGCGCCGAGCAGGGCCAGCGTCACCAGCGCCTGGGGGCGGAACTGGCGCCAGGCGACCCAGCTCATCGACCGGTCCCCGGCAGCGCGGCATCGCCGGCAGGCCGCCCCATGTAGGCGAGGACGATGTCCTCGAGGGTGACCTCGGAGACGCTCCAGCGCGGGTCGATGATCGGCTCCTCGGCGCGGACGAGCAGCGTGCTCTGGCGGTCGGTGTGCGTCTCCTCGATCAGCTCCTGACCCGCGGGCAGGCGGCCGTCGCGGCGGGGGCCGCTCAGCCGCCGGTGGCCTGCGAGCAGCGCGTCGATCTCGCCGCACAGCTGGACGCGACCCCCGGCGAGCAGGATCACGTAGTCGCAGACCCGCTCGAGGTCGGCGAGCAGGTGCGAGGAGAGCACCACGCTCACCGCCCGCTCGGCCGAGAACTCCATCAGGCCCTGGAGGAACTCGCGCCGCGCGAGCGGGTCGAGGTTGGCGACCGGCTCGTCGAGCACGAGCAGCTCCGGCCGCTTGGCGATCGCGAGCGTCAGCGCCAGTTGCGCGCGCTCTCCGCCGGACAGCGTGGCCGCGCGCTGCCCGCGGTCGAGGCCGAGCCGCGCGATCCGCGCCTGCGCGAGCGCCGCGTCCCACCCGGGGTTGAGTGAGGCCCCGAGGCGCAGGTGCTCGGCGACGCTCAGCGACGGGTACAGCGGCGTCTCCTGGGCGACGAACCCGATGCGCGCGAGCTGCGCCGGCGTTGCGGCGACCTCCTGGCCGAGCACCTCGATCGATCCCGCGCTCGGCTCGAGCAGTCCGACCGCGAGGTGCAGCAGCGTGGTCTTGCCCGCCCCGTTGGGCCCGACGATCGCGACCAGCTCGCCGGCGCGTACCTCGAAGCTGACGCCGCGCAATGCGTCGCGCTCGCCGAAGCGCTTGGCGAGACCTCGGACGACGATCGCCGGTGCGGACGCGCTCACGACCGCGCGCGCGGTGCGCTCACAAGAGGCCTCCGCCCGAGCGCTGCCAGGACTCGAGCTCGAGATGGCGGTTGAGGTACAGGACGGTCTCGCGAATCACGGCGATGATCGGCAGCGCGAGCAGCGCGCCGATCAGGCCGTAGAGCTGCTCTCCGAGCAGCAGCGCGAAGATCACCAGCAGCGGGTTGATCCGCAATGTGTGGCCGAAGATCTGCGGCGCCACGATGTGACCCTCGAGCTGCTGCAGCCCGAGAAACAGAAGCGCCACCCAGACGGCGCTGATCGGTTCGGTGAACAGCGCCACCAGAATCGGCGGAAGCGCGCCCAGGAACGGGCCGATGTAGGGGATCAGCTCCATGAACGCCAGGAACGCACCGAACGCGACGGCGTAGGTGCGTCCCGGCGGGAAGATCCCGAGCACGCCGAACACGTACAGGGCCACCGCGGCGGTGGTGCCCATGATCAGGCTGAACGCCAGCTGGCCGCCGACGTAACGCGACACGGCGCGCTGGACCAGGCGCGGATAGTCGTCGGCCGGCGTGCCGTCGCCAGGCGGCATCAGCCGCCGCGCGAGCGCGCCTATGCGCGGCGCGTACAGGAGCATGTAGATCGACGACACGAACACGAGCACCAGATCGAAGATCGCGCCCGCCGCTTCGGTCACCAGCCCGCCCCCAAACGACGCGATCGAGCCGGCGCTTTTGTCGAGCTTGTCCTGGATCGTCTGCAGCGCGGTCTCGCCCTGTTTGATGAATTTCACGTGCACGCCGTCGCTGTTGAGCTCGCGCTGGATTTTTGCGAGCGTCTTGTTGGCTTCGCTCACCAGTTCCGGCGCGTGCCGCGTGAACGCGCGCGCCTGGTTTGTGATCGGATTCGCCAGCAGAAAGCCGATGCCCACCAGCGTCAGGAAGAATGCGAGGTAGACGGTCAGCACCGCAAGCCCGCGCGGGACGCGCGCACGATGCAGGAAGTTGACCGCGGGATTGAGGATCAAGGCGATGACGGCAGCGAGGATGAAGATGATCAGGACTTTTCCTGCCGCTTTCGCGAGCGCCCACAGCGCCAGCAGCGCCAGCGGCAGCACCACCAGCTGGACCCAGCGCGGAACGACCGTGCGCGGCGGAGGGCTCGCCGACGTCGACGGCTCCGGCGCCTCGGGAGAGAGCTCTTGCTCGGCCGGGCTGGGCGGAGCTGCCACGGGCGAGCCGTCGCGCACCCTGGGCATGTTCAGCTCGTTCCCGCCGACATGGACGCAGTATGGCTGAGCCCCTACAAGACAGCGACCCGCGACCCGCGGCCAGCGCTCCGCCGACCGGGGTCGGCGGAGCGAGCATCCTGTTCGTGGGAGACGTCGTCGGCGGGATCGGGCGTCGCACGCTGTTGGCCTGCCTGCAGGAGCTGCGCGAGCGCCACCGGCCCACGTTCGTCGTGGTCAACGCCGAGAACGTCGCCGGTGGGCTCGGCATCACACCGAAGGCGGCGCGCGCGCTGTTCGCGGCCGGCGTGGACGTGATCACGCTCGGCAACCACACTTATCACCGGCGCGAGATCTACCCGTATCTGGACTCCGAGGCACGCATCCTGCGACCCGCCAACTTCTTGCGCATCCAGCCCGGCCATGGCACCTGCGTGGTCGAGCGCGAGCAGGTCAAGCTGGGCGTGGTGAGCATGTCGGGCAATCTCTATCTGCGGGCCGGACGCTCGGCGTTCACGGAGATCGAGAGCGCGCTCGCGGAGCTGACGAACGCCCATGTCGATCAGATCCTCGTGGACATGCACGCCGAGGCCACCTCGGAGAAGGTCGCGATGGGCTGGATGCTGGACGGACGCGTGAGCGCGGTCGTCGGGACTCATACGCACGTACCGACCGCCGACGCGCGCGTGCTGCCGGGTGGCACCGCCTACATCACCGACGTCGGCATGACCGGCGCGCGCGGGGGCGTGATCGGCGTCAAACGCGAGCAGGCGATCGAGGCGCTGCGCACGCAGATGCCGATCCGCTTCGAGACCTCCGAGGAGGACCCCTGGCTGATGGGCGTGCTCATCCGCTGCTCCGCCATGCCGCTGCGAGCGGAGTCGATCGAGCAGGTTCTGATGCCGGCGCCGGCATCCCTGCCGTCGGCGTGACGGCGAACGCTCGGCCGTCCGCCGGCAGCACGCGCGATCCGAGCAGCGCGACCATGGCCAGCGGGAAGAACCACGGGATGTAGAGATAGAACCAGTGTTCGAGCGACAGCTGGATCGCGATCAGAATCGCGGCACAGGCGGCCGCGAGTCCGATCAGATCGCCGCGCCGTGGGATCACCGCCAGCACGAGCGCCAGCGCGAGCGCGCCGAGCTCGACCGCCAGCTCGAGCCCGTGCCAGCCGTAGAGCCCCCAGACTGAGAATGGGGACGCGCGGTTCGACTGGTAGGCGATCGTGCGCTCGTAGATCTCGTGGAGCGAGTCGTGGGTCAAGGCCGGGATCGACGCGATCGCGCCGACCAGCGCGAACGCCAACACGAACAGCCCGAGCGCCCGGATTCGGCGCCGAGCGGGGAGCTCGCGCAGGCCGTGCGTCGCCAGCACCGGCGCAAGCGCCAGCGGGGCGAACTTGGTCAGGCCGGCGAGCGCCGCGAACGCACCGCGCGCAGGCGCGGAGGTCGCGAACAGCAGCGCCGCAAGGATGAACACGGCCACAAGCGTGTCGTTCGAGTTGCTCTCGAGCGCGAACAGCGTGAACGGATAGGAGACCCACGCGTAAGCGAGAGCGATCCCCAGCGTTGGTCCGCGGATGCGCAGGCCGAGCAGGAACATCAGCCCCAGCGCCAGCAGATCGAAGGCGATCGCGGCCGCGTGCGCCGCCGGCAGATCGTCCCATCTGCCGCTCCAGCCAAACGCCTGCTCGAACGGCACGTACGCCTCGTAGTTGACCGGACCATAGGTGTCGCCGTGTTCGTTTTCCGAGGGCCAGCCGCCGTACAACGGCTTGCCGTGGACGACCTTGTCCGCGCCGATCACGCCCGCGTAGCCGACGTCGATCACGTTGGAGTCGCTCACGTTCAGGGCGATTCGAAAGCCGAGCAGGAACATCACCCCGATCGCCAGCCATGGCGCGGGGAGGAGCAGACGCAGTCCGGGGGCGCGGCGCGGTGACTCGTCCTGGCCGGGCCCGGAATCCGCGTGCCGCCGCCGCCGCCACGCCGGACCCAGAGCCAGCCACAGCATTCGCGCCAGCAGGTAAACGAGCGGTGGATAGGTGAGCGGGACCGACGCGTAGATGTTGGCGTGGTTGAAGAACGCCAGCGACACAGAGAACGACAGCAGCACGAGCAGATCGAGATGCAGAAGCGACAGCGGCCTGCGCGGGTCGATGAAGGGCAGCATGAACAGCAGGCACAGCGGCAGCCAGATGTAGAGCGCGTTGACGTGCCGGCCGAAGGCGCCGGGATAGCCGCGCGCCATCGTCCAGATGACCTGAAAGCCGGTCCACTGTTCGAGCACGCGGCCCGTGCTGTCGGCGATGATCACCAGGCCGATCTCCTTGGCGCCTTTCTTGGTGAAGAAGCTCACCTGCCAGCGCTCGGGCCCTTTCAGATAGGCGTCGGCGAACGAGCCCGGGTTGTGCTTCTGCAGCGCCTTCATCTTCGGCAGGGACCGCGCGATCTGCAGGACCTGGTCAGACGAAAGCCTTCGGCCCGGCGGCGGAATGTTCGATTCGAGCACGGGCACCGGCGCTTCCGAGGTGCTCGTGCTCGTACTGGTGCTCGCCGGGTGCGCGCCGCTTGCCGTGGTGCCCGTAGGGGCCACGCTCGGCCCGAACGAGCGCCCCGCGTCCGCGCGCGCTCCGGGGCAGGTCGTTGCGAGCGCGAGCAGGCACAGGACAGCCGGCGCGATCCGATACATAGGGCGAGAGTAAACGCCCGCCTGAGCCCGCGGAGCCGGCCGAGCTCGCGCAGCCGGCGCAGCTCGCGAAGTCGCCCGGCGTCTAGGACCGCGCGGCCGAGCGAGCGGCGGCCGCGCTGGGCTGCAGCCCGAAGTGGCCGAGGATCAGCGACGCAACGTCGCGGATCGCCCACTGGCGCGGCGCGTCGGCGGGGGGGTCGAGGCCGCAGAGCACGAGCGGAGCGAGCGAGTCGTCGCGGTGCAGCGAGCCGTGGCTACCGCCACCGACGTGCGCCGCGCCGCCCCAGTCGACGAACTCGTGCCCGGCGCCCGCGCTGATCAGAACCTCGCCGGAGGTGGGACACGTCAGCGCCGACCACAGGCGCGCGAGCGCATCCGGGTACGCCTCGGTCAGCACTAGCCCCTCGTCGGGCACGGTCTGACAGTCGATCACGGGCAGATCGCCCTCGATGCTCCAGGCCGTTCCGCGTGCGTCGCGCAGGTTCCCACCTGGAGCAAACCGCAGCTCGCCGCGCTCGGGGCTCGATACGACCGCCTCGACCGGCGCATCGTGCGCGTCGTGCGCCAGCCATGCGACCAGGTCGACGCCCTCGATCGACATGGCGCGCGCGATCACGGACGCCCGCATCGCGTCGCGCTCGTCGGGGCGTAGGGCGTAGACCATCGCGGCACGCTGAGACGGACACACCGCGATGCGCTCCTCGACGTCGGCGCGCGAGCGCGATGACGGCCGGATCCCGGCCAGCAGCGCCGGATGGTCGGGCTGGCGGACTCCCAGCTCACTGAGATCGGCCTGCAGGTCGATCGTGGCGCGGACGGGAACCTGTGAATGGTCGGCCATCACCACCACCGCGTGCCCGGACAGGAACTCGTCGATCCCGCCGGCGGCCTCGGCGACGCGCGCCAGCTGCAGGTCGGCCGCGGCAATCGATCGCAGCTGCGAGTCGGGCCCGCCTTTGTGCGAGAGCCAATCGTTGTCGGGCAGCGAGAGCAGCAGGAAGTCGAACAGGTCGTGCTCGACCAGATACGCGCCGACACAACCCGAATGGCGGTCGCGCACACCCGGCAGCCCGAGCGTCGAATGGCAGCCGGTGCTGCGCGAGGCAAAGATGTCGGCGTAGAAGAGCTCGCGCGGCCCCATCACCGGGTGGCGCATGATCGTGCTGGCGGCAAAGCGCGTCAGCGCAGTGTCGCGCTGGGGCTCGTGCAGGTGACGGCCCCGGTACATCAGGTAGGTCGTGCAGGCGGTCCGCAGCTGTGCATCGTCGAGCAGCTCGAAGAGAGTCGCGGTCTCGCTGGCGAGATGGGCTCGGTTCATGTTGTAGATCAGGTCGGTGAGCTGGCGCGCGATGCCGAAGCGCTGGGCCGCGCGCAGGCTGGACCCGTACTCGACGTACCGCGACTCCTCGCGCGAGTACCAGTTCATGCCGGGAATCAGATGCTGATCCTGTGCGGTGCCGGTGACGATCGCGGCGGCGCACACCGGCGTCACGGACGGAAAGGCGGCGACGCAGTCGGCGACGTATGTGCCCCGCTGCATCATCGTCGCCAGCACCGGCGCGGCCCCGGAGTCGGCGGCGCGCACCAGCATCTCCGGCGCCATTGCGTCGATCACGCACAGCACCAGCTTCTGCGGCGTCGTTCCCGCGCTCACCTCGGCCGGCCCATCAGCGCCGCAGGATGCGCAGGCCCGCGTAGCGGTCCCCGCCGGCGCGCGAGCGGCCCCGCCAGGCAAACCATGCCAGCAGCACCACCGCCACATAGCCGAGCGGATGGAGCGCCGCGACGACGGCGGCCAGCAGCAGCGACGCGGCGTCAAGGTAAACGGTCAGCGCTTCGCGGGCCGACCGGTCGGGCAGGCGGGTGCGTGCGCGCAGGATCACCGGCCAGGTCGCGCGCTGAGCAAGGCCGGCCGCCAGAATGCCCCCCACCAGGCCCGGCCAGGGGGAGTCGCCGTGTGCCGCCAGCGTGCCGCCGAACAGCACCGCACCTGCCCCAAGCCCGAGGCCCGCAAGGGCCGCGGCGAGCGGATCGATCCGTCGGGAGCGCTCGCGCGGATCCAGCACCGGAGCCAAGCCGAGGATCAGTTGCAAGGCGTATGCGATCACGAGCGTCACGACAACCACGAGCAGCCACCAGTCGGCTTGCAGGAACTCGAAGGCTTCGTGTCCGGCCGTCGCAAACGTGACGCTGAGCGTGCCCGCCGAGCCGAACGCCCCCGCCAGCAGCAGCGGTAGGAACGGGCGCAGGCCGCACGCGCAGGCGAGCCCGAGACCGAGACCGACATAGAAGACGGTGCCGTTCATGAAAGCTGCGCCGCTCGGGTGCCCATGCCGCTGTCTGTGCGACCAGCCCACGCGCACGCGCGCGCGCGCTCGGCTTCGCGAGCATGGTTGTCGCGCGGGGCGCGCGCGTGCGCGCGCGTGGCCGCACGATCGAGTGGATCGAGTGCGCCGGGCAGGGCGTGCTTCAGTGCGCGTGACTGGCTGTTCATGGGCGTTGCAGCGCGCGGCGCCGCTCGTAGCGTGCGCTACCGTGCGAGGGCCATGACGATAGACAACGTCTCGGGCGGCGGCTCACAGCGCGAGGGCCTCGGCCGGCGCGCGCGTCCGGCGGCGCATGAGCTGGAGCGCTATGAGGCTCTGTTCGCGACGCGCACGCGCCGCATGCGCTCGTCGGCGATGCGCGACATGTTCGCGCTGACCGAACGGCCGGAGGTCATCTCGCTGGCTGGTGGCCTGCCGGACACCTCGACATTCGCGCCCGAGCTGTACGCGAAGCTGATGTCGCAGATCGCCGCGACGGCGACCGCGCGAGCGCTGCAGTACGGGCCCACCGAAGGGATGCAGGCAGCGGTCGACTGCATCGTCGAGGTGATGGCCGCCGAACGGACCTACGTGGACCGCGAGGACGTGATCGTCGCCACCGGGGGCCAGCAGGTGATCGATCTGGTGTGCAAGACGCTGATCGACCCGGGCGATGTGATCGTGGCCGAGGCGCCGACCTACCCCGGCGCGGTGCCGACGTTCGGCGCCTATCAGGCCGACGTGGTGCAGGTCGAGATGGACGCCGACGGAATGCCGATCGACGAGCTCGAGTCCGTGCTCGACCGGCTGGCCCGCGAGGGCAGACGGCCGAAGTTCATCTACACGATCCCGAACTTCCAGAATCCCGGCGGAGTGACGATGTCGCTGCCGCGGCGCCGGCGCCTGGTCGAGATCGCGCGCGAGCGCGAGCTGCTGGTGCTCGAGGACAACCCGTACGGGCTGCTGCGCTACGAGGGCGAGCCGCTGCCCACGCTGTACTCGCTGGACGCGCACAACGGAAGCCCGCCGAGCCACGACGACGGCACCGGCGCCTCGTCGGACCTCGTGATCTACCTGGGCACGTTCTCGAAGATCCTCGCTCCAGGTCTGCGGCTGGGCTGGGCGGTGGCGCCGCGCCCGGTGCTGGAGAAGCTCAACCTCGGCAAACAGGGCGCCGACCTGTGCAGCTCGCCGGTGACACAGCTGTTCGTGGCCGCCTACTTCGCCGAGCGCACGCCGGCGGGCGGGCCGGCCTGGATCGACTACGTCGAGCGTCAGAAGGATCTCTACCGGGGCCGGCGCGACGTGATGCTGCAAGCGCTGGCCGAGCACTTCGGCGAGCAGGCACGCTGGACCGAGCCGCAGGGCGGTCTGTTCGTGTGGGCCACGCTCGACGGCGTGGACACCACCGATCTGCTCGCGCGCTGCAGGGACGTCGCGTTCGTACCGGGCCGCGCCGCCTACGTCGACGAACGCAGCGGCGCCAGCTCGATGCGGCTGAACTTCGCCGGCTCGCCCGAGCATGAGATCCGGGAGGGAATCAGGAGGATCGGCGCGATCGTCGACCGCTCGATCGACACGGGCCTGCTGAAGGCCCTGTCGGCCGGCTCGGCCGCACGCTCCGACTCCGCTGCACACCCCGACTCCGCTGCACACCCCGGATCTGCTTCACACCCCGGATCTGCTTCACACCCCGGATCTGCTGCACGCTCGTCGTCGCCCGCGCCCGCTCAGGCAGACGCTGTCGGGCGTCCCGAAGCCAAGCATGCCCAAAGCGACGACCTCGACAGCGACGCCGAGACGGACACCGCCGACGTGCTCGAGCTGCCCGGCCGATCACAGCGGCGGGCGCGACGAAGCCAGGATCGGTGACGGCCAGGCTGCAGGTGGTGAGCGCGCGGCGCGGCCCCAGCAAGGTCGCCGTGCTGAAGGGCGGGTCTTCGTTGGAGCGATCCGTCTCGCTGCGCTCGGGCGCCCGCACACAGCACAGCCTGCGCGGACTTGGACACGAGGTGTGCGCAATCGACGCAGGCCCGCAGCTGGTGGAGCAGCTGACCGAGGCGGCGCCCGACGCGGCGTTCGTCGCCCTGCACGGAAGTGATGGGGAGGACGGGACCGTACAGGGGCTGCTGGAGACGCTCGACATCCCCTATACCGGCTCTGGGCCGGCGGCGTGCATGCGTTGCACCGACAAGTCGCTGGCCAAGTACATAATGCGCGACGCCGGGGTCCCGACACCGGAGTTCGCGGCGTTCAAGGAGAGCGCGATCAAGGATCTCGGCGTGGCCAACGTGCTGCCGCGGCTGAAGGACGCGATCGGCTTTCCGCTCGTCGTCAAGCCGGCCCGCCAGGGCTCTGCGCTCGGCGTCAAGTTCGCCCGCTCCGACGAGGAGCTCCCTGGCGCCATCTTCGGCGCGCTGTCCTACGACAGCAAGGTCGTGATCGAGCGTTACATCGGCGGGCGCGACCTCGCGGTGTCGGTCCTCGACGCGCCGCCGTCACCGGGCGAGCAAGCGCAAGCGCCCGTGGCCCTGCCGGTCGTCGAGGCGATCCCTCGGGAAGAGGAGTTCTACAACTACGAGTCGCGCTACGAGATCGGCATGACGACGTTCGTCTGTCCCGCCGCGCTCGACGCCCAAACCACCCAACGGGCACAAGAACTGGCCCTCGAGGTGTACCAGCTGCTCGGCTGTCACGGCGTCGCTCGCGTCGACCTGATGCTCGAGGAGGCCACCGGCGAGCTCGCGGTCCTCGAGACGAACGTCGTACCCGGTATGACCGAAACCAGCCTGCTGCCGCAGGCGGCGGACGCCGCGGGAATCGGGTTCGACCAGCTGGTCGAGCGCATCCTGGCGAGCGCGTTCACGCGCTGAGCGGGGGACTCGGCTAGGACGGATAGTCTGGTGGCGCACCGGGCATGTGACCGGCATCCGGCCTTCTCGGTCGTGGCGTGCTCGCTCCTTCATTGAAGATCGTGACCGCTGCGCCGCCACGACATGTCACCGGGGCCGGCCATCCTGGCCGGCCTTTGGAGGGCGCGTGGCGGGGACGGTACGCGCGGTCGGCCGTCCTTTTGGGCCTCGACCTCGGGTTGCCGGACACGGAGGTCCCGCGCGACTGGCCTCTCGCCGGGCCACGCGCGCGCGGATGCGCCCCTAAAACGACGACCCTTCTCCAGGAGCCTGTCGCTCTCGCTGCTGGGTCCGGCTTTGCCGGCCCGCCGCTGGCTGCCCTACACCGCGGTAGGGATACCGGGGGAGGGCCTGCCCTCCCCCGCCTCTAAGAGTCGCCCGCCGCGAAGTCCTCGGGGGTTACGTGGTCGAGGAACTCCTTGAACTTCTCGACCACGTCCTCGGACTCCTCGACGTCGTGCTCGAACTCGATCGCGGACTCGGCGATGACCTCCTCGGCGGCGTAGATCGGCGCGCCCGAGCGCACAGCCAGGGCGATCGCGTCGCTGGGACGCGAGTCGATCTCGAGCTCGCGCCCGCCGGCGGAGATCGTGATCGAGGCGAAGAAGGTATTCTCGCGCAGCTCGGTGACCGCGACCTGGGTGCATCTTGCATCGAGCTCGCCGAGCAGATCGCAGAGCAGATCGTGCGTCATCGGACGCGGCGTGCCGGCGCCCTGGAGCTTCATCAGGATCGAAGCGGCCTCGGGATGGCCTATCCAGATCGGCAGGAACTTGTTGCCGTCGACCGTCTTGAGCAGCACGATCGGCTGCTTGCCGACCATGTCGAAGCTCACGCCGTAGATGACCATCTCCTGCAAGGGGAACCTCCGAAGGGCTTGGTCAGAGTATAGGTGCCTGCCGGGGGCCGATTGCGCCGGGCGCGGGCTCGGTCAGTCGCTGTTCTGGAAGCTCCAGAGCTTGTTCCCAAGGAAGTTCAAGGGGGTCGAGGCAGCCAGCGCGATCACCTCGGCGGCCACCTTGTCCATGCCGCCGCTCTCGACCAGCAGGCGCAGCACGATCAGGTTGAAGCCGAGCGCCGCGAGACTCACGAGCATGAAGCGAGCGGCCTGGATATGGATCAGCCCATCGCGCGCTTTGAACGTCCAGTGACGGTTCCAGTAGAAGTTGTTGCCCGCCGCGATGATCCACGCGGCCGCCTCCGCGGCCAGGTACTCGACCCCGAGCGCCTTGACGAGACCGGCGTAGATCACGAGGTTGACCGCGTACCCGCTCGCCCCGACCAGCGAGAAGCGCACCAGCTGCAGCCAGTTGGCCGGCCGGCGCATGCCGTGCAGGAGGCGCACGTGCGGCCGCAGCTCGACCGACGCCGAGGCGCTCGCGGGCGCACGATCCACCACGGTCACGTCGTCGCGCATCGGCCCAGGTTAGCCGAGGGTGCGGCCGGGAGGCGACGCACGCGCCCGCGCGCGTACGCGCGTGCGCCCGAGCGCAAGGGCACTGGCGAGCCGGAGCGCAAGCGCACTGGCGTGCCTGGTTCGCCCGCCTCGCTAGCCTGTTCGGGCGTGAAGATCGACAGGTACGTGCCCGTGGCGCTGGGCAGCCTGCTGGCGGCGGCTGCGCTGGCAGGCTGTGGAGAAGCGACCTCGGGCCAGGACCCGGCGCCCGCGGGAGCCTCCGGCCACGACCCGGCGTATGCGTCCGGAGCCAACGCAAGCGCTCCCGCCAAGACGCCGGGAGTGGCAGTTGGCGTCGCCGGCGCCGCGACGGGCGCGGGCGCCCGCGCGATCGTCAAGGAGGTCGCAGACCCGGAAGAAGCGAACAGCTTCCCGCTGCACGGTTCGGTGCACCACGCGTCGGCGGCGACGCCGGCGAAGGCCGGTGAAGTGACGGTCGCGCAAGGCGCCGCCTCAGAAGCCGAAGTGCGCCAGGAGCTCGAGCAGATGCACGCGGCCGCGCACAGCGCCCCGACCACGTCGACCGCCGGCCAGCAGGCGCTCACGCCGGTTCCGGGCGGCGAGTCGATCGGCGGCAACGGCGCAATCCCGATCCCCACGGGCGTGCCGGAAGTGGTGCAGAAGGTGGTGGCCGGCGCGAATGAGATCGCGGACTTTCCATATGTATACGGCGGCGGGCACGCCTCGTTCGTCGACGACGCCTATGACTGCTCGGGCTCGGTCAGCTATGCACTGGCCGCAGGCGGGCTGCTTAGCGCACCAGAGACCTCCGGGCAGCTCGAGAGCTGGGGAGCGCCCGGTCCGGGGCGTTACATCACCGTGTACGCAAACGCCGGACACACCTACATGTACGTGGACGGCATCCTGTTCGACACGGCCGGCCGCAGCGGTGTGTTCGCCTCGCGCTGGCAGGTCGGCTCGGTCGACAACGCCGGCTACGTGGCCCGGCACTGGCCCGGGCTCTAGCGCGAGCGCGGACGGGGAGCGATGGCGGCGCTCTCACTGCTCTTGACGGTCCTTGCTCCGCTGGCGCTCGACGGCGAAGCGGCCGTGGAACACGGCTCGAACGGAACCACCCTGGGAGTCCTTTCGGCCGTGTCGATCGTCGGCGGATACGTCGTGCTGTTCCTGCTCTGGAGGTATGTCTTCAGCGCCAAAGCGCGAGCCAAGCGCGAAAAACCGCCGGACTAGTGCGAGAGAGTGATCTTGCTCAGGACGGTGGTGAGATTGCCCGCAGAATTGCGCACGATCAGTCTCACAAGCAGCGAGGCTGAGCGCAGATGGCGCAGACGCTTAGCCGTCGCCTTGCTGAAGGTGATCTTGAGCTTGCTGTGACCACCCTTGGTCGTGACCACCAGGGCTTTGGCGACCACCACCTGCTGGGGCGTGCCCTGCGGCAGACCGGTCGCGAGCGGGTGGGTCAGGCCCACGCGCTTTCCGACCGAAGCCGCGAGCAGCACCTGGAAGTTGCCGGCGACCTGCTGGTTCACGGAATAAGTCACGACCAGACCGCCCTGCAGCGCTCGCGAGAGCGAGTGTGATGCGACGGCCGCGCTCGCCACCGGAGGCGTCGTCGGGGCTTGGCCGGAGCCGCCTGAGGACCCGGTGCCGCCACTCCCGCCGGAACCGCTGGTGGCGTTCTGCGCCGAGCTACCGGAAGAGCTCGAGGAGCCCGATCCGCCTGAGCCTCCTGGACTTTCGGAGCCACTTGTGCCTTCCGAACCGCCCGATCCGCCCGATCCGCCTCCAGATTTGGGCGCGCTGCACGCGCCGGGCGTGCTGCTCGACGGCGGGGGTGTGCCGTTGACGGTGATGACTTCGCTGAAGCTCCGCACGTTTTCCGCGCTGTCGATCACGGTCAACGTGACTTCGCACTTGCCGCCGTACTGGTAGGCGTGGAACACGCTGGCCGCCGTCGCGCTCGTGCCCGAAGCAACCGAGCCGTCGCCGAAGTTCCACTTGTAGATCGTAGGTGTGAACGGCTCATCGGCCGGAAGACCGCTGGCAGCGTCGAGCGTGATGTTCGAGGTGGTCCCGTCGAAGGCCACGACATCTCCGGTATTGACCGGATTCGGGGCGGTGAAGTGTGGTTCGAGCGTCACACCCTGCCAACACTCGTCACGGTGGCGCGAAGTCACCCCGGTGCTGTTGAAGCCCCATGAAAGATAGTAGTTGCCGCCGTCGATCGTCTCGTTGAATTCGCTCGCGGCGTGCGTGGCCTGGTTGGCTTTGGGCGTCGTTTCCGGCGGCGGTCCGAAGCCCCACTGGCACATATCACCCTGTTCGGCGTCGGTGCCTTCCTGGTACCAGCCATTCAAAAGCGGATTGACGACCACGTTGCGCTGCTCGATGCTGAGGTCGTTGATGATCACATCGGCGAGGCCTCCGGCGTAGTTGCTGCCAAACAGACTCGCGCCCTGAGGTTGGTTGGGCTCGTTCAGCGGTTCTCTGTTTGCCTGACACGGATAGACGGCAGGCGCCACATCCGAGGTGACCAGCGGGCTATAGGACTCGATGAACTCGCCGGCATCTCCAGCGACCCAAGGCTGCACCGCATAGATGATCGGTTCAGCTTTGCCCGCTTCGGTCGTGACGGAGTGATATCCGCAAAAACCTGTGTGAGCTTCTTGTTCTTCTTCCTCGCGCCGTTCAGGTTCCGTAGTGGCGACGGCCGGGTTCGGTTCCGAGCATTCCCCGCCGGTTTCCTTTGTACAGACGGTTACGCCCGGTGGAGTGAGAAGGTAGTAGACCGGCGTGCCCGTGGCACCCGGCAGCGCACCAGATTTGATCACTCGCTCTAGCTCAGTGCGAATCTGCTGGTCGGTTATACACGTGATTTCCGCCGGCGCGGTGCAGTTTTCCGAGGTCGGGTAGGTGTCTTTGTCGGCATAGCCGCCGCGGAAGGTCGACTGATTCGCGGCGCGGCCGGTCGAGTCCGTGTATTGAGAGTCGACGGCGAAGACGTTTTCGAGCGTTCCACTTTCCGTGCCCACTTGCTGAAAGTACTGTTCGATGAGCCGCTCCCATTCGCCGAAGTAGCGTTCGTCGGGATCCCAGAAGATCACGTAGGCATCGGACGAGTGAAGCACGGGCCCACCGTGATACTGAAGCGGCAAGTTCGGATTCACGGTGGGTTCCTGCCGGCGCTGGATGCCGAGCCCTTCCGACGTCCTGACCGCACCCGCGGGGGCCGCTGCGCACAGCGCCAACACGAGCATCGCGGCCAGCAAGCCAGCCAGGTGCCAGCGGCCGCTCGCCGGCCCGCTCACCGGCCCGTGCAGCGCACCGGAGGGCCCGTGCGACGGCCCTGCGCACTTGGGCGCCGGGCGGACACGCAGCCGAGAGGAGCGGGGATGAAGCCTCACGCCAGCATCATCGGCAGGCGCACCCAGATGCCTTAGCCCCGAACGGATGCCCTGGCCCGTATCCACCGGTGCCGGGATCGAGCACGGGCCCTGGCCGGCCCGGCGCAGCCGCGGTGGACGAACGAACAGGTGGACGAACCCAAAGCCAGCGTGTACGATGCGGCCCGACGCCAGGGTCTGGCGGCGTCGGGGTGTAGATCGCGGAGTCGGCTTCAGAGTCGGCTTGCCAGACCGCGTGCAAGCAACGAGGGAACGCAGGGGAGCGGCGAGCATGGGTGACCGAGCGGTGCCACGGACGGAACACGAGCGCGTCAGGGGCCAATTCGCGTCGATCCGGGTCGCGCCGACCATTCGGGCAGCCCCTGCGATCCGGCCCGCGCCCGCGATCGGGGCCGCGCCGACGAGCCGGACCGCGCCGGTCGCCGCGGGCGCTCTGACGGTCACGCTGCTTGTACTGCTGCTGACGGCGATCACGGCGAGCGCCGCTGCGTCCAACGGAGCATCCGCTTGGGGGCTCAACAGCTCCGGCCAGCTGGGGAACGGAACCACCACCAACAGCAACGTCGCGGTCGAAGTCCATGGGCTGAGCGCGATCACCGCCGTCGCCGCCGGCTCCAAGCACAGCCTTGCACTGCTCAGCAACGGCGAGGTGATGGCCTGGGGGGGCAACGAATATGGTCAGCTCGGCAACGGCACGACCACCGAGAGCGATCTGCCGGTCGCGGTCAAAGAAGCGGACGGCAAAGAACTGACCGGCGTAACGGCGATCGCCGCGGGAACCTGGTCGAGCTACGCGCTGCTGAGCAACGGCACGGTCATGGCCTGGGGCATGAACCGTGAAGGCGAGCTCGGAGACGCGACCACCGCCAACAGCGACCTGGCCGTCCCGGTGAAGGAATCTGCCGGCAAAAGCGCCAAAGCCCTGGACGGCGTGAGCGCCATCGCGGCGGGCGGCGAGCACACGCTGGCGCTGCTCGGCAACGGCAAGGTGATCGCCTGGGGCGACAACGAATACGGAGAGCTCGGCGACGGCAAGACCGCCAAAAGCGACGTTCCGGTGACGGTCTCGGACCTGCCCCCGGCGGGCGCCTCGGTCAGCGCGATCTCCGCCGGCGCCGAACACAGTCTCGCGCTGCTGAGCAACGGCACAGCCATGGCGTGGGGCGACAACGAAGCCGGCGAGCTCGGGATCGGCTACAAGGAAGTCAAAAGAGAAGGCGAAGTCGAATACGTCGAAATCGAAAAAAGCACCGTTCCGGTCCCCGTCGAGAACCTCGCGGAAGCCACGGCCCTGTCAGCTGGAGGTGGGTTCAGCCTGGCGTTGCTCAGCGACGGCAGCGTCATGGCATGGGGCAGCAACCTCAACGGTCAGCTCGGCGACGGCACCTCCGGCGGGGTCGCCGAGACGCCCCAAGCGGTTCAGGAACTCGGCGACGTCTCGGCGATATCGGCGGGCGCTCATCACAGCCTGGCGCTGCTTCGCAACGGCACGATCATGGGCTGGGGCCTCGACTCGAGCGGGCAGCTGGGGGACGGCGGCGACACCAAGGCCGAGCTGCCGGTCGCGGTCAGCGGACTCGCATCGGTGGAAGGCGTCGCGGCGGGCGGTGCGCACAGCCTCTCGTTCGGAGCCCCGCCTCCGACCGTGACCGGTGTCGAACCCGATACCGGCTCGTTGGCCGGCGACGCGAAGGTGGAAATCACCGGCACGGGCTTCACCGGCGCGAGCGCCGTCGCCTTCGGCTCGACGCAGGCGCTCGAATTCCACGTCAACTCGGCCACCTCGATCACCGCCACCTCGCCGCCGGGCAGCGCAGGCACGGTCCACGTGACGGTCGCCGGGCCGACCGGCACCAGCACGGGCGTGCCCGCGAGCGACTTCACCTATGTCGCTGCGCCTGCTGTCACCAAGGTCTCACCGAACAAGGGGGCGAGCGCTGGCGGCACCACCGTGACGATCACCGGCACGGGCTTCACCGGCGCGAGCGCCGTCGCCTTCGGCTCGACGCAGGCGCTCGAATTCCACGTCAACTCGGCCACCTCGATCACCGCCACCTCGCCGGCGGGCAGCGCGGGGGCCGCCGATGTCAGGGTCACCACACCGTCCGGGCAGAGCGAAATCGTCTCGCATGATGTCTTCAAGTACGCGGCCCCGACGATCACGAACATCAGCCCCGACGCTGGCCCCTTGGACGGCGCCAGCGTGATCATCACGGGCACGGGCTTCGGCGTCGGCGCGAGCGCGACGACGTTCAAGTTCGGCAAACTGGCGGCCGCCACAGTCGACTGCGCGTCGAGCACTGAATGTGAAGTGCTCGCGCCTGCCGCCAAGAAGGCGGGCGCCGTGGAAGTGTTCGCCACGGTCGACAAACTGAAAAGCAAGAAGACCCCCCCGGCGGACCGCTTCACCTACGAATGAGACCCGGCCGCTCGGCTAGCGCGGCCGAGCTGACCGGACTACTCCTGGGCTGATTCGACGGCGCCGGATGCGCTCGCGATGACCTCGTCGCGAGCGAGCGCTCGCGCCAGCGCAAATAGCCGGGACCGGTGTTGCGAAGCCAGACCGGTGTCAGCGGCGTGGCGCCCCTCAGCCCGACTCCGAAAGCGCGCAGCTCGAGCTCTTGCGCGAGCGTCCAGCGGATGCCGAACCGCCGTCTCAGCAGCGCCGGCAGCAGCCCGGCGCTCGCGACCCCGAGAAACTGGCCGAGCGGCCTCCATGCCAGCGCCCACGCGGCCGGGAAGCGCTCCGCTGGACCGGGTGGCGCCGGACGTGCCAGGGCGCTGAGCACTTCATCGACCGCGGCCGTGTGCTCGAGCCTACGCTCGACCATGTCGGCGTAGTAGCTGCGAAATGCCTCCCAGTCGGCTGGCGGCTCGCTCGTGCGAATGCCGAGCAGCCTGCCGAGCGAGCGCCACTCCCCCCAGAAGCGACTGCGCTGCTGCTCGGTGAACGGGCGACCGAAGCGCTCGTGGGCTGCCACTATCGCCTCTGCGAGGGTGGCGTGTACCCAGGCGTATGCCTCCGGCTCGAGCGCTCGATAGGGCCTGCCGTCGGGCATCGTGCCGCGAATCCGGCGATGTAGCAGGCGAATCCGGCGCCCCATCTGCGCCGCCGCGTCGGGACCGCCGTAGACCATCGTGTACGTGTAGTCGAGCGTGCGCCATAGCCGGCCCCACGGATCGCGCCGGAACTGCGAGTGCTCGGTGACGCCCGCGCCGACCGTGGGATGGGACACCTGCAGGAGCAGCGCGTACCCGGCCGCCGGCAGCAGGCGCGCGTCGCTTGCGCGGCGCCAGGTGATCGTCCCGGGACCGGGGGTAAGTCGCGCCCATTCCTGGGCCGGGGGCATGATCGAACCAGGCATCGAGGCTCCCCGCACACGGTAGGACGATCGCGCCCCGCGCGCTCGCATCCCAGGCGCCGATCGCGCGCCCCTCAGAACCCGAATCGCGCCCGCACGCGCGCGAACCGAGCCGCACGCACCAGTGCGCACTCTTTGCCGCAGGCCGTCTACGATGGATGGTGTAAGCGATCAGTCTGGCGTGACAGGGGCTCACGCAACGGGTTGCTGGGCGGGGAGTCTGCATGGGCAAAGCTGGAACCAGTTCGGGGATCGCGTGGCGAGCGGGAGACGCCACCAGGAGCGCCGCTGATCGCGAAGGGCGCGCCGCGGTCCTGTCGGCGGCCGGCCTTTACATAGTCGGTGGCAGCCTCACGGCGACGGCCGTGCTGATTCCCGAAGTCAGCTCGCCGGCTGGCGTCATCTTCGTCGGCGCGACCGCGCTGGCGACCGCTGCCGGCCTGCTGATCGCCGTCACCCGCAAGCGCGGCGGGCTGGCGCTCGCGTGCGCCGCCGACCTCTGGGGGGTGGCGTTGATCGTCGTGCTGTGTGCATCGACCGGCGGCGCCACCAGTCCGTTCGCGTTGCTCTACATGTTCGCGATCGGCCACGCGTCGGCCTTCCAGCCGCGCGGCCCGCTCGCCCTGGTCGCACTCGCCTGCCTGGCGGGATTCCTCGCCCCGCTGGCCTACGAAGACGTCTCGTCGACCTACGTGCCGGTGGCGTGCGTTGGAATCGTGCTCGCCTTGCTGGGTGCAGGAGTCGTGCACTATGCACTGAGCCGCGTGCGCGAGCAGCGCCGGCGGCTGGAATTCTTGATCGCGGCGACCGCCGAGCTCGACACGTCGCTGGATCCCACCGAGACGCTGCGCAGCTTCGCCGACGCCGCCGTGCCCGAGTTGGCCGAGCTGTGCGTGATCGACCTGGTCGGGCGCGACGGCTCGATCGGGGACACGATCGCGGCCTCGGTCGACCCCACGGTGGCAGCGGGCATCGAGCGCATGCGCCGCGCGAATCCCCTCGAGATCGGCGGCAGCCATCCCGTCGCGCAGGTGCTGAGCAGCGGCGCCCCGAGCGTGATCGACGACCTCACCGACGAAGCCGTCCTCGCGCAGACGGCCCAGAGCGACGAGCATCTGCGCTTCATGCGCGACGCCGGCTACCACTCGGCGGCGGTCTTCCCGATGAACGCACGCGGGCGCACCCACGGCGCGATCTCGTTCCTGCACGTGCGCAACAACGCTCGCTACGAGCCCGAGATCCTGGCCGTGCTCGAGGACCTGACCGACCGTGCCGCGCTGGCCTTCGACAACGCGCGCCTGTACGAGGAGCGCAGCCACGTTGCCCACACGCTGCGGCGCAGCCTGATGCCCGCGGTCCTGCCGGTCGTGCCCCGTCTCGAGCTGGCGAGCTACTTCCGCCCGATGGGCGCGGGCAGCGAAGTCGGAGGCGACTTCTACGACGCCTTCGGCGATGATCGCAGCTGTTGGCTGATGGTCGGCGATGTTTGCGGCAAGGGCGCCGAAGCGGCGGCACTGACGGGGTTTCTGCGTCACACCACGGGCGCCTACGCCCGCGAGGCCACGAGCCCCGGCAGCGTGCTCGCGCACGTCAACCGCGTGATGCTCGACCAGGACTTCGACGGTCGCTTCGCCACGGCGATCCTCGTGCGCCTGCGCTTCGACGGTCCCGACGTCGTGGTCACGGCTGCGTCAGCGGGACACCCGGCCGCGCTGATCGCGCGCGAGGGCGGCCCGGCGGCCGAGTTCGGCGACCGCGGCACCCTGCTCGGAGTGTTCTCCGATCCCGTGATCGAGGAGACCACGACGACGCTCGCGCCGGGGGATGCGCTCGCGCTCTACACCGACGGCCTGCTCGAGGCGCATGCACCGGACCGCACGGTCACCCCCCAGGAGATGATCCGGCGGCTGGAAACCGCTTCGCCCCGGCTGGCTCAGCAGACGATCGATGCGCTGATCGGGCTGGTGGACCTGAACGCCGACGTCCGCGACGACATCGCCATCCTGGCAGCACGCGTGCGGGGAGCCACGGGCGCCGACGCCGGCGCGCGCGGCCAGCACGCGCGCGACTCCGAAGTCACGATCACAGCCACGCCCAGCGGCCTGCGCGCGTCGTCCTAGGGCGCATCGGCCCGGCGTTCTCATCGAGCCCATCGGCCCTGGGGTCTTCATGGGGCGCCATCGGCCCTGGGGTTTTCATGGAGCGCCATCGGCCCTGGGGTTTTCATGGAGCGCGATCGGCCGGGCGCTCACCCGGAGCGCCATCGGCCGCGCGCGCTGACCTCTGCGCGGGCACGATCGTCGTGCGGCAGTCCCCCGTCGCGGCCACCAGCCACGTCGCCGGGGGGGATCACTTCGACGACTTCGAGTGATGCTCGCGCCGCGGGATCACGCGATCGACCTCGACGACCGCGCCCGACTGCGTGTCCGGAAAGACAACCACGACCGTCGGCGCGCCCCCGAACCACGCGCTCATCTCGCCGACGCCGACATACTCGGCGGCGCGCTGGGTGCCGTCGCCCTGGATCACCCAGACGGGCTCGCCCCGATGGAACTGACCATCGCCGATCTCGCTCATCGCGCGACCAGCATAGTGCCCTGCAGTCGATCGCGCCGATGCTCGCCATCGTCGCGGTGCGCGTGATCAGCGATCTCCTTGCCCACCTCGGATGGCGACAGGCCCCCGCGCACGTGCCGTCATGATCGCGCCCGCGGCAGACGAAAGCACCGCTTGCGGGGTTAACATCGGACGTCATGGCGACTCAGGGGATCCGTGCCGCGCTGGAGGAAGGGCAGCCGGGCGGCGCACAGGGGCAGGGGAGGAGATGGCCGCGGCTTCATCTCAGGCGCATCCTGATCGGCGTGCTGATCATCGTCATGATCGGCGCCGCCGCGACGCTGTTCGGATGGGATCTGAGCGGTTGGCTGGAACACGTCTGGAACACGATCACTTCGATATCGATCGGCTATCTGCTGGCGGCGCTTGCGCTCGTGACCATCCAAACGACCACGACCGCGTATGCGTGGTACTCGATCCTGCGGTTTGCCTATCCGGCGTCGAACGTCAGCTGGCGGCAGGTGCTCGCCTGTTACTCGACGGCCGTGGCACTCAACTTCGTGCTGCCGGCAAACCTGGGAACGCTGGTGATGCTCGTGATGTACACGTCGATCATCGTGGCCGCCACCTTCGCCGGGATTCTGGCCGCGTATGTGGTTCAGAAAGCGTTTTACACGGTCATCGGAATCTTCACTTATGTGTACCTGTTCGCCACGGTGGGCGGTTCGTTCAGCCTGCAGCTCGGCTTCGTGAAGAGCCACCCATGGGCGTTCGTGATCTTTCTCGTCGGCGCGGGAGCGTTGCTGTACATGGTGGCGCAGACGCTGCGCGAGCGGTTGCGCAAATGGTGGGAGGAGGCGAAGGTCGGCGGCCGCATTCTCACCAAGCCGAGGGCCTACCTTGGACGCGTCCTGCTGCCGGAGGTGATCAGCTGGTTTGCGATGCTCGGGATCATCGCGGTGTTCCTGTCCGCGTATGACATCCCGGTCAGCTTTCACATCTTGATGCGCGTGGTCGGGGGGAACTCACTCGCCAACATGACGTCTGTCACGCCTGGCGGCGCCGGCGTCGTCCAGGGGTTCAACGTGCTTTCTCTGAAAGGCATCACCAGCGCGAGCAATGCGACCGCCTACTCCGTGGCCCAGCAGCTGGTCGTCACGGCCTGGAGCCTGCTGTTCGCGATCGTGATGGTCGCCTGGGCCTTCGGCTGGTCCGGCGGCAAGATGCTGGTCGAGAAGTCATACGGGGAGGCGCGCGAGAAAGCGGCAGAGCAGTCGGCCGAGCGCAAGCAGAAGCGCGAGACCAAACGGCGGGAGCGCCGAGAGGCACGGGCTGAGACCCGCGGCAGGCGCGCCCACCGCGCGCGTCCGTCGACTCACGACGATCCTCCATCGAACGGCCCGCCGCCCGACGACTGATTCGACGGACCATCAGCGAACGTCCACGGGCACGGGCAACAGACACGCGTGACGGACAGGCGACGCACGGTGCGACGCCGCGAGCGCCCACGCAAATGCCGACGCCGACGCCGATCCCAATGCCAACGCCACCACCGACGCCGACGCCGACGCCACCACCGACGCCGACGCCGACGCCGACGCTACCGCCAACGCCGACGCGACCGCCAACGCCGACGCTCAGCTCAGCAGGCCGCTCAGTCCGCGGATCAGCAGATACACCCCCGCGGCCAGCGAAGCCACGATCGCGAGCACGCGCCCGTTTCGCACAAACCACAGGTTCAAGCGTTCGAGCTCGCTGGCGGCGCGCTCGGGCACGATCAGGAGCATCAGCATCGGCAGCTCGATCAGCCACAGCATCACCGCGACGGTCACGGCCAGCGCGGCCAGTTCGCTGCTCGTCGACAGGCCCGCATCTGCAATCGTCTTGACCGCGGCGATGTAGATCGGCGAAGGCAGCGCGTACAGCGTCAAGCCGAGCACGAACGCCAGCCGGCGACTGCTCAGGTAGCGCTCGATTTTCGACGGCCCGCCCGACGAGGATTGGGCGGAGCCGGCGCCGGCCTGGCGGGGGCGTTTGCGGTACAGCCACGCGCCCAGCGCCAGCAGGCCGACGCCGATCGCGAGGTCGACCGCGGCGCTCGGGCTGTAGTGGCTGGGGCCGTTGATCCCCAGCTCGACCAGCAGCAGCAGCATCACAGCGCCTATCGCGTACGTGATCAGCAGCGCGGCCAGCACGAACGCGAACACGCGCGAGCGCACCTGCGAGCCCCGGCCGAGGGCGATCACGGCCGCTGCCGCCGGCGGATAGATCGAGGCGCCAAACGCCAGCGCGAGAGCCTGTGGCGGCATCTCAGATCACGGCCCGCGACACCGGCGGGACTCTGGCAGACCGTCCGGCGGCGCCCGCCTGGCCGCCCGCGCCGACGGCCTGCGCGAAACTACGTATCCGGCGGTCGCAGCCGCCGCCTAGCATCAAGCCTGCCACCGCCAGAACAGGAGACGAGATGAGCGACAGACCGGTTTTCCTATACGCCGCCACCTACGGCGATCGCCAGGACGCGTTCGCCGACTACGAGACCCTGCTGGATCTCCACGCGGAGAAGCTCGTGGGCACCTATGACGTGGCGCTGGTCACGAAGGATCCCGACGGCAAGGTCCACGTCGAGAAGCACGAGAAGCCGACCCAGCACGGCGCCTGGGGCGGTATTGCCGTCGGCGCGCTCGTCGGCGTCCTGTTCCCACCGTCGATCGTCGGAGCGGCGGCCGTCGGCGGAATTGTCGGCGGGGTCGGCGGCCACCTGCGCAAGGGCATCTCGCGCGGCGACGCCAAGGAGCTCGGGGAGCTGCTCGAAGGCGGCGAGGCTGCGCTGGTCGTGATCGGCGAGTCGCGCATCGAGGAGCAGGTCGAAAAGGCCCTCACGCACGCCATCAAGGCGGTCGAGAAGGAAATCGACGCCGACAGCGCCGAGCTCAAGCGCGAACTCGAGGCGGCGGCCAAGGAAGCCACCGCCAGCTGACCGGCTGGCCCCACGAGCGGCCCCGATGAGCCGCCCCTACGCGCCGCCCGCGCGCACGCGCGCGTGCGCCGCGGCTTGCGACCCGAGCCGCTCGACCATCACCCGATAGGCCGCGGGCGCCGAGTCGATCAGCACGTAACCGCGACCGAGCTCGCCGGCGACGGCGCCGAGCGTGCCGCTTCCAGCGAAGAAGTCCAGACACCAATCGCCTGGGCGCGTCGAGGCCAGCACCATACGGCGCACGATGCCCTCTGGCTTCTGTGTGGGATACCCGGTCTTCTCGCGCCCGTTGGTCGGCACGATCGTGTGCCACCACACGTCCGTCGGCAGCTTGCCCTTCGCGGCCTTTTCGGCGGTGACCAGGCCGGGAGCCATGTAGGGCTCGCGGTCGACCTGCTCGGAGTCGAAGAAGTAACAGCTCGGGTCCTTGACGTACACGAGGATCGTGTCGTGCTTTGCCGGCCAGCGGCGCTTGCTGCGAGCCCCGTAGTCGTAGGCCCAGATGATCTCGTTCAGAAAGCAGCCCCGTCCGAACACCTGATCGAGCAGGAGCTTGCAGTAGTGGGCCTCGCGATAGTCGATATGCAAATAGAACGTGCCGCTGTCGGTGAGCAGGCGCCGGGCGTGCACCAAGCGCGGCTCCAAGAACGCCAGGTAGTCCTCGAAGTCATCGGCATATGAGGATTCGCCGAGCAGCCGCGTCTCGAAGCGCCTGCCCTGAAAGCCGGTCCGGTCGCCGTCCGGCGCCGCGGTGGTCGCGAGCGAACGACGCGTCTGGCGTCTGCCGGTGTTGAACGGCGGGTCGACGTAGATCATCTGAAACGATCCGTCGTCGAGCGTCGGCAGGATCGCGAGGTTGTCGCCTAGCAGGATCCGGTCGCGAGATGTCACGGTCGGCCAACTCTAGGACCTGCGAAGGCAGACCGTAGGCTGCCTGCTCAGCGCTGTCCGGGGCCGGCCGCACTCTGGTCGCCGCCGCCGAGCGCGACGCTTTCGCGTGTCAGCGTTCTGACCACCGCACGCCCGCATGTTGGCGCGCCGTGTCATCGTGACGGCCCTCCCGTTCGCCTGTCGGGAGCACGAGGAGGGGCAGCGGAGGCCCACCGGCCACGACCCGCCCCCCTGGCGTGGTCCGGTGGCTTCCGCTGATGGCGCTCGTGATGTACGCGCCGAGCGCTCATCCGGGAGTCGGACTGCTCGGCAGGCGTTTCGCAGGGCTAGTCGCCTTTGACGGTCGATGGCTTGACCGTCAGCCCCGGCGAGAGCGCCTCGAGCTCGAGCAGCTCGCCCGGTGGGCCGCCGGCCAGCAGCCAGCCGTGCTCGTCCGAGCGGACCAGACCCCGTTTTGCCAGCTCGCTCAACGCGCTGGTGACGGTCGGACGCCGCGCCGCCGCGAGGTCCGCGAGCACGTTGTGGGTGAGACGCAGCGGCAGGCTGACGCAGTCGCTGCGCACCTTGCCCCAGCGCGCAGCCAGATGCCACAACAGCATGTGAACGCGCACGTCCACGCGGGCCTGGTGAACGATCGCCATGTTGACCGCGAGATTGCGCGAGCGCTGCAGCGCGCGTCCGACCAGCCGGGCACTGATCTGCGGATAGCGGCCGAGCCGCTGTCCGAACTGTTCGTCGAGCACGGCCAGCCGCATCGGCTCGATCACACGCCAGCCCGTGCTGAGAGCGAGCGTCGGCGGCTCATCCTCGCCCTGCCACGGGCGCAGCAGATCGCCGGCGCCCAGCAACTCGGCGCCGAACCGCCCGTCCACGCCGACACGGCGGATCAGCAACCCGCGCAACACGAGCAGCCCGATGCTCTCGCCCGCCAGCGAAAGCCGCGCGGCTCGCCATTCTCCGGGCGGGACCGTCGCGGTTCTCGCAAGGCACTCCCGGGCAGCCTGGCTGCGACGCTGCGCCGGCACCGCTCCGGCGAGATCGGGGTCCTCATCGAGGACCCGGCAGACCTCGGAAGCTCGGTGCGAGACGACACCCACATTCGACAATCTGGCAGATCCGGGCCCGCGAGCCTGCCGGATTCGGGCTCGCCCGTGGCCGACATCAGGGCGCATCAGCCGAGCCGCGCACGTGATCTGGCCTCCGGACCATCGTCCGATTTCAGGATCGGATCGGAGCCTAGCGCCGTCGGATCGGACGCGCGCCCCGTCGAATCGGACGCGAGCGTCGCACCCGCCCGCGGCGCAAGCGCCCCGGTCTCTGGCTCCTGGTCGGATGCGAGGATCGGATCGGCCGCCGCAACGGCATCGGCCGCCAACGAAGCGCTCATGCCGGACGCGGTCAGCGCCACCGCCTCCCGCGGTCGCACCGGTTCGATATCGATGCCCCGGCGCAGAAGCTTGGTGGTGTAGATCGAGCCGTAACTGAGACGCTTCGACACCGCCGAGGCGATCCCGGCAGCGAGCATGATCGGCAACACGATGGCGTAGTTGCCGGTCATCTCCATGACGCTCGCGATTGCCGTGAGCGGAGCCTGGGCAGTGGCCGCGAACACACCGCCCATCGCCACCACACCGTAAAGCGCGGGCGGGCCGACCGAGGCCCCGAAGAGATGCTCGGCTACGTCGCCGAAGGCCATGCCGGCCGCGGCCCCGGTGAAGAGCGAGGGCGCGAACACTCCACCCGAGCCGCCGATCGAGAGCGTCAGACTGCAGGCCAGGATCTTGCCGAGCATCAGAGCGAGGACGAACCACAGCGCCTCCTGACCGGCGAGCACTTTGTCCATCACCGGATAGCCGACGCCGTACATCTGCGGCAGGACGAGCAACACGCCGCCAAGCGCGAACCCTCCGACCGCCGGTCTCGCCCACTCGGGCCTGCCCCTCCAGAGCTCGTCGGTGAGATCCTCGAGCTTGTAAAGAAACGTCTTGAAGCCCACGCCGAGGGCGCCCGCCCCGAGGCCGAGCAGGGCGATCAGCAGGTAGGTCGAGTCGTGCGGCGCCGGCAGACCGTGGGGCACCTGGCTGAAGAACGGCGCCGCGCCGAAGAACGCTCTGCCGATCAGATCGGCCCCGACCGCCGCCAGGATCGTCGCGAACAGCGCGTCGAGCGAGAATTCGCGCAGCACGATCTCAAACCCGAAGAACAGCCCGGTTATCGGCGCGTTGAACGTTGCCGAGATGCCGCCCGCGGCGCCGCACGCCACGATTATGCGCATGCGGTCCTCGGGCATGTGCACGAGCTGTCCGAGCGTCGATGCGAGCGCCGAGCCGATCTGCACGATCGGGCCCTCGCGACCGACCGAGCCCCCGGTGCCGATGCACGTTGCCGAGGCGAGCGCCTTGACGACCGTCACGGGTGGACGGATGCGGCCGCCGTTCTCGGCGACCGCCAGCATCACCTCGGGCACGCCGTGGCCGCGCGTCTCGCGCGCGAACCGTTGGATCAGGGGCCCGTAGAGCAGACCGCCGGCGACGGGAATCAGCAGCAGAAACCAAAGACCCAGGCCGGGGAAGTGCAGGCTCGGCGCGTGGCCCTGCTGGCCAAACTGCTGGTAACCGGTTGCCAGCCAAGTGCACGCGTACACCAGCCAGCGGAACGCCACGGCGCCGAGACCGGCGAGCGCGCCCACCACGAGCGCCATCACGACCAGCCCCAGCCGCGCGCCGCCGAGCCACGCCACCGCGCGCCTCGCAAAGAACGACGACATTTGACCACAGTTGCATCGAGAAATGCCGTCGCTCAGAGGCTACGTCAGAAAAGTGACCACAGGGCAGATGCAGCCCTGCACACGCCAGATGTGGTCCGAGTTCGGAGTGACCGAATTACTGGATCCGCGGACACTGCGTACGCGCGGGCGGCAGGGCGCCGCCGCGCGCCGCGCGTGAGCGGCGTCCAGACCGCCGATCAGACCAATGTCCAGATCCCAGATCGTTGATCCAGGACACGGCGGCGAAAGCCCGAGTCCAGTTGCAGGTCACGTTTATGACACCCAGCGCCGCCCTCATGCCCGGCCCGCGCTATCAGTGTGGTGATCACAAACCGGAAAGGCGGCGACTGTGAGAGGTACCTCGAGCGACATCGCGAGCAACGGCCAGCACGAGCCCGGCGGCCCGCGGCGGGCCGATCGCCACGCACAGGCGATCCTCGCGACCGAGATTCGCCGGCTCGCCGGCGCCCTGCGGGTTGGGAGCCGCCCGGCACAAGCGTCCTCGCGCCGAGCTCACGCGAGCCGCTCGCGCGATCCAGCGCCTCAGCAGGGCTCCCGGCGGGGACGCGTCAGGGAGCGTTGAGGCGCGACCCCCAGGAGCGCCGAGACCTGAGATCCACAGGTCGCACGGCGGCAGGCCAGCGCGTCCAGCTGCGTGAGGGTTGATCAGGCGATCAGGTCGCCTACGGTCGAGGCCGTTCGCCAAAGGCCCGTTACTCGCCCGATTGTCGACAATGACCCGCACGAGACAATGACCCGCACGATTTCCACATACTCACACTAATCTGTATAGTTACGTCGGTCGCCACTCTCGGGGCAGGCAGCTTTCATCTGATTCCCGTTCCCTCACGAGCCCTCGGCCTTCCGCACGGCCGAGGGCTCGCTGCTTTCGCGGCCACCTCGCGGCTCAGCCGCGCGTGATGACGAGCTTGGTCGCCGGCTCGACCATCGCCTCGGGCGCGTCGTCCCAGGCAGCGGTGGCGCTCGTGATCAGCTCCGGGCGCAGGCGGCCCGCGGCGGCGAGCTCGAGGATCGCGGGCATCGCGGGCCGCGCCATCGCGCGCCCGATGTGCAAGTGCACTCCGCGGCTGTATAGCTCGAGCAGCGGCAGCGGGGCTTCGGGCTCGAGTTGGGCGATCGAGGTGCAGCGACCGCCCCAATCGGTGAGCCGCAGCGTGGCAACCAGGCCCTCGGCCGTAGCCGTCCCGTCGACGGTGATCGGAAAGGCCCCGAGCGAGCGCTCGGGCGTGCCCTCGATCGCGTCGGCCCCGAGCCGGCGCGCCACCGCGAGCCGGTCCGCATCAGTGTCGACATAGGTAACCGATGCCGCTCCCAGCGCCAGCGCGGCGTCGACCGCATACAACGGGATCGAGAGCGCGCGACCACCGCCGACGACCAGCACCTGCGATGCCGGAAGCTCGGCCAGGGCCGGAGCCACGGTCCGCCAGCCGTCGGCCATGTTGTCGGCGGCGCTCACGATCGCCGCGGGATCGACGGCGTCGGGCAACCGCACGAGCATCGCCTCCGCATAGGGAACCAGCACGGTGTCGCTGAGCGTGCCGCCCCACTCGCCACCGACCGCGCCGAACCCATACATCGACAGCGGCGGCACGCTCTCGCAGCTTCCGGTCAGGCCGCGACGGCAGCGTTCACACGTGCCGCACGAGATCTGAAACGGAACGATCACGCGGTCGCCGGCGGTGAAGCCCTGCGGTCCCTCGATCACCTCGGCGACGCATTCGTGGCCGAGGTGAATCGGCAACGGAAACGGCGTCTCGCCCACGATCATCGGCCGGTCGAGGTCGCACCGCCCGACCACCAGCGGGCGCACCAGCGCCTCGCGTTCATGCTGGCGCTGAGGCTCGCTGGCCTCCTCCCAGACCGGCCGGCCAGCATCTCTGACTACCAGTGAGCGCAGCGCGGGGCCTCTGTGCTCGGACCTGACTCTGTCGCGCCCGCGAGCTTCTGACGATCGGAGGCTCGTTGCCGCGTCACCGCGGGCGAACCTGCAGTCGTCGCGGGGGAGCCGGCCGCCGCCGCCGCGGAGCCGGCAGATAGCGCGAGCGCGGCCGCAAGCACCGCCCCTGGATCGTCCCACATCAGCATGTGACCGCACCGTTGCCATGTCTCGACCGTGGCGTGTACGGGAAGTTGGTCTGTATAGCGCGAGCGTCTGGCCCCGGCGATGTGATCCTGGTCGCCCCATACGATGTGGATGGGCACCTCGACCGGTATGGATTTCCCGTTGAGGAAGCGCAGGCGCCTGGTCTGGCTGAAATGCTCGGGAAAATGCTTCGACGCCAGGGCTGCGCGGGCGGCGACGAGCGCCTCGTGTTGGCCGACCTCGGCGGGCCGGGCCGATATTTGGCGCAGCGCGATGCGCCGTCCGATCCCGGTGCGCAGCGGTGCGAGCGCTCGTTCGCCGAGCAGCTGCCCCGTGCGCCAGTTGATGTCGAGAATCGCATCTGTCACAAGTGGTGAATGTCTGCGCCACAGACCCGCTGGGGCGAGCGCGAGCACGGCGCGAGCGCGTCCGCGCTTGGCGAGCTCCAAGGCCGTCCATCCACCGGAGGAATGCCCTACGACGATCACCCGGCGGAGACCCAGCTCATCCAAGAACGCAGCTATATCGTCGGCCCACGCGGGCGGCGTGAAGGAGCTCGGCGGCGACTGGCCGTGTCCGGGCAGATCCACAGCGAGCACGTCGCGCTCGGCGGAGAGCCTCGGAAGCAGCGGCTTCCAGATGCTGCGCGAGCTGTTGGTGCCGTGCAGGAGCAGCAGGGTCGGGCCCGTGCCGGTCCGGTCGTAAGCCAGCATGTGAGCACGTTTATACCTGATCGAGCGCACGGCCAGATCGCCGGGCCGGCCACACCGCGCCGTGGGTTCGAGACCGAAGCGATGAGCTCCCCCAAGGTGCGTCCACATGTGAAGGCACCCGGTTTCAGTCGACACCGATTCGAAGGTCTCATCACAACATCGGCCGCGATCTCGAAATGCAGATCGCCTCGGAACGCCATCGTCGCGGTCCTGCGCGCTCACGTAACTCCAGTGAACGTTTGGATCGGAACGGATGACGCAAGGGGCGCACGATCGATCCCAGTGATCGTGCGCCCCGGATGCTACGCGGCGCTCGTCGCGCCTTCAGCTCAGGTTTCGATCATGACCTCGCCTAGGTCACTGCCTTCCAGGGTCCAGGTTCCTGCATAGATGACCGGATGGGTTTTCTTGACCTTCGTGACTTCAAAGGTTCCGACATCTGTTTCGCCAAACGGGCCGTTGATCTCGTAAGTGATTTTTCCTTTTGCTTCTTTGACGAACGCGCCCTCGAAGTTCCCGAGCCCTGGGCATCCTTCGCCTTCGTTGACCCAGCAGATGGACGGCGTTTCCCACGTGCGGGATTTTTTGGTGACGTACATCGGCCCGCAGCCTTCGAAATGTTCAGTACAGAGGGTATATTCCTTGGGCTTCATCGTTTTCGCGGACGTGATGCTCGTGTTCGCACCCACCTGGCGAAATCCGGCTGTCGCGGCCTGAGCGGCGGCGTTCCCAAACGCGCAAACGCCAACGGCGCATGCAGCCAGTGCGACGAGGACGCTTCTCCTTGCGTTCATCTCATGCCTTTCTGATTCCCTTATGCCCCCCACGGTATGTGGGCCGGTCGAGGACAGCGTACCCGATCATCAGGGCGCCGTGTGTGATCCTCGGCACCCTCCGTCGGTGAATCGGCACCGTCCGTCGGTGAACACGACGCTTGGCGTAAGGATCCCAACCACCCGCGCACGCCGAGGCCATCCGCAAAGAGACCCCGGAGCCTACGTCCGCAATATGCAATAAATTGAAACGATCATGAACGCGGCTGGATATACGGCGGGCTACGCCGAGGGGCGCGCGCAGACTCTGTTCGGGCGAGTCATGGGACTGGTGGCGCTGACCGTCGGCTTCGCCACGCTCGGCGTCTACCTGGGCCGCAACCTCGGCGGCGCGGGATGGTTCGTGGCGTGGCTGATCGCGATGGGCTGCCTGGTGGGGCTGAACGTCGCGAACGCACGCGGCAACCAGAACCTTGCGCTCGTCCTGCTGATGGTTTTCGGGCTGCTGATGGGCGCCGCGGTGGCCACGACGATCAACTACTACTCAGCCACCGACCCGACCGCCGTCAGGCAGGCATTCGGGGCGACGGCTCTGTTCGTCGGGGGCCTCGGCGCCGGCGGCTACGCGATCCGCAGGGACCTGTCGTTCTTGTACCGGGCGCTGTTCTGGCTGCTGCTCGCGCTGATCCTCGCTGGGATCGTCCTGATCTTCGTCCACATACCGGCCGCCTACACGGCGTACTCGATCTTTGGGCTGTGCATCTTCGGACTTTATACCGTCGTGGATTTCAACCGTCTGCGGCGGGCCGGCAGCGGAGAAGCGATCCCGCTGGCCGCGGGAATCTTCCTCGACATCCTCAACGTGTTCCTGCTGTTCCTGCGGCTGTTCGCGCGCGGCAATTAACGCCTCGCGGCGATGCTGCGCCAACGCCGCGGCGGCGAGATCGACCGGGCCGCAGGCGCCAGTATGCTCTTTGAATGCTCCGCAGGTGGGGGACCAGACTGGCGTTTTCGTTGGTCGGCATCGCGGCCGGTCTGCTGCTCTGCACGGCGGCGCTCAGCAGCTTCTCGGTGAGCGCGGCGGCGCTGGTGGAGGCGACGCTGCTGTTCTGGCTGGTCCACATCGTCGTGCAGTTCCTCGCGCTCAAAGTCCTGATCCGCCAGCCGTCCGTGGCGCTGGCGGGCCTGCTCGCGCTCGCCTCGACGATCATCGCTCTGCTGATCGTCAACGCGATCGTGAGTGGCATGCACATCGGCGGGCCCGAGACCTACGTGCCCGCGACCCTGATCATATGGGCCTGCACCGCGGTCGCGGACGCACTCGGCACCCGTCGGATACGCGACGAGCGAGCCGACCGGCGCGCGGAACGTCGAGACCGCTGAGCTGTGGCTCCCGCGGCCGCGGCGGCTGATCGTTTCGACGATCTTGATGTCGTTCGCGCGCGCTGAGCACTTACGCCTTCGCGTGGCGCGTTAACCACGCGCTGATCGAAGTCGATTAATTGCACGAATCGGCTGGGCACAGGATGACAGCAGGTCGCTCTTTGAACGGGCAGGCGCAGGGCTCGGCTAGGCCGAGTCGACGCCGACCGCGGGGCGCCGGCTCAGCGCGTGACGTTGCATGTCAGCCTCGTGTGCTTTCAGGGCCTCCGGCGCGAGCGTCGCCTCGAGCATCAGCACGGTCGCGCACACAAGTGCCCAGAGCTGCGCGACGAGCGACCACAGGCGCTCTTCCAGCCCCTGATAGCCGACGAACGATTCATGCAACATGAATGTGACGATCCACGCGGCCAGCAGCACGAGCGCGCCGCTCAACACGAGCCGCCCAAGTCTGCTCGGCCAGGCGGAACGGGCGAACGCGAACCCCGTCCCGAGCAACGCGACGTTGATGCCGAGGCTCAGCCACCCGTGTGCGTAGTAATGCCAGGAGAGCGCACCCGCGGCGTCGCGTGACTTGCACACGGCGCTCACAGTCGGTGAGCAGTCCATCTGCAGCGGTCCGACCAGAATCGCGCAGACGCCGGCGAGCGCGAACAGCAGCGGCATCGCCCAGGGCCACGGTCGCGTGCGCAGCGACGGCACCAGCGCGACCGCCAAAGCGATAAAGCCCAACCCCCAGATTCCGACGAAAAGCGCGAACAGCCACGGGTTTGCGGCACCCTGTCGGCCGAGCTCGCTGATGTACTGGCGAACCGCCGAGTATCGAGGTTCGAGCGCCCCGGCGAGTATCCACCCGCCGACGAACACCAGCTGAGCAAGGATCACAGCCCAGGCCAGCAGCCACGTGCGTCGGCGCGCTCGATCCGGCATCGGGGGCCACCCTGCCGGTCTGAGCCAAAGCACAACGTCGCGAAGCACGGTTCCTTACGGATGCTAGCGCCACCTGCATCAGCGGCGAGCGGACCCGTCTAGGCTTTGCTCATGGGGTCGGGGACCAGAGGCCTGCTGGGGGCGCTTGCGGGCGCCGTGGTCGGACTCGCGGGCTTCGCCGCGCCGGCGGCGGGCGCGCCGTCGTGGCTGGCGCCGGTGAGGCTGTCCGAACCTCCCTTCGAAGCTCTCACGCCCCAGATCGCCGGCGACGCTCAGGGCGATGATGTGGCGGTGTGGCGCCGCGACGAAGCGCAAGCCGGCCACTACGTGATCGAAGCCGCGGCCAGGCCGGCCGGGGGCGTGTGGCAGACCGCGGTCGTGATCTCGAACCCCTCCGAAGAATCGTCACTGCCACAGGTGGCGCTCGACTCGAGCGGCGAAGCGCTGGCCGTGTGGTTGGCATACAACGGCAGCGAATACTCGATCCAAACGGCCGCCAGCACAGGGATATCCGGCCCCTGGGGCGCGCCCGGACAGCTCGAGGCGATCGGACCGACGCCGGTCCCCGAACCTCGGCCCGATCTTGCCGTGAACTCGCAGGGCGACGCCGTCGCCGCATGGGAGACCAACACCGGCGCGCCCGGCACGCTGGAAGCCTCGATGAGGACTGCCGGAACGTGGGGGGCGCCCGAAACGATCTCCGCAAAAGCCGTCGACCTGCATCCTGCCGCGGTGGGGATCGACGCCGCCGGTGACGCCACGGCAGCCTGGGAACAGGAAGCCGAAGGCTTCATCCGCGCTACCGTCTCGACCAGGCGCGCCGGTGGGGGCAAATGGCACGACAAGACGGCGCTGTCGCAGACCGGAGGGGAGGCCCACGAAGTGCGGCTCGCCGAGAACGCCGGCGGCGAAGCGGCGGTCGTCTGGGAACGCTTCGAAGGAGAAGAGATCATCGAAGCGTCGGGGCGGACGAGCGCAACCGGCTCGTGGAGCGAACCGGTCAAGCTGAGCGGCACAGAAGCAGGCAAGGGAGAACCGGCCGAGCAGGAGGTGGCCCTCGATGATCACGGCGATGCGGTGGCGGTCTGGTCGCGCTTCGAAGGGACCGAAGACATCGTCGAAGCGGCGCTCGGACGCGTGCCGACATCGACCTGGACCGCGCCCGCGACGATCTCGGGCAAGGGCCGCAACGTCGAAGAGGCTCCCGCGGTGGGGGTCGATGAAAGCGGCGACGCGGTCGTCGTGTGGCCGCAATGGAACGGCGAAGACGAAGTTATCGAGGGCGTATCGGGCAATGCTGCGAGCGCTGCCTGGGGCGCCCCCGTGCAGCTGTCGGCGAGCGGCGAGGAAGCCGACCAACCCGGTGTAGCGCTCGACTCCCAGGGCGATGCCGCGGCAGTGTGGCTGCGCGTCGATGAAGCCTCGAAAGTCGCGCTCGCCGAAGCCGCCGGCTACGACGCGGCGGGTCCGGAGCTGAACGGGCTGACGGTGCCGGCCAGCGGCACCCTGGGGCAGGCGCTGTCCTTCTCGGTCTCGCCGTTCGACGTCTGGTCGGCGATCGGCGCCACGACCTGGAGCTTCGGCGACGGCGCGACCGCCTCCGGCACGAGCGTGTCTCACTCCTACGCCAAAGCCGGGACCTATACCGTCGCCGTCACGAGCCTCGATGCGCTCGGCAACAGCTCGAGCGCGCAGGCGACGATCACGATCGCGACGCCCCTCATCGAATGCGCCCTGTCGAGCGGAGCGTTGCCGACGACGGATACCTGCACGGTGTCGCCGCCGCGTACCACGCCGCCGGGGCACGTGGTGTGCGCCGTGGCGAGCAGGGCGCCGTCGACGGCAGACCCCTGCACGCCCGTCGCGCCCGTCGCGCTGACGCCGAGGATCACGAGCGCACGCCTGACCCACACGCGCTTCCGTGTCTCCAAGCGGGCGACGGCGTTGTTCGCGAAGGCGAAGGCGAAGCCGCCACAGGGCACGGCCTTCCACATCGCCCTGTCCGAGGCCGCGGCGGTGAAGATCGCCTTCCGGCACCGAGTCGGCGGCTTGCGCAGCGCCGGACGCTGCGTGGCCCCGAGCGCGAAGCTCAGGCGCAAGCACGCGAGGCGCTGCTCGCGGACCGTCACGGTGGGCACGCTCGCACGTGCGCACGAGGCCAAGGGCCCCAACAGCATTCCGTTCAGCGGCCGCCTTGGCTCCAAACCGCTGCGGCCCGGCGCCTATCGGGCGGTCATCACGGCCAGGGCGCTGGGCAGAACCTCGAGGCCCGTCACGTTGGACTTCACGGTTGTCGCTTAGGCCATGCCGGCCGACGCGAGCAGCGTCGCCAGCTGCTGAGGCGAGCAGCCGCGCCGGCGCCCTCTCGCAGCGGCGCCGGCAGTCTCGTGATCGCGGCACCGCCGCCGCGCATCGTCATCCAAGGAGCGCGGCGAGCTCCTCGCGGCCGGGCCCCGGAAGCTCGAGCCGCTGGTTCTCGGCGGCGAGCTCGAGCGTCCTCTCGGCAAGGCCGTCCTGCGAGAACGCCTGCCCGAGACGCCTGATGACACCGCGTGAGTCGAGGTAGGCCCGGAACAGGTCGGGGTCATACACGACCGCCGTGCCCAGCGCGTGCCTGAGGGCGCCCAGGCCTTCGCTCGGGGGAGCCGGCTCCAGCCCCTCGCGCAGCGCTTCGATCTCGCGCAGACGTTCGCGGTCCTCTTCAACCGTATCCCGGTACCAAGGAGTCAGCCTCTCCTCCGTGGCCGCATCCCACGCGGCGGCGAACTCCAGCGGATCGTCCAGGTGCGAGCTCGCCACTTCGCGCAGGGCGCGAGCGTGCAGCAGGCCGAGCGCCATGCCGCGCCCGAGCGAGGGGTTGGTGCAGGCCCACGCGTCGCCGAGCAGCGCTACGCCTGCCACCAGCGGCCGGCCGTCGACGAGCGGGCGGCGGTAGCGGTCGAGCACGCCGCCCATCGCCTCGAGCTCGCCGATCGGCTCGCCCTCCAGCCAGTGCGCGTGCAGCGGACAGGCCCTGACGACCGCCGTCCACAGATCCGGGTCGCGCATCCGCTTGAGCATGCGATCCCCGCTCGAGGTCACGAGCGTCACGGCCCAGGTGCCGTTGTCAGCTGGGAGCGTCAGGATCGAGAAGCTTCCCAACGGTGCAAGCAGCGGCCCGAACGTCTGGGGCGTCGTGCCGTCGGACGACCTGAAGTAGCGGCCGTAGTAGATGAACCCCGAATCCTCGGACTCCTCGTGCAGGATTCCCACGTCCGCGTCGCGCAGCCAGCGCGGCAGCTGCGAGCGTCTGCCCATGGCGTCGACGACGAGATCCCCTTGCAGCGTCTCGCCCGACTCCAGGCGCACCCCGTGCACGTGCGGCGTGCCATCGGCAGGGCGCACCGTCAGCTCCTTCACGGCCGCGCCCCGGCGGACCTCCAAGCGCGGCTGCTCGGCCGCCGCCTTGCCAAGGACCTGCTCGAAGATCGGGCGCCGAGCTGTGTAGGTGGCGAAGCGCTGATCGTCCGGCCGAGGTCCCGCCTCGGCGAGATGAGGGGGGATCAGCATCTCCAGATCCAGGCGCGCGGCGCCGGCTGCCACGAGGGCCTCGAGCACATCGGGAAGGTCCTGTTCGAGCACGGCGCGACCCCTCGGCGCAAGGAAGTGGGCAAGCCGGAACTGCGTCACACCGTCGCGATCCCACGTCTCCCACGCCTGATCGAGGGACTCCGGCACCGGCGCAGCGTCGCGCTCGAGCACGGTCACCTCGTGTCCGTCGCGCGCCAGCAGCATCCCGCCGGCCAGCCCGCACACCCCGCCGCCCAGCATCAGGATCCTGGCCATCGGCTACTCACCCATCGCGCTGCGTCTGGCGCTCGGCGCCGCGCGCCGCGACGACCACCCCTGTGGACAGGAAATCGACGAGCAGGCCGCTCACCTCATCGGGCGCATCGAGCTGCATCCAGTGTCCGGGGCCGTCGAGGCGCTCGTAGCGCCACGGGCCGGCGACGCTTGCGGCCGAGCTGGTCATCTGGCGCTCGGTGAGCGCAAAGTCCCCCGAGCTCCAGACCCCCATCGTGGGGACCGGTATGGGTGGGAACTGCAAGCCCGACAGCACGAACCGCTCGGGGGGAACGTTGGCCCGGTAGTAGTTGAGGCCCGGCGTCAGCGAGCCGTTCGCCTCCAGCTCGGCGATCACCGCGTCCTCGTCAGGGTGGCGGCCCCACGCCCGCAAGTTGGCCCAATCGCTGGCCGACAGCCATTGCTCGGCGATCTCCTTGAACTGGAACAGCAGCATGTACCAAGACTTCTCGTTCTGCTCATAGCCGTCGGCGAAGAACGTCGCCGGATGCCCGACCGAAAGCACGACCAGGTGATCGACGCGCTCGGCGGCCACCGACGCCAGGGCCCAGGCCACCCCGGCACCCCAATCGTGGCCGACGACGTGGGCGCGCTCTGCGCCCGCAGCCTCCATCACTGCCAACACGTCGCCGACCAGCCGGTCCATCGTGTAGTCCGCGACCTCCGGCGGCTTGTCCGACCGGCCATAGCCGCGCATGTCGGGGACGATCACCTTGAAGCCCGCCTGCGCCAGGGCCGGCACCTGGTGGCGCCAGAGCCGTCCCGAGTCCGGGAAACCGTGCAGCAGCACGACCGCCGCGCCATCACCGGTCACGGTGTACTCGATGCCGACACCATCAACGTCAACGCGCACGACAACCCCCCTTGGATCTCGGCGACGTAGCAGCTGCCGGCTGAAGCTGGCCGCCAGACGCTCGGTCCGGTCGATATGGCCAACTCAACCCTACGCCAGACGGGCCCATCGTGCCCATCGGTCGCATCGTGTCCGTCGGTCGATCACGGAGTCGTCGAGGGCAGCCGTCCGGTGGGCGCCGTTGATCGGCCACGCGCGCGCCATTAGTCGGCGCACGCGGCAAGATGGGCGCGCGTGCCCCGGCCGTTGCTCGCGTGGGCCGGCCGTTGCTACGTTTAGGCCATGACGCGAGCCAATCCACATCGCCGTCCGGACGAGCTGCCTGACGAGGAGCCGGGTGCGGCTTGGATCACCCACAAGAGCCTGACCGCCGCCGGGATCCCCGGAGCGGCGCACTAGGACACGGTCGTGACAGGTAGCCCATATCGAACGGAGCTCCCGGGCGCGGAGCTCGTCGAGCAAGGTCTCGAGGACTTGGGCGCCGGACGGGAGACCGAGGAGGCGCTGCTTCTCGAAATCGCCGCGCCGCGGCTGCGCGCCCTTGGCGTCGACGTGCGCACCGGCCGAAGCACGAGCGAGGAGTCGCCGGAGCACCGGCTCTATCGGCTGCTCAGCGGGAGCGGCGATGCACACAGCCGTTACAACGCGTTGCTCGCCAGGATCGCCAGCTACGCGCGCGCCGCCGAGCAGCATGCGACCGCCCGTTGACCGAGAGCGCCTGCACGCTCTCGGTCACAAGCTCGGGCAGACAGCCGATACGAAAACGATCGTCTATCTGACAGGCGGCGCGACCGCCGTTCTGGAAGGCTGGCGCGCGTCGACAGTCGATGTGGACCTTCGTTTCGACCCCGACAGCGACACGCTGCTGCGCGCCCTGACACCGCTGAAGGAGGAGCTGCAGATCAACATCGAGCTTGCCTCGCCACCCGATTTCATTCCCGAGCTCCCCGGCTGGCGAGAGCGCAGCCCGGTCGTGTTCGAGACCGGCAATGTGCAGGTCCGCCACTTCGATCCGTACTCGCAGGCGCTGTCGAAGATCGAGCGCGGATTCAACCAAGATCGCGAAGACGTCGCGAACATGCTCGGTGGAGCGCTCATCCGATCCGACCGACTGCTGGAGCTGTACGAGCAGATCGAGCCGGAGCTCTACCGATATCCCGCGATCGACCCCGGCGCGTTCCGAGCAAAGGTCACCAGGGCGATCGAGGAACCGGCGTTGTAATCGGCCACCTGTCGGGCCGCTCACGGCAGGATTTCGACATCCCCCAGTTCCGCGGCGGTGGCGGGTGCGGAGCACGCGACCGCGAGGGACACGGGGGTGTCCTCTATTTCGCTCTTAATCGTCTCGTCCGAGGCGCCAAGCGTCAGCTTGTCCGCACCTTCGACCGTCGCTTCCCAAGGCCCGACGGTGACGGTTCCTTCCGCCGGCAGCTTCAGCGTCACGGATTTGCCGTTGTGAATGGTGGTCTTCGAAAGGATCGCCGGTTTACCGCCAAACACGTTCACCGTTGACGGGAGGGCGTCGCTGCTTTTGACGTTGAGCGTCGAGACGCTCAACTGCAACCAGCGGGCGCCATCGGCGTAGAGCTTGTCCACGACCGTGGCGGGCACCACGAGCGTGCCGCGAGCGATCGCGGTGAAGCTCGTCGCGACGTCCCGTCTGACGGGCAGGGTGGTCGTCATCTGTCCCGTCCACGTGCTGGCGCCGAGGTTTTCGGAGCTGCAGGTCGTCGAGTAATGGACCGTCACCGTCTTCTTTTTCCCGCCCTTGGCCACCGCCGCCGGAGACAGCCAGCCGACGAGCATCATGCCGCCCAAGAGCGCCGTCAAGGAAAACCCGGCCAACGTTGGACGCAGTAGCCAGCGCCTCATCTTTCGTCCCCCATCCTGATCGGAAGCAAGCGGCCCGTAACCTAGCATTTGCAGGCAGTCCGCGACGTGCCAGCGCCGCGGCCCGGCGATCAAGGGGTCCGGCTCCTTAGCGGTGCCGGTGCGAGAACCACCTCGGTTCCGCCGGTTGACCGTGCCGCCGCTCCCTGTCGCTGTGGGGATGTCCCGCGGGCGCGACTCCGGAGAAAGGGGTGGGCGCATTCGTCGAGCGTGAGAACGCCAATCGCGTATCCTCACAAGGCGAGGGAGCTGGCAAGTTGGCTTCCTCGGCTTTGGAGACAGGGCGAGAGGAGGAGCGAAATGGCAGCGAGAAGCTTGCGCCTAACGTTCGTTGGCGTGGTCGCCGGGGCGCTGTGCGCTGCGGCGCCAGCGGCCGCCGGCGCGATCAACTATGTATCGATCGGTGACTCATACACATCGGGACCGGGGATCGAACCGTACAGTCCGACCGCGCCAGCGGCCTGCGGGCAGTCCGAACGCAACTACCCGCATCTCGTCGCAAAAGCGCTCGGGCTGTCGCTGACCGATGTCAGCTGCGGTGGCGCGACCACTTCAGACGAGACGGAATCGCAGCTCGAAGGCCAGCCGCCGCAGGACGAAGCGCTGAGCGAATCGACCGAAGTGGTGACGATCGGCATGGGCGGAAACGACAACGGCCTGTTCGGGACGCTGCTCATCGACTGCACGGAGATCGACGTGTATGAAAAACCGTCGCAAAACGCGCCGTGCAAGAAACGGTTGGAGGGATATGTTAAAAGCACGTTTGCGGCCGACGAAGGTCCGCAAGAAGCAGCGCTCGTGCACATCAAAGAACTGGCCCCGCACGCAAAGGTGTTCGTGGTCGGCTATCCGGAAATCACCCCGCAGGAAGGAACCTGCGCCGCGTTCCCTTGGTACGAAGGGGATCTCAGATGGTTCCGCGATGGCGTTCAGAAGGTCGGCAACAAGCTGATCAAGGACGGAGCCAAGGCGAACGGCGCGACCTTCGTCAACACGTTCAAGCCGAGCGAAGGCCACAACGCGTGCGAACCCGTCGGCACCCGCTGGATCGAACCGCTGTTCGGCTCGCTCACGGGCGTCGCCGTGCACCCGAACGCGATCGGCGAGGAACAGGACGCCTACGATGTCGAGCTGGCGATGCTGAAGGCCGGCATACGCTGAGCCCGTGGGTCGCAGCGGATCGCGTTGCGACCGCCGAACCGGCCGTCCGCTTCGTAATGTGAAGCGGACGGCCGTCCCGCGTGGCAATGGCGTCGCGCTCACCCCAGCCCGTTCGCGCACCGCCCAGTGAGCCTCCCCATCAGCCAGTCTCGTGAGTGGGCGATCCAGGACTCGAACCTGGGACCTCTTCCTTATCAGAGAAGCGCTCTAACCGACTGAGCTAATCGCCCTTTGCCCTGCAAATGCGCGGTTCGGAGCGAGCCGCGGTCAGGATCACGATCCGTCTGCAGCTCGCGAAAACGCTCACATCGCGCTCGAATGTTATCGAGCGGGCGACCACGCCGGACACGGTCTCTCGGAGTAGCCCTCGCGAGCCAGCCGGGCCGGGACGGCTCGGCTGGGACCCGGTGAGCCCCACGAGTGCTGACCAAAGCTGCTCAGGTTCGGCTGAATGCGCGATGCCTCGAGGCTCACCGCGAGCGGCTGGGCACCAGCAGCAATCGCCCGTCGCTCAGTCGGTAGAGCGTCCCGAGCGGGTGGCCGTGGCCGCTCCCGGGCTTTGTGCTCGCCGGCGCCGGCAGCGTGTTCGAGCCGGCGCCGGTGGAGCCGGCGCCCTGCGCAGCTGGGGCAGCGAGGCCAGTTTGCGGCGCCTGCGTCCGGGTCGGCGCAGGTGTAACAGCGAGCCCTCGGACCGTGGAGCCCTGCTGCGTCGATCGTTGAGCAACATGGTCGAGCGTCAGGCTGAGCCCGGCGATCAGAAACGCGACCGCCAACACGATCCCGATGTCGAACAGGTTGACGAGGCCTTCCAGCGGATCTGCCGCCGTGTCTTCGATGCGCGAGCGCCTGCCGAGCTGGGCACGTCTCATTGTCGCGGCACCGGCAGTGGCGGCGTGGTCTTGTGATCGGGTTGACCGGTGGGGCCATCGGGGTGCGAGGTGATGGGCTTGGCATCAGCGGGCGAAGTGATGCGCCTGCCGGTCCTCGCCCGCGGTTCAGGTCCGATCGGGTTGCCCGGCCCGGCCGCGATCGTGGGCGCGGTCGGGACTGCTGGATCGGGCGCCTGCGCAAGCCGGTCGGGCGCCGCGACCTCAGCCAAGGACGCCACCGAGGTGGGAGCGACGCCGACCGCCGGCCGGCCCGCGAGTGCGGGCGCACCGCCCGCGACACGGCCGCTATGAGGCGTACCGATCGCCGTCGCCGCGTGCTCGAGCGCGATCAGGTCTTCGCTGTACATGCGAGTGCGCGCGAGCGTCAACCCATAGGCGATCATTCCCACCAGCAGTCCGATCGTGGTCGCGGCAAACGCAGTGCGCAGGTCGCCCGCGAGCGTGCTGATGTCGCCGTGGCCAAGCGCGCTCAACCCTGGCGCCAGCGGGATCAGCGTTCCCATCAGCCCCAGGGCGGGGCCGGCGCGAACCAGTATGCGAGTGCGGTCCAGCCGGCGTTGGGCAGCAAGCTCGTAGTCCGCGAGAGCGTGCTCGGCACCATCGCGATCGCGCGCAACGCTCGCCTGCGCGAGCTGGCGCAGGGCTTCGCCCGCGAACGCGCTCGGCGCGTGCGCCGCCAGCGCTCCCGCCTGGCTCGGGTCGGCGAGTGCGCGGCCAGCCAAGCTGCGCAGCGCGCCGCGCCCGGCGCGCATCCGACTCCACCACTCGACCAGGAACCGGCCTGCTTCCAGGGCACACAGCGCCAGCGCGAGCAGCGCGAGGAAGAGCACCGGCGTGCGCAGCGCCGACGCGAGCTGGGCAAGCGCTTCATCGATCCCTGCGGCTGCGATCACGAGCCTCATCTGGTCCCCGGCGCTTCGGGGGTCAGGTGCGCAGCCGGCCCAGGACGGCGCAAGCGCGCCGGGGTTTCGCGCGCTCTGGTCCAAGCGAACGGCGGTCTCACGAAGCCCGCCCCGGCCGACGGCGCTCCAGCCTCGCACCGGCGATCACCAGCAACCCGAGCGAAACCAGGATCGCCGTCGTCGTCCACGATCCGGCGGCGGCCTCGGCGCTGCGCAGCCCTGGTGCAGCGCGCGAGGCGAGTGGCTCGTCGAGCAACAGCCCTTTGATCTGCGGACCGCTCTGTGGAGCGTCCGCTTCCTGGGCAGCTTGCGCCGTCCTTGGGGGACGGCTCGGGTGGTGCGCCGGGGCGTGTCGTGCATTCGCCGCTGGCTTCGGCCTGGTCGTCGCGCTCCCCCCGCTGGGGGTGACGCTCTGAGATTCACGCAGGGGGCCCTGCCCGGCGCCTTGGCCGCCCGGACGTGGTCGGCTGAACAGGCGTGCGCCACGCCCACCACCGCCGGCGATAACCCCGGTGCCGTGGCTGGACTTCGTGACCGGCCGGCTCACGCGTGCCGGCGCGAGCTCGAGCGGCGAGGGCGCCGGGGACGCGGGTGCGGGCGGCGCCGGAGGCGGCACGTCGACGATCGGCAGCGGCTGCCCGCCGAATGCCGCCGCCGTGTACGCGGTCATCCACACCGAACCTTCGCCTTCTTCTGGCAGATAGCCGATCGAGCCGTTTGCGTGTTGGAGGCGAGTCAGGAATTCCAGCGGGTTGAGACCGCCCTGCGCGTGCCAGGTTTCGGGGCTCACCCCGGCCGACCACAGCGCCTGCACGGCCCAGCTCGTCGAGGCCGCGTTGGCCGGCGCTTCGCCCGGTTCCTGCGGCAGGAACTCAGGAAAACCGCCGTCTTGGCTCTGCGCACTGCGCAGGAATTCCAGCGCTCGCCCCTGGGCTCCGCTTTCGCGAACCCCGGCGGCATTCAATGCCTGTATCGCGGCACCCGTCATGTCGATTTCCCCGCGCAGTCCTTCGCCTTCTGGGCCGTCGCACGCGGGCAGGCGTTCCAGACAGACCGCGTTCCAACTGCCTTCGATCTGACGGGGCTTCGAGCTCTGCGCGCCGATCAGCCATTCCGCCGCCTTCTGAACCGCGGCCTGCACGGCCGGTTCCTGGACCGGGCTCAGCGCGAGAATCGCAAACACCGTGTCGTTCACTCCGTGAACCGCCTGTTCGCCCGCTTCGTGCGCAAACTCGCCTTCGGGCAGTCTGCGTTCCATTATCCGGGCCACCAGGTCGACCCCGCCGAAGTCGTGCGGCGAGGTGCCGGCCGCGTCAGCCACGAGCAGCGCGCGCTCGAAGTTGGTCGTTTCTTTCAGTTCACCGGCGTGTTCGGTCAAGTAGGTGTACACGCTGCGCCCTCCCGGCTTGGCTTGCTGCTGCGGATTGATCCCGTCAGCCGCCAGCCCGATCGCCGCCCAGGCGCTGATGTCCGGATCGGACGGACCTCCGACCGTGGCACCGAACCCGCCGTCCGGGTTCTGCGCTTCCTGCAGGAAGCGCACTGTGCCTTCGAGATAGCCCTTGTCCTGGCCCTGTGCGCCGGATGCCCGCGAGCACGCCGACAGGCAGACAAGCGTGAGCGCGCACACCGCGACGGCCACGCAGCGCCCTCGATTGCGCTTGTCGCCGTCGCTCCGGGTGACCTCTGGACGACCGTTCATCGTCCTACGTCGTTACCGCCACGCCATCGATGCCAACCGTGCCTGCGATGACCCGCAGGGTAACCGGCCCCGTGTGACGGCGGCGAGCGGCCAGCAGCAGCCGCGATGCCGTGCTGCGCGACCCCGGCAGGGTGAACTTCGTGCGGCCGCTCGCGGCTCGAACTTCGACGCGCGCGGTGTGGCGCAGATCGCGCAGCACAAAAGCAGGACGCCCCGGCGCGAGGGTTGCCGTGACCGTTGCTCCGGCGCCGCCCACCATCACCGCGCCTTCGAGCGCGGCCCGTTCCGCGCGCCGGCGCCAGTGCCCGCGATAGTGAAGCGCCGGCGAGCCAGCCGCGAGCGGCACGAGCGTCAGCCCATCGAGCGTGATCGCTCGTGCAACTGTGTGGCTGGCGCTGGTTTGGGCTTTGGCGACGGGCACAGCCGAGCCTGGCGGGCCGGCGCTCCCGGAAGGCGTGTCGCCCGCGGGCGGGGTTTCATTCGAGGAGGAGCTTTCGTCTGGACTGCCGCCTTCAGACCCCGTGCACGTCGACCCTTGCGGCCCAGCGCGCTGAGTCGCGGATTCGGCGCAGACGGGTTCTTCGGCTCCTACGGGTTCTTTTTCCGTGCCGCCTGCTTCTTCTTCCATGCCGGGTTCTTCGGTTCCGCCGCCTGCTTCGACCGTCCTTGGCTCGTCTTCGGCGGGCGGCGCCCCGCAGCCTGCTTCTCCCGGTGCAGGCACGCACACGTCGAGCCGGTTCGAGCGCACGTCGCCCGCTGCGGCGGCCATGATCCGGTGCCAGCCGCTGGTCGTGAACGTCAGGCTCACCTTGCCCTCGCCGTCGGTCTTCACGGCCCCAGGCGCTTCGACCAGCGGCGTCTCAAATCCATTCGGCGCCGTCTGAACCGGTGCGACAGTGACACCCCCGGCAGGCGACGAGCCGACCCGTTCAGGCAGTGCAGGCGGCTTGCCTGCCCTCGGCTGGTAAGACAGGACTTCGACGGTGAACGGGACGTTCAGTTCGGCGCTTGCGGTCAGCGATGGCAGGCCCACGTCTGTGCCGGTGCCTGCGGCGAACAGCGTCAGCATCGGCCGGCTCGCCAAGCTCCCGAACCTCCACAGGGCTTCGGCACCTTCGTTGAGCTCGTACTGACAGCCGCCGACGTCGAGCAGAGTCCCGTTGACGAACACCCACCACGATTCACCTTCCGCTTCCGCCTCTGGTCCGAAGCGGGTGATCAAATAGTCGTCGCGACCCGGGTACCAGACGCCGTTGAATGTTTCTCCGATGATGGTCATCGCATCGACGGCGGCGGCCGTCGGCGTGGCTCCCGGCATGACGTTCTCCGGGTCATTGGGATTGACCCCGTCACACGGGCGCTCTTCCGTGTCAGAAGACGCCTTGATGTCGTGCCCTTCGGTCAGCAGCGGCCCTTCGAACAACGTTTCCCTGGATCCGACGATCCGCGTCTCCACCCTTGTCGGCGTCGCGATCGCGGCGCAGGCCCAGAGACCTGCCGCCGCGACGGCGAGCGGCATCGCGATCAGCGCGCTCGCCGCCCGCCTGCTACCGGCTCGCATGGCTAGGCCAGCCGCAAATAGATCGTGTCACCGATTTCGATCGTGGTGTTTCGCTTTGCCTGCCTTTCGTGGCCGCCGTCGACGCTTACCTTCCAGTCTGCGGCCGGCGGACTCGGCGCCCCATCGATCGAGGTGATCGCGCCGGAACCGCTCGTCGGCGAAAAGCCGGTCACGCATCCGGCCGGCTCCGCCGAGCCTTCGGCGGCCTGCAGCACGTCCGCCAGCGTCGTCTTTGTCGCTTCAGGCGACATCTTCACGGCACACACCCCGAGCGGTCCGCTGCCGCGATCGATGATCAGGCTGAGCAGCGCAGTCACCGACTTGCTCGTGCTGAACTGGGTTTCATAGACCCAGCGCGCCGCGCCCGTGGGCTTGGGTGGCGCCGCGGTGAACCCGCCGCCCGCAAGCGCTCGCAGGGCGTCCTGGCTCGAGTAGAAGTTGGGATTTTCTTCACCCACTTCATAGCCGAACCCGCCCCCCGCGAGCTGCTGAGACACCAGGAAGTCGAGCGGCGTCTTGCCCTGCGCCGTTGTAAATTCGACTCCCTGTGGAGAGATGCCGCACGCATTCAGACCCTCGACGGCCCAGGCGTTCGAGTCGGTGTTCGGTCCGAATTCCGTTTCGAATGCGCCGCTGCCGAACGGTTCGGCCTGCAGCTGCCCGACCAGGTAATCCTTGGCGGCAACGATCGCCGGATCGCCGGCCGACACGCCGGCACCGCACAGCGCCGCCATCGCGGCTCCCGTCAGTTCAACTTCGGCCGGTGATTCGAGCGCCGTTTTGCTGCCTTCGGCCTTCTGGTAGCTCCAACCGCCGTCGGTGTGTTGGTTTTTGCGCACCACCGTGACCGACGCTTCCAGCAGCGCCTGCGGAACCCGCTGCTTGCCCATGCGGGTCTTACCGTCGGCCAACGCGAGCAGACCGAACACGGTGGCGTTGAACAGCGCGGGTTCACCGTAATAGCCGGGACTCGACGGTTGATATCCCGCGATGATCTGTGCAATCAGGTTCTGCGTAGCCGAAACACGCGCCGGATCGATCCCTGCCGCGTACGCCGCGAGCGTCGCGGTCTCGAAGTCCTCGACCAGCGGTTCGCTCGTTCCCGGCCAAGTCGCCGTGTCTCCGATCAGTTCGCGGTAGTACGTGCGCGCGTCGGTCGCCGTCCCGTTCAGCTTCACGCTCGCAGGCGCCACGTGCGCCGCCGCCAGCGCTGTCAACGCCCATTCGCCGCCGAATTCGAAGCTGGGATCGCCGGGGTCGCCGGGAAAGCTGCCATTCGCCTGTTGTTGCGACTCGACATAGCTCAAACCCGCCGCCTTGGCGTGCTTGATCTGCGTACGAGTCGCAGCCGACGCGGAGCTCGGCAGCGCGAGCGCGCAGAGGCCGGAGAGCACCGCCACAGACGCGAGCTGCCGCGCTGAGCGCGAGCGCCCTCTGGCAGCAGCCGTCGGCTCCCGGACAGGGGCGCAGGGGTGTGCAGGGATCGAGCGGCCGTGCAGCGGCACCGGTCGAGCAGCAACGAGTCGCATGGGGTGGATCTCCTTCTGGTAGCGGACGGCCTGCGCGTCCGCCCCGCCACAGAGGAGAGCGACCACGACCGACCGTCCATTCGCGAGAACAGGGACCGTATGTCTGACACCACGCGGCAAGCACTCGGACTGAGGCCGCCGGTCTCGCCGGCTGCACCAACACCGTTGCGCGTCAGTCCCGGACTCTCACCGGGTTTCCTCGACGCGTGGTCTGGCCACCCTAGCGGATCACCGGTCCGCGTGCATGCCGGCGGTTCCGCACGCACCGGGCCGCCGCCCGGGACCCGATGTGATCCAGCCGGCAATTTGCATGATCGGAAGAAGACGGATAGCTGGGAAATGGATCACTGGGCATCTAGCCCGGCGCGTCCGCTGGGGCGCCCAGACGCGCCGCGAGGGCATTGGCCTCGCTGGCCGACGCAAACGACAGCTCGGCGCGATATCCCTCCCGGCCCGCCGGGCGCACCTTCACCTCGAGCCCGAGCGCCGCTTCCAACGCGGACGCGATCTCGAGCGCAGCCTCCTGCTGGTCGGGGTGCAGGCGCTCCGGGCGCGTGCCGTGAGACGTGGCGCCCGCGCGCACAGACGGAGGCTCGTTGCTCCTGCGCGCGCGCTCCTCGAGCGTACGCACAGACCAACCCTGCGCCTCCGCCGCCCGTCCGAGGCGTATGCGCGCGACGTGGTCCTCGGCGAGCAGGAGCGCACGCCCATGCCCCTCTCGCAGCCGGCCTTCGGCGAGCATCGACAGCGTCTCGTCGGGCAGGTCCAGCAGGCGCATCAGGTTGCTGACCGCCACGCGGCTGCGGCCCACGCGGCGGCCAACCTGCTCGCGTGTGAGGCCGAGCTCCTCTACCAGCGCGTCACACGCCCGCGCCTCCTCGACCGGGTTCAGGTCTTCGCGTGCCATGTTCTCGATCAACGCCAGTTCGAGCGCTTCGGAATCCGCGCGATCGCGCACCAGTGCAGGGATCGCCTGCAGGCCTGCGATTTTCGCCGCGCGCCAGCGGCGCTCCCCCGCCACGAGCTCGTAGCGGCCGCCTGACTTGGGCCGCACCAACACCGGCTGCAACACACCCCGCTCGCCCAAGGACTCCGCCAGCGCCTGCAACGCCTGCGTGTCAAACCGCCGTCGCGGTTGGCTCGAGTTGGGCATGATCTGCTCGAGCGGAACTTCGCGCAGCTCGTCTGACTGGGGCGCGCCGCCGGCGTCGGACACCGACAGGATCGCCTCCAGCCCGCGGCCCATGCCGCGCCGCGGCCTAGCCACGGCTTGCCATCTCCTGCGCCAGCGCGAAGTACGCGCCCGCTCCCGCGCTGAGCGGATCGTGGTGGGTCACCGGCAGCCCGTAGCTCGGCGCCTCGCCGACCCGCACGTTGCGCGGAATCACGGTGTCGAACACCAGATCGGGGAAGTGATCGCGCACCTCACGCTCGACGTCGCGGCCCAGCCTCGTGCGGTTGTCGTGCATCGTCAGAAGCATTCCGGCGATCGTCAGCTGCGGGTTGAGCTCGCGTTTGATCAGCGCCAGCGTATCCAGCAGACCGGCGAGACCCTCGAGCGCGAAATACTCGGTTTGCACCGGCACGATCACGCGATCGGCCGCCACCAGCGCGCTGACCGTGAGCGGCCCGAGCGAGGGTGGACAGTCGAGCAGGACGTACTCGAAGTCGCCGCGCAGTGGCGCCAAGGCTTCGCGCAGAGACAGCTCAAAGCCCTCCATCCGCGGCAGCTCGATGTTGGCGCCCGCGAGACCGGGTCCCGACGGCAGCAGCCGCAGGCCCGACACCGCCGTGTCCGAAAGCGCCTCCCGTGCGCTCACCGCGCCGCTCAGCACGTCGTACAGGCCGGGCTCGCGCGTGCGCGCCAGCCCAAGCCCGACCGTCGCATTCGCCTGGGGGTCGGCGTCCACGAGCAGCGTGCTGTACCCCGCCTCGGCGATACAGGCCGCCACGTTCACGGCAGTTGTGGTCTTGCCCACACCGCCCTTCTGGTTGGCGACTGCATAGACGGTGCCCATCGCTTGCAGAACCTAGCGCCGATCTGGCCGGCGCGGCTGCTCGCGAGCACTGCCGGTCACAGTTGGTGCGATCAACTGGCCAACGGCCGCTTGCGCGCGATCCCGGCGCGGCGCGGAAACCGAGATGGCGTCGCCTGCTCCTTGACGAACACGTGCAGATACCGGTCGCGCGCGTCACTGAACGGCCTGACGGCGCGGACCTCCTCTCTGCGCAGGCCCAGCAGCGCCGCCGCCCGCTGCGCGCGCTCCTCCTCTGCGGGCACACGGCGGCCGCGCCAGTCGACCAGCGCCCCGCCCACTCGCAGCAGCGGCGCCGCGTACTCGAGCACAACCGGCTGTGGGGCAAGCGCTCGGGCGAGCGCGAGGTCGTTCCGGCATGCCCCCGCGCCCCACTGCTCGGCACGCGTGCACACCACTTCGGCGTTCTCGATCGCCGCGGCGCGACATATCTGCTCCAGAAACCTGCACTTTCGCTGCTGGCTCTCGATCAGCCTGACCGAGGTTCGTGGCAACGCCACCGCCAGCGCTACGCCGGGAAAGCCCGAGCCGCTGCCGAGGTCGGCGATCGTACGCGCCTCGCGCACCCGTGGCAGCCCGAGCGCTACCAGCGAGTCGGCGACGTGCAGCTCCCCGGCCCGGTCGACCCCGCGGATCGCCGTGGGCGCGTGCTCGTCGGCGGCTACCGTCTCGAGCACGCGCGCGAGCTGTCGCCATTGGTGCTCGGACAGCGCGCCGGCCAGCTGCTCGGGCAGCTTGGCGCTCTTCAGTGCCGACAACCCGTTGTTCGCGTGCGCCGGCAGCCGAAGACTCGCTCCCGCCGGCAGCTCGTCGCCGGCTCCTGTCGGGGCCGTCCGATCGGGTTCATCGCTCATAGCGGGCGAAGAACTCCGCGTACCTGCGTCGCATCTCGGCGACCCGCCCAGCCACGTGGGCGTCGATCTCCGCGCTCAACACAGCCTCGACGACGGGCAGAACGTCCTCGGCCAGAGCCGCGCCGCGCGCCATCCACTGGTAGTAGTTGCGCCCGTTGTGGCTGTATGGCCCATACAGCCGCGTGCGTGGAAAGCGATCTTGAAGCCAGCGAAACAGCGCCTCATGGCGCACGTGCATGCGCAGCGTGATCTGGGGGTATTTGCCGTCGCCACCGAAGTGGCCCTCGCCGAGCAGAACGCCGACGACCAGGCCGCGCTCGAGATCGGTCAGCTCTACGTCAGCCAGGTCCTGCCCGCTGTGCATGGCGCAATTGTTTCACCGTCAGGGGCGTACCCCCGCCAAGTCGAGGTGGAATCGAGCTCGGGGAGTATCGAACTCGGGGATTTGTTTCACCGTCATGTAAAACGTGAAACACTCGGGAGCTGAGGCGACGCGGCCTCGACTAGTCCCGTGCTGAACCGTCCCGCCCGCGATCTTCGATCGGGGTGATGACCAGGTACCGATCCGGCTCGTCGCCCTCGCTGTGCGTTTCGACGTCATCGCGGTCGCGCAGGTGTTCGTGAACCACGCGTCGCTCAGACGCCGGCATCGGGTCCAGATCGATTGCCCGACCCGTCTGCGCCACCTCGTCGGCGACGTCATCGGCCTCGGCGCGCAGCGCCTCGGCGCGGCGCTTGCGATAGCCGTCGGCGTCGATCACCACCCGCACCGGCGAGGGGCCCTCGTGAAAGACGATCCGCTGGGCAAGATGCTGCACGGCGTCGATCGTCTGCCCGCGCCTGCCGATGAACAGACCCACATCATCGCCCTCCAGGCGGCCGGTCAGGGCCTCGGCCGTCTGCTCCACCTCCACCTCGACCTCGAGGCCGAGTCCGTCGGCGATCTCCGCGAGCAGGTCTTCGAGCGCCTCGACCGACCCATCGGCAACGGCCGGGCGACCTGCGTCCCGGTCGCGGTCGTTCTCGTCCAGCCCACTCATCGCCGCCTGCCCGAGCGCTTCTTCTTGCGGCGCGGTGGCGGCGGAGGAGCCGGTCCGCTTCCGCTCACGCCGGCGAGGGCCGGCTCGGTGGCGGGCGCGCCACCTGAGGGCTTGCCGGGTTTGTCGGGCTTGCCGTTGGGAGAGCCCCCGCCTCCCCCGGCACCCGCCGAGCCTTTACTCGAGGGCGCTGCCGGGCTCGGACCCATGCGTTGGCGGATGAAGTACTGCTGTCCGATCGTCCACAGGTTGGTGGTGATCCAATACACCAGCAGACCGGCGGGATACCTGAACAGGAACGCCACGATCACAAGCGGCAGCAGCAGCATCAGGCGTCGTTGATTGGGGTCCGCCGAGGCGGTGGCCATCAGCGTCGAGAACACCTGCGAGGCGACATATGTGACGATCAGCACGATCAGCACGATGCCGGTCGCCTTCGCCGTGATGTCCGGGATGAACAGGAATTTCGCCGAGCCCGGATCGACCTGCTGGCAGCCGGTCGCTTCCACCCACTTCGAGGGCAGATGCGACTCGCCGACCGCGTGCAGCACGTGGTAGGAGGCACGTTGGTGCAGCGGCAACGCGTTGTAGTGGGACACCAGCTGCGGCCCGCAGATCTGCTTCTTCAGGTCCGTGCGCAGCATGTAGAACAGCGAGATGAACACCGGCAACTGGAGCAGGAACGGTAGGCAGGAGGCCAAAGGATTGATTTTGTTCTCCTGATAGAACTTCATGATCTCCTGCTGCTGGCGCTGTTTGTCGTCCTTGTACTTCTCTTTCAGCGCGTTGATCTGAGGAGCCAGGCGCTGCATCTCCTGCATCGAGCGCAGCTGCCGAAAGGTGATCGGAACGAGGATCGCGCGGATCAGCACCGTCAAGAGCACGATCGACAGGCCCCAGCTCGTCGCCGGCAGGTGTTCGTGAATGAACACCATGATCGCTTCGAACGCGTTGATCAGGGGCGAAAACGCGTCCTCGATGACGTTGGCGAAGATCGGCATGTCTACTGCGAAGGGTGCTCGGAGCGAACGGTGGTTTGTCGGGTGTCGACGGTCGTGGGGCTGGGCGAAATCGAGCTGGACAAGCGGGGCTTGATATTGCGCGGGCGGCTCGGCGCGCTCTCAGCGCCCGCTGCTGGTTGCGCTGCCGTGATGCCGATGCGCCGGCGAGCGTTCGGGCTCAGGCGCACGCACCGGCCTGAACAGTCGCTGAGCATCGACTGGATCGTACCCGCCGTAGCTCCAAGGGTTGCATCTCAGCAGCCGCCAAACAGCGAGCACCAGACCCCGGCCCACCCCGAACGAGCGGATCGCTTCCACGGCATAGCGCGAGCACGTCGGCTCGTACTTGCATCGTCGCGGCAGTGCCGGCGAGATCAGCTTCTGATACAGCACGATCGGCGCCGTCGCGACGATCCGCAGGGCTCGCGCCGCGCGAGAGGCGGGCGGGCGCTCGGGCATTCCCGGGGCGGCGGCCGCGCTCACGGTCGCGCGATCTCCTCGCCCGCGAGCTTCTGCGAGTCGGTCTCGCGCAGCCGGCCACGGTCGATCAGCTCGTTCAACGAGGCGCTCACAGCCGCCAGCCCGCCGCGCTCGGCGAGCTCGTGCGACCCGGGTCGCGCGACCACGACGATGTCGTCGTGCGCTACCAGTTCGTCCTGAACCTGCGCGAAGGCCTCGCGCAGGAGGCGCTTGACATGGTTGCGCTGCACGGCTCCCCCGACCTTGCGTGACACCGACAGGCCCAGTCGCGGGCGCTCGCTGGCCGGGTTGGCGAAGCAGTAGAGCACGAAGTCGCGGTTCGCAAGCGAGCGGCCCTGGCGGTACACGCGCTCGAACTCGGCGCTGCGCGTCAGCCGCCGCCCGCGAACGGGAGGGCGGGCGCTCATCGTGGGTCGGGGTCGATCGAGCAGCGAAGGGCCATGCTCACGCCGACAGGCGCTTGCGGCCCTTGTCGCGGCGCCGCTTCAGCGTCAAGCGCCCCGCGCGCGAACGCATACGCGCACGAAACCCATGCGCGCGCGCGCGCTTGCGCTTCTTCGGTTGGTAGGTGCGCTTCATCTCCAGCTCTCTCCTTACAGGCGCCGCTTTCAGCAGACACCAAGCTCAGTCGGACAGACCCGACGACCGGCGCCACCGGCCGAACCAGTATAGGGAGTGTCCCAGCTGGTTCGCGAGGCTGGCAGGGCGCGCCGCGAAGGCCATCACGGCGCCACGCAGCGTCCGCGCGGCCGTTTGCGCAAGCTCCGATCAGCCCCCGTCACCGGCGCCACGAGCGGCTCCCGATTTTTCCCGCCAAATGCGATCAGCCCCCTGAGGCCGGCGTTCAGCCTTGGGCTATAGTCGCCGGACCGGGCTCCCGGCGGGCCCCCCTTCGATACGCGAGCCTCGTTCTCCTGGGGAGAGGAGCCAGTTGACGCTGCCGTGAGCGCCGAGTTGGACTACATCTGGTCGCGCGTCCAAACCGCGCTCGCCGCAGCCGTCGACGAAGCCACCTATCGCATTTGGCTGATGCCGCTGCGGGCACGCGAGCTCGAGCAGAGCCACCTGGTCGTCGAGGTGCCAGCTCACTCTCTGGCGTGGGTCAGCAAGCGCTTCGGCAGATTCCTCAGCAGCTGCGCCACGGACGCGCTCGGGCGCGACATCAGCGTCGAGTTGATCCCCGGACACGACCGAGCTGGCACCGAAGCCGACAGGGACACCTTCTCCGAGAGTGGGCCGGAGGGGCACACCGCACCCATGCGGCCAGCGGCGAGGACGTTCGCAGGGGCGCTCCACGCTCATGGCACACAGCCACGCCCGACGCCGGTCCACGACCAACGAGCGCAGCTGCCCTACACGCCCTCTTCACGCAGTCCGCTCGGCAACCCCAAACTGACCTTCGATCAGTTTGTGATCGGCGACAGCAACCGCCTTGCGCATGCCGCCGCGCTCGCGGTCGCAGAGATCCCCGCGCACACCTACAACCCGCTGTTCATCTGCGGTCCGCCGGGCGTGGGCAAGACGCACCTGCTGAGCTCGATCGCAAGCCTGCTCACCTCGCACAGCCCCGAGCTCGCGGTCCGCTACACCACCGGCGAGGCCTTTACCAACGAGTTCCTCAAGGCCCTCTCCGAGCAGCGCACGGACATCTTCAAGGCCCATTTCCGCGACCTCGACGTACTGCTCGTCGACGACGTGCAGTTCCTCGAACGCAAGACACGCACCGAAGAGGAGTTCTTCCACACCTTCAATGCCATCTATGACAGTGGCCGCCAGCTGGTCCTTGCCTGCGATCGCCCCCCACGCAACCTGCAAGCCCTCGAGGACCGTCTCCGCGAGCGCTTCGCAAGCGGCCTGGTCGCCGACATCGCACCGCCGGACCTCGCCACACGCCTGACGATCCTGCGCAAGCGCGCGGCCCACGACGAGCTCACCGTGCGCGACGACGACGTCCTGCGGCTGATCGCCACCCGCATCGACGACCACGTCCGTGCGCTCGAGGGCGCCCTCATCAGGGTCGTCGCCTTCTCCTCGCTGACCGGCCGGCCGATCACCCCCAAGCTCACCGAGGAGGTCCTCGACGGCCTCTATCCATCAGCGCTCGCGAGCGGCCCCTCGCACGACCTCTCGCTGGCCGACATAACAGCCGCGGCGTGTCGTCACTTCGATCTCTCACCGGCAGAGCTCGTCTCCTCCTCGCGCGCGCCACGCATCGCCTGGCCGCGGCAGGTCGCGATGTACCTCGCGCGTGAGCTCACAGCCAGCTCCCTGCCCGCGATCGGCCGGCACTTCGGAGGACGCGACCACACGACCGTTATGCATGCCTGCCGCCGAGCCGCCGCGCGCGTAAGCACCGATCCGGCGGCTCGCACAGCTGTGGACAAGGTGCGAGCCCAGGTGTGCGATTCCAACACACCCCGACGCTCACCGGCCCCCGACCGGAGCGCCTGACACACTTGCTCCCCAGCAATCCACAGGCCCGATACCGCCCTTCTCACCCGAGCCACAGCGCCCGTCGCGGCGCAATCAACATCTCCACAAGCACTACTGCTATTCACACAAGCCAGTACATGAAGGCATCCCTCTCAACCGCAGACCTGCTGGCAGAGCTTCAGACCGTCACGCGTGTCGCGTCGACGCGCAGCGCCGTGCAGGCGCTCTCAGGCGTGATGCTCCGGGTCAGCGACGACTCCGTCACGGAACTGCTCGCCACCGATGGTGAGATCGGCCTGCGCGTCATGCTCCCCGCCGATGCGAGCGAGCCCGGCGAGGCGGTGCTGCCGGGGCGATTGCTGCTCGACGTGGTGCGCTCGCTGCCGGGCGATCGCCTGACGCTCGCCCTGCGCCCCAGCGAGCAGGATGTCGAGCTCGTTTGCGGGGCCGCCACCTTTCACCTGCGCACCTTGCGCAGCGAGGACTTCCCGAACCTGCCGACGGCCGCCGAGGACAATCGCCTGGCTCTACCGGTGGAGGCCTTCGTGCAGACGGTCTCGCAGGTCGCGCGCTCGGCTTCGCGCGACGAGACCCGGCCGGTGCTCACCGGCATCCTGATGTCCGCCTCCGGGCAGGAGCTGCGGATGGTCGCCACCGATTCCTATCGCCTGTCGGTCAAGGAGACGGCGCTCGCCGCGCCGTTGGCGGGCGCGATCGAGGCCAACATCCCAGCACGCGCCTTGCAGGAGCTCGTGCGTATCGCCCAGCAAGCCGACAGCGAGTCGCTGGTTGTCAGCGTGACCCAGAACCAGATCGTGTTCGAGCTCGCGGGTGTCGTGCTGTCCTCGCGCTTGATCGACGGCCAGTTCCCCAACTATCGCCAGCTCCTGCCCGAGTCCGTCGAGTACGAACTGCGCCTGGCGACCCCTGAGCTGGCGGGCGTGGTACGCCGCATCAGCCTGTTGGCGCTCAAGAACACCCCGCTGCGCCTCGGCTTTCGCGAGGGCGAATTGACGGTGTCCGCCCAGACCCCGGACGTCGGAGAGGCGAGCGAGTCGCTCCCCGTGCCGTTCCAGGGCGAGCCGTTCGATATCGGCTTCAACCCTGAATTCCTGCGCGATGGACTGGACAGCGTCGAGTCCGAGGAGCTCATCTTGAAGCTCATCAGCCCGCTGCGCCCGGGCGTGGTCGAATCACCCGAGGGTGGGCAGTTCGTGTACTTGATCATGCCGATCCGACTCAACGTCTGACGGACGTCAGCGTGCGCGTGCCCAGCGCCAGGCTCGTCCGCCGTCCGCTCTGATGCGAGCGCTCACGGTACAGCTGCGCGACTTTCGCACCTACACCCGCGCCGAGGCAACGCTGGGGCCGGGCCTGACCGTAGTGCACGGGCCCAACGGCGCGGGCAAGTCGAACCTGCTCGAGGCGATCTACTTCGGCTGCACCGGACGCTCTCCGCGCTCGCGCAACGAGCGCGAGCTGGTGCGCTTCGGCGAGAAAGCCGCGCGCGTCACGGTGTGCGTCGGCGACGGCGAGCGCCGGCACGAGCTGACCGTCGGCTACGGCGCGCTGTCCGAGGATGCCCGCCCGGTCAAGCGCATGACCTGTGACGGCGCCCCCGTCGACAGCCTGCTCGAGCTTCCGCAACGGCCGCTGTTGAGCGTCTTCATGCCCGAGCGCCTGGAGCTGCTGAAGGGCCCACCGAGCGCCCGCCGCGCCCACCTCGACCACCTCGTCGCCGCTTTCTGGCCGCTGCGCGACCGCGAGCGTCGCGCCTACGGGCGCGTGCTGGCGCAACGCAACTCGCTGCTCTCGCGCCTGCGCTCCGGCATCGGCTCGCGGGCCGGTCTGCACACGTGGGATCTGCAGCTCGCCCGCCACGCCCTGGCACTGCGTGACAACCGCGCCCAGGCCGTCGAGCTGATCGCCGCGGACTTCAGCCGGCACGCCGAGCAGCTCGGTCTCGCGGGGCAGGCGTGCGTCGAATACCGCCCCCGCACGCGCGCCGCTGATGAGGCCGGGCTCGTCGCTGAGCTCGAGACGCGCCTCGATCACGATCTCGCGCGCGGGTTCTCCGGACACGGTCCTCACCGCGACGAGCTGGCGCTGCTGCGCGACGGGCGCGAGCTGCGCGTCTATGGCTCGCAGGGCGAGCAGCGGCTGGCTTTGCTGGCCCTGCTGCTGGCCGAGCGCGAGGCGCTTGGGCGCCTGCGCTCGCACCCGCCGCTGATGCTGCTCGACGACGTCATGAGCGAGCTCGACGCCGAGCGTCGCGAGCTGCTGGCGCGCGAGCTCTGCAGCGACGGCCAGAGCGTGATCGCCACGACCGACCTCGCACACGTCCCCGGTGCCGCCCGCGCGAACGTCACGCGCCTGCGTGTTTCGCCCGGAACGATCCTGCAGGAGGCCGCCCCGACCGTCCACGCCAGCGCCGGCGCCGATGTCAGCCTGCATGTCGTCCCAGCGGCGCTGGGCGCGGCACCTCGATAGACCGTGGTGAGCCGACCAGACCCGGCCACGAACGGGCAAGCGCCGGCCGGCAAGGGTCAGCCGGACGCGACGCCGGCAGGACGCGGACACGCGAGGACGGACACGAACCTACGCGCAGGCCCTGAGCCGTGAGTCGGCCTGCGCCGCGCCCGCTGGCCGCCGCCCTCGATGAGCTCGCCCTGCGGCTCACGCCAGCGAGCACGCTCGCGCGCGTCCAAGAGCTGTGGCAGGCCGCGGTCGGACCGGCGATCGCCGCCGCCGCCCGCCCGAGCGTCGAGCACGATGGGGTGCTGACGGTGCTCTGCGACGGCTCGGTCTGGGCCCAGGAGCTCGATCTGATGGCGGACGAGTTGATCGCTCGCCTGAACCGCCTGCTCGGCGTATCGGCGCTGCGCGAGCTGCGCTGTCGCAGCGCTTGAGCCAGCCTCGCCGGCGCCGTGCATGGCGAAGCCGCCCAGGCGCCAGGCGGCGCGATCCTCGAGCGGCGGACCGCACGCCTCGAGCGTCACGGGACGGCTCGAACGGGCAGATCGAGTGGCCGCCGGAAGGCCTGGGCCCGGTAGCCGCCACGCTGGCGAGACAGACGACTGCAAATTCCTCTGGATTGCGCGATTTTGCAGGGATTTCGTCGCTGGTAAGGGCCCGGTTCCAGGGGCGCCTGTGCTATCCTTGGATAAACCCGATTCGCCCCGGCCATGGCTTAGCGCCGTGGACTCTGCCGGGGCGTTTTCACGTCAGAAGGATCAGATTGGCAAAAGCCGACCACGACAGTCCGAACGGAAACGCCCCCACCGACGCCGCCGCAGGCGTCAGCAACACCTCAGCCGGCGTGGATGCCGGCTACGACGCGCAGGACATCACGGTGCTCGAGGGCCTCGAGGCCGTCCGCAAGCGCCCCGGCATGTACATCGGCTCCACCGGCGTCATGGGGCTGCACCACCTCGTCTACGAGGTCGTGGACAACTCTGTGGACGAGGCGCTCGCCGGCTTCTGCAGCGAAGTCGCGATCACGATCCACCCCGACAGCTCGGTGACCGTCTTCGACGACGGCCGCGGCATCCCGGTCGCAGTGATGGAGAAGGAGGGCCGGCCCGCCGTCGAGGTCGTGCTGACGGTGCTGCACTCCGGCGGGAAGTTCGGGGACGGCGGCGGCTACAAGGTCTCCGGCGGCCTGCACGGAGTCGGCGTCTCGGTCGTAAACGCGCTGTCCGAGCGCCTGTCGGTCGAGATCCGCCGCGACGGACACGAGTTCTCGCAGGACTACTCGCGCGGAGCCCCCGTCAGCGAACTGCGCAAGGGCAAAGCGCTCGCCAAGGGCGAGCCGACGGGCACGATCATCACCTTCCTGCCCGACGCCGACATCTTCGAGACCCTCGACTTCGACTTCCGTACGCTCGAAGAGCGCCTGCGCGAGACCGCCTTTCTGACGCGCGGCCTGAAGATCTCGATCGTCGACGAGCGCGGTGACGGCCACGCGGCCGAGTTCTGTTACGAGGGCGGCATCGAGGACTTCGTCGTCTACCTGAACGAGAACAAGGACACCGTCCATCGCAAGGTCGTGTTCTTCGCCGGCGAGTCCGACGAGGGCGCCGCGGAGATCGCGATGCAGTGGAACTCCTCTTATCAGGAGTCGATCCATTCGTTCGCCAACAACATCAACACGCGCGAGGGCGGCTCGCACCTCAGCGGCTTTCGCTCGGCGCTGACGCGCACGCTCAACAAGTACGCGCGCGACCACGGCCTGCTCAAGGAGAAAGACGACAACCTCTCCGGCGAGGACGTCCGCGAGGGGCTGACCGCGGTCGTCTCGGTGAAGCTGCGCGACCCCCAGTTCGAGGGCCAGACCAAGACCAAGCTCGGCAACCCCGGGATGGCGGGCTTCGTCGAGTCGATCGTCAACACCGGTCTCGGCGAGTTCCTCGAGGAGAACCCCAGCGAGGCGCGCGCGGTGATCACCAAGGCGGTTCAGGCCCAGCGCGCGCGGGAGGCCGCCCGCAAGGCCCGCGACCTGACGCGCCGCAAGTCCGCGCTCGAGAACTCGACGCTTCCCGGCAAGCTCGCCGACTGCTCGGTCAAGGACCCGGCGCTCGCGGAGCTGTTCGTGGTCGAGGGCGACTCGGCCGGCGGCTCGGCCAAGCAGGG
>DATJOF010000061.1:0-16171 GCA_035507415.1 Solirubrobacteraceae bacterium
TCTTCGCGCACACCAAGGTCATCCGCCGCGCCGACCGATTCCAGCGCCGCGGATTCGCTGCCTGCCGCTCCGAGTGGCGCCTCATCGCCGCCACACACAACCTTCTCAAGCTCTGGCGCCACAGCTCGGCCATAGCCTGACCTCACGGGATCAAGCCGCGCAGACTGTCGTGTGAACAACCTGCCACAAAACACCGATCCCGGCCGCCGCTACCCGCCGCACCCCAACACTTTGCGCGACAGCCTCGAAACGCCGACCTTTGCGCGACAGCCTCGGAAGAGGGTGAGTTTTCCACCGGCACCGACATCGGCTTCCGCTCGGGTATCGGCTTCTGGGAGAAGAATCACCTGCAAATACGCCAAATCTCCCGAAAAAACGGAGGGGGAGGGATTCGAACCCTCGTCGGAGGAAAACCCCCCGAAACGGTTTTCGAGACCGCCGCATTCAACCGCTCTGCCACCCCTCCGGGGGGACTGGCGACAGGCTAGTGCATGGGGCGCGGGGCGCGGGCGGCACGGGGAGCACCCGTTGCTCGGGCTACTCCCAGGCGGCGGCAGCGTGCGTCGCGCTTGCGGTGGTCACACGATGACGACCGACAGCGCGGCGTGGGCTTGGGCCATCTGGTTGTAGTCGTCGTCCTGTGTGATGACGGGTAGTCCGTGCTCGATTGCCGTGGCGGCGATCAGTGCGTCGGTGAGCTTGACTGCCCGCTGAATACCGGCTGAGCGGCAGTCTGCGACGAGCCTGGCCCAGGTGGTCATCACGGGTTCGCTGACTGGGATTGGGTCTGCGGAGCGCGCGAGGGCGAGCGTGTCGGCACGTCTCGCCCTGGACTGGTCGTCTGCCGCGGCGAGCACGCCGAGTTGCAGCTCGCCAATGCTCACAACGGACACTGCGACCTGGTCTGGGAGGTCGCCGAGCGGTCGTCCGCTCTCTTGGGCGATGAACACGGATGTGTCGAGCAGCCCTGCTGCGCGGGTGTTCAAAGCTCGGCCAGTGTGTCGCCGGCGAGCTCGCTCAGCTCGCGTGTGAGGTCCGGGTCTGCAGCGCGGGTCTGCAGCTCGCGCTTGAGACCTGGTCCGGACAGCCAGCGTGCGCGTTGCAGGTACGGGACGATGTCCGCGATCGGCTCGCCGCGCACGGTCAGCGTCACGCGCTGGCCCGCTCGTACGGCGTCGATCACCTGACTGGTGTGGTTGCGCAGCTCACGGACTCCTACGTTCATGTGCGACACCGTAGCACATGTCGGCCGCAGGTGCGCGGACGTCGTCCGCCGCCAGCCAGATGGCAACTGGCTATTGGTGATCGACAACCGTAACGGCAGCGACTGACCGCGCTGGCGGACGGATCGGCCCGCCAGGGACGATCATCGGAAGCGTTGGTGGCACTGGCGGGATGGGTACTGCGCCGGTCCTTGGCCATTGCTGGCGGCACTATCTCGGGGCCGAAAGTAGGAGCCGCGCCTCGCGGAGGCCCACACCGACACGGTCGCCCGTGGCGCGGCGTATCATCAAGCGTGAGGATCCGACATGACCGCGCTCGGCATAGCGCTCCTGCTCGTAGGTGCAGTGCTGGTCGTCGCTGAGGCCCACGCGCCCGGCGGGGTACTGGGCGCCGGCGCCGCCGCCACGCTCATCGGCGGTGGGATCATCCTTGTCGCCTCGCTCGGCGGGGGCGCGGCCATTGCGGTGCCCGTCGGCGTCGGGCTGGGGCTGGTCGCGGGCGGATGGGCGGTTGTGGCGACGCACAAGGCCGCGGGCGCGCGCCGCCTACGAGTCAAGGCGGGGGTCGAGTCGCTGTGCGGCCGTATCGGCGTGGTACGCCGCTGGAGCGACTCCGTCGGACAGGTGTTCGTGGACGGGACGCTGTGGCGTGCCCGCCACCAAGACCGCGAGGATGGGGCGGAGGCCCTCCACGAGGGCGATTCGGTAGTCGTCGAGCATGTCAATGGGCTGACGTTGTCGGTTCGCCGTGCCGAGGAGTGGGAGCTGATCGCTTGATCACCGCGATCGTCCTCGTACTCGTCTTCCTCGCGCTCACAGCGGTCGTGGTCGTGGCGAGCTCCGTGCGCGTGCTGCGCGAGTACGAGCGTGCGGTCGTGTTCCGCCTCGGTCGCGTTACGAGCCAGCGTGGCCCGGGGCTGATCTTCCTGACGCCGGTCCTCGATCGCATGGTGCGCGTTAGCCTGCGCACCATCACCCTCCAGATCCCCCCACAGGAGATCATCACGCGCGACAACGTGCCCGCCCGCGTGACCGCAGTCGCTTACTACCGCGTGATCGACTCCACGAAATCGGTGGTGGAGGTCGAGAACGTGCAGGCCGCAACCCTCCAGATCGCCCAGACGACGTTGCGCTCGGTGCTCGGCAAGGCGGAGCTGGACGCGCTGCTCGCAGACCGCGAGCAGCTGAACGAGCACCTCCAGCAGATCATCGACGATCAGACCGAGCCTTGGGGTGTAAAGGTCACCGCGGTCGAGATCAAGGACGTCGAGATCCCCGAGCGGATGCAGCACGCGATGGCGCGCCAGGCGGAGGCCGAGCGGGAGCGGCGCGCGAAGATCATCAACGCTGAGGGCGAATTCCAAGCGGCGGCGCGCCTGAGTGACGCCGCCGAGGTGATCAGTCGCAACCCGGTCACGATCCAACTGCGCTATCTACAGACGCTCGCCGAGGTCAGCAACAGTCAAAGTTCGACGATCGTGTTTCCCCTACCGATCGACGTGATCCAGCCGTTGCTCGCCTCGGTGCAGAGGCAGGGCGCGTCCCCAGATGGCGAGCAGGCGCACCTAGAGGATGGCCGCTCCGCTGCCGACGGAGCGCTCCTAGCCGTCAGCGGCGAGCCCGTGTCGGTCGAGCCCGCTCCGCTCGATCCTGCCTCGCCCGAGCCTGTGCGTGCCGAAAACGCGCTCAAGCAGCAATCCGCTACTCGTGGATGAGGCCGCCGAGCACCGCGGGCACTGGGAGCCGTTCCGCGATCCACGCACCAACGATCACGGCAGCTTTCGCATCAGCTGTCAATTTCAAGGCGTCATCGGACATTTCCCTTTTTCAAGGCAAAGCCCCGCTGGACGAGCCGCGAAGGTCTCGACCTAGTAGCCGTCACTCCCTAGCCAGGTTTGATCTCTATCCAGCACGATTGGCCAAGAGTCGATACGCGATACCCGCGAGCCCGCCGATGATCAACGCAGGGCGACGGTCCGCGCCACCAGTGCCGCGATGCTCGAAGAATGGCTGTACAGCAGATCGACCGTCCTCTGCGGCAGACCACCGGTTCAGGTGAGAAGCGTTCGTCGCAGAGCTTGAGCGGCCAGTCGACGCGGATCGTGGGGCCGACGCCGCCCTCGGCAGACGGTCGTCAGCGCGACGGGCGAGCTGCACGACCGAGTTCCGGGTTGTGGGAAGCATGTGGGACGTGGGGCGAAAACCCCAGTATCCATGCGGGTTTAGGGACGGGCCCGCGACTAAATCAGACGGGGGTCGCCGCCCTCGGCGACCACCGCGACGAGTGCCGCGATCAGCTTCTCGCGTAGCGCCCGCGTATCCGCAGAACTTCTTTGCGGGCGGGGACGCGAGTGCATCTGGGTGTGGCTGGAAGAGCGCTCACCCAAGCGGTTGATCTGGATCCCGTCCCCCATGATGGTGCCCTCGTTTCCCTCCATTGTCCCTCTCGCTAGTCCCTCTTGCGACGGTCGCCCCAAGACCTCGTGCTGGGCCCGATGCTGTGGGCGGCGTGTGGGAAAAGGAGAACAGATGGGGGGAAGTTTGTCAAGGGGTCCTGAAAAATAGGGCTCTGACGGACCAGTGACCCCCGTCTGATTTATACGGTGGCCGCGCGCGCGGGGGTTACGGAGAGCGTTTTCTGTGAACTTTTCCGCACTGTCGACGACATATTCTCGACTGTCGAGCAGTGTTATTGCGCGGCGTTCGAGGAGGGCCTGGACCGATTGTCGCGGACAATTGCGGAGGCCACGTCGCGAGACGAGGCGTGGCTCGAGCGAGTCCGCTCCGGGCTGGTCGCGCTATTGGGCTTTTTCGATGACGAGCCGAACTGGGCCCGCCTGCTCGTGCTCGACATGCCGCTGAACGTAGCGGTGACACTCGAATGCAGAAAGCGGCTGCACGACCTGCTGACCGGTCTGCTCGAGCGCGAAGGCGAGGTTGGCCAGGGTTACGCGAACGGTCGTGCGGACGGGTCGCAGATGCTGTTGGCGACGCTGGGTGGCGAGCTGCTCGTCGGCGGCGCCTTCTCAGTCATCCGCACGAGCTTGCTCGAAGTAGACGGCGGCAAGCTCGTGGAGCTAGCGCCTTCGCTGATGGCATTCATCGTCGCGCCGTATCTCGGTCAAGCCGCTGCGCAAGCTGAGCTGGACGGCAGGCCGTCCGGCGTGGGCGAGGCGTCCGCGAGCGAGTCCGAGCTCACGCGGGCGCAAACGATCTCCCGTGCGGCCGAGCTTCCGGTCCGCGCGACGCATCGTACGACGCTTGTGCTACGCGCGATCGCGCAGGCGCCATATTCGAACAACCGTGACGTCGCGCAGGCCGCGGGACTGTCCGACGAGGGCCAGACTTCGAAGCTGCTAGCCCGTCTGGAGCGGCAGGGCGTGATTGAGAACGTGGGCATCGGCTCGGCTCGCGGCGAACCGAATGCATGGCTACTGACGCCCTCGGGGCGGCGCGCCGTCGAGCTGCTCGGCCAGAGCCTTCCCTCCGGAGCTCCACGGCGCAAAAGCGCGCGCGCGAGGAGGATCGCATGAGCGCCCGGGTGGCCTGGTGGCGCGTCGAGCGGCGTGGTGCGGCGATGAAGCCAGCTGGAAGAGCGCGCCGCGCGCCGCGTGTCTGCAGGCCGGTTACAAGCGTGTGTCGACGCGGGGCCCGATCGGTGTCCGTGTCGACGACGAGTGCGCACCTGGCTGGGGCCGGTGGGTCCGGGTCAGACGCTCTGTTGCAAACGATCGGTTGCGAGGGTCGCCAACGAGGGGGCTTGTGGGACCGATCTATCGATCATCACCGAGAGGAAAAGGAGTAGTGGAAAGTGAGACGCGTAAGGATACTAGGACTATGCCTCGTGGCCGCGTTCGCGCTGGCCGCAGTCGGGGCGTCAAGTGCACTAGCGGCAGTCAAAAACCCCACGAAAAGCAGGAAGATATTCGACAACTGTCCCGTCGGCGTCGAAGTCGAAACCGGTCCAGGAGAATTCGACGCGACCGAATTGTGCGTTTTTGGCGCGACCGAACCAACAGAAGGCGGCCAGTTCACGGTGGGGCCTATCACTGTGCCGATCGTCAAGCAGATATCACTGCAGTACGGACTGACATACAACCCTAATAACTCGGAAGCGGGATTCTTCTACGTACCGCCAGCACACGGGGCACCGGCGATTACGCCGGCGTCCGAGCCGGTGCCTGGTGAACCGATCGCCAACATCACGCCGGCTGAACAGGAAGAACTGGGATGGCCTGAAAGTCTGAAGTACAGCTATGCGCAGGCGCAGAAACACCACACGGTCAAGAAAGTGTATGAGGCGATCGAACAGGCCGGCGATCCAGTGACAAATCCTACGAATCTTCTTACCGAAACGGGCACTGCCGTGGAAGCGCCCGTGAAGATCAAAGGCGAAAACAAGTGGCTCAGCCAGCTCGGTGATGTCTGCTATATCGGCTCGAACGAAGCTCCGATCGTTCAGCACCTGACTTCGGGCGAAAGCGAATCGCCGCTCACCCATGAAGTCCTCCACGGGAGTAAAGGCGAATTCTTGGTGGAACACGAAGGCCAAGAGCTCATCCTGCCTCACTCCAACCTGATTGACAACACGTACGCCGTTCCCGGAGCTAACTGCACCGGACCTTACTCGGCAGCGATCGCGGCGACGATCGACAAGGAGTTCGACATCCCGCAGCCGGCCGGGGCGAGCGTCACCGAAATTAAAGGGACGCTATACAACGCGGTGCCCGCGTTGCTTGAATAAGACGGTTTGTCGTAGCCGATAGTGAGGCTCTGCAAGAGACATAGGTAAGCGACGGGACCCGCCCTCCACGGGCGGGTCCCGGATGCTCAACGCGACGTGCGTGACGCGCTTATGGATTAGACCAAAGAAACGGAAAGTGTGGGAGCATGAGACGAGTTCGTATCACAGGGCTGTGCCTCGTCGTCGGATGTGCACTGTGCGCAGTGTCGGCCACGAGTGCGCTGGGGACGGCGCCCGAATATGGAAGATGCATAAAAAAAGCGAAAGCCGAAGGCAAAGGCTACACGGCTTCTAAATGCACGGTCGCAGGAGAAGGCAGCAAAGCAAAGTATGAATGGGTCCCGGGTGCGGCAAAAGCAAAATTTACAAGCACCGGCGGAATCGGCGTGCTCTCGACGGTCGGAGGCGCCACGGTGGAATGCAAAGCCGAGTCGAGCGACGGTGAATTCGTGCCCGGGAACGACAAAGAAGAGGCCGGGATATTCGTAATCTTCACTGGCTGTAAGGCGACGGGTGTACCTTGCACGAGTCCGGGGCATGCCGCGGGCGAACTGGAGACCAATGAACTTGAAGGCATCGTGGGCTGGGAAAACAAAGCGAAAAAAAAGACCGATCTCGAGCTCTATCCGGCTAAAAGCGTGAAATCGGGCCTGTTCATCGAATTTGAATGTGTGGGCCTGGTCATCAAAGTTCGGGGTAAGGTGCTGGTGCCGATTAAGAACGACACGATGACCGAAAGCACGACGCTGAAGTTCAATGCCACCAAAGGCAAGCAGAAACCTGAAAAATGGGAAGAAAGCTCTGAAAAGGCGATCCTCGAATCGTCCTTCAGCAATGTCAGGGAAGGCGCCTGGGAACAGAGTGGTCAGAAGATCACCTCGACGGTATCGGGCGCTGAAAAGCTGGAGCTGAACACTGTCATCTAGCGATGGCATCGTGAAGTCGGGTGGTGTGGGCCGTCTTGGCCCGCACCGCCGGCTGGTGGACGTGGTTCGCGTTTGCGGTCCACGCCTGCGCCTCGCGCTGGGTATGACGCTGATGCTCGTGCTCGCATGGTGTGCTCCAGCGTCGGCACTGGTCGCGCGTGGGCATGTGTTTGCCTTTGCGTTTGAAGGTGAAGGGGAACATGTGTTCACGAGTCCGACGGGGGTCGCGGTGGATGAAGCGAGTGGGGAAGTTTTCGTGGTCGTGCCGGCGCGTGAACGGGTGGAGCGGCTTCGCCCGAAGACGGACGGGGGCGGTTTTGAATTCGCGGGGGAATTGAAGGTGAACTCGCCTGGCGCGATCGCAATCGATAACGTGGCTGGCAACGAATCTCAGGGGGACGTGTATGTCGCGGGCGCGAAGGAAAAAGACGCCGAACCCGACGAACGGGACGTGGTCGAGAAGTTCACGGCGGCGGGCGAACTGATCTATAAGAAATCGTTGTTCAAGGCCAAAGAAGACGGGCAGGCGTGCGAAATGGAACTGGAAGACATCGATGGGCTTGCGGTCGATGGGAAAGGCCGGCTGTGGGCGTACTGGGGGGAAGGGGGAAACGTCAGCGGGTTCGGTGATGGCGAAGTCAACAGATGCATCCCCGCGCTGCAGAGCGAAGAAGATCTCGAACGGGTGGAAGAAGTCGGCGGCGAACCCTGTCTGGCGCGTGCGTTGATCGGTATCGGCCCCGCGGACGAAGCGTTCTATCTGGGCCACGAAAAATCCAATGGTCTTGATGAATGCTCGGAAGAACCGTCTGAGCCGACCGCGCTGGCAGAGCTCGCCGGCTCCTCCCAGACAGGACCGGGCGGCGCGGTCGTCTCGAGCGTCGAGCGCGAAGACACCACGGGGGCGGCGGTCGATGAGACCAGCGGCGACCTCTACACAGATACGGGTGGCAGTGTTGCCGAGTTTGCGCCCGACGGGCAGCTGGTGCAACGGTTTGGGGAAGGAATGCTTAGCGGTGGCGGAGCGGTCGCGGTCGATCACGCCACTGAAGAGGTGTTGGTCGCAGAGGAACATCAGATCGCCGTGTTTGCACCCGAAATGGCGGGCGCGCCGAGCATCGACGGGGTCTACGCCCAGGATGTGGAGGCGAGTGAAAGCCGGCTGTTTGCACAGATCGATCCGCATGGGCAGGCCAGCGAATACGAATTTCAGTACGGTACCGTGAGCTGTGCGGGTGCACCCTCGCCGTGTACCGGCCGGGTGTCAGGGACGATCCCGGCGGGTTACGATGACGTACGCGTCCAGGCTCAGCCCTCGGGGCTCGAACCGGACACGACCTACTACTACAGGGTGCTCGCACACAACAGCGAGGGCAGTGCTGTCAGTGGTCAGGCGGCGCGGACCTTCTTTACAACCCTTCCGAGCCCAGAGACATCGGGGTTGTTGGACGCGCGCGAGTGGGAGCTGGTCTCGCCAAGCGATATGCGCGGCGCGGCAGCGGAACCGATCAGCCGTGAAGGCGCGTTGATCCAAGCCTCCAGCGATGGCGATTCGATCAGCTGGACGGCGACCGCGCCGGTCAGTGGGGAAGCGCAGGGCAACCGGCGGGTCGAACCCCTACAGGTCCTGTCCAGGCGCACGGCGGAAGGCTGGTCCAGTGAAGACATCACGACACCGCACGATCGCGGGGAAGGGATCAACAGCGGCGAAGCGACCGAGTACAGGTTCTTCACGGCCGACCTCTCAGAAGCGCTCGTGCAACCGCAGGTACCCCAGGAATCATTGGAAGACCCGCCGTTGGCACCGCAGGCGCGAGAAAAGACGATCTATCTGAGAAACGACAACAGCGGGAGCTTCCTGCCGTTAGTGACCGCGGCAGATGATGCGACGGGCTTGCCATTCGGCGGCAAGCTCGAATTCGCCGGCGCCAACCCCAACCTAGAGGATGTCGTGTTCTCCTCGGAAGTCCCGCTGCTCCAGGACGCGGGGGAAACGGGCCTTTACGAGTGGCAGCAGCCCGGCGGCTCGTTGAGGCTCGTGAGTGTGCTGCCGGATGGAGAACTCGCCGGTGAACCGGAACTGGGCGGCTTTGAAGGGCACGATCTGCGCGGCGCGATCTCCACCGGCGGCGAAAAGGTGTTCTGGACAGACGGCACCAGCACCGAACCAGACCGCGGCGGCCTGTACATGACCGACACCCGCACCGGCCAAAGCACCCACATCAACGCTGCAAAAGGCACGAGCGAACCGAGCGAAGAAGAACTCGGGGAAGGTCTCGATCAGGTGTCCTTTCAGGCGGCTACCAACAATGGCGAAAGGGTGTTCTTCACCGACACGTGGCCGCTGACGAGCGAATCGACGCTGGAACCGGTCGGTGAAGGCCCGTTGGTCGAAGGTCAGCACACTGGTCATCCGGCCGACCTGTACGAATACGACACCGAAACCGGCCACCTCACCGATCTCACCCCCGACCAGCATGTCGGGGAAGGCGCGGATGTGCTCGGCGCGATCGCGGGGATCAGCGACAACGGCCAGTACGCCTATTTCGTCGCCAACGGCGTACTAGCGCCCGGCGCAGGACCGGGGGACTGTCCTCGCATCAAACCCCTCGCCCCGAAACCCGAAGCGCAGTGCAACCTGTATGTCTCAGAACCCAGCTCAGAACGTGTGGGCGCACGCCAGACCAGGCTGATCGCACGGCTGTCCTATGAAGATGCGCCGGATTGGGCCGGCGGGAACTCGCCGCTACCGGGTGATCTCGGTGGACTGACCGCGCAGGTCTCCCCTAACGGGCGGTATCTCGCGTTCATGTCCGCTCGCGAACTGACGGGCTATGACAACGCCGATCAGAACGCTGAAGCCCACGGCGCTCGTGATGAGGAGGTCTATCTGTATGACGCCGAACAGGGACGGCTGGTATGCGTCTCGTGCAACCCGTCCGGCGAGCAGCCGCAGGGGGTGTTTGATACTGAAAACGCCGGGGAAGGTCTCGGCCTGACCGTCGATCGCCCGGAAACGTGGACGGGACATTGGCTGGCGGGGTCGGTCCCGGGGTGGACGCTGTTCGAGCTATCCAACCCGATCGCCGAGCACCAATCCCGGTACCTGTCGAACAGCGGGCGGTTGTTCTTCAACGCCACCGGACCCCTGCTACCAACAGTCACCAGCCCGACCCGCCAGGAGACCGTCAACGGCCAACCCACGAGCGTCGGGATCGAGAACGTCTACGAGTACGAGCCAGACGGCGAAGGTACCTGCGAAAGCCAGGCCGGTTGTCTCGCGCTGATCTCATCAGGGACCTCCGAGCACGAATCGTCATTCCTCGACGCCAGCGAAAACGGCAACGACGCGTTCTTTTTGACCAGCGCGCCGCTCGTCTCACAGGCCAGCGAAAATGCCCCCGCCGTTTACGACGCACGCGTGTGCGGAACCGGGCAAACAGAACCCTGCCTGCCCGTCATCCAGCCACCACGAGCGCCGTGTGGGAGCGAAGAAGGCTGCCGTCCCGTCTCACCGGTGCTACCAATGTTCACGCCGGCGGCGAGCTCGACTCATACCGGGCCGGGGAACCTGCCCGCTAAGCAGCAAGTCTCCTCCAGCAAAAACATCTCGACCGCCAAACCCCTGACGCGTGCGCAAAAGCTCGCCGCGGCGCTGAAAGCCTGCCACAAGCTCAAACCGCGCAAGCGGCGCCACGCGTGTGAACGCGTAGCGCGCGCACGCTACGGCACAAAAGTCAAGCCCAAGAAGAAGCACAGCAAGACCGGCACGAAGTCGGGGGGAGGGCGGCGGTGAGGATGCGCGCTCGCCTCGCATTGGTGGTCCTCTGTGCGCTCGTGCTGGTGTTGGTGGCGGGCGTCGGTTCGGCGTTGGCAAGCGCGTGGTGGCGGGTGGGGGTGCGTTCGGCGCCGACGGCGCTGCGGGTGGGACAGACCGCGATGGTCACGATCACCGTAAGTAACCTTGGTGATACCGGTGTGATCGCGACCAGCAGACCGGTCGCGATCAGCGATGTGCTTCCGCCAGGATTGCAGGCGATCGGGATCGTTGGCGCCCCGGCGTTTCATAAAGAAGCTTCGTATCTGATGGAATGCGAACTCTCGACGCTCACGTGCACCTCCAAGCCCGAAATATTCCCTGCGTTTGAACAGCTGCAGGTCACGATCACCGTCAACGTACTTCCCGGTGCGAGCAGCAGCGAACCCAACCGGGTCAGCGTCCACGGTGGCGAACAGGAAGACCAACCCAGCACGGCAATACCCGAAGTGTCGGCCAACACGCCGCTGAAGGTTGGGGAAGGCGTGACACCGTTCGGTGTCGAAGAAAGCGGCTATTCACTGAACCCCGAAAACGAAGGTGGTAGCCTCGACGCCCAGGCCGGGTCCCACCCGTTTCAGCTGACCACGACGCTGAATCTGAACCAGTCCCTCGAACATCCCCGCGAACTCGCCGCGGCGCCCGCGCTACCGAAGAACCTACAGTTCAACCTCCCCCCAGGACTGGTCGGCGACCCCCAAGCCGTGCCGGCATGCCCACTGGTCGATTTCCTTGCGATCAGCGAAGCCGACACCAACGCCTGTGATCCCCACTCGGCGATCGGGGTCGCGGTCGTGACCGTGGATGAACCATTGCGCTTCGGCGACATCACCCGCGCTGTGCCGTTGTGGAACGTGGAACCGGCGCATGGTGAGCCCGCGCGGCTGGGGTTCGAGGTCATCAAAGTCCCCGTCGTCCTGAACACGAGCGTGCGGACCGGCGGCGACTATGGCGTGAGCGTGAGCGTAAGCGAAGCGCCGGAGTCGGTGCAGCTGCTCTCCAGCGAAGTCACGATCTGGGGAGCCCCCGGCGAAGCGGCCCACAACCCCTCCCGCGGCTGGGCGTGCGTGCTCGGCGGCGTCTACGTAAATCACGAAACCCCCTGTCAGGACACCAGCCAGAACCCGCCCGGCGCGTTCCTGACTCTCCCCACCGCCTGCACCGGACCTCTCCTGAGCACCGTGGAAGGCGAATCCTGGCCCCTACAGACCCTCTCAAGCGAACCCGGAGAGATCTTCTCGCTCACCGCGCAAGCACCCGTCGCCGGCTTTCGCGAATGCGCGGCGCCCCCGTTCGAACCGCAGCTGGGCATCACCAGCAGCACCCACGCCGCCGACACCCCCACCGGTCTCACCGCCACCGTGCACATCCCCCAACAAGCCACGACCCACGCCACCGTAGGGCCTGGTGAGGCCGACCTGAAAGACACGACCGTCACGCTGCCCGAAGGAGTACAGGTCAACCCCTCCGCCGCCAACGGACTACAAGCATGCTCAGAGGCGCAGATCGGCTATGAAGGCCCGCGTCCCAGCGACATGTTGGCTCCCGGTGCGGGCGAGCCCTCGCGCTTCTCAGACGCGCCAGCGGCGTGTCCTGAAGCCTCGAAGGTCGGCACCGTCCGCGTCCAAACACCGCTGTTGGAACACCAACTGACCGGTGCCGTGTATCTGGCCGAACAGAACGCCAACCCGTTCGGCACGCTGCTCGCGCTGTATCTCGTCGCCGAAGACCCCTACTCGGGGATCCGCGTCAAGCTCGCGGGCAAGGCCACCCTCAACCCTAGGACCGGACAGATCACCACCGCCTTTGGCAGCTCGCCCCAGGTCCCGTTCGAAACGCTGCGCCTGGAACTGTTCCCCGGTCCCCGCGCATCGCTGAGCACCGCTCCCGCCTGCAACGCCTACCCGTCAACCGCCACCTTCACGCCCTGGTCAACACCAGAACACCCGAGCGTCAGCACCCAAACCCCTGAACCCGAACAGGAATTCGACATCACCACCGGACCCGAAGGCACACCCTGCGCCAACCCCCAGCCCTTCGCACCCACTCTCAACGGGGGAGTCGATGACCTGCAAGCGGGCGCGTTCTCGAGCTTCTCGCTGACGCTCACCCACCCCGACCAGGACCAGCCCCCCACGGGACTCTCACTCACGCTCCCCTCCGGAGCAGCGGCACTACTCTCGAGCGTCACGCCCTGCCCGGAACCCGAAGCCTCCCAAGGCACCTGCAGCCCCCAGAGCCTGATCGGCGAAGCGACCGCGCTCGCCGGCTTGGGCCCCGACCCCTACACCGTCACCGGCGGCCGGGTCTACATCACCGGCCCCTACCAAGGCGCCCCCTACGGCCTGTCGATCGTCACGCCGGCCATCGCCGGCCCGTTCAACCTTGGCAACGTGGTGGTGCGCTCCACGATCAGCGTCAATCCCCACACCGCCCAGGTCACGATCACAAGCCCCTTGCCCACGATCGTGCAAGGCGTTGGGATGGAAAGCTCGGGCATCCCGCTCGCGCTCAAACAGATCCACGTCACCGTCAACCGTCCAAACTTCGAGTACAACCCCACCAACTGCAACCCCCTCCAAGTCCAGGCGACCCTCACGGGAACCCAAGGCGCTACGAGCAACACCACCATTCCCTTCCAGGTCGAAGGCTGCCAAAGCCTCCCGTTCAACCCCGGCGTGAGCGCCACGACCGAGGGCAAGACCAGCAAAGCCAACGGCGCCAGCCTCGCACTGAAGTTCACCAGCCACACCCGTGAAGCGCACGTCGCGAAGACGATCCTCACGATCCCCGCGACCCTCCCCGCCAGACTCACCACCATCCAAAAAGCCTGCATCGCCCACGTCTTCGAAACCAACCCCGCCACCTGCCCAGAAGGCTCTGACATCGGCGCCGCCACCGTCCACACCCCCGTCCTCAAACACCCCCTCACCGGCCCCATCTACCTCGTCTCCCACGGCAACGCCGCCTGGCCCGACGCCGAGCTCGTACTACAAGGCGAAGGCATCACCATCATCCTCGACGGCCAAACCGCCATCAAAAAAGGCATCACCACCAGCTCATTCCCCTCTGTCCCCGACGCCCCCTTCGAAACCGTCGAAGCCACGCTCCCCGAGGGACTCCACTCCGCCCTCACAACCAACCTCCCCTTCAAGGACCATTACAGCCTTTGCGGAGAACACCTCATGATCCCCACCCAGCTCACTGGCCAGAACGGCACCGCGGTCGACGAGAACGTCAAAGTCGCAGTCCAGGGCTGCCACGCCGTCAGCGCCAATAAGACGCGCAAGCTCACACGCGCACAGAAGCTCACCAAAGCGCTCAAGGCGTGCCGCACAGCCCACGCGCACGCCCGTACCAGGCGTGCCACCTGCGAACGCAAAGCCCATGAGACCTACGCCCGAAAACGGCCAACGCGGGCATCTCGCGCATAGGCAACTCGCAAGCCAGGGTGGTCTGGCGACCGAACTTACGGATCTGGGAGATTGTGTTCGCCACTTGGTATAATGAAATATGTGATAGAAGGCGTCTCAGGCGAAGTCCGCGAAAGCTTCCTCGAAGAAATCACGCCCGAAAGCAGCGAGGCGCTGATCGCAAAGATGGTCGAATGTACCTATCAGGACGTCGAACGCGTGGTTCTGGAAGTCGCCTCACCAGGCGGCGAAGTTGCGAGCGCCATACATCTCTATGAAGCGCTTCTGTCGACTTCGTTTGAACTTGTAACCTGCAACCTCGGCGAAGTTGCGTCTATGGGCAACTTGGTCTTCCTGGCTGGCGACAAGAGGGTGGCTGCACCTGAAGCGACCTTCCTGCTACATCCTGTCACGTTCGACGGTGCCGTAAGGCTCGATGCAGACGATCTTCGCCGCAGTCGGACAAGGGCAGAACGCGCCGCCGAGTCGCCCAAGCGAATCGCAGAATATGATCTCGGCATCGCGAGACTCGAATCTGAGACGCGTGAAATACAAAGTATCCTCGAAGCTCGAACAAGGCTATCTGGGAGAGGAGCCGCACGGCTCATCCAGGAAGCCAAGCCCTTGAGTGCCGCCTCCGCACGCGCTGTCGGCATCGTTGATGCGGTTGCTCCTCCAGACATGTGGCACTCGCAATCAAGACTGTTGGGAATGTCCAGCCGACCCGCCACGTCTCCGGCGCGTCGACCGTAGTCGCAGGCACGGACGTGTTGCATATTTGCCAACGACGTGCTCTGCTCGGGCCATTCTGAAGCAGACCGCCGACCCGCGAAGCGCTGTAGTCGAGGCGCAGGTGGCCGTGCGGACACGCAAGGCCAGGGTGGAGTTCGGGCAGCCGAACGCTCGCTGAGCTATGCGGCGGCAACCCGAGGCTCCGGTCCCGCGCCAAATCCGCGCCACTCGATGTGCGGATCGTGCGGTCTTTGGCGGTTTCCAGCGGTTCCTGGGCATTTGCGTAGTCGCGTGAGCATCGGCCAGAATTTCCGCTCAACTACCCCGAATCTGGCGTACCAGAGCCAAAAATCGCTAGCGCGCCGTGGATCGATTAACCGCCGCGGTCCGGATTTCGAGTTCTTGACTGGCATCTCGCATTTTTGGCTTGCTAGAGCGGAAATGCGGGTTGCAGACGCCAAGTGTTCGCGCCAGCCACGTCCAGTTTCGAGACCGTCACAACTTGGCTGTGCAGAGCCGAATATCGACTTCTCGCGCCACACGCTGAGCAGTGCGACTGGTTCCAAGACACGTCGCACCGCCAGGTAGACGAAGGCGACGACCTCGAGACTCCGAGCGCTTGGGCGCCATGAGCGCGACACCGTACCGGTCACGCAGGGCCGTCGCTCAAGCCGGCCGATCGAGTTTCCGGCACCCGCAAGGACGTGGCGCATGGCGAGCGGACCCTTGGAGGGGGTAGACGCGGGATGCGCCGACCGGCGGACGCGGACCGAGAGCGAGGCACAAGTTAGCCTCGCTGACTTAGCGTGCCGCCTGGACGGGAGAACCACTCGGCGAGCGTGTCGCGTAGCGTGTCTTCGTTCTCGCGGAAGATTCGCGTGCGGTGACCGTTCGCGCCGGAGGGATGCGGAAAGCCGAAGCAGCAACGATCGGCATCGAGTGTGCCCTTTATCACGAGCAGGCGCAGTGCCCGTTCGACGGCGCCACCGAGGGGAATTACCACTGCGTCCGGCACCTGGGCGAGCTCAGGACCGAGGCCAGTTACGATCTTCTCGACCAACATTGGGGTGGCGTCGATCGCGGGTGCTGACCCGGTGTAGTTGCGCCCTTGGACGAACACCGGGTCGCGGAGCGCGGATGTGCTGTGAAGAAGATCGTCACGCTCGGCGAAGAGGCGGGCGGTTCCCTCGATGCCGAGTAGCGCGGGAAGCCCGAGTTCGTCGAGCATTCGTGTGAGGTTGGCGCGCATCGTCCCCGCGAAGCTGGCCGTGCGCTCGACCGCGCGTAGCACGTCGCTGTGCGTGTCGCCGTTCTCG
>DATJOF010000062.1:0-7182 GCA_035507415.1 Solirubrobacteraceae bacterium
TGGTCTTGGAGATCTTCTTGGACTCCAGCCGCTCGCGCTCGAGCATGTTGTAGAAGTCCATGTTGCCGCCGACGTTGAGCTGCGACGTGCGCTCGATCGAGACGCCGCGGTCGGCGAACAGGGTCGCCAGCGCGCGGTGGACGATCGTCGCGCCGACCTGGGACTTGATGTCGTCGCCGACGATCGGCAGGCCGGCCTTCTTGAAGCGCTTGTCCCAGTAGTCCTCGCGCGCGATGAACACCGGGATGCAGTTCACGAAGCCGCAGCCTGCCTCGAGGATCTGCTCGACGTACCACTTGGTCGCCTGCTCGGAGCCGACCGGCAGGTAGGAGACGACGATGTCGGTGTGCGTCTCGCGAAGGATCCCGACGATGTCGGCCGTCTCGCCGGGCGCCTTGACGATCTTCTCTTTCAGGTACTTGCCGAGACCGTCGTGGGTCATCCCGCGGCGCACGGGCACGCCGAGCTGGCGCGGCACCGTGGCGAACTCGATCGTGTTGTTCTGCCCCGCCCAGATCGCCTGGCCGAGGTCCTTGCCGACCTTCTCGCGGTCGATGTCGAACGCGGCCGTGAACTCGATGTCGCGCACGTGATAGCCGCCGAGGTCCACGTGCATCAGGCCCGGCACCTGCGTGCCGGGCTCGGCGTCGCGGTAGTAGTGGACGCCCTGCACGAACGCCGAGGCGCAGTTGCCGACGCCGATGATCGCCACCCGCACCTTGTCCTGCTGGTAGCGCGCCGAGCCGTTTTGGGAGGGGGCGCCGACCTTGTGCGTGGCGCCGCCATGGTGGTTCGCCCCGCCACCGCTGGTCGCGCCGCCGTTGCTTGCAGTCAAGTGCTCGTCCTTCCTGAAGATTGCCGAATGGATTACTACTCCGCTGCCGGCGCGAGGTCACACGGCGGCGGTCAGCGCGCGCCGCACGTGGGCGATGCGCTGGATCACGGTCACGATGCTGAGCGCCGCCAGCACGTACACCGCGGGCGCCAGCAGCTGAAAGTCGCCGAGCGACGCTCCGCGAGCGAAGATCAGGCCGATCGCAAGGATCACCACGCGCACAGGCCGCGTCGCGATCCCGACCTTGCACTCCACCCCGAGCGCCTCGGCGCGCGCACGCGTGTAGCTGACCATCAGCGAGGCCAGCACCGCGACCACCACGGCGGCCGCCGCCACGCGCTTGCCTTCGAGCGCGAACGAACCCGCGACCGCCGCCAGGACGATGCCCTCCTCGATGCGATCGAGCGTCGAGTCCAGGAACGCGCCGAACGGCGTCCCCTTCCCGGACATGCGCGAGTAGCGCCCATCGAGCGTGTCCATGATCGAGCCGATCACGAACGCGACCCCGCCGAGAAAGAACAGGCGCTCCCACACCAGAGCCGCCGCCACCAGATTCAGGACCAGCCCGGTCAGTGAGATCGCGTTGGGCGTGAGGCGCGACTCGATCAGGGCGTTGCGCATCAGCTCGCGCCGTTCGCCCGAGCCGATCGGGGCGCGCGGGCGCGCTCGCCGCGCGCGGAAGCTGCTGCCGCGCCGGCGTCGTGATGCGTCGTGGCGGCGGGCGGCGGCGGTCTGCCTGGTCTCGGGCTCGCTCACGCGCCCGTCACCCCGGCCCGTGTCGGCGAGAAGCGCCAGACCTCCGGTCGCGCGCGCGCGAGCCAGGTGGCGGCATACGCGGATGCTCCCGCGGTCAGCGCGCCCAGGATCGCGTCGGCGATGAAGTGGTTTGCGGTGACGACGATCACGAACGCCATCAGGAACGGATACAGCAGCCACAGGGCGCTGACGATGCGATGACGGCAGAGGCGCGCCAGCGGCCAGCCGATCATCAGCGCGAATGCCACGTGCATCGACGGGACGGCCGCGTACGGGTTGAACAGCGTGTTCATGGTCGCGCTCGCGTGCGAGACGTGCACGCCCGTGAAGTCCGAGACGGAGTCGATGAAGCCCCACTCGGGCATGAACCGCGGCGGCGCCGTCGGGAACACCGTGTAGCCGATCAGCGCGATGAACATCGCGACCATAAACATGTTGCGCACGAAGTAGAAGCTGCGGTTATGCCGCAGGTACAGGTACACGAGCGCCGTGATCGTGACCGTCGTCTGCGCGTTCACGTACATCCAGCTGGAGAAGTCCATCAGCAGCCGGCTGCCCGACGCCCACGCCTGGATCGAGGGCTCGACGAACACGTGGAGCGCCAGCTCGATCGAGATCAGATCGCGCGCATGCGCGAACGCCGCCGTGGCGTCGCCCTCCACCAGGCCGCGCACCAGCCGGTATGCCAGATACGCCAGCCCGAACAGCGCCACCTGGCGCGCGACGTCGATCCATCCGTGCGGCAGGATGCGTTCCTGCAGAGCCCGCGCGCGCGCGCGGGCTCTGGCTGACACGGGTTGGGGTGTTGGCGCGGAGGTAGACAGTGGAGCTGTTGAGCCCGACTGAAGACGGGCCGAAGCGGACTGCGAGCGCGACGCGGACGGCGAGCGGGCCCAAGCGGACTGCGAGTTGGCCGAAGCGGACTGCGAGCGGGCCGGAGCAGACTGCGGACGGAAAAGGTCGGGCCGTGACCCGGGCATCGGTTCGGAAGCCTAACTCATGACCCGGAACAGGCGCCAGTGACGCGAGCGCCAGATTTCTCGCAGATAGGGGAGCCCATGCGCGACCAGCGCCCCCTCGGCCTTGCCCGCGTAGTCCAGTCGCGCGTCGGGGAGCGCCACGTACCGGACCCGATTTTCGGCAAGCCAGGCGCGATAGGCCGATGCGGTCAGGCCCGGACGGTAGAAGAGCGCCGCATAGCGCGTATCGAGCTGCCGGTCCCAACCGCGCGCCAGCGCGATCTGGTCGTGGCCCGCCACGTAGGCGGCCTCGGCGTGCGTGGCCGTCAACGGGATCTCGACGATCGTGCGACTGCCGTGACGCAGACGGCCCAGCTCCGACACCAGCGGCGCGTAGTAGGACGGTTCGGCAGAGGCCTGACCAGCGACCAGCGAGAGATCGCCGATCGGGGTGTTCAGCTGCCAGTAGAGCAGGACCGGCGCGAGCAGAAAGAGCACGAGCCGGCGGTCGTTCCACAGCACCCCCACGAGCAGCGCCGGCGCCAGCTCGGGACCGAGGCGGGCCGCGTTGCCCCCCATCGGCGAGGCGATCGCAAATGAGGCCGCCAGCGCGAGCGCATACAGCGCCGCGCCGACGCGCACGGTGCGCTGTGCCCGCCCGGACAAGGGGCCGGCCGGCAGCAGCACGGCGATCGCCAGCACGCCGGCGAACGCCGGCCAGAACGACGACGGGGCGAACGGCTCATAGCCTCCTTCGGGAAACGCCAGCGACAGCACGGCGATCGGCGCCAGCGCCGCGATCATCAGTGCCAGCGGCCACGCCCATCGGTGTCCGCTTGCCGGCACCCACGCGCGCGTGCGCGCGTGCGCGCGTGGGCCACCGGCCTCATCCGAGCTCACCGGCGCATGTGAGCGCTCAGCTTCGCCCGCCGAGCGCTCCGGCCAGACGCTGAGGGCCCAGGCGAGGAACACCAGCGCGAGGAAAGCTCCAGCCACAGGGCTGGCCGCGCTCGTCAGCAGCGCCAGTCCGACAGCCAACCGCCAGCGCGCGCACATCGCCGCGAGCGCCGCGCCCAGGCCGATCGCCATGCCCAGGTCATACGGCACGCGCCCCGACAGCATCTCCGCGCACGCGCCAAGCGCGAACACCAGCGCCGCCACCCGCCCGGCGGCGGGACCGAAGGCACGCTCGGCGATCAGGCCGAACAGGGCCGTCGAAACCAGCGTCGAGATCGCGAGCAGCAGGCGCACGCCGAGCAGCGCCCCGAGTGCCGGAGACAGCAGCGAGTAGCCGAGCAGGTAGTGGCCGTGGGCCGCGTACCAGCCGTTGTCGCGCACGGTGTACCCCACGCGCGCGAACAGGTCGCTGCGATAGATCGCCGCCGACAGGTCCGCCGCGGGCGGCGCCACGAGCAGGTAGGCGAGCGCCAGCGGGACGGCCAGCGCGAGCGCCCACACCCAAGGCCGCATGAGCCATCGTCGCGGTGCGCGCCTCGGCCCGCTCTGCGCCGGCGGCGAAGACGCGGGGGCGATCGGAGCCTGCGCCACGGCTGTCGTCGCGGGCGCGGCCGGGCTCGCCATGGTGTTCGGCATGGCCCCGGCAGTCGGGGCCGCCGTGGTGTCGGGGGTAGCCTTGGTGGTCGGGTTGGTGATCGCGCTCACGCGGCCTCGCTCCGTCCGAGGAAGTCGGCCACCCGCTCGATCACGTCGGCGCGATCGAGCCACGCCCAGTGACCGGCATCCGGCAGCTCGATCAGCTCGCACTGTGCCAGCGCCTGAGCGTAAGCCTGCCCGAAGCGCGAAGGGATGTAGGGGTCGTGGGCGCCGCAGATCACGAGCGCGGGCATCTGCAGCTGCGCGAGTTCCGTGCCCGCCCGGGCCAACACCTCCGGCGGCGAGCTGCGGTACAGGCGCAGGATCGCGCGCTGAGTGCCCTGGTCGAAATGGTCCAGCACCGTGTCGAGCCACGCGTCCGGCATCGGTCCGGGGGTGGCGTCCGCATCGCGCGTGCTCCAACGCAACACACGGCGCGTGGTCGAGCCCATCACCAGCTCGCCCAACACCGGCCTTCGCCACATCCGCGCGACGCGATGCCAGTGGTAGCCGGGCAGGAACGGAACCGCGTTGATCAGCACCATGCGGCCGATCCGCTCGGGGTGGCGCTGGGCGTACGCCAACCCCACCGCTCCCCAGTCGTGCATCACGAGATCGATCTCGTTCACCCCCACCAGCTCGAAGTAGCGCTCGAGAAAGTCGGCGTACCCATCGATCGTGTAGTCGAAATGCCCCGGCTTGCCCGAGCGTCCGAAACCGGGCAGGTCCGGCGCCAGGCCCCCCGTGCGCGCGAGGAACTCCAGCCAGTCATCGGAGTTGGTCGGCACTCCGTGCAGATAGACAGCCCGCGCGCCGACGAACCCGTCACGCTCCGGCGCCTCGCGCCAAAACACCGGCAGGTCGTCGAGCTGGCCCTGGCGATCGCTGACCTCTGGCACCGATCGAGGATATATACCGTCACGCTCGTGTCAGCCAAGTCTGCAGCGCCCAGGCGCACACATGCGAAGTCCGGGCAAGCCTCGGGTGCACGGGGCAGTTCCACAGCGAAGCGCTCCGAGCCGTGGCGACCGCCAACGCGCGGCCGTGTCGTGCGCGTGCGCGAACGGCTCCGTGCCGTCTACGGGATTCCCCTGATGCGCCCGCATCGCCATCCGATCGCCGAGCTGGTGTTGACCGTGCTCTCGCAGAGCACCAACGATCGCAACCGGGACGTCGCCTACCTGGGCCTGCGCGAGCGCTTTGCGACGTGGCAGGAGGTGATGCGGGCGCCCGTAGGCGAGATCGAGGAGGCGATCAGGCCGGGCGGCATCTCCAAGGTCAAGTCGCAGCGCATCAAGGCGATCCTCACCGCGATCGCCGAACGTGGGCCGATCGGCTCCGCCGACCCGCGACCGCCAAGCTCCGGAACGCCGGCCCACACGCGCACGCGCGCACGCGCGCGTGGGCCGTCGCGGAAGTCCAGCTCGGATCCTTCGCAGGCGCCCAGCCCGGATCGTTCGCAGGCGCCCAGCTTGGATCGTTCGCAGGCGCCCAGCCCGGATCGTTCGCAGGCGCCCAGCCCGGATCGTTCGCAGGAGCCCAGCTTGGGCAGGTCGCGGGACGCCGCCCTGGACTGCTCGCAGCAGCCCTCGCTCGATTGGTTGCCGGACGTCCCGCTGATGCAGGCCCGCGACTATCTGGTGGAGCTTCCGGGCGTCGGTCGCAAGACCGCGGCCTGCGTGCTGCTGTTCGCGTTCGGCCTGCGCGAAGTCCCGGTCGACACCCACGTCTCTCGTGTCGGCATGCGGCTCGAGCTGCTGCGGCCCGGCGCGCCCTTCCACGAGCTGCACGACCAGATGCTCGCGCTGACGCCGCCCGGCCAGGAGCTCGAGCTGCACGTGAACCTGCTTCGCCACGGGCGGCGGACCTGCCATGCCCGACGGCCCGACTGTGCGGGCTGCGCGCTCGCGCGCATGTGCCCCAGTCGAGGCCTGTTCGATTAGCGCTGTTGCCGAGCGGCGCGCCGGCGCCGAGATGAGCGCCAGGGGTCGCCCCCAACCCGGCGTGCCGCGGCCGGCGGCGAGCTCCCAACCGCCACGCGTTCCGCTTGTCTAACCGCGCGGCAGGACGGCAAACGCGATCACAGCGTAATGCAGCGCCACGGCCGCCAGCACGAGGGCGTGAAACACCTCGTGGTACCCGAACACCCTCGGCCACGGATTCGGTCGCCCACTCGCGTACACGACTGCGCCGGCCGTGTAGAGCAGCCCGCCGGTCACCAGGCCGGCCACACCGAGCCATCCGATCGCCGCAGGCAGCTCCCCGACGACAGCAGCCGTCACGCAGCCGAGGGCCACATATACGGCGGCCAAAAGCCACTTCGGCGCATCGATCCAGGCGAGCTTGAACACAACACCGCCGAGCGCCCCCGCCCACAGCACGATCAGGATCGCGTTCGCCAGCGTCCCTCTCAACGCCAGCAAAGCCACGGGCGTGTACGTGCCGGCGATCAGCACGAAGATCATCGCGTGATCGAGCCGGCGCATCCAACGACGGACGTTCGCTCTCCACGTCACGCGGTGATACAGCGCGCTCGTACCGAGCAGCCCCGAGACGGCGCCGGCGTAGATCGCTGCGCTCCAGCGCGTCATGCCGGCGTGCGCGCTCGCGATCAGACCGATCCCGCACGCGAGCGAGACGAAGAACGCGTACTGGTGAAAGACGCCGCGCAGCCGCGGCTTGATCGGGCCCGCGGGCAGAAGGCGCGGCAGCGGCCCACTGCTCAGCAATGCGAGCGGATCGTCGAGCTTCATCTGATGACGGTAGCGCGCGAGGCGTCCGGGACAGATCGTCCCTTGGCAGACCGCGCCGCTAGCGCGTCTGCACGAGCTCGCGCCGCGCCGCGCCCGCGTGAGCGAGCTGCTCGGACTGCCGCTCCTCGACGGGTGCGTCCTCGGGGAGCTCCACGTCGGCGGGCGAGACGCCGACGAGCTTCGCGCGCTGCTTCTCCGGCGAGACCGCGACCACGTCCCACGCGAGGCCGAGCTTCGCCATCGCCGCGATCACCCAGCCGGAGGGATCGAGCTCGTACCAGCGCAG
>DATJOF010000063.1:0-60388 GCA_035507415.1 Solirubrobacteraceae bacterium
AGGCGGCGTTCGACGGGCTGTTCCATATCAACGTCAAGGTGCCGTTCTTCCTCGTCGCTGTGCTCGCCCCGAAGATCGCGGCCCGCGGCGGTGGGTCGATCATCAACGTCTCAACGATGGTCGCGAGCTACGGCCAGCCGGGCTTGGGTGCCTACGGCGCCTCGCGCGCCGCGGTCGAGCTGCTCACCAAGGCTTGGGCTGCCGAATTCGGGCCGCAGAACGTCCGCGTCAACGCGGTCGCTCCCGGTCCGACATTGACCCCGACATTGGAGACGAAATTGGCGATGGCTGAAGAGTTCGCCAAGACGATTCCGCTCGGCCGGGTCGCTGACGTGCACGAGCTATCCGACGTGATCACGTTCCTCGCGACCCCGGCTGCCGGCTACATCAACGGGGCGATCATCCCCGTCGACGGCGGCCGCCTCGCGATCTGAGTCTCCACAGCCGCGCCCCGGATCACCAACGACCTGCCCGTGAGGAGCCAAGGACGCGAATGCAAACCACCGCAGAGAAGACAGTGTTGATCACCGGCGCCAACGTCGGGCTGGGCAAAGAGATCGCCCGCCAACTTGCATCGCGTCCCGAGATCGCCCGCATCTACCTGGCGTGCCGCAACCAAGACCGCGCGGCAACGGCAAAGGCCGAGCTCGAAACGCAGACCGGCCGGCGCATCTTCGACATCGTTCTCATGGACGTATCCGATCCGCGCTCGGTCCGCGCCGGCCTGGCGGGCATCGACGGACCGATCACCGCGCTGGTCATGAACGCCGGCGGAATGGGCGGCAAGACGCCCATGGCCTTGACCGCCGACGGGGCCACTCACATGTTCGCGCAGAACGTTCTTGGCCACGTCGTCCTCCTCGAGACGCTGCTGGCCGAGGACCGGCTCGGCGAGGTGGCGGTCTTCGCCGGAAGCGAGGCAGCCAGGGGAATCCCGAAAATGGGGTTCAAGCGGCCGTCGTTTGACTCAAACTCCGCCGACGAGCTCGCCACTGTCATCGACGGCAGCTATTTCGCCGACCGCAAACCTGACGTCAATTTGGCCTATGGGCAGGCCAAGTTGATCGGCATCCTATGGATGGCCCACCTGGCCCGCCAACACCCCGACCGCCGATTCATCTGCGTGAGCCCCGGCAACACCACCGGCACCCAAGCACCCAATGACCTGGCATTGCCGTTCCGCATAGCGGCCAAGTACGTCATGCCCCGCCTTCCGGGTCTCGCCCACAAGCTTGACGTGGGCGCGAAGCGACTGGTCGACGGGGTCACCGACCCGAACCTGTCCAGCGGCGTGTTCTACGCCAGCGCGGCCAACACACTTAAGGGTCCCGCGGTCGACCAAACGGACGTCTTCCCCGATCTGGCCAACCCGTCGTTTCAGGACCACGCCAACGAAGCCATCCATCGCTTTATCACTTAGGCGCCGAGGCGGCGCGCGGAATCCCGAGGCCGCGGATTGCCCAACCAACGTTCACCGATCGCAGCTCAGAGGAGTTCGCGTCGGTGATCGACCTGGACGTTGAAGCCGAGCGACTCGTCAAAGCCGTCACGGACGTGTCACTGCAGAGCGGCGTCTTCTACGGTAAGCGCCGCCAGCACGATGACCGGACCGGTCATCGACCAGGCCGAGATCGTTCGCGACTTCCGCGACCCTGAGATCCAGGGCACGCATACGAGGCGATCCAGTCGTTCGTACCGAGGCCCGCCGCGACTTGACCGCTCTGCGCCCGGGTGCCCCTCCAATCGCCACGCCACCCGTCGCTACCGCATTGCACTGCATAGCAAGTGCGACGACGGAAGCCGGCGAGACCGCTGGTGCGGACGAGCTGCAGCAGCCCGTGTCTTAGCGAGCGCGCGACTGCTTTCGTGTGGATGCGGCATTCAGGTTTTGGCAGCGATTTGTCGCCGCTGCCCAAACGGCGGAGACACGGCCGGTGTCTTTCCGCTTCGCGATAAGTGATACGGGGAGTATGACCGCTTGCTGTGGCAGCAAAGTGCGCAGCGCGGCGCAGAGTACGATCTGCGAGACAGCAACTCAGGCAGCGGCTAGAGCGCTCATCCGGGCGCCGCCTCGATCGGCACGGCGAGCTGCGAGCGATCGCGCTGTTGGGCTTGCGCAGCAGACCGTGAGCGTGGCCCTATGAGGTGGGGCCACGATCTGGGCCTTTGGTGTCCTCGGCGCCAGCGGAGAGCGATTCCGTGCCGAGGCTTTCCCGAGCGCCGCCGATGTCGGTGCAGCCCTCGTCGATGCGCCAATCGAATTGGTGCAGCGCTTTAGGCGATAACGCTGCGGGCGCACTGAAGGGTGAGCGCGAACCGCGGCCAGCGTTTCGAGCGGGACTGAGGCGACGTCGACCTGTAAGGTCCGCCGCGATACGTGCCTGCCCGTTCGATGAGCGGAGAGCTCAAGCGCGCGGGCCAGGGAAAGGTCTAGCGCGGGTGCCACAGGGCCTCGCGTCAGTGGAGGTTCCGATGAGACGAAAGGGTCTGGCGGGCATCGTGCTCGCAGTGGCGTGTCTGGTGATGGTGAGCGACAGTTATGCCCAATCGCCGGCGAAGGTGTGCGTGCCTGAAAAGGAAGGCAGGGCGGTACTGACGACCAATGCTGCGGGAAACTGCAAAAAGAAATACCTCCTTGAGGAATTCAGCAAGGAAGGACCGATGGGCAAAGAAGGCAAGGAAGGAAAGGAAGGTAAGGCAGGACCCGAAGGTAAAGAAGGAAGGGAAGGGCCTGAAGGCCAAACCGGTCTGACGAGCGGCGAACTGGCGACACTCAAGAGCATCCTGCCGCACATCACTTATGTCAGCTCGGGTGTCGGCGGCAACCCGACGATTCAGTTCTCGGGCGTCAACGTCCAGATCCTCAATGGCGACGGGTCGACCCGGAGCGTCAACGGCGAGGGCAACCTCGTCCTCGGCTACGACGAATTGCCAGGCGAGCAGACAGGCTCTCACAACCTGATTCTTGGCGAAGGTCAGACGTTTACGAGCTTCGGTGGCATCGACGCGGGCGCATTCAATACCATCAGTGGAATCTTCGCGTCGGTCACCGGCGGTGAGGGAAACGTCGCCAGCGGAGAAGTGGCCTCTGTCAGCGGCGGCGGCATCAACACCGCCAATGAAGAGGAGACCTCCGTCACCGGAGGCGAAGAGAACACAGCCAGTGGGTTCCGCGCCTCGGTGACTGGTGGGAGCCGCAATGACGCCGGCGGTCTTGACTCATGGATAGGCGGCGGACTGGAACACACCGCGTCCGGCAGCTACGAAGCGATCCCATAGCGACATAGCTCATCGTGCCCAGGCGGGCGCCCCTCGCAGTTTGCTCGCCGAGGGCAAGCATCGGACGGTGGCCCGGCCCTCGCGGTTGCGTCGCCGAGGGCGAGGAATCCGGGTGGTGGCATGTGCGTCACAGCATAGGCCACCACCGCGGGAGCTTGTGCTTTGCGGGACCGAGCAGGCGTGTGAGCATCGGCGGCGCTCGCAAGCGCATGGGACGAGAATCAAGCGTCTCGTTGACCAGGCTGCGCGCGCCTGCTTGCGCGGCTAAGCACGCGTCTGAGCGCCCACAACAACACCGGGACGTCGCCGGCGACGAACTCGCGCATGCAGGCGCCTTGATCCCTAGTCGCATCGTCCGTCACGCGAAGCCCCAGGACAGTCCGCATGCTTGCGCTAACCAACGCACCGAGGTACGACGGATTGGAGGCGAGCATGTATTCGACCAATGACGGGCGCCCGCCGAAGGGGCGGATGCGGGTGGAGCGCGGTATCTATCGGCAACAGAATGGCAAGTATGCGGTCTGCTTCATGCTGGACGGCCGTCCGGCGTTCCGCACCGTTGGCTACGAGCTCGAGGCCGCCCGTCAGGACCGCCAAGCATTCGTGGAAGCAGCCCGATGGGGAGTGGTCGCAGGCATTCCACGGCTGCGGTTCGGCCACGTCGCGGGATGGTGGATCGAGCGTTTTCAGAGACGGGTCGCGACCGGCGAGCGCGGCGAGCGCACGCTTGACTTCCGCCGCTACCACCTCGACCACCACCTACTACCCGCGTTCGCCGGCCGGCCGCTACGCGAGATTAACGTGCAGGACGTTCGCGAGCTGCTCGACAGCCTGCGTGAGCAGGGACGCGCGGAGAACACGATCGCAGGCGCATTGGCGACCCTCCAGTGCGTCATGCGTTTCGCGGTGCGCAACGGATGGGTGGCGGACAGCCCAGTCGATAAGCTCGAAGCCGACGAGCGCCCGCATCCGTCCCGCCTGGCCTACCGAGTGCTCGGCCGCGAAGAGATCCGAGGGCTGCTCGACGCCTGTTTGCCGACCTACCGGACACTGATCGCGACCGCGCTATACACCGGGATGCGCCACTCGGAGCTGCTCGGCCTGATCTGGCGCGAGGTCGATCCTCGCGGGGGCGTCGTCCACGTTCGAGCGCAGCTCTCGCGCGCTCGCAGCGGTACCCCGTGCCGGCGCGTTGCGCTCAAGACGCGCAGCACGCGCCGGCAGATTCCTCTCTCGCCGCAGCTCGCGGCGCTCCTACAGGACCGCCGCAAGACGTGCACGTTCAAATCTGCTGGCGACTGGGTTTTCGCGACACGCAACGGCACCCCGCTCAACCAGCGCAACGTGCAGCGAAGCGCACTCGCTCGAGCCGCGCACGCCGCCGGGCTCGACCGAGACGGCTCAAGGCTGCGCTTCCACGACCTGCGACACACATTTGCGAGCCACATGATCGTCGACCTTGGCCTCGATGTCGTGCAGGTCAGCCGCATCCTCGGACACTCAAGCCCCGCCACCACCCTCGACATCTACACCCACCTCTTCGACGAGGCGCGCCACGCTGCCGACATCCGCGGACGCATGAGCCGCAGCGAGTTCGCCCGCATGTTGGAGCCGAACAAGGACGGGAACGTGATCACGCTACCGGCCGCCGCGGGGACGCCCGCGCACCCGGTCTCGGCTCGGGAACGAGCCGCGATCCGCTGGGCCACTTGACAAAAACTTGACTAGCCGGTCAAGTTCACAGCGCAGGAACGCCTTCCGAGATGCAAAGAAACAGTCCATTTTCAGGCCATTCGCGAATGGAGCCAACCGGGATCGAACCGGTGACCTCCTGCTTGCAAAGCAGGCGCTCTCCCAGCTGAGCTATGGCCCCAAGGGCACCATTCTACGGGCTGCGCGCGCCGCTCGCGGGGCGCGCCGTCGGTCTATGGAAACGCTATGGAAACGTCCGGTGCCGGTGGGTTGACGTGGCGGAGGCCGCCGCGGGTTGAGGCTCGCAGCGGCCGTTGTTCGCCCCTGGTGCGATGCTTCGTGACTGGCGTGCCGCGATCACGAGCTTGAAGCGGCGGTAGGCGCTTCGTTCGGGTTCATCCGGGACGAGCCGTTGACAGCGGCACCCCCGCTCCGTTCGACTAACCAGGCACCGCGGTTCCGATCGACTAACCAGCCCCATCAGGCGCACCCGACCGTTTTGACGCGTGATCAAGCATCACGCTGATCGCGGTCTCGAGCCGCCTCGATGAGATCGCGAACGTGCCAGATCCATTGTTCACGAAGCTCCGAGATTGCGACAGGCTCCTGTCCCGTCCATCCGCGGTGTATGACGACCGCGGCGAACAGGGCCTCCGCGACGAGGTTCGGACGCTCCCGGCTCGTCAGGTTGATCGCGGTGTGCAGGTCGGCCGGATCGGTTACCTCGTAGAGCTTTTCCAGGCCAGCGTGACCGGCGTCCAGCACCTCCACCAGGTTCGCCTCCGTGGTCGCCTCGCGTGCCTCTGCGAGCGCGAGCAGCGCATGGCGGTGTTGCGCTGACAGAGCGTTGGTCGCGGCGTCACGTTCGGGCTCGGACATCGTGGCGAACTCGGCCAGGAACCTCACGAGCCAGTCTTGACCGGCGGCCATACCCGCAGCCTAGGGCAGGCTGGCCCTCAGGCCGCCGAGGCGGCGCGCAGGCCGCTATCGGACGTCTGCTGACGACCCGCCGGCCCGCCCCAAAACCCCGGGCCATCGCGTATCATTCGGGCAGGCATTCGCTGGCGCTCGGGGTCCGAGCCGAGCGCGACGCGAACCCTGGCGCCGGCTCGCGAGGCCGGCGGCGCTGGTCAATCGAGAGAGGACGGATCCATGAGAGCAATCAAAGGATTGATTTTGCTGCTGATCGCAGGCTTGGCGATGAGCGCAGCGGTCGCGACGACCGCCTACGCGACCACGGACGCCCGCGGGAAGCAGACGATCACCCCTGCGATCACTGAAGAACAGCTGCAAGAACTGATCGCCTTGGAAAAGGAACGGATCGCGGAAGCCAAGGAAAAGATCGCGGAAATCAAGGAAGGACAGAAGGAAAAGGCCAAGGAAAAGAAGGAAGCCCAGCGCGAAAAGGCCAAGGAAAAGAAGGCCGCCGAGCGTGAAACGGCCAAGGAAACGAAGGCAGAAGAAAAGGAACGGGACGAGGAACTTCTCAGGGAAGCAGAAGAACAGGGCAGGCTTGAAGAAGTCGAAATAGAAGTCCAGGAAAAAGAGGAAAGGGCAGCGGAAAAAGCGGTCGAACTGAAGGAACGGGAGAAGGAAAAGGCCGCTGCGCTGAGGGAAAAGCACAAGGAAAAAGCCGCGGAACACAAGGAAGCGCACAAGGAAAAGGACAAGGAACGTCTGGAAAGGGCCGAGGAAAAGGCCCGCGAACGCCGCGAAGCCGAAGAAGCGAAGCTCGAGGAACAGGAAGAGACCGGGACCGTCTGACGGCCCGCTTCCCGAGGGAGGCTGCGCTGCGGCCTCCCTCGCGAGGCCTGCCTGCGTGATGTGCCAAAAACGCTCGTCCTCGCCCGGGCCGTACCCATCGTCGGCGCCCAAGCGCACCCATCGTCGGCGCCCAGGCCGCACCCATCGTCGCTGCGCAAGCCCTACCCATCGTGGCCGCCCAGGCCCGCCATCGCGCTCGGGCCGCATCCCAGCCCGGCTGGCGCGCATGCGAGCCCATGCCCGCCGGCCGGCTCGAATCAACGTCCACGCTGACCTCACCTTGCCTAAAGATCGGATAAAGTCCTGCGGAATGCGAAGGGGGAGAGCGTTTAGCAGGCTGCCGCTCCTGCTGGCGACGGTCGTCGCCGCGGCGATCCTGCCGAGCGCGGCGGCGCAGGCCGCCACGATCGTGCCGAACACGACCAGCGACGTGGTTGCCAACGACGGCCTGTGCTCGCTGCGCGAGGCGATCACCGCCTCCAGGACGCACGCTCCCTCGGGCTCCGAGCCCGGCGAGTGCCCGGCCGGGACCGGCAATGACGTGATCACGCTCGCGCCGGGCCACTACCTGCTGAGCATCCCCGGCGCCAAAGAGGACGCGAACGCCTCGGGCGACCTCGACGTGGGCAGCGATCTGACGATCCAGGGCGCCGGCGCGTCTGACACCACGATCGAAACCGATGTGTCCGACCGGGTGCTCGAGATCCTGCCCGCAGCGACCGCGACGATCGAAGCCGTGACGATCACCGGCGGGCACACCCCGTCCGGAGCGCCCGGCGGAAACGTGACCGAAGAAGCCGCCTCGAAAGGCCAGGAAGGCGAAACCGCGGAAGGTGGAGGGGGAATCCTCAACAAGGGCACGCTCACGCTGATCGACAGCATGATCAGCGGAAACACGACGGGTGAAGGCGGGAGCGGTGGCAGCGGCACGGGCAACCCGGGGGGCAACGGCTTCGGCGGCTTCGGCGGCGCGGGCGGCGCCGGCGCAGGCATCGACAGCGAAGGCCTGCTGACGATCATCGAAAGCGTGATCACCGACAACTCCACCGGCGCGGGCGGGGTCGCCGGTTCCGGCAACGGCAGCCCGGGCGGTGCCGAAGGCGCAGGCGGCTACGGCTTCGGCGGCTTCGGCGGCACGGGTGGCGCGGGCGGCGGCGTGGCGAGCTCGGGGCCGCTAACCGTCATCGACAGCACGATCAGCAACAACACGACCGGTGCGGGCGGCCGCGGGGGCGGCGGCTTCGGCGGGCACGGCGAAACCGGCACCGATCCGTACGGCGGCCTCGCCGACGGCGGTTTCGGCGGCGACGGCGGCGCCGGAGGGGGCGTCTACGCAAACGCGATGACGACAGTCACCGAAACAGAAATCTCCGCCAACCGCACTGGGGCGGGCGCTTTCGGGGGCATCGGCACGGGCGGGTACGGCGGCACCGGAACGGCTGGCGCGGCCGGAGGTGCGGGCGGCCAGGGCACAGGCGGCTTCGGTGGCGAGGGCGGCTCGGGCGGCGGGATCGGCGGCGGCAACTCGATGACAGGGGAAATCTCGCGCAGCGCGATCGTCAACAACGTCACCGGCGCCGGCGGGCCGGCCGACGTGGGTGTCGGCGGAGCGGGGGGCACCGGCGGCAGCGGCGGCAACGGCGGACCCGGCGGGCGCGGAGAAGGCGGGTTCGGCCGCAACGGCGGATTCGGCGCCGGCGTCGAAGTCAGGACCGGGCCGGTCACGATCGCCAACACCACGATCGCATCGAACGCGTCCGGCCCGGGCAGCAACGGCGCCGGCGCCGACGGCGGCCCCGGCGGCCTCGGCCAGGGTGGCGGAAGCACCGGCACTGGCGGCGACGCCGCCACGGGGTACGGAGGAGAGGGCGGCGGCGCCGGGGGCGTGGTCGTCGGCTACGAGGGAACCGCCACGTTGACCCAAGACACGATCAGCGGCAACAGCGTCGGAGCAGGAGGCTCGGCGGGAGCCACAGCGGTCGCCGGGAGCCCCGGCGGCGTTGCCACAGTTGGTGAAGCGGGCCCGACGGGCACGGGCGCCGCGCTGTTCGCGGACTACGAGTCCAAACTCACGCTCGCCGACAGCATTTCGACCTGGAGCTCGGGCGAAGGTTGCCAGGGAACGATCATCGACGGCGCTCACGACATCTCGTTCCCCGACGCGACCTGTCCGGGCACCGTCGCCGACCCGAAGCTGGGTCCCCTGCAGGGCAACGGCGGCCCCACGGTCACCGAGGCGATCCCCGCCGACAGCCCGGCGATCGACGCCGTGCCGGCCAGCGGCGCGGGCTGCGAACCCACCGACCAGCGCGGCGTCCTGCGTCCCGCGGGCCCCGCCTGCGACAGCGGCGCCTTCGAGCTGGCCACGCCCACTGCGACAACGCTCGAAGCGCGCGGCGCCGGGACGGCCTTCGCCACGCTTGCCGGTGTCGCCCGCAATCCCGACCTGGCCGAAGCCAGCGCCTACTTCCAGTACGGCACGAGCACCGCCTACGGCAGACAGACCGGCGAACAAACGATCGAAGCGACGGCCGCGGGCGCCCCGTACAGCGCGGTCCTCAGCGGTCTGGCGGCGCACACCACCTATCACTTCCGCGCGGTCGTCACAAATGCGACCGGCGTCTCCTTTGGCGCCGATCAGACCTTCACCACGTCCGCCCAGCCCTCGACGGGTCATACGACCATCACTACAAGGCCCCCAAGCCACTCGCTGCCGCTGCTGACGCCCCTGCTGCGCAGCCTTTCGATACGACCCTCGACGCTCGTTCCCGAACGAGGCCGCGGTCAGAGCATCACGCGCGCCAAGACCAAACGCGGGGCGACCGTCACCTACAGCGACAGCCAGACAGCTGTGAGCACCTTCACGGTGCAGCGCGCGCACCCCGGATTCCTGGTCGGGAAGACCTGCGCGGCCAAACGGCCGCGGCACGCCCGCGGACGCGTCCGCGCCTGCACGCGCTACGTCGCGGTCGGGAAGTTCACGCACAGTGACGCCAAGGGCACGAACAGCTTCCGCTTCACCGGCCGCGTCGGCTCACGCCCGCTCGCGCGCGGCCGCTACCGGCTGAGCGCCACGCCGCGCGCGGGCTCGCTGACCGGCAAAACCGTGAACGTCAACTTCTCGGTCGCTTGAGGCTCCGGCCGCTCGCGAGCTTGCGCGACCTCGATCGGCTTCGGGCTCGTGCGTCGGTGCGCTAGGCCGGGCCGCGCTCGAAGCGGGCCGCTCCCTCGAAGCTCGGCGTCCACGGCTGGGCCGAGCCGGTCCACACCTCGATCGAGGGCTCGAGCCAGGAGGCGTCGTCGAGGCTGCCGGCCTTGATGAAGGCGAAGCCCGGAGCGGCGCCCGAGATGCTGTAGATCGGCGACCCGCAGCCCGAGCAGAACCACCGGCGGGTCTCCTGTCCGTTCTCATCGCTGGTCGTGGTGAACGACGTGAGCGTCTCGCCCTGCACGTCCAGGGCGTCCAGCGGGATCCCCACCACGACCGAATAGGGGCTGCTCGTCTGGCGCTGACACTCCGTGCAGTGGCACGCCGCCTGAGCGAACGGCTCGGCGTCGGCCGTGTAGGAGACACGGCCACACAGGCAGTGACCCGTCAACGGTTTGGGCGCGGACGCCATGACAGGCTGAGCGTACAGCAAGCAGCCACGCGCTGCGAAGAGGGCTTTTCACGCATTTTGCGAAAACTATCGTCACGCGGCAGCGCGCAAGCTCACCCCAAACGCCAGTGACGAGTATGTTAAGCAATTGTAAGCGATCGGGGGCAGGGCCTGGGGGCAGGACCGTTAGAGGGGAAGGGGGAGGCGCCAACAGCCGAAGTCGGCTGGGCCGTGCGAGCTCGGGCTCGCAGCGGGCGATGCGCGGCGGGGAGATCACGCGGCGACTCGAAAACGGCCGCTCACGCTCTTTGACGACAGGGAACCACGGCCGCGCGGCTGCGCTTGCGCTTGCAAGCAGCCACGCGGGCCATCAAGAGGGGGTGGAGCCTGCGCGGCGGGCACGCTCCAACGAGGAAAGGGAGGACACTATGCACAGACGACTCACGGTCAGCCTTGCAATCGTGCTGGGGATCACGGCGTTAGCGGTGCTGCCGTCGCTGGCGCAGGCCGAAACGAAAGAACTGATGAGCAGCGCGAGCAACTCGATGTGCATCGAACCCACCGCCAGACCGGAATTCTACCCCGGGGCCGAGCCTCCGGAACCTTATAACCAGCCCGAACCGAACCCCGGCTACAACTATCTTCCGCTCAAAACGGAACACCTTCCTTCCGGCACGCCGTTCCCGGACACGGGGTTGGCCTGCACGGACTCCTCGGTCAATCACGCCATCGTCGAGACCGCGGAAGGTCACGAAGCTATGAGCGGCAAAATTCCGGGATACAAGCCCGAACCGAAATGGGTCGGCGCCAACTCCGCCGGAAGCGACGCCGGAGGCGGCCGCAAAGCGCCGAGCTACTACATCTATGATGAAACCTTCACGCTGTCGTGCACCGCGGGCGCCGAAATCGAAGGCACGATGTGGGCCAACAACGCCGCCGGCGCGTTCCTGAACGGACACCCGATCGGGTACCAGAACGACAAGCAGAACGACCAGTACCGCGGAAACGCGGGCGACTTCGTCGAGGGCTACGAGTCGCCGAAAAACGGCTGGCCGTTCGGAGAGGAATGGGGCTCGGTTGCCAGGGGAGAAGGTTGGACTACCTACGGGCCCAACCCATATAAAGTCCCCCCGGGCGACTTCCTGGCAGGCACGAACACGCTTCAGTTCGTCGTCGAGGACGGCGGGCCCGAGGCGTCCACATCGGCCGCAGGTGTCGATTGGGCGGCGAGAATCAAGTCGCATCCCTGCGTGCCGTGGCTGAGCAACGGCAAGGCGATACCGGAAGGCCAGAAGGCGCAGACCTACTCCTGGGGCACGCTCACGTTCAGCTCCCCGGGCATCGAAGAGCTCGTGCACGGCACGATCACGTGCAAGAAGTCCGACGCGGGCGACGTCTGGAACAAAGATGGAAACGGACAGGACGACACGGTGCTGTTCGACCTGTATGAGTGCAGCGCGCCGGAATGTCCGGACGTAAGCGTCACGTCGTCTGACCTACCGTGGTACTCGGAACTCGTGGAGGCCGCCAACGGGAATGTCAAGGACAAGAGTGCGGGTGTTCATCTGACGTTCAGATGCGGCGAACGGGAATTGGAATACGCGGGAGAAGTGGCGCCGAAGGTGGTGAACGCCAGCAAAGGCAAAGCCACCTATGAGGAATTCGGCGAAGGCTCCTCGAAAATGGAAGGCTCCAAAGAAGAGGGCAAACTCCAGATCACCGGTAAGGACTACCAGGCCGGCTTCGAAGAAGGCGACGAAGTGATCACGACCGGCAAGACCAAAGCCACCAAAGAAGAACCGCCGGTGGAAGAACCGGCCAAAAGCACGAACGTTCTCGCGCTTGGCGATTCGATCAGCTTCGGGTATACGCAGGAAAAGTTCAATCTGCACTACCCGACCGACGAACCGTCCTGGTTCGAAAACGGGTTCGTCAACTTGTTCACCGGCGATCTCGAAAAGAAGAGCAAGTCCGGTGTGACGATCGTCAACGATGCCTGTCCGGGCGAGACGTCCAACGGGCTGATCGGCGAAAATTCCGCGATCGGCGGAGAAATGTCAACCGAAGAAGCGGGCCACAATCCACAGGGGCCCGGCGACTGGCATCCGTGCGCCTACAGCGACCTCGACGGATTCCCGCTGCACGCGTACTACGGGAGCGAATCGCAGCTCGAAAATGCGCTCAGCATTCTCAATGAAGGCCATCCGACCAGCGAAGTCCAGGCGATCACCTTGAACATCGGCTCGAATGACGAGCTGGCGGCGGTGGCGCAGTGCGAAAAAGAAGTTGGCGAAGAATACGCCAACGAAGGCAAAAGCAAATACGGGTCGACGCCGGAAGCGGCCGTCGAGGCGTGCATCGTCGAGACGGCGAAAAACGCAACGTTCCCGCGCATAGTGAAAAACATAGCCGACATCCTCGGTGTCCTCGACAGCACGGCTGCTGGTGGAGGCCACTACACGGGACCGATCATCCTGCTGGGCTTCTACAACCCCGATGCGCTCGTGCTTCCAGGCAGCGATGTGCTGCAGGAGGATCTCAACGGGATCATCGAAAAAGAAGTCGTGGCGGCGTTCCCGAACGTGACGTTCGCGAATCCGTTCCCGGTGTTCAACAAGGGCAAGAACGAAGCACAGGAGCAAGCCTCGATCTGCAAGTACACGGAAATGTGCAACCCGAACGTGCAGAAGGCAGGTGGAAAGCCCGCGGGCAAGGACGGCGACATACACCCGTCGCCGGCGGGATACGAGGAGCTGGCCAAGCTCGTCGACTCGGCGTACCTGGCGAACCCGGCGCACTGATCGGGTGAGCCAGGCGTCGTAGACGCGACTGTGGGGTGCTCCGCCGGCGGGCGGGGCACCCCGGCTTTCAGCCGGCCGGCTTGCTGGCCCAGCCCGAGCGACTCGGCCTGTGTCAGAACGGTCGGCCGGCTGGTTACTTGTATATAAATTTATAGTCGGGTAAGATGGTCGGGGAATGGCTGGCGATCCCCGACTCCCGACTCCCGGCTCCGCTTCGTCTCCGTCTCTCGCAACCGCGCCCACGCGCACACGGCTGTCGCGCGCCGAGCGCATGGAGCAGACGCTCGCCGTTGCTCACGAGCTGTTCGCGCAGCGTGGCTATGCCGCAGTCACGATGGACGAGGTCGCTGCCGCCGTCGGCGTGACCAAGCCGCTGCTCTACAACTACTTCGGCAACAAGGAACGGCTGTACGTGACGTGCATGGAGCGCGCCGGCGAGGCGCTGTTCGCGATGATCGCCGAGGCGGTCGCGGATGCGCCGAACCCGAGCGAAGCGCTGGGCGCCGGCGTGCGGGGGTTCTTCGACTTCCTCGACTCCGACCGCGCCGCCTGGGCTGTGCTGTTCGGCGAGACCTCGTCTCATCTCGGCGATGTCGCCGAGCGTGTCGCCCACTACCGCGGACGAATCGCGGCGATGGTCGCCGACTCGCTTCTGAGCCAGCTGCCGCGCCGGCACCGCGAGGCCGCCCACACGGAGGTCGAAGCGATGTCAGAAGCGCTGCTCGGCGCGGCCGAAGCGCTCGCGCGCTGGTGGCTGCGCAGCGAAACGATCTCCGCGAGGGAGGCGGCCGAGCTGCTGATCGCCACGATCGAGCCGGGCCTGCGCGTGCGCTCGCGCGCGTTCCCCGACCCCTCCGTCGCCGGCCCGCAGGCCGGTTCCCACGGCTCGCAAACGGCTTCGCTCGCTGACGGCGCACCAGGCAACGGGATCGCCGTGCCAGCCGCGCGGGCGGCCGTACCCGAGGATGTCCAGGCGGCCCACGCCGGCGGGAACACCAATGGCTGGAGGCGCGCTTGAGCACCGTGCAGAAGACACCGCCTTCGACGCCGACAAACGGCGCCCGTCCGGACATCGAGGCGCCCAAGCTGAACGGCTCGGGTCCGGACCTCGGCGAGCGCTCGCGCGTGCTCGCCCTGCGCGCGCTGCGGCGGCTGGCCGGCTACTCGGTGCTCGACCGAGTCGGAGCCCGCAAGCCGGTCGAGCGCGCCCTCTACTCGCTCACCAGGGGCGGCTTTCGTACGGCGACGGCCGCGTCGCGCACGTTCAAGAGCGCGCAGCAGCTCGGCCGGCCCGCGCGCCAGGCCCCAGCCAAGCCGCGCCCCCTGTTCGACGTCACGCCCGACGACGACCAGAAGATGCTGCAGGAGTCGGTCAAGGAGTTCGCCGCCAGAAAGGTCAGGCCGCAGGCGCAGGAGGCCGACACCGCCGCCCGCACCCCGACCGAGCTGCTGGCCGAGCTCGACTCGCTCGGCGTCAACATGCTCGGCGTCCCCGAGGAGCTCGGCGGTGTCATGCCCGAGCGCGCCGCCGTGGCCTCGGTGCTGATCGGCGAGGCGCTCGCGCACGGCGACATGGGCGTCGCCTACGCGGCGCTCGCACCCGGCGCCGTGGCCACCGCGATCGGCCGCTGGGGCACGGGCGAGCAGCAGACCGCCTACCTGCCCGCCTTCACCGGCGAGAACGTGCCGGCGGCGGCGCTTGCGATGCTCGAGCCAAGGCCCCTGTTCGATCCCTTCACACTCGACACCACGGCCCGGCGCGACGGTCTCGACTGGGTGCTCGACGGCGTCAAGTCACTGCTCGCGCGCCCGTCCGAGTGTGAGCTGTTCGTCGTCGCCGCCCGCGCCGAGGGCGTCGGTCCGGCGCTGTTCATCATCGAGTCCGCCACGCCCGGCCTGACCGTGCAGGCCGAGCCGGCGATGGGTCTGCGGCCAGCCGCGACCGGCCGGCTGATGCTCGAGGACGTGCGGCTGCCAGGCGGCTCCCTGCTCGCCGACGGCGCCGCCGCGGCCTACGGCGAGTGCGTCCAACGCGCCCGCATCGCATGGTCCGCGCTGGCCGTCGGCACCGCGCAGGCGGTGCTCGACTACGTGATCCCCTATGTCAACGATCGCCACGCCTTCGGCGAACCGATCTCAAACCGCCAGGCGGTCGCGTTCGCAGTCGCGAACATCGGCATCGAGACCGATGGCATGCGGCTGTCCACCTACCGGGCCGCGAGCAGGGCCGACCAGGGCGCGAGCTTCGCCAGGGAGGCCGCGCTCGCGCGGCGCCTGTGCGCAGCCAAGGCGATGCAGATCGGCTCCGACGGCGTGCAGCTGCTCGGCGGGCACGGCTTCGTCAAGGAGCACCCGGTCGAGCGCTGGTACCGCGACCTGCGCGCCGCGGGCGTGATGGAGGGCGCGCTGCTCGTCTAGATCCAGGGCGAGCACGGACGCACGACGACGCCGGCACGACCGGCGCTGAGCCGCGACGGCGACGAGCCGCAACCGTCACACACAAGCGACAAGGACGAACAGACGACGATCGACGGACAGAAAAGATGATCAACCTCGAGATCCCTCGCAAATTCCAGCCGATCGTCGATCAGGCCAACGAGGTCGCCACCAACTTCTACAGGCCGATCTCGCGCAAGTACGACGCCGCCGAGCACGCCTACCCGGGCGAGCTCGACATCCTCGCCTCGCTCGTCGACGGCCGCAACGACGGCTCCGAGGTCGGCGGAGCCGGCGCGACCGGCGTCAGGCGCGACTCGAGCGCCAACGCCAACGGTGAGAACCGCAACGGATCGAACCTGTCGACCGTGCTCGGCGTGATCGAGCTGTGCTGGGGCGACGTCGGCCTGCTGCTGTCGATGCCCCGGCAGGGGCTCGGCAACTCGGCGATCGCCTCGGTCGCCAGCGAGCAGCAGCTCGAGCACTACGGCGGCAAGTGGGCCGCGATGGCGATCACCGAGCCCGAAGCCGGCTCGGACTCGGCCGCGATCAGGACCACCGCCGAGCTCGACGGCGACGAATACGTGCTCAACGGCGAGAAGATCTTCGTCACCTCCGGCGACCGCGCCGAGCTCGTGGTCGTGTGGGCCTCGCTCGACCGCTCCCAGGGCCGCGCCGCGATCAAGTCGTTCATCGTCGAGCGTTCGAACCCCGGCCTCAAGCTCGAGCGCCTCGAGCACAAGCTCGGCATCAGGGCCTCCGACACGGCCGACTTCCGCCTGGAGAACTGCCGCGTGCCGAAGGACGCATTGCTCGGCTCCCCGGAGATCGACGTCAAGCGCGGCTTCGGCGGGGCGATGCAGACGTTCGACAACACCCGACCGCTCGTCGCGGGCATGGCGGTCGGCGTGGCTCGCGCCGCGCTCGATGAGACGCGCGCGCTGCTCGCCCAGATCGGCGTCGCGATCGACTACGCGACACCCGCCTACGCTCAGCACGCCGCCGTCGCGCGCTTCCTGGAGATGGAGGCCGACTGGGAAGCCTCGCGCCTGTTGACATTGCAGGCGGCGTGGATGGCCGACAACGCCAAGCCCAACTCGCTGCAGGCCTCGATGGCCAAGGCCAAGGCCGGCCGCATGTGCGTCGATGTCACACTCGGCTGCGTCGAGCTGTGCGGCAGCGTCGGCTACGGCGAGCGCGACCTGCTCGAGAAGTGGGCCCGCGACGCGAAGATCCTCGACATCTTCGAGGGCACCCAGCAGATCCAGCTGCTGATCGTCGCGCGGCAATTGCTCGGCAAGAGCTCCTCGGAACTGCGCTAGCCGCTCAGGCCCGGACGTGTGGGAGGATTCGCGATCGGGGACTTCGCGCGCGCGCACACCTGCGCCGCCCAGAGCATCGACACGGGAGGACTTCAATGACCGGCTCACCAACACAGACCGAGCTTCGCTTCGAGCCTCCGGGCCCCGGCTCGTGGGAGCTCGACGCCGTTCACTTCCCGCGCCCGGTCACTCGCTACTGGGCCGAAACTCATCCCGAGCCGTTCAAGCGGGGCGTCAGTGACTTCACCAGCTTCTACGGGATGCTGCTCGGCTCGCTCGCAATGCAATACGTCAACGGCTTCGCCTACAAAACCGCGGCGCCCGTGTCTGCCGACGAAGTGCCCGCACGGCTCGCGCGCGCGCAGGAGCTGTTCGAGGGCAAGCTCTGGCGCGAGCAGCTGAAGGAATGGGACGAGACCGCCAAGCCGGCGTCGATCAAGGTCGACCGCGAGCTGCAGGCGGTCGACCCCGACCAGCTCTCCGATCAGGAGCTGGCCGCGTATCTGCGACGCTGCCACGCCCACCACGCGGCGATGATCGCCCAGCACATGCGCTTCACCGCCGGGGCGACCGTGCCCACCGGCGACTTCCTCGCCCACGTCGGCGACTGGACCGGCCTGCCGCCGTCTGAGCTGCTCGGCCTGCTGCGCGGCGCCGCGCCCGTGTCGGCGGGAGCGTCGGCCGAGCTCGAGCGCCTGGTCGCGGCGCTCGCCGACGATCTGCAGGCGCGCGAGCTGCTGGAGTCCGACGGCGATCCGGGCGAGGTGCTCGACGCCCTGCGCGCGCGCGGGGGCGAGGCCGGCGCCGCCGTGAACGCGTATCTCGACCTGGTCGGCTGGCGGCTGCTCGACGGCTTCGACATCTCCGGCCCGTGCGCGCTCGAGCTGCCCGACGCGCTGCTGCGCGCGATGCGCGCCGCCGTCTCAGGCGATGGCGGCGCGGGCGAAAGCGCTGGGCGCGAGGCCGGCGAGTCAGCGGAGCTCGATCAGGCGATCGCCGAGGTGCGCGCCAAGGTCCCCGAGCAGCGCCGCGCCGAGTTCGACGAGCTGCTCGCCGAGGCCCGCCTGATGTACCGGCTGCGCGACGAGCGCGGCGTCTACAGCGACATCTGGGCCTCGGGGCTGATGCGCCGCGCGGTGCTCGCCGCCGGCCGCCGACTGGCCGAGCGGGGACGCATCGAGCAGCCCGAGCACCTGATCGACGCGGGCGTCGAGGAGATGTGCGCGCTGCTGGGGGGCGCCGAGACGCCGAGCGCGCAGGAGCTCGCGGCGCGCGCCGCCTACCGCGCCTCGCACACCGCCAAGCAAGCCCCGGCGACGCTGGGCGACCCGCCGGTGCCGCCGCCCGACCCGTCGGGACTGCCGCCCGCCGCCGCGCGCGTGATGCGCGCGATGGGCATCGCGATGAGCGAAATGTTCGCCCCCTCCGAGGCCGAGCACGGGCAGGACGTGCTGCGCGGGCTGGCCGCCAGCCGCGGCACCTACGAGGGCCTCGCCCGGCTCGTGTCCGGCCCTGGCGAGTTCGGCAGGATCGTCAGCGGCGACGTGCTCGTCACCGAGTCCACCAGCGAGGCGTTCAACATCCTGCTGCCGCTGCTCGGCGCGATCGTCACCGACAGCGGCGGCCTGCTCTCGCACTCGGCGATCGTCGCTCGCGAGTACGGCATCCCCGGCGTGGTCGGCACGCGCGAGGCGACCGAACGCCTCAGCGACGGCGCGCGCGTGCGCGTCGACGGAGACGCCGGCGAGGTGACGGTGCTGGCGTGAGCGGTCGCGCTGCCGGGATGAGAGGCTGCCGATGAGCGACGTCGTCCCGCTGATCGAGGCGCGCGAGACCAAGCTGTACGGGTCGAAGGCCGTCGACCTCGGCCAGGCGCTGCGCGACGGGCTGCCGGTGCCGCCGGGGGTGGCCCTGGCGGGCTCGGTGGTCGACGCCGTCGCCGGCCGCGACGAGCAGGCGATCGAGCGGGTGCTCGAGTCGGTGCGCCCGCTCGGCCCGCGCCTGGCCGTGCGCTCGTCCGCCGCCGACGAGGACGGCGCCGAGGCGAGCTTCGCCGGCCAGCACCTCACGCTGCTCAACGTCCCCGGCGCCGACGGCATTGCCGAGGCGCTCAGCGAGATCTGGTGGTCGGCGAACTCCGACTCCGCGATCAGCTACCGCCAGCGCGTCGGGCTGTTCACGCGCCCGAGCGTCGGCGTGGTCGTGCAGATGCTGCTCAACCCCGACACGGCCGGCGTGATGTTCACCAAGAACCCCGTCACCGGCGCTGACGAGCGCATGATCGAGGCCAGCTGGGGCCTCGGCGAGGCGGTCGTCGCCGGGCGCGTGATCCCCGACAACTTCCGCATCGACCGCGCCGGCGCGGTGCTCGAACGCACGCCCGGGCGCAAGGACGTCGCGTTTCGCTCGCTCCCCGATGGCGGCACGTTCGAGGAACAACTCGCGCCCGAGCTGGTCGAGCGGCTGTGCCTGGATGACGCTCAGCTCGGGGACCTCAACGCGCTGGCCGAGCGCTGCGAGACGGTGTACGGGCCCGCGCGCGACATCGAGTGGGCGATCGCCGACGGCACGCTGTATCTGCTGCAGTGCCGAGCGGTGACGAGGTCCTGACATGGCCGGCGTACCCGCTGACGTGCTCAAGCGCGTGCCGCTGTTCGCCGACCTCGACGAGGACGAGCTGAAGCGAATCGGGAGCGTCTTCAAGGAGCGGCGCTTCGCGGAGGGTGAAACCGTAATTCAGCAGGGCTCGGGCGCGGCCGCCTTCTTCGTGATCGACTCGGGCGAAGCGAGGGTGCTGGTGGACGGGCAGGAGAAGCGCACGCTGAAGCCCGGAGACCATTTCGGCGAGATGGCGCTGATCGACGCCGGAGCGCGCACCGCCACGGTGATCGCCGCGAGCGAGCTGCGGTGCTCGGGTGTCACGTTCTGGGACTTCCGCCCGCTGGTCGAAGAGAACGGCGTGATCGGCTGGAAGCTCCTGCAGTCGCTGATCGAGGTGTATCGCACGGAGCGCGAGCGGGCCTAGAGGCGGTACCCCTGCGCGCGTTCGCGAGAGCGCGATCAGCAGGCGACTTGTCGCTCTGCAGGTGCAGCTCGATGCGGACCGTGGCCCGGAACGCAGCGCCATCGGCCAGGTGGCACCTCGTCCGGTGGCGCACGTAGAGTGCAGATCCCGGCGCCGACCGGGCCGACGGTCGAGCCGCGTCGCACGCGAGTATGTGGGACGCGTGTGGGACGTGGGGCGAAAACCCCAGTCCTGATGCGGGATTACGGGCGGGCCCGCGACTGAACAAGACGGGGGTCGCCGCCCTCGGCGACCACCTCGACAAGCGCCGCCACCAGCTGCTCGCGAACCCCCTGCGCGTCCGCGGAAGTCCTGCCCCGAGCAGGGCGCGAACGGGAGAGGGTGTGGCTTGAAAAGCGCTCAGCCACGCGGTTGATGCGGATCGCGTCCCCCATGATGCTCCTCGTTTCCCTCCGTCTTCCCTCTCGGTAATTCCCTCTCAGAGCCTCTCTCGACCGACCTCGCCGCGTTCCCGATGCCGTGTCTGAAGCCGCTCTTTTTGGTGCTTTCCCCAAGCGCAGCTTGTGGGAAGAAGGAGAACATACGCCGGCTGGTTTGTCAAGGGGTCCTGTAAATAAAGGCTTTCGTGAACGAGTGACCCCCGTCTTGTTCATACAGTGGCCACGCGCGCGGGGGTTTCCGAAGCCGATTTTCATGCAGTTTTCGGGTGCCCCGAGGATTGTTACAGAGCGGCGTTCGAGCAGGGTGTCGCGCGCCTCGCGCAGACGCTGGTCGAAGCGAGCGCGCGCGAGCAGGCGTGGCTCGAGCAGGTTCGTGCGGGGCTCGTCGCGATGTTGGGGTTTTTCGAAGACGAGTCTTCTTGGGCGCGTCTGCTGCTGCTCGACACCCCGCTCGACGGGACAGTGAGGTTCGGATGTACGCGCCGGCTGCACGAGTTACTGGCCGGTCTGCTCGAGCGCCGCGCCGAGTCGGGCGACTATCGCGGCGCCGCTCGTACGCCCGGCTCGCCGATGCTGATGGCGGCTTTGACCGGCGAGCTGGTTGTCGGCGGCGTCTTCTCGGTCATTCGGACGAGCCTGGTCGAGCAGGACCGCGGCGCCCTGGTCGAGCTGGCGCCATCGCTGATGGCCTTTCTCGTCGCGCCATATCTCGGCCAGGCCGCGGCGCAGGCTGAGCTCGAGGGCAGACCCGCCCGGCGGAGCATCGCTTCGGGAGCAAATCGCGGCCGCGCGCGAGCACGGGCGATCTCCCGCAGATCGGACCTGCCGATCAGAGCGACGCACCGCACGACGCTGGTCTTGCGCGCGATCGCGCGGGCGCCGTACTCGAACAACCGCGAGATCGCCCAGGCCGCGGGCCTCGTTGACGAGGGACAGACGTCGAAGCTGCTCGCGCGCCTGGAACGCCATGGCGTGATCGAGAACGTGGGAGTGGGCGCGGCGCGCGGCGAGCCGAACGCGTGGCGACTGACCGCCGAAGGCCAGCGTGTGCTGGAACTGCTCTGCGAGAGCTCCGACGAACACGCGCCGCGGCGCAGCGAACCTGCTCGCAAGCGCGCCGGCGGGCGGATCGAGGGTGTGGCGTGAGCCACGTCGTTCACTCAAAGCTTTTCGACGCATCGTCGCGCTTGTTGTGCGACGGCGCCGTTGAGAGGGCGGGAGGACGTCCTGTCTCGCCGTGCGCGAGCGCGCGCGTGCGGGTCGTTCACCTGCGGCTGCAAGTGACCGGTGCCAGCCGTGCGGCAGTGCGCCGCTCCGGCACCGGCAATTCATCACCGAGAGGAAAAGGAGTAGTGGAACAGTGAGACACGTAAGGATACTGGGGCTCTGCCTGGTCGCCGCGTTTGCGCTCAGTGCCGCGGTCGCCTCGAACGCAATAGCCAAAACGAACACGGGAACCGAATTTAGCGCATTTGAAAACTGTCCGTTCCATGAATTCAGCCCAGGCGGCTACGAAGTCGTGGCCTGTCCTTGGGCCGTGTCGAGCTACAAGGAACGATGGAATTCAAAGGCGGAACAGGAAGAATATGAAACCGAACACGGCGCGCCCGAAGGGCTCACGTCGCACTTCACCGCGGGCAATGTGACCGTTGCCCTGAAGCTGCCGATTGTGCTCAAGGGTGGGCTTGGGCAGAACGAAGAAACAGAACAGAACGAAGAAGGGGAAGGTCTCGAATGGGTCGGTGCGAAGGGCAGCGAAACGATTCAGGCCGTAGCCCAGAAGGGACCGAGTTTGGCGAAGGCCGTCGATACTGCTGACCTTTCGGAAGCGGAACTAAACCGGTTCAACTACTACGTCAAAGTGGCGAAGCAAAAGAAGACGACTGCCACCGTCGAACTGGCCGGACCCGCGACTGGTATTCATCTCAACCTGATCCATCTGCTGACGGGAGAAGGCACTGCGTTCCGCTTCCCTGTCAAGGTTAAGCTCGGGAATGGATTTGTCGGGCCTGATTGCTATGTAGGCTCGGACGAACACCCGATCGTAGTCGACTTTACGACTGGTACCTCGGGCGCACTGACAGGTAAACTGGGCAAACTCTCATTCTCCGAAAGCGGTGTGATCAACATCGCGGGGGACACTTTGGTAGCAAGCGGTTTCAGTGTTCCCGGGGTGGAAAACTGTGGTATAGAAGGTGGGGCGGATGAAGCTGTGGACGCGGCCCTCGGTCTGCCCTCGAGCGAAAACACGTCCGTACTGAACGGCGTGTTGAAACAAGCAGGCGCAGAAAGCGTGGAAGAACACGGCATCTAGAGTGCAGAAGCGAAACTAGAGCAGGTAAGACAACGTCGAAGCCGTGCTGCGGCGGAGACGCTGGCTGAGTCGAGAGGGCCGGTAGCGTGTGCGGCCGGCCCTCTCACCGCGAGTTTGGCGCGGCGTTGTGTGGGGTCTGGTTGGTGCGTGTGAGAGGAGTGCGAGAGCGTGTCGGCAGGTGCGAGGAGGTTCGGGAGGCGTGCTCTTCGCCCCGTGCCTCGGGATGGTGGCGCGTGATGTTTACGGTAACGAGCGATTGAAAGTGTGGAGAGTGTGATGAAACGGATCAGTGTCTTGGGAGTCGGTGTCGTGGCGGCGCTGCTGCTTGCCGTGGCGGCAGCTGGGTCTGCGTCGGCGGCAGCGCCCGAATACGGGAGGTGTTTGAAGAAAGCAAAAGTCGAAGGCAACGGGTATGCGAACTCGAAGTGTACGACTGTAGGAGAAGGGAAGAAGGCGAAGTACGAATGGGTCGCGGGTGCTGAAAGGGCGAAGTTCACAAGCACCGGCGGGATTGGTGTGCTGACGACCGTTGGCGGGGCGTCGGTTGAATGTAAAGCGGAGTCCAGCGATGGTGAATTCGTGCCGGGCAACAACAAAGAAGAGGCCGGTGTTTACGTGACCTTCACTGGCTGCAAAGCGGAGGGCTTGCCGTGTACCAGTCCGCATCATGCAACGGGCGAACTGGAAACCGAAGAGCTCGAAGGCATCGTGGGCTGGGAAAACAAAGCGAGAAAAAAGACCGATCTCGAGCTATATCCAGCCAAGAGCGTAAAATCGAAATTCTTCATCGAATTCGAATGCTCAGGCCTAGTCATCAAGGTGCGCGGAAACATCCTCGTGCCGGTCAAGAACGACACGATGACCGACACGACAACGCTCAAGTTCAATGACAGCAAAGGCAAGCAGAAACCCGAAAAATGGGAAGAAAGCGCTGAAAAGGCGATCCTTGAATCATCGTTCAGCAACATCGGTGGTGGCGCTTGGGAACAGGCGGGCCAGAAGATCACCTCGACGGTGAAAGGTGAAGAAAAGCTGGAGTTGAACGCCGTCATCTAGACGGGTACACGTATGGAGACGGAGGCGTGGCGCGTGTCGTGTGAGCCGTTGGTGGCCCCACGACACGCGCGCGGCGCGCCCCGGCTGTGCGGATAGATGCCTTTGATCGGCGTTGATAGAGAGCGCGGACTGTGATGGGCGAGAACATGCGAGGAATCGGTCCCGACGGGATGCGTCGGGGCCGAGCACCCGCGCGCGTCCCGCATGCTGACGGGACCGACGCTGGCGGCTGGTCGGTGAGGTGGCCGGCGCGGGCGCTGTGGGCGGGCCTGGGCCTCAGCGTGGCGTGGTTGGTGTTGCTACTGGCGTGCTGTGCGTCGGCGTCGGCGCTCGCCGCGCGGGGACACGTGTTTGCGTTTGCGTTCGAAGGTGAAAATGAACATGCGTTCACGAGTCCTTCCGCGGTCGCGGTGGACGAAGCGAGCGGTGAACTGTTCGTGGTGGGGCCGGTGCACGAACGGGTGCAGCGGTTTCGACCTGAGACCGGCGGCGAGGCGGGGTACGAATTCGCAGGTGAATGGAAGGTGAACACTCCGGGTGCGATCGCGGTCGATAACGCGCCCGGCAGCGAATCGCAGGGGGATGTGTACGTCGCGGGCGCGAAGGAAAAAGCCGCCGAACCGTATGAACGCGACCTCGTGGAGAAGTTCACGGCGTCCGGCGAACCGATCTACAAGAAATCGGTGTTCAAGGGCAAAGAAGGCGGGGAAACGTGCGAAGTGGAACTGGAAGACATCGACGGCTTGGCGGTTGACGGCAAAGGCCGACTGTGGGCTTACTGGGAAGAAGACGGGGATGTGAGCGGATTCGGTGACGGGGAAACCAACAAGTGCATCCCGGCCCTGCAGGCAGAAGAACCGCTCGAACGCGTCGAAGAAGTCGGGGGCGAACCGTGTTTGGCACGGGACCTGTTCGCTGTGGCACCGGGGGATGAAGCGTTCTATATGGGGCATGAAAAAGCCGACGGGCTGGATGAATGCTCAGAAGAGCCGTCGAATCCGAGTGCCGTAGCGGAGCTCTCCGGTTCCTCGCAGACCGGGCCGGCGGGCGCGGTCACTTCGAGTATCGAGCGTGAAGACGCGACGGGTCTCGCGGTCGATGCGACCAGCGGTGACGTGTACGTGGATACGGGCACGAGCGTCGCAGAGCTCGCGCCGGACGGCCGGCTGGTGCAGCGGTTCGGGGAGGGCGTGTTGAGTGGTGGGGGCGCGGTCGCGGTCGATCACGCCAGCGAAGAGGTGTTCGTGGCAGAGGAGCACCAGATCGTGGTGTTCGCGCCGGAAGCCGCCGGTGCGCCGAGCATCGACGGGGTTTACGCGCAGGCGCTGAGCGCGAGTACGGGCAGCGTGACCGCACAGATCGATCCGCACGGCCTGAGCACCGAATATGAAGTCGTGTACGGCACCGTCAGCTGCGAAGGCGAGCCCACGCCGTGCACGGGCCGGGTGTCGGGCACGATCCCCGCCGGCTACGGTGACGCGCAGGTTCAGGCGCAGCTGTCCGGGCTTGAAGCGGACACCACCTACTACTACCGCGTGCTGGCCCACAACGGCGCGGGCAGCGCGGCGAGTGGGCTGGCCGCGCGCACGTTCTTCACAACGCTTCCCAGCAGTGAAGCGGCGGGGTTGTTGGACGCGCGCGAGTGGGAGCTGGTCTCGCCCGCCGCCCCTCACGGCGCCGCCGCGGAACCGATCAGCCGCGAAGGCGCGCTGATCCAGGCATCGGCGGGTGGGAACGCGATCTCGTGGACGGCGACCGCGCCGGTGTCCGGCGAAGCGCAGGGCAATCGGCGCGTCGAACCGTTGCAGGTCCTCTCCAGGCGCTCCAGCGAAGGTTGGGCCTCAGAAGACATCACCACGCCGCACGATCGTGGGGAAGGGATCAACAGTGGTGAAGCGACCGAGTACCGGTTCTTCTCGCCCGATCTCTCTGAGGCGCTCGTGCAACCACAGGTACCTCAGGAAACGCTCGAAGACCCGCCCCTGGCTCCCGAAGCCACGGAAAAGACCATCTACCTGCGCAACGACGCCGGTGGTGGCGGCGGCGGCTTCGTACCGTTGGTGACCGCGGCGGATGATTTGAGCGGCGTGCCGTTCGGGGGCAAGCTGGAATTCGCCGGCGCCAACCCCGACCTCGGGGCTGTCGTGTTCTCCTCGGAAGTCCCGCTCGTTCAGGATGCCGGCGAAGCCGGGCTTTACGAGTGGCGGCAAGGGGCGGCGAGCCTCGAGGCCCTCAGCGTCCTGCCGGGAGGAGAAGCGGCGGGTGAAGCGGAACTCGGCGGCTTTGAAGGGCACGATCTGCGCGGCGCGGTCTCCGACAACGGCGAAAAGGTGTTCTGGACCGACGGTACGAGCACCGAACCCGACCGTGGCGGTCTCTACATGACCGACACGCAGACCGGCGAAAGCGTCCACGTCAACGCCACCCAGGGAGCCGGGACGAGCGAACCGAGCGAAGAAGAACTCGGCGAAGGCCTCGACCAGGTCTCCTTCCAGGCCGCGACCGGCAATGGGGAACGCGTGTTCTTCACCGACACCTGGCCGTTGACCAGCGAATCGACGCTCGAACCCGTCGGTGAAGGTCCGCTCGTGGAAGGCCAGGCCACCGGGCATCCCGCCGACCTCTACGAATACAACACCGAAACAGGCCAGCTCACCGATCTCACACCCGACCAGCGCGTCGGGGAAAGCGCCGACGTGCTCGGCGCGATCGCGGGTATCAGTGAAAACGGCCAGTACGCGTATTTCATCGCAAACGGAGCACTGGCACCGGGGGCCGAACCGGGAGACTGTCCACGCATCAAACCCCTCACCCCCAAACCCCAGGCCCAGTGCAACCTGTATGTCTCTGAAGCCAATCCGGAGCACCTGGGCGAACACCAGACACGCCTGATCGCGCGCCTGTCCTACGAAGACGCGCCCGACTGGGCCGGCGGCAACTCGCCGCTACCCGGCGATCTCGGCGGCCTGACCGCGCAGGTCTCGGCGAACGGACGCTACCTCGCGTTCATGTCCGACGAGCAGCTCACCGGCTATGACAACACCGACCTGAACCCTGAAGCCCATGGCGCGCACGACGAGGAGGTCTACCTGTACGACGCTGCGCAGGGCAGACTCGTGTGCGCCTCCTGTAACCCCTCCGGCCAGCAGCCGCAAGGCGTGTATGACACCGAAAACGCCGGTGAAGGCCTCGGGCTGACCGTCGACCGTCCCGAAACATGGACCGGACGCTGGCTGGCCGGCAGCCTACCCGGCTGGACGCTATTCGAGCTGACCAACCCGATCGCCGAGCACCAATCCCGCTACCTCTCCAACAACGGACGGCTGTTCTTCAACGCCACCGGCCCGCTGCTGCCCACAGTCGCAAGCCCCGCCCGTCCGGAGACCGTCAACGGCAACGCCACGAGCGTGGGAGTGGAGAACGTCTACGAGTACGAGCCCCGAGACGAAGGCTCCTGCGTCAGCCAACCCGGATGTGTGGCGCTCGTCTCCTCGGGCACCTCCACCCACGAATCCTCATTCCTCGACGCCAGCGAAAACGGCGACGACGCGTTCTTTCTCACCAACTCACAGCTCGTCCCTCAGGCCAGCGAAAACGCGCCCGCGGTCTATGACGCGCGCGTCTGCGGGACCGCCCAGACAGAACCCTGTCTGCCCACGGTGCAGCCCGCCTTGCCACGATGCACGGGCGAAGCTGGTTGTCGCCCAGCCGCCCCGCAGGCGCCGACCTTTTCGCCGGCCGCGAGCTCCACCAGTACCGGACCGGGAAACCCGCCCGCCAAACAGCAGGTCTCCTCGGGCAGGAAGGCGAGTCCGAAACCGCTCACACGCTCGCAGAAGCTCGCCCTCGCGCTGAAAGCCTGCCACAAGCTCAAACGGCACGCACGGCGTCTTGGATGTGAACGCTCGGCACGCAAACGATATGGGACGAAAGCGAAGCGCAAGAACAAGCATGGCAAGGTGTCCGAGCTGAGGCACGACACAGCGACCAGGAACGACGGCACCGCGACCGAGCGCGACGGGGCAGCTACCGTGGCCGGCGATACCGTGGTCGGGCGCCACGGGTCAGAGAGGGGGCGCACGTGAGCGCACGAGCTCGCGCTGGTCTGATCGCGCTGTGCGCGACCGCGCTCGTGCTCGTCGCGGGTGCGGGATCGGCCTGGGCCAGTGCCTGGTGGCGGGTGGCCTCGCGCTCGGCGCCCACCGTGCTGCGGGTCGGACAGACCGCCACGATCACCCTCACCGCGACGAACCTCGGCGACAGCGGCGTGAACGCCACCGCCTCGCCGGTGACGATCACCGCTGTGCTGCCGCCAGGGCTGCAGGCGACCTCGATCGTCGGTGCCCCCGCCTTCCACAAAGAAGCCTCGTACCTGATGAACTGCGAATTGTCTACGCTAGCGTGCACGTCAAAGCCCGAAACGTTTCCCCCGTTCGAACAGCTGCAGGTCACGATCACCGTCAACGTGCTCCCCGGCGCGAGCGGCGGCGAAGCCGACCAGGTCGGCGTCCAAGGCGGCGAACAGGAAGGCCAGCCCGGCGTCGCGGTCTCCGGGGCCTCGGCGGACAGCCTGTTGCGGGTCGGGGAAAGCGCCACGCCGTTCGGGGTCGAAGAACACGGCTATGCGCTCACCCCCGAAAACGAAGACGGCGGGCTCGACACCCAGGCCGGCTCGCACCCCTTCCAGTTGACCACCAAGCTCGATCTCAGTCAGGGCCTCGAACACCCCCGTGAACTGGCCGCCGCGCCGGCACTGCCGAAGAACCTCCAGTTCAACCTGCCACCGGGACTAATCGGCGACCCCCAAGCGGTGCCGGCGTGTCCGCTCGTGGATTTCCTGGCTATCAGCGAAGCCGACACCAACGCCTGCGCCTCCCAATCGGCGATCGGGGTGGCCGTCGTGACCCTGGACGAACCGTTGCGCTTCGGTGACATCACGCGCGCCGTGCCGCTGTGGAACCTCGAACCCGCTCACGGCGAGCCGGCACGGTTGGGCTTCGAGGTAATCAAAGTCCCGGTCGTCCTGAACACGAGCGTGCGCACGGGCGGGGACTACGGCGTGACCGTCAGCGTCAGCGAAGCGCCCGAGTCCGTGCAGCTGCTCTCGAGCGAAGTCACGATCTGGGGAGCCCCCGGCGACCCGGCGCACAACTCATCCCGTGGCTGGGCCTGCCTGCTCGGCGGGGTCTACGTCAACCACGAAGCCCCCTGCCAGGACACGAGCCAGAGCCCTCCCGTCGGCGCCTTCCTGACGCTTCCGAGCGCCTGCACAGGAGCGCTCTCGAGCACCGTCGAAGGCGAATCCTGGCCGCTGCAGAGCCTGGCGAGCGAACCCGGCCAGATCTTCACCCTGTTCGAACAGGCCCCCCTCGCCGGCCTGGAAGAATGCGCCGGCCCCCCGTTCGATCCGCACATCGGCCTGGCCAGCAGCGAACACGCCGCCAGCACCCCCACCGGCCTGACCGCGACCGTCCGAATACCCCAGAACCCAACGATCCACGCCCACGAAGGCCCGGGCGAGGCCGATCTGAGGGACACCACCGTCACGCTCCCCGAAGGCGTGCAGGTGAACCCTTCCGCCGCGAACGGCCTGCAAGCCTGCTCGGAGAGCCAGATCGGCTACGAAGGCTCACCCCCCGGCGACGGCCTGGCCCCCGGCGCGAGCGAGCCGCTGCGTTTCTCGCAGGCCCCCGCCACGTGCCCCGAAGCCAGCAGGGTCGGCACCGTGCGCATCCAAACGCCGCTGTTGGAACACGAACTCACCGGCGCGGTTTATCTGGCCGAGCAGGGCGCCAACCCATTCGGGACACTGCTCGCGCTGTACATCAGCGCCGAAGACCCGTATTCGGGGATCCGCGTCAAGCTCGCGGGCAAGGCCACACTCGACCCGCACACCGGACAGATAACAACGAGCTTCGAAAACTCGCCGCAGGTGCCGTTCGAAACGCTCACGCTCGAACTGTTCCCCGGTCCCCGCGCCTCGCTCAGCACCCCGCCGGCGTGCAAGGCCTACGCCTCCAGTGCCACCTTCACGCCGTGGTCAGCGCCAGAACACCCCGCGGCCAGTATCGAAACCACTGAACCCGAACAGGAACTCGACATCACCACGGGCGCCGAAGGCAGTCCCTGCGCCAACCCCCAGCCGTTCGCGCCGGCCCTCAACGGCGGCGTCGACGATCTCCAGGCCGGCGCGTTCTCGAGCTTCTCGCTGACGCTCACCCACCCCGACCAGGACCAGCCGCTCACCGGGCTCACGCTCACGCTCCCCCCGGGCGCGGCGGCGCTGCTATCGGCCGTGACACCCTGTGGTGAACCCGAAGCCTCCCTAGGCACCTGCCCGCCGAGCAGCCTGATCGGCGAAGCGACCGCCGTCGCCGGCCTCGGGCCGGATCCCTACACCGTCACCGGCGGCAAGGTCTACATCACCGGCGCATATGACGGCTCGGGCGGATGCAGCGTCGGCTCGCCGGGCTGCGCGCCGTATGGCCTGTCGATCGTGACCCCCGCTGTAGCCGGCCCGTTCAATCTCGGCGACGTCGTGGTGCGCTCCAAGATCGAAGTCAACCCGCATACCGCCCAGGTCACCATCACCAGTCCACTGCCCACGATCGTCCAGGGCGTCGGCCAGGAAAGCTCGGGCATACCGCTCGCGCTCAAACAGATCCACGTCACCGTCAACCGTCCCAACTTCGAGTACAACCCAACCAACTGCAACCCGCTCAGCATCACTGCGAGCCTCAGAGGATCGCAGGGCGCAACGGCGCAGAGCTCGAGCCGCTTCCAGGTCGAAGGCTGCCAAAGCCTGCCCTTCGCCCCCGGCGTCACCGCCGCCACGCGGGGGCAGACCAGCAAAGCCGACGGCGCGAGCCTCGCGCTGAAGTTCAAATCTAAGACCGGCGAAGCCCACGTCGCCAAGACCGTCCTGACGATCCCCGCCACCCTGCCGGCGCGGCTCACCACGATCCAGAAAGCGTGCGTCGCCGGCGTCTTTGAAGCGAACCCTGCGGCGTGTCCGGAAGGCTCTGACATCGGGACCGCCACTGTTCACACCCCCGTCCTGAAAGGCCCACTCAGCGGGCCGATCTATCTCGTCTCGCACGGCAACGCCGCGTGGCCCGATGCCGAGCTCGTCCTGCAAGGCGAAGGCATCACCGTGATCCTCGACGGGCAAACCGCGATCAAAAAGGGCATCACTACGAGCTCGTTCCTATCGGTCCCGGACGCGCCGTTTGAATCGGTCGAAGCAACGCTTCCCGAGGGACCACACTCCGCGCTCACCACCAACCTCCCGCTCAAAGACCACTACAGCCTCTGCGGAGCGCACCTCGCGATCCCCGCCCAACTCACCGGGCAGAACAACACCACCGTCGAGGACAACGCAAAAGTCTCAGTCCAGGGCTGTCACGCCACCAAGGCAAGCAAAACCCGCCGGCTGACACGCGCACAGAAGCTCGCACGCGCTCTCAAGGCCTGTCGCAGAGACCATCGGCAATCTCACGCCGAGCAGGCGCACTGCGAACGAGTTGCGCGCCGACGCGACCGACCGAAGACGAGAGCATCACACCTCTAGCGAGCTCCGGCGCGATGCTCGAGCACGAGCGCCCGGCGCCCTCGGGGTACGCCGCGCGCCGCGCAGCAAATCTTCTGCTGTTTGCGGAAAACGCGGGTTGACGGTGCCCCGCACAGGCGTACCGTCACTGATCGATGCTGCACACGCCGACACCGCGCGAGCGCGTTCAGGCAGACAGTCTCAGCGCCGAGGATCTACGGCGCGTCGCGATCGACCAGCGCCGGCGCAACCTGCAGGCGCGCGCCTGGGAGGCGTGGTGCCAGGAGCGGGCGCGCCTGCTGCACGGCGAGGCCCGTGACGGGCGCCTGGTGAGACGCCGGCGGCCGCAGGCCGACAGCTGACGGCGGCCGCACGCCGAGCACCGACACGGCGATCCGTCAGCTGACGCCGCGATCCGGCAGCTGACGCGAGCATCCTCTGCCCGGCACCGCCAGCCCCGCTAGCGTCTCAGCCGTGCAGCCCGACCACTCCGCCGACGCGTCAGCGCCGATCGACTTCGAAGCCGAAGGCCTGCTCGACGGGCTCGAAGGCGACCAGCGCGCCGAGCGCCTGGAGCTGCTCCAGCAGCTCGCCGCCGAGGGGATCCCGCGCGCGGAGCTGCGCCGGTCCACCGAAGAGGGCACCATCGTGTTCCTCGCCGCCGACCGCGTGATCGCCGGGCGCGAGCGCTACACCGCCGAGCAGATCGTCGCGCTCAGCGGCATCGAGCCCGAGCTGCTCGTCGCCCTGCGCCGCGCGATGGGCCTGCCGGTGCCCGACCCCGGCGAGCCGAGCTATACGCGCGCCGACCTCGAGGCCACGAGGATGGCCGAGACCTTTCGCAAAGCCGGCATACCCGAGCAGGGGATGCTCGACCTCACGCGCACGCTCGGGCGCGGCCTCTCCCAGGCGGCCGAGACGATGCGTGCTCACGTCCTGCAGCTCGTGCTCGAGCCCGGCCTCAGCGAGCAGCAGCTCGCCCGGCGCTACGCCGTGGCGGCCGCCGAGATGTCGCCGATGGTCGGACCGCTGATCACCAACCTGCTCACGCTGCAGCTGCGCCAGATGGCCGAGAGCGAGGCGGTCAGCGCGGCCGAGCGCACCCGCGGCCGACTTCCCGGTGCGCGCGACATGACGATCTGCTTCGCCGACCTGGTCGGCTTCACGCGCCTGGGCGAGACGGTCGCGCCCGACCGGCTCTCGGAGCTGGCGGTGCGCCTCGAGCAGCTCGCGACCGACGCGCTCGCGCCGCCCGTGCGGCTGGTCAAGACGATCGGCGACGCCGTGATGCTCAGCTCTCCCGAGCCGCAGCCGTTGATCGGCCAGGCGCTGGGCCTGGTCGAGGCGGCCGATGCCGAGGGCGAGCAGTTTCCCCAGCTGCGGGCCGGCCTCGCCTACGGTCCGGCGCTCGGACGTGCGGGGGATTGGTTCGGCCGGCCGGTGAACCTTGCCAGCCGGATCACCGCGATCGCCCGACCGGGAAGCGTCCTGACAGACAGCGCCCTGCACGCGCTCGCGCGCGAGCAGTTCAGCTTCTCCTACGCCGGGGAACGGCGGTTGCACGGAGTCCGCGGGCGGGTGGCCCTGTACCGGGCGCGCCCCAGGGCGCCGGAGGAGGCGAGCGCCTCCCAGGCAGTCCGCGCCTGATCAAGCCGCGGCCGCCGGGTGTCGAGCAGCTGCCCGCGGCATGGCGCCGCGAGCCGCAGCTGCCCGCGGGATAGGGCCGCGCCCGACACCGGGCCTCGGCCTACGATGTCGCGGTGAGCGCTGTCCCCGGCCCGCTGTCCCCGGCGCAGGTGCGCGACATCGACGCCTACTGGCGCGCCGCGAACTACCTGTCGGTCGGTCAGATCTACCTGCTGGACAACCCGCTGCTGCGCCGGCCGCTCGAGCTCGCCGACACCAAGCCGCGCCTGCTCGGACACTGGGGCACCACGCCGGGCCTGAACTTCGTCTACGTCCACCTGAACCGCCTGATCCGCGAGCGCGACCTCGACGCCATCTTCGTGACGGGCCCCGGCCACGGCGGCCCCGGGATCGTCGCCAACGTGTATCTCGAGGGCACCTACAGCGAGGTCTATCCGCACATCGGCCACGACGAGGAGGGCCTGCGCCGCCTGTTTCGCCAGTTCTCGTTCCCGGGCGGCATCCCCAGCCACGTCGCGCCGCAGACGCCGGGCTCCATCCACGAGGGCGGCGAGCTCGGCTACTCGCTCGCCCACGCCTACGGGGCGGCGCTGGACAATCCCGACCTGCTCGCCTGCTGCGTGGTCGGCGACGGCGAGGCCGAGACCGGGCCGCTGGCCACCAGCTGGCACTCGAACAAGTTCCTCGACCCGGTCGGCGACGGAGCGGTGCTGCCGATCCTGCACCTCAACGGCTACAAGATCGCCAACCCGACCGTCCTCGCCCGCATCCCGCGCGAGGAGCTGCAAGCGCTGCTCGAAGGCTACGGCTACGCCCCGCGCTTCGTCGAGGGCAGCGAACCGCAGGCGATTCACCAGCTGATGGCCGCCACGCTCGACGAGGTGGCCGACGAGATCGCCGCGATCCAGCGCCGCGCGCGCGAGCAGGGCACGGACTCCGGTGGCGTGCTCGCGGATGATGAGCAGCCCGCGCGCGCGCCCGCCCGCGCGCGCGAGGGCGCGTCCGAGCAGGGCTCGGAGGGGGTGTTCGACGAAGGCGATCCCACGCGCGCGCGCGTCCGTCCGCGCTGGCCGATGATCGTGCTGGTCAGCCCCAAGGGCTGGACGGGCCCGAAGTTCGTCGATGGCCTGCCGGCCGAGGGCTCGTTTCGCTCTCACCAGGTACCGCTCGCCGACCTCGCCGGGAATCCGCAGCACCTGGCCCAGCTCGAGCAGTGGCTGCGCTCCTACCGGCCGCACGAGCTGTTCGACGAGCGCGGCGCCCTGCGCGCCGAGCTGGCCGCGCTCGCGCCCGCCGGCACGAGGCGCATGGGCGCCAACCCGCATGCCAACGGCGGCCTGCTGCTGCGCGAGCTCGAGCTGCCCGACTTCCGTCTCTACGCCGTCGACGTCCCGGCTCCCACGGCCAGCGTCAGCGAGGCCACGCGCGTGCTCGGCACGTTCCTGCGCGACGTCGTCCGCGCCAACCGCGACCGCTTTCGCATCGTCGGCCCGGACGAGACCGTCTCCAACCGCCTCGCCGACGTGCTCGAGGCCACCGACCGCGTCTGGGAGGCCGAGTCGCGGTCCGGCGACGATCACCTGGCGCCGCGCGGGCGCCTGATGGAGGTGCTGTCCGAGCACCTCTGCGAGGGCTGGCTCGAGGGCTACCTGCTGACCGGCCGCCACGGCCTGTTCAACAGCTACGAGGCGTTCGTTCACATCGTCGACTCGATGTTCAACCAGCACGCCAAATGGCTGAAGGTCACGCGCCACCTCGCCTGGCGCGCGCCGATCGCCTCGCTCAACTACCTGCTCTCCTCGCACGTCTGGCGCCAGGACCACAACGGCTTCACCCATCAGGACCCGGGGTTCATCGACCTCGTTCTCAACAAGAAGCCCGAGATCGTGCGCGTCTACCTGCCGCCCGACGCCAACTGCCTGCTGTCGGTGGCCGATCACTGCCTGCGCAGCCGCGACTACGTCAACGTGATCGTGGCCGGCAAGCAGCCGGCGCTCAACTACCTGTCGATGGACCGGGCCGTCGTTCACTGCGCCCGCGGCATCGGCATTTGGGAGCACTTCTCGAACGACGGCGAGGAGGAGCCCGACGTGGTGCTCGGCTGCGCCGGCGACGTGCCCACGCTCGAGTGCGTGGCCGCCGCCGCGATCGTGCGCGAGCGCCTGCCCGAGCTGAAGGTGAGGGTCGTCAACGTCGTGGACCTGATGCGCCTCGAGCCCGACAGCGTGCACCCGCACGGCCTGCCCGACGCCGAGTTCGACGCCCTCTTCACATCGAGCCGGCCCGTGATCTTCGCCTATCACGGCTACCCGTGGCTGATCCACCGCCTCACCTACCGCCGCACCAACCACGACAACTTCCACGTACGCGGCTACATCGAGGAGGGCACCACCACCACGCCGTTCGACATGGTGATGCTCAACAACCTCGATCGCTTTCATCTCGTGATGGACGTGATCGATCGCGTCCCGGGCCTCGCCGAGCGGGCTGCCCACATCCGCCAAGACATGGACGACGAACGGCTGCGCCATCGCGCCTACACGCGCCAGCACGGCGACGATCCGCCCGAGATCACCGACTGGCGCTGGCCGGACGCCGGCGACCGCCTCTCTCAGCCCAGCCCGCGGGGCTAGCGCCGTGCGCGTGCTCGTCGTGAACGTCGGCTCCAGCAGCCTCAAGCTGAGCCTGCTCGAGCCGCCGGCGGCACCGGGCCAGCTCGACCGGGTGATCGCCGCCGACGAGCTCGAGGCACCCCGCGCCCACGTCGACGAGCGCAAGCTGCGTGCGGCGCTGCGCTCGTCCTTCGGCGACGCCGACGCGATCGGGCACCGGATCGTCCACGGCGGGGAGCGCTACCGCACCGCGGTCCGCATCGACCGCGGCGTCAGAGCGGCGCTCGAGCAGCTCGTCGCGCTCGCGCCGCTGCACCAGCCCAAGTCGCTTGCCGCGCTCGACGCGGTCAGCAAGCTGCTGCCCGACCTGCCGGCGGTCGCGTGCTTCGACACCGCGTTCCACGCCACCCTCACACCCGCCGCGTCCACGTATGCGCTGCCCGCCAGCTGGCGCGAGCGCTGGGGGCTGCGGCGCTATGGCTTTCACGGCCTCTCCCATGCGTGGGTCGCGCGGCGCACGACCCAGCTGCTCGCCCGGCCCGCGCGCATCGTCAGCTGCCACCTCGGCGCCGGCGCGTCGCTGTGCGCGATCGGCGACGGTCGCTCGCTCGACACGACGATGGGCTTCACGCCGCTCGAGGGCCTGGTGATGGCGACCCGCTCGGGCAGCGTGGACCCCGGCATGCTGCTGTGGCTCGGCGAACCAGGCCGCCTGGACTCCGCCGAGATCGCCGACGCGCTCGAGCACCGTTCGGGCCTGCTCGGGCTCGCGGGCAGCGCCGACATGCGCGAGATCTGTCAGCGCGCGCGCGACGGCGAGGCATCCGCGCAGCTCGCCCTCGACGTGTACGTCCACCGGCTGCGCGCCGGCGTCGCAGCGATGAGCGCGGCGCTCGGCGGCCTCGACGCGCTCGCTTTCACCGGCGGCGTCGGCGAGGGCTCCGCCGACGTACGCGCACGTACCGCTGAGGGCCTCGGCTTCCTGGGCGTCGCGATCGACGGCCCGCGCAACGATGCCGCCAGCGCCAGCGCCAGCGCCAGCGCCAGCGCCAGCGCCAGCGCCAGCGCCAGCGCCAGCGCCAGCGACGCCGACGACCACGACGGCGGCGGCGACGCCGAGCTGAGCGCGCCGGATGCGCTCGTGCGCACGTTCGCGCTGCACGCGCGCGAGGATCTCGAAATAGCTCGTCAGACGCGCTCGGTGCTCGCCCCCACCGTCGCTGCCGAGGCTCCGTAGTTTCCCGCGCCTCCCGCCGGCTTTCCTCGGCTGGACATGCGTGCCTGCCGGCGTAAGCTCTCATCCATGAGCAGCAAGAGCGGGAACGGCAGCAGCGTCGGCCTCGACAAGAGCCGCGTCTTGATCATCGGCGGGGGCGTGGCCGCGCTGGAGGCGGCGTTGGCCCTGCACGAGCTGGCCCCCGACCTGACCGACGTGAGCGTGATCGCTCCCGGAGAGGAGTTCGTGTATCGCCCGATGGCAGTACGCGAGCCGTTCGCGTACGGATCGGCGCAGCGCTACCCGCTCGCGTCGATCGTGCACGACGCCGGCGCGACGCTGATCGCCGACGAACTGGCCAGCGTCGACGCGGACCGGCGCACGATCGAGACGAAGGCCGGCGCGCTGCTCGAGTACGACGCGCTCGTGCTCGCGCTCGGCGCCAAAGCCAAGGCCCGCTATGAGCATGCCGTCACGATCGACGACCGCCGCCTCGACGAGGTCCTGCACGGAATCATCCAGGACGTCGAGGGCGGCTACATCCACAGCATGGCGTTCGTCGCGCCCGGCCGCATGGCGTGGCCGATGCCGCTCTACGAGCTCGCGCTGATGACGGCCGGGCGCGCCTACGATATGAACATCGAGCTCGCCGTCACGCTCGTCACGCCCGAGGACAGCCCGCTGGCGATCTTCGGCGCCGCCGCCAGCGCCACCGTCGCCGAGCTGCTGGGGCGCGCGCACATCCACTCGATCAACTCGGCCTACGCCGAGATCCCGCGGCCCGGCGAGCTCGTGATCAGCCCCGGCGACCAGCGCCTGCAGGTCGATCGCGTGATCGCGCTCCCGGAGCTCTACGGCCCGAGCGTGCGCGGGGTGCCGCTCAGCGAACACGGCTTTCTGCGCGTCAATCGCTTCTGTCGCCTGGTCGACGTCGAGCGTGTCTTCGCCGCCGGCGACGCCACCGAGTTCCCGGTCAAGCACGGTGGCCTGGCGGCGCAGCAGGCCGACGTCGCGGCGGAATCGATCGCTGCGCTCGCCGGGGCCAAGATCGAGCCGCAGCCCTTCCAGCCGATCGTCCGGGGAATCCTGCTGACCGGCGAGCAGCCGCGCTATCTGACCGCGCGCATCACCGGCGGGCACGGGTTCAGCTCGCAGATCAGCGAGACACCCTCCTGGGACCCGCCCAGCAAGATCGCCGCCAAGTACCTGGCGCCCTACCTGGACGCGCGCGACCGCGCGAGCACCGCGGCGTAGAGCCGTATCTCTTTATCGTCTGCTTAGCGGCCCGGTATAAGAGGATGCCGTCAGCTTCTGCGCCCGGGGAGCGCTGAGCCTGTCGAGGTATCCCGCGGCCCGGCCTGCCCGACCTGGGCAGGCGCCCTCACTCACCCTGACCACGGAGACTCGCAGTCGATCATCGTGAGCGCCACCGACAGCACCTCCGCCTTCGACGACCCGGCCGCCGCGCTGCCGCTCGCTCCCGCCGTCCCCGCCGAGCGGCCCGCGGTCGGTCCGCGGCGCTACTCGCTGGGCTCCCTGCTCGAACGCGCCCAACCCCGGCACGCGGCGCTCGCCGCCGTGCTTGCCCTGTCGGCCGTCCTGAACACGTGGAGCCTCGCCCAGAACGGCTACGCCAACACGTTCTACTCGGCGGCCGCGAAGTCGATGCTCGGCTCGCTGCACAACTTCCTGTTCGTGTCGTTCGATCCCGGCGGGCTGGTGACGATCGACAAGCCGCCGCTGGCCGTGTGGGTACAGGCCGCGAGCGCCGAGCTGTTCGGCATCTCGCCGCTGAGCCTGCTGCTGCCGGAGGCGATCATCTCGGTGATCTCGGTGGCCGTGCTCTATCGCGTGATCGGCCGCCGACTGGGCGCTGCCGCGGGGCTCCTGAGCGCGCTCGCGCTGGCCGTCTTCCCGGCGTTCGTCGCGGTCTCGCGCGACAACGGCGTGGACCCGCTGCTGATCCTGCTGATGATCCTCGCCGGCGGCGCCGCCCTGAACGCGATCGACAGCGGACGCCTGCGCTGGCTGATCTGCTCCGCGGTGCTCGTCGGGCTCGCGTTCAACACCAAGACGCTCGCGGCCTACCTGGTCGTCCCCGGCATCGCGCTCGCCTACGCCGTATGCGCCCCGGCGTCGCTGCCGCGACGCGCGGCCAACCTGCTGCTGGCAGGCCTGGTCATGTTGGCCGTCTCGTTCTCGTGGATCGCGCTCGTCGAACTCACGCCCGCGTCGCAGCGGCCGTTCGTGGGCAGCTCGACCAACAACACCGAGCTCGGCCTGACGTTCGACTACAACGGCTTCGGCCGCGTCGAAGGCGAGGTCGGCGGGCCCGGTCGGATACCGGTCGCCGAAGGCGCCGGCCTGCACATACCGCCACTGCCAGCGCTCGTTCGTCCGCCCGGGTCCGGCGGGCCGGGGCTCGCGGCTCGAGGCGGCGGCCTGAGCGCACCGCTGGGCGGCGTACGGACGCCTGATTCGGTTCGGGGCCCGGCGCTCACGCCGGCGCCGGGGGTGACCCGGACACCGGCCGGCGGTCCGGGCGCTTTCGCGGCCGGCGAGACACCCACGTCGACAACGCCCCGCGCGCCCGCGCCCTCAGCGAACTCCACCGCGGGCAGCGCACGCGCGCGCGCGCGCGCGCGCGTGGGTCAAGCTTCGGGTGTCGCCGGGACTGCCGGTCCCGGGGCCGCGCCACGCGCGCCTTCAGGTGTCGCCGGGACCGCCGGTCCCGGGACCGCGCGACGCGCGCAGACCGGCCCGCATCGCGTCTCGCGCCCGCATCACGCCTCGAAGTACCAGCCCGACGGCCGGCTCAGCACGCCGCTCGTGTTCGGCGAACCCACCGGCCCGCTGCGCCTGTTCGAGTCCGGCCTGGCCGACCAGGGGGCCTGGCTGCTGCCGTTCGCGCTGATCGGCCTGCTGGCGCTTTGCCTGCAGGCGTTCGCGGGCGAGCGCGCGCGGCGCAATCGCCGCCTGGCGACCACGATCGTATTCGGCGGATGGTTGCTGGTCGAGGTCGCGATCCTGAGCTTCTCGAAGGGCATCGTGCACCCCTACTACGTCTCGGCGATGGGCCCGGGCCTCGCCGCGATGCTCGGGGGCGGCGCCGTCGCGCTGGCGTCGTTCGCGCGCCGCCGGCACTGGGGCCTCGTCCTGCTTCCCTGCGCGGTCGCCGCCACCGTGATCGCCCAGCTCTCGATCCTGCACCAGCAGCAGTACATGGCCTGGTTCGACCCGGTCCTGATCGCCGTGGCGGCCGTCGGCGTATGCGCCTGCGCGGCGCGGCGCCTGGTGGGCGCCGCGCTCGCGCTCACGCTCGCCGTGCTGCTGGTGGCTCCGACCGTCTACGCCGCGAACACGTGGCAGTTTCCCGTCAACGGCACCTTCCCCGCCGCCGGGCCGCACGAAGCCCCGGGCAGCGGCCCGTACGGCGTCCCCCAACGGTCGATGCGCATCGACAGACGGCTGATCGCGTATGTGCGCTCGCACCACCCGACCGAGCGCTGGGCGCTGCTCACCGTGGCCTCGCCGACCGCGGCGCCGTTCATCCTGCTCGGCCTGCGCGCCGGTGCGATCGCCGGCTACAGCGGGACCGACCCCGTCCTGACCGGTCCGGGCCTGGCCCGGCTCGTGGCGCGCGATGAAGCGCGCTACGTCGCGCTGGGCGGCGCATACGCCTCGCGCGGCGGCAGCCTCGCGACGAGGGCCGTGCTGCGCGCCTGCCGGCACGTACCCGCGCGGGCATGGCACGGGCCTGCGGCCACGTCGATCTACTCGCTCGTGCTGTTCGACTGCGCCGGGCGCGAGCGCCGGCTGTCGGAGCCTGAGCGCGCGGCGGCACCGCGCCGGTAGGGCCGATCGGCCCCGCGCCCGACGGGGCCTATTCGATGTGAACCAGGGTCCCGATCGGCGTATACGGCCACACTTCGCCGGCGGTCGCGGGCGGCATCTCCACGCACCCGAGGCTCTGCGGGAAGCCGTAGGAGGCGCGGTCGAAGCCGTGCAGGGCGTCGCCGCCGTTGAAGTAGCTGATCCAGGGGATCCCCGGGTCTTCGTAGTGGCTGCCGTCGGGATTCGTGCCGCTCATCGTGCCGACGGGGATGTGCTCATAGACGGGGAACGTTCCCTGTTCGGTGGGCGCCGCCGGGATGCCGGTGTTGACGGCCGCGGTGAGACGGGTCGAACCGTCGTTCCACAGCGTCAGGCTCTCCGGAGAGCCCTCGCTCACCATCACGTAGGTGTAGCCGACCGTGTCTCGCTGGCCGGCGATCGACGCCGCGATCAGAGCTCGCCACACCGACGGGCCCACGACTCCGTCGGTTTCGAGCCCGTGCGCGTTCTCGAACGCCATCACCGCGCCGCGCATGACCACGTTGGGCGCACCCGGCTGCCACAGGCCGTCCAGCGAGCCGGGGACGTTCGGGTAGCGCCAAGAGAAGCTGCCCGCCGGCGGATCCACGGCGGCGCGCTCCTGGGCTGTCGGCGTATTGGCGACCGGGCTCGTGGACGCGAAGGTCAACGGCAGATATCCAAGCTGTGCCAACAGCTGCTGCGCACGCAGGTTCGAGCCGGGCGGCACCGTCCAGCTGGCGACGCTGGCCGCGCCCGCGGCCTGCCCGCCGATCAGCCTCACGGTCTGCGGCAGCACCAGCGCCACGGGAGTGTCGAGGCCGAAGCCGTAGCCCGCCGGGCGGAACACGATCGTGTGGCTGTCGATCGTGTGCCAGCTGCCCGCGGCAGCGGGCTGAAGGCGCGGGCGGGCCGGCCCGAGCACGCTCGCGACCGGGCGCGAGAAGGTGACCGAGATCGGGGTCGCCGGGGAGATCGGCGTACCGGGCTGGGGGCTCACGACCGCGCTCGCCTGCGTTCCCGGGGGGAACCAGCTCACGAGCAGCGGCGCCGGCAGCCGCTCCCAGGTGCGCGGCGCCGCCGCCACTTCGATCGACCCGGCCGGGCCGACGTGGGCGAGCGTGATCACGCTGTGCCCCCGCTTGAAAGTGTCGTGGTGAAGATGTTCGGGCTGCCCGTACGCGAGCCTGCGCACCGGCTGCTCGAACGACAGCCGCAGCGGCGCCCCGGCTGCGAGCGTCACGTAGCGGTCGCTCACGGGCGCGCTCGGCGTGCGGAAGGTCACGCGCTCGCTCGTCTGACCGCCCGCCAGCCAGCCGACCCAGCCGGCTCTGCGCACGACCACTTCCACCGACACGGGCTCGCCGGACGCGAGCTTCACCTGCGGCCACAGCTGCCCGTCGCGCAGAGCCATCGGAATCGTGCGGCCGCCGGGTCCGGTGGCCGTGACGCTCTCGCGCGTGCCGCCCGTCAGCGGCATCTGCACCTGCGCCAGCGCGGAGGAGTCGACCACGATCGCCGGGCGCGAGAACAGGAACGCGAGCGCCAGAAACGCCAGCATGGCCAGCCCCAAGAGCACCGCGAGCGCGATCCACCGCCCTGAGCGGCGGCCGTCGCCCGCGACGGCACCGCCGGCCAGGCGGACGTCGCCAGGGTCGTGCCGATCGCTGCGCTGGAATGTGTCGAGGCCCACGACAGATCCTCCAGATGGCCGCTGCCCAAGAGGTTAGTCTCCGGCGCCCGCGAAGGCGCCCGTGGCGACGCGCCACCCGAGCAGTGGGCCCGCAGCGGCCGGTGTCCACCGAGGCGCCTGTGTCGGGCGAGCGCCGGGTAGGGGCCCAGGTTCAGGCCGCGCGCGCGAGGTCGAGCTCGGGCTCGGTCAGATCCAGCAGCAGCGAGCGCAGCTCGCGCACGCGTTCCGCGCCGAATCGCTTCACCCAGTCGCGCTCGATGCCGGCGATGATCTCGAAGCCCGCCCGCTGTGCCGCGCGCCCGCGCTCGGTCAGGCGGATGATCTTGGCGCGCCCGTCGCTGGGGTCGGCCACGCGCTCGGCGTAGCCCATCCGTTCGAGGTCGCTCACGGCCTCGCCGACTCCCTGCTTGGTCATGTTCGCCAGCTCGGCGAGCTCGGTGAGGCGCATGCCGTCGGCGGCGATGTTGCCGAACACGCAGCCGTGGGTCTGGCGCACGTCGCCATAGCCGGCCTGGTCCATGCGTCGCAGCAGCTCGGCCACGAGGCCGTCGGCGGCGTTGTAGAGGAGCGCCACGAAGTCCTCGCGACGCGACTCTTCGCTACGCGCCTGCTCGCGACCGGCCTCGTCGCGACGTGATTTTGACATTTGGTCAGATGACATGATAAGGTCGATTGATCAACTGGTCTTACAAAGCTCCTTGACCATTCTAGGACCGTGATCGGAGGCTGTCAATGACCCGCAAGTGGTGGACCCTCGGAGCCGTGGTGATCGCCACGTTCATGCTGCTGCTCGACATCACCGTCGTCAACACGGCGCTGCCGAAGCTCGAGAAGAGCCTCGACGCCAGCTTCACCGACCTGCAGTGGGTCGTCGACATCTACTCGCTGGCGCTCGCGACGATCGTGCTGACCGCCGGCTCGCTCGCCGATCGGCTGGGGCGCAAGCGCTCGTTCCTCGTAGGCCTGTCCGTGTTCTCGGCCGCGTCGCTCGCGTGCGCGCTGGCTCCCAGCGCGGGCTTTCTGATCGGCGCCCGCGCCGTGCAGGGCGTCGGCGGCGCGATCATGTTCGCGCTCTCGCTGGCGCTCGTCGCGCAGGAGTTCCCCGGCGGCGCCGAGCGCGGCACCGCGATGGCCATCTACGGCGCCACGATCGGCGTGGCCGTGGCGCTCGGGCCGCTGATCGGCGGGGCGCTGACCCAGTCACTCGGGTGGGAATCGGTGTTCTTCCTGAACGTGCCGATCGGCATCGTCGCGATCGCGATCACCGCCGCCTACGTCGCCGAGTCGCGCGATCCCAACGCCACGCGGGCGGACTGGTCGGGCGTCGCCACGTTCACCGCGGCGCTGTTCATGCTCGTGTTCGCGCTGCTGCGCGGCAACGCGATCGGCTGGGGCAGCCTCACGATCGTCTCGCTGTTGTGCGGCGCCGTCGTGCTGCTCGCTGTCTTCATCGCGATCGAGCGGCGCTCGGATCATCCGATGCTGCCGCTCGAGCTGTTCGCAAACCGCGCCTTCACGGGCGTTCAGCTCGCCGCCTTCTCGATCAGCGCCTCGCTGTTCGCGCTGTTCCTGTACCTGACCCTCTACCTGCAGCAGTTCCTGGGCAACTCGCCGCTCGGCGCCGGCGTGCGCTATCTGCCGCTGACGGTCGTGACGTTCATCGTGGCCGCGCTGTCGAGCGCATGGGTCTCACGGGTCGCCGCGCGCGCGCAGCTCGGCGTCGGGCTGGCGCTGACCGGTCTCGGGCTCCTGCTGATGTCCGGCCTGAGCCTCGCGGACAGCTGGACGGCGCTGCTGCCGGGCTTCATCGTCTCGGGTGCCGGCGTGGGGATCGTCAACACCGTGATCGCCGACGTCGCGCTGAGCGTCGTGCCGAAGGAGCGCAGCGGCATGGCCGCCGGGGTCAACGACACGTTCCGTCAGGTCGGCGTCGCCGTCGGGATCGCCGCCTGGGGAGCGCTGTTCGCCTCGCGCGGCGCCGAGAAGGCCACGTCGCTCGCTCCGACGGTCGGCGGTCACGGCCGCCAGCTGATCGAAGCGGTGTCGGCAGGCAGGCTCGCGCAGGCGCTCGCGTCGCTGCCCACAGGAGCACGCGGGCTGGTCGCGCATGCCGCGCGCGCGGGGTTCCTGGCGGGGCTCAACGAGGTACTGCTGATCGGCGGCGCGCTGGCGGTGCTCGGTGCGATCGCCGCGGCGCTGCTCGTACGCGAGCACGAAATCGAGCGCGCCCCCGTCGATGAGGCGGCGCCGGGCGCGCGCGCCGCGGCCATCACGACGACCTGAGCGCCCGACCATCACGACGATCCGGGCGCCGCGGTCATCACGACGATCTGAGCGCGGTGACGATCGCGACGACCCTGAGCGCCCCGCCGATCGCGACAGCCTCGGCGGCCATCGCGACGACCTAAGATGGTGGCCTTGATCGTCAGCCAGTGGTGCGCGCGGGGGGAGAGGGCGAGCAGAGACGGCGGCTGCAAGCCGAGAAAGCGAGGCACAACGATGGATTGGAAGCTCGAGCTGGTCCAGATCCCGGTCGAGGACATAGACCGAGCCAAGGAGTTCTACACGAACAAAATCGGGTTTCGGGCCGACGTCGACGAGCGGGTCAACGGTGACGTGCGCTTCGTCCAGCTGACACCGCCCGGGTCGGCCTGTTCGATCTCGCTGACCAGCGGCGTTCACGACATGGAGCCCGGCGCGATCTCGGGACTGCAACTGGTCGTGCCCGACGCCGACGCCGCGCGCGAGGAGCTGCTCGCCCGCGGAGTCGAGGTCGGCGAGGTTCAGGAGTTCCCCTGGGGCCGGTTCGTCTTCTTCGCCGATCCGGACGGCAACTCGTGGGCGGTCCAGCAGGTCCCGACCTGGGCCTGACGGGCGCCGCTGCGGCCGTCAGGGCTCGGCCGAGGCGATGGTCTGCTCGAGCGTAGGCCGCGTCAGGGCTCGGCCGAGGCGATGGTCTGCTCGAGGGTGCGGCCGCTGAGAACCGATTGGGGCTGTTCGGCGACCACGTCCGAGCCCGGCCTCGCGTGCTCGTCGCTGCGCTTGATCAGCAGCCACTGAGCCTTCTCGCCGGGGCGCGTGCGCTGCAGGGCAAAGCCGCCGCGCAGCTTCTGTCCGTGCAACACGAAGACCGCATGGCCGCGAGCCAGCGCCTCGGGCCAGGCGACGCGCCCGCCCTGCTCGTAGGTTCCGCGATCCCAGACGATCGCTCCGCGCTCGCCGTGCGCGCTCTCGGCCATGACGGACTCGAGATCGTGATCGGGCACCTCGACGGCCAGACGCTTGACCGCGGGATCGAGCGACGGTCCCTTCGGGACGGCCCACGAGCGCATCGCGCCGTCCAGCTCCAGGCGCACATCGAAGTGACGGCTGGTGGCCACGTGCTCTCGAACGACGAAGATCCCGGCGCTCACGCCGCGGATCGCGAACTGCTCGTGGCCCTCGACGGCGACGCGCTCGATCGCGACGTTCGAGACGTCGGCCAACGACGGGCCTTCGTGCAGGAACTGCGCCAGTCGATCGACCGCGCGCTCGGGACCCTCGGCGTGAACCTGCACGGTTCCGTCCTCGCCGTTGCGCACCCAGCCCATCACGCCCAGCGTCCTGGCCTGTCCGACGGTCGCTTCGCGAAACCCGACGCCCTGGACCGCTCCGCTGACATACGCGCGGACCGCGATCGTCGCCGGCGCGCTGTCCGGGCCTGCGGGCTTCTCAGGCACGCGCAGCCTTGCCGACGCGCTCGCGCGGCGCCCTACGCGAGCAGACCCGAGGGCTGGGAGTCGCGGTCGAGCCAGAGTCGATCGGACTCGACCGGATCGCCGCGCTCCACCAACTCGCGGGCGGGCCCGTGCGTTTGCTCGGCGTCATCGAACACCGTGCGCATATCGAGCTCGGCCGTCTCCTGCGCGGGGTCGCTGAGATCGCCCGGCTGGTGCGGCTGGTCCCCGCGTTGGTGCAGCTCGCGTTCGGGCCCGGCGTCGGGCAGGGGCAAGCTTTCGGCGCGCGCTTCGTCGCGATGCGCTTGATCGTGACGGTCCGCCGCCGGCAGCCCGTCCGCGTCGCTCGAACCGAGCGCCTCGGTCTCCTGGCGCGCCACGGCGCCCGGATCGGCGCCCCGCCGGCGCTGCAGCTCCAAGTGTTCGCGGATGGCCTCGTCGAGGACTCCCATGCGCTCGCAAACGATACCTGGCCGGCCGGGCGGGCTTTGCCGGCGGCATCTTCCGCGGCTGGACGGCAGCGCGCTGCTCGCCGTGGAGATCGCGCTCCGTCGTGGAGATGGCGCTCGTTACGGCGGATCGCGACCGCCTGAATGCGCCATCGGCTTGGGCGGCGCCGCGCGCTATCTCCCCCGACCACCGAGATGCCCGCGCGGCGGGCGTCCGCGAACGCCTCGCGTCATCCGGTGCGCCACTACACTTGCTAGGCCTTCGCGAGGGACCGCGAGGGCGCCCGGGGCTATAGCTCAGCTGGGAGAGCGCCTGGATCGCACCCAGGAGGTCGGGGGTTCGAGTCCCCCTAGCTCCATCGCCGAATCCCCTGCAGTGGAGCCATTTTTGGGTTCCCCGCGATGGCGCCCGGCAGGGGTCTGGGGTCGCGTCGCCGCGGAGGCGTGCGTAGGCGTCCTCAATGTTCTGGATGCCCTTCCTGGCGACCCTCGCTCCGCTCGCGATGGCTTTCGCCGACTCGACAACGTCGGTGAGGCGAGCGAAGTCGGACTCCAGCGCGGACACATCAATGGCTCGCTCCCGCGGCCGAGCGGACGCCAGGGCGAGCTCGCGCGCGAGCTGGCAGGCGATCTCGAGCGCGAGTGGCTCGGGTTCGTCGCGGTCCAGGTGGACGACGACGCGGTTGCCGGGGTACGGGCGGAGCGGCAAGCCGCCGAGGGCGGTGCCGTCAGCGTTATCGAGGACGAGGAGCCCGGCGGTGGCCTCGCGGTTGCCCATCGCCTTCTCCAGTTCCGTCATCGCGGCGCGCACGCCTATCCTGGGCCGCGCCTTGCACTCCACGACGACCCTCACGTCCGCGCCGCGGGTCGTGTCGGGGTTGAGCGTGGCGACGTAGTCACCGCACTTGTTCCGGTCCGCTCCGTGTTCGGTAGCAACGTGCTCAACGGTGTCGCGGAACGGCGCGAGCGCCGCGGCGAGCGTCTCGCCGACGACGTGCTCGTAGTTGGTTCCCTTCGCGGTTCCGCGCTCGTGCTCGGCATTGAGCAGCTGCGTTGCGCGCTCGCGCTCGCCCGCGGCGCGCTCGGCGGCCGTGAGCTGCTCCCGCAGCGCCACGACTTGTGGCAGAAGATCACCCACTGATTTGAGCTTGTCGCCGAGGTCGGCCTTGAACACGGCGAACGGGCCGTGCTCGTCCAGCAAAGCGCGCGTGACTTCTCGGCGTTGGCTGCGCGCGCCCGCTTGCATGATGCCCTCCAACTGGCGCTGCACGCTGTCCGCGTGCTTGGGGTCCAGGTACGTGCCGAGGACGTCGCGGAACCCGGCGAGCTGCTCCTGAACGGACCTCGGCAGGTTCTCCGCGACCGTCACAGAGACGGCGTCGACGAGACGGTCGACCTGGCTGCGCACCGAGTCGAGCGTGGCCTGGTGCCCTCCGTGCCGCACGAGCTCGGCGCCCACGTCCAGCATCCTGCGCACCGCCACCTCCAGGTCCTCGCCGCGCTCCACGCACTCCCTCGCGGCGTCCACGGGGGCGCCGTAGACGGCGAGCTGGTTGATCGCAATGTAGGCGTCGTCGAGGACGACGGGGGCCGTGATCGTCGACGTCTTCGGTGCTCGCATCCGCGTCGCTCTTGCGACGCCGTTCCCGCGTGCGGTGCGTCCGTTCGTTCTCTTCTCGTCCGCGGTCGTGGTGCCGCTCGCGTTGCGTCCGTGCTTGTTGCGCATTTCGACTCCTAGCGCCCCGGCGTGCGGGGCCGTCGTTGGTTGGACTGCGGAAGGTACGCCGGGTGGCCCCTTGGTCCTTGATTTCGCGCGGGCGGTGCTGTGTCATTTGAGGCTGTGAACGCGAAGCCGGAGCAGCGCGCGCAGGCGCTGGCACTCTTGCGGGAGTCCCCGTGGCTGTCCGACCGTGAGGTCGCGCGTCGCGCCGGGCTCGGCAACAAGACGGTCTCGCGCCTGCGCGCCGAGCACCGCATCCCGCGCGGCGTCGGCGTGAGCGACGCCGGCCCACGGGCCGAAGCTACGCCGGGCCTCGGCGAGAGGGTGTCTGGTGATGGGGACCTAGCATCCGTTGTGCCCGCGGCGGAGTTCGCGGGTGGCCGCGGGCGCGTCGGAGCGCAAGCTGCGCCGGTGGCAGGCTGAGGGGTTGCTTCCACCGCCGCGGCTCTTCTGGGTGGCGAAGCGTCGCGTCGCCTTGTACGCACCGCGCGACGTGGAACGCGTGAGAGCCGTCGCGGAGCTCATGGCGCGCTACCGCAGCGTCGACCTCGTCGGCCTCAGCCTCCTCGGCCTCGGCTACGCGCTGAGCGAGGACAGACTGCGCGGCGCATACGACAGGCTCCTCGCGCGACAGCAGGAGTGGTTCGCCCCGCTGGACGCGATCTTCAACGCCATGCGTGAGGCGAGGCCGGGAGACCCGAGGACACCGGCTCTGGACAGGGCATTCGCGTGGGTGGAGGGCGCGATCGGGAACCCGCAGCTCGAGTGGGCACGGAGGGCGGCGAGCATCCACGAGTCCGACGACGTGCCGCTGCCCGACGCGACCTGGAAGTATCTGGAGAACATCAGCAGGATGTTTGTTCGTGGCAGCCTCGGCTCGGACGAGGCGGTGGAGCACCTGCTCGCAGCGCTCGCGGCGCGGGTGCCGGGCTCGCAGGCGCTCCTCAACGCGGAGCCGTTCGCGGAGCAGGTCGGGATGGTGAAGGCGTTGCCGCGCGCGACGAAGTTGAGCACGCTGCGCCGAATCGCCGCGGAGGCACCACTCGACGAGCTCGTGTGCGCGTGCGACGAGGTCGTCGGCGTCGTCGTGGGCTACCTCGTCATGATCGACGCCGCGCCGTACATCGGCGATTGTGAGCCGGAGCGGGAGCCGCCGGTGCTCTGCGAACTCTTGAACATTGATCCCAGCCTGCTTGGGTACCTCGGCCTCCTCGTCGCCTCGTTCAAGCGTGATCCCGAGGTTGGCGACGAGTTCGCGGCGTGGCTCGCATCCTGGCGCGCGCTCACCGGCTACTTCGTGGGCTTCGTGCTCGCGAAGCTCAACGGACGCGTGCCCGCACTGCACGCCACGGCGCGACGCTACCTCTATAACCGCGTCCCCTAGCGAGTGCCGGTCTCTCCGGGCTGAAGGCTACACATATCCAGGCTTTCGCGAAGACTCTAGCTACAAAGAAAGGCGTCCAATTCAGTCGAGATCTCGTCGTAATTCCACACCAGAACGTCGCGTCGAGTCCCGCCGGTGGGCCTCGCCGAGCCTGCGATCGGTCTACCCTCCGCGTCTTCGCGTATTTGCCCTTCAAACGGTCCGTCAAGCCAGTCTTGAAAGCCATCCTCGGTGGCGCGAATCTCGCTCCATCGCTCCCACAGGTCGATCTCGTGCGTGAGTCGCGCGGCCTCCGTCGTGTAGTGTGTCGGGGTCTCTGGGAACCGCAGCGAGTTCATAGCGAGACGGTGGAATAGCGCCTCAAGGCCGTCTCGGTTCAGACACGCGATCCTGCATTCAGCAAGCGCCTCCGTCGGTACAGGGCACGCTTCCCCGAGCTTGGCGACATAGTCCTCGCCCTCGCGCAGGCCGGGCAACGGGAAGTATTCGTACCACCCCTCCCAGGGAGGCCCCCAGTTCGACGGACGCCTCACGACCGGCGCGATCGACACGTGTTTCGCGAGCTTGTGCGTTTCCTGGGATCGCGACGCGCACGGATGCGTTATGAATAGGCCGAGTGCCTTCGGGCCCGTGCGTGGCTTCGGTGAGCGCCAAGTGCCAGCCTGCTTTGGGTCCGGTTGAGCGGGCCCAACGAGTGGGACGTCAAGAAACACGTCGCCTTGCCACAGCGGACGCGCTGGACGAACATGGGGCTCGTCACCCCGGTCGAGGTAAGGCGCTGCCGGGAACCGCATGCCTATCGCTCATCGTCGAGAGGTTCGAGCTCCCACACGTCGTCATCCCCGAATTCGAGCGGCTCCGGCTCCTCTCGTGTTGTGATGCGAGAGTCGCGCTCGACCTCGGGCTCGCCGACCAAAGCCGCGAAATAGGCCACATCATTGAATCTTCCGTGTTGAAGCAGTTGGTATGGAGTGAGCCCAACTGGCGTCGTGAAGTTCAGTAGCCATTCCTTGACGCTCACGTCCCGCGCTGTGAGGTCTTCGACGAGGGTGAGAAGCAACCCGAGACGTCGGCGGTTGCCGGGCCGCGGGTTGGTGAGCACGCCCGTTCGCCAGCGGCAGAATGTCTCTCGCTCAACCTTGAACAACTTAGCAAGCAGCTCGTCGCTCAGCCCGGACAGCACTGCAATCCGCGAGGCGACGTCTGCGATGGGCGCATCAGGTGCGAGTCGCTCGAGGTGACTGGGATTGTCAAAAGCAGCTACTGCTTCCGTCGCTGGGGCAGCGGCGATCTGCCTGGTGGCCCAGTCGGTCAATGCCGGGGGCCCGCTCGTCACAACCTCGGTGCGACCGACCCCGAACACCAGATCAGCCTGTCCTAACAGCCCGACCGAGACCGAACCTAGCGAGACGATCGAGCCAGGTACCGCTTCAACCTCCGTGAACAACTCGTTGAGTCGATTTACGTGTGCTCGGTCGTTGACTTCGTCGAACCAGATCGTACCCCCGCCAAGCAGGGTAAACCTGAAGCTCCTCGACCTAGCTTCTTGCCTCACCAGCGAGAAGTCGGCCAAGGTGGGCAACAAATATGACGAAAGCATGCTCGGCAGAAGATCCACGTGCCTGCCATCGTCTCGCATCACAACCCGGATACCCTCGTGCGGCTGCGCTGGCATCGGATCTGGTCCGATCGCGGGGTACTCGATAAGTGAATCACTCACCACGAAAAATCTCCAGTGCGGCGTCGGTCACGCACCAACGGAAGAAGCTGTGCAGGGTCTCGTGATACCGGTTGAATCGCTGCATAATCGCGTCTAACGAGGTGTCGTCCGACGGCTGCTCGGTGGAGTAGTCGAAATCAAGCAGGTACCCCATCTTGCCATCCGGACCCACCGGAAGCATTCCATGCTTGAAGACCAGCACTCCGTCCGCAAGCGACAAGCGAAGCTCGCTAGCCGACTGAGTGACGGCGTCGCCGAAGCGCTCGACGACGGGCCCGAGGAGGTCGGGGTTGATGAGCGATGCCCACTCGGGAGCCGACCGTTCGCTTTCAAGATGATCTACATACCGCAGCCGCTGGCGGGCCACCTGCCGAGGCCCGAAGTGGGTCAAGATCGCCGTCCAAGCGAGCTGAAACCGCTCTACGAACTCGTCGTAACTCGCGTACCTGACGGCGACATCGGCCTCAAGCGTGACCGTCTCGGGAGTCAGCAAGATGCTCCACCCACCATCCTCCGTGATGAAGCGGAAAGCCTGCTGCGCCGAGGCGCCCTGAGGCCCTTGTGGTCCGACGACAAAGCTGAGCTGCCGCTCTTGACTGAACGTTGGAAACTCGTGACGGATCGCCTCCTGGAAAGGCGCGAGCGACGGCAGGTCCGCTATTCGGAGCACGGTCGGGAAGCGCACTCGGCCTAGCATGGCCTTTAGCGGCGGGTTGCGAAATACCTCGTGTTCAACGGTCGGGATGTCTAGTTGGTCGAGCGCCATAACAGCATTAGATCACAGTTTAGATCACATCGAGGTCATCGGCTACGAAATGCCCAGCCTAAAGCCCAGCAGCCGGCGGCGACGGATCCACGAGGGTGGGGAGCTATAGGGTCGCGCGCCTTCGGCGATCCACTGGACGGCGAGCCCGACCGCAGGACCTGCCTGCGGAACGTGTGTTGCATCTATGCCACAAGCACGCTATTCTCTCCGCCATATCCACGAAGACCGCCCACCAGGCCGCCATCGACAGCTGCTGTCCGAGCCAGAGAGCGTCGAGCACTCCCGCCGAGTCCAGGCGCTGCGCTCACGGAACGCGCTGCTGACGCTCCTTGAGACCGCCCGCGAGCAACGGGGCATCACCAAGCGCGCCCTCGCTGACCGCGCCGGCCTCGATGCCTCGAGCGTGAGGCGCCTGCTGACCTCGGCGACCGCCAACCCGACGACCGACAATGCCTTTCGGCTCATGGCCGCGATCGGCATCACGCTCGAAGCCGAGCTGCCCACCGGGGAGCGCGTCACGCTCGTCAGCCCGGACCCACAGGCGACGATCGCTCGCTCTCCGGCCGCCGCCTGACCAGGCTACGGGCGCGCGTCGTTTGGGACCAAACCTCGATCTCTGGTCCCAAACCCCCCAGAAAAGTCCGCAAATAGGCCGATTCTGGGCGCGTAGTGTCTCTGGACGACTACCAATAAAGCCCCTCCACGTCGGCCTCTTTCCAGATGTCCTGCGGGGCGCATCGCACCCAGGAGGTCGGGGGTTCGAGTCCCCCTAGCTCCATAGGAAGTGCCTGCTCAGCCTCGGTTTTAGCAGTCAGTCGGCGCTTGTCCGCCGCCGGTTTGCCGGCGTGGTCGACCTTTGGTCAACCTCGCCCTGGCGTCAGGCGCCGTCGCTCGCTTGCCATGCAGACGGCGATGCGACCCGCTGGGCGGGGGCATTCACCTGACGGTTGGCCGGTCGAAAAGCTCGCACTCATCGCCCCGGCGGATCCGGTCAGCGGTCGGTGGTGCCAAGGTCGTCGGAGCGTCCGGCTTGCAGGCGCGACCACTGGGCGGTGGGGCGTCCGTTGGTGCGTAGGTGGGACATCACGGGTGCTTGTGGCCAGCCGGGGGGCGAGTCCTCCCAGGTCTCCTGTCGGCCGTAGGCGGTCAGGTCGAGCAGGCCGTAGCTGTAGTCCATCGCCTCGACGCCGCGGAGGGTGGTCCAGTAGGTCTCGAACACCGTGTTGCCATGGCGCAGGTAGCAAACCACGTGCATTTTGCCGACGCGCCGCCCGGTCAGCAATGCGTCGAGGGAGCCTTCGGCGGAATACCAGGGCATCTCCCAGCCCATGAAGTCGCGGTAGCGGATGCTCTCCTCGTATGGCCCCTGGCAGAACGTGGCGTAGGTAACGTCGCGCGAATGCAGGTAGGAGAGCTCGCCGACTTGGGTGGTGTAGTGGGTGCAGCCCTCGCACTGCTCGGCGGCCGGGTGGCCGTTCCACCACATGAAGTAGTAGGCGATCAGCTGGCGGCGGCCCTCAAACGCGTCGAGCAACGTCATTGGGCCGTGGGGACCGATCAGCGGGAGGCTGGGGTCCATCTCCACCATCGGGAGCCGGCGGCGCGCCGCGGCGATCGCGTCGCCCGCGCGGGTATGGGCCTTCTCGCGCACCCGGAGGGCGTCGAGCTCGGCTTGAAAGGTGTCCCGGTCGACCGCCGCGGGGCGCGCCACCGGGTCGGCTACGTCAGCTTCGGTCGGCCTGTGCTTGTTCGGTTCGTGGCTCATCGTTGTCTCGCTTCGCTCATTGGTCGTCGGTGAGAGGTTGGGTGGTCAGTCGGGGTCCTGGTTCATGCGCTCCCGAGGGGTGTGAGGATGATCATGGGGATGACGCGGTCAGTCTTGCGCGCCGCTTCGGCGAGCTGCGGGTAGTGTGCGGTCGCTCTTGTGAAGAGTCGTTCGCGCCACTCGCCTGTCGCCTCCTCGGCGACGACCTCGATCATCTCGGTGCCGACCTCGATTCGGGTGTTGGGCTGAGCAGTGAGGTTGTGGTACCAGTCGGGGTGTTTTGGCGCTCCGCCGTTTGCGGCCCAGATCAGGTAGCCGGGATCGTCGGGTAGGTAGGCGACCGGGTTGACTCGGCTCATGCCGGACTTCGCGCCGGTGTGGTGGAGCAGGAGCAGCGGGATCTCCTCCCATGTGCCGCCGACGTGCCCTTCATTCGTGCGGAACTCGTTGATGATCGTGGCGTTGTACTGGGTGGGTGTCTCGGGCATGGGAGCTCCTCCCTTTTAATGGATGGGTGGGCGTGTGGCGGCGACTGAAACCAAGACGTCACCGGCACGACGGTCGTGCTGGCCGGCGACCGTGGGAACGACCGCAGGCCGGCACTGTTGTGGCTTTTAGGCAGCGATGGGCTCGGTGGGGACGAGCGCGGCGTTCTGGCGTTCGAGATCCTTGGCGGCGCTCAGGCGCCAGCTCTCGGCCTGCATCTCTGAGAACGGGTCGGGGAAGATCTCCTCATCCCCGTTCTCCACGCCGTCGAGGATGGCTTGGGGGACGGGAGGCGGCATAGACCCGCAGCGCCCCGCGCCTCAGGGCCTCGTTGACGAGCGCCTTGCCGAGACCGCGATTGGCCCCGGTGATGAGGACTGCCTTGCCTTCAACTGTTGAGCTGGCTGACATCTGGGTTCTCCTTTATCCGTGGGTTGTCAGTTGGATGGATGGATTCAGTTCGTGCCGGCGAGGGCTGGCTGGGCGTTGGCGGCCGTGGCGTTTCCGGCGACTCTGGGCCTCTCCTGACGGCGCACGAGCGCCACGATCGTCGGGAGTGCGATGAGCGCGATCGCGCCGAGCACCCACAGCGCGTCGTGGTAGCCGGCGGCGAGCACTGCGGGGGCAGCGGTGCCCGTGTGCAGCAGCGCCTGCGTGTGGCTGGCGGCGACGCTCGAGGCGATCGCGATCCCGAACGCCGAGCCGAGCTGTATGGAAGTGTTCATGAGCCCTGAGGCGAGACCGGCCTGGTGCTGGCGGACACCTGAGAGCACGGCGATCGAGATCGGGATGAACGAGAACGCCGTCCCGATACCCGCGAGCGCGAACGGGCCGGCGAGGTTGGCCAGGAGGTGCCCGTGGACCGGGGCCTGTGCTCCCCAAAGGACCCCGGTGGCGATGAGGCTTGCGCCGATGCCCAGGGCGACCTTTGGACCGCGACGGGTGACCAATCGTTGTGAGACGCCGGCAAATATGAGCGAGGGCACCGAGCCCAACATCCACGCCAACCCGGTCTCAAGCGAGCTGTAGTGAAGGACCTGCTGCATGTAAAGGGTGCCGATGAACAGGAACGCGAAGAAGCTGCCGCCGATCAGCAGACCGGCGGTGACAGCGCCCGTCAGCGTGGGCGCCCGGAAGATCGTCAGGGGTAGGATCGGCGACTCGGCGCGTGTCTCGATCACTAGGAATGCTGCGAGCAGCGCAACAGCTGCCGCGAGCAGCGCGACCGTACGCGGCGCCCCCCAGCCGTATTGCGGCGATTGCGAGATCGCGTCGGCGAGGATGACCAACCCGCCGGTGCCCACGAGCGCACCGGGCAGGTCAAAGCGCCGGTTCGTCGCGTGCGACTCGCCGCGGGGGAGCAGTCTCGGTGCGAGCGCGAGCGCCGCCGTGCCGATCGGGACGTTCAGATAGAAGATGTACTGCCAGCCGGCATAGCGGGTGATGAGCCCTCCGGTGATGAGCCCGACGGTCCCGCCGGTCGCACCGAGCGCGCCCCAGATGCCCAGTGCCTTGTTGCGCTCGACGCCCTCCTCGAAGAGGCTGGTCACGATCGACATCGCGGTCGGGAGCATCACTGCGGCGCCGAGTCCCTGGATCGCCCTGCTGGCGATCAGGACCGCGTCGCTCGGTGCGAGCGCGCAGGCCAGCGACGCCGCCGCGAAAACGCCGAGCGCGCTCATCAGGATGCGGCGGCGGCCGAACAAATCGGCTATGCGCCCGCCGAGCAGCAGGAACCCGCCGTACCCGAGCGCGTACGCGGTGACCACCCATTGCGGGCTCGTGGCGCTGAAGTGCAGGTCGCGGCCGATCGTCGGCAGCGAGACGTTTACGACGGTCAGATCGACCGTCGTCATGAAGTACGCCGTCGCCAACAGCACGAAGGCGCGCCAGCGGTGGATGTGGGGTGTGGTGGGCCTCATCTGCGAGCTCCTTGGTCGGTGGGTTGCCGGTGCTTCCTCGTTGTGGATGGAGATACGAGGAGGAGCTGGAATCCATCGCTCGCCTACGCACCCCGGTCGCAGTGATGTGCGGGGGGCGCCGCCCGCGGGCGCGGTATGTGCTGCGGCAGCCACCGCGAGTGCCCTCCGCACCCTCGACCGGGGTCGGCCTGCGTTGGCTGTGAGCGAGGTCGCTTGGGGGGGCGCGCGCGGAGTCGAACCTACTGGCCCGGTCGCGCGGACTCGAGCGTGCGCTTGATGACGCCGAGCGCCTGCTCCATCAGCGGGGCGGCGCGGCCGGCGAGGTCGTGCGGGAGAAAATCGGCGGTCCACACGAACCGGCTGCGCTCTGCTCCGTCCGCCAGCACCTCGGCGGACGCGTTGTGATGTGCGTATGGCGGGTCGGCGATCGACCACACGAGCCGTCGCGCGTCCTCGTCGAGGTCGACCAACCGCTCGCGCAGCACGCTGCCGTTGGCGAACGTGACGATCCGGTCCTCACCGTCCAGGCGGACATCGGTCGCGAAACCGGGCACGAGCCGCTCATGGAGCGCCCCCCAATCGCGCAGCGCACCCCAGACATGCTCCGCGCTCGCGTCGATCACGATCTCCTTGCGGATCGAAGCCATAGCCGAGAGCTAGCGCGAACCGTCCATCTGCGAATCATGCCTGAGCAGGCAACCCGAACCGCTCGACCATCGCTGGCGTGCGGAAGTGGGTTATCTCGTCGATCAGGCCGCCGGTGAGCGTGAGGACGGTCACGCCGTGCGCGGCGTAGACGCCGGAGCTGTCGAGCTCGTAGGCGCCTAGGGCAAGCTGGCCGTTGGCGGCGGTGGGCAGCATCCGCCAGTTTCGCGTCGCGACGAAGACCACATCGCGCAGCACCGTCTCGATCGCCTCGCGGCCCCGATACCAGCTCGGGATCGGCGGCATCGCGAGCGTGGCGGTCTCGGTGAGCATCCCGACGAGCGCCTCCACGTCGTTGCGCGCCCACGCATCCACGTAGCTCGCCACGATCGCCTGCAACTGCTCGTCACCGAGGGCGCGCAGTGTCGCCTGCTGAGTGCGCTCCGGCGAGCGCTCCTCGAGCGTCGCGTGCGCGCGCTGCAGCGCGCTGTAGACCGACGCGGGTGTCGTCTCGAGCGCTTGGGCCACCTCCGCGCCAGAGAAGCCGAGCACGTCGCGGAGGATGAGCACCGCGCGCTGCCGCGGCGGCAGCAATTGGAGCGCGGCGACGAACGCAAGCTCGATGCTCTCCCGTTGCTCGTAGTGCGCGTCTGGTCCCGCCAGGCCCTCGAGGCCGAGCTGCTCATCGGGGTACGGCTCGATCCAAACGGACTCCACCAGCGGCTCCCCCAGCGGCTCATGCGGATCCGCCGCCGGGCCGTAGTCGATCGGCAGCACGCGGGAGGGTCTGCGCTCGATCGTGCGCAGGCAGACGTTCGTGGCGATCGAATACAGCCAGCTGCGCAGCGAGCTCCGTCCCTCGAAAGACGACAGATTCCGCCACGCGCGCAGCAGCGCCTCCTGCACGGCATCCTCGGCGTCCTGGAGCGAGCCCAGCATCCGGTAGCAATGGGCGTGAAGGGGTCGCCGATGCGACTCGACCAGCTGGGCGAAAGCTCGCTCATCGCCCGCGACCGCTGCTTCGATCAGGTGGGAGTCGCTCATCCGATCCTCCGCGCGAGTACACGCTTCGGCTGCCAGAGCGCGATCTCACCACCCTCGCTGCTCGCCAGCACACTGCGCCAGCCCGCCGGCCCCTCGCGCGGCTCGAGCAGCATTGCGGCTCCAAGCGCCCGCCCCCGCTCGGTCACCGCCTCGACGTCCTCGACCTGGACGTATGGGAGCCAGAGCGGCCGCCGCGCAGCGCACTCGACGATCCCGCCACCGATCGCGTCGCCAAGCGCGAGCCCGTGGTAGGTGCCCCATCGAGAGTCGAGCCGCTCCGTCCGCCAGCCGAGCAGCCGGTCGTAGAACGTGCTCGCGCCCGACAGGTCGCTGGTATGCAGCTCCAGGTGCACGAGGCCACCGGGTTGATGATCGCGTCCGTCATGCATATCGGTCTATCCACTACAGATACACGGAGGCACCGGGATCCATCGGTCCGCCGGCCAGATGCCCGCGGTGGCGGCGGGCGTCCGACCCCGGAACGTAGGCGCTGTCCGAGGCCTGCCGGTTCTACCGGAGGACCTCGTAAGTCAGGTGGGCGAGGTCGTCGACGGTCTGGACACCGACCAGCCGCATGGGCTTCTCCGCGCTGGCCGCGCCGAAGAGGCGCTCACCAGCCCCGAGGACGACCGGGTAGATCATCAGCCGCAGCTCGTCGACGAGATCGTGCCGCAGCAGCGCGTGCCACAGCTGGAAGCTGGCGGCGACGAGGATCTCCCCATCCAGCTCCTGCTTGAGCTTCCCGACCTCGTTCACGACGTCGCCCTTCAACACGACCGTGTTGTTCCAGTCAGGGTCCTCGATCGTCGCGGACACGACGTACTTGGGCATGTCGTTCAACCTGCCCGCCAGATCACCGCTCCGGGACGGCCACACCGCTGCGAGGAACTCGTAGCTGCGCCGACCGAGCAGCAGCGCCTCGGCGCGCAGGTTCTCGTCGAGCAGCACCCTCGCCGCCTGGTCGCGACCCTTCTCGCCGATACGACCGACCCAGCCGCCAAGCCTGAAGCCCTCGCGGCCCGCAGGGTCTTGGACGACTCCGTCGAGCGTGACGTTCTCGCTTATCACGATCTTTCCCATCGCGATTTCTCCTTTCGCTCTCATGCTGGGCTGTTTTCAGCTGAGATACGAGCGGGCGGCGAAATCCAACGCTCGCTCGCCGATCGAGCGCGATCGATTCCGGGCACAGCCGCGCTGGCGGCCGTAGGGCGTGCGGGGGTCGCAGCGGTGCGCAAGCTCGACCAGTCCGCAACGTGATGCCCGCCAGCGTGCTTCGTTTTCGATTGCGAGCGCGGCGGCCTAACGGCGGCGCCGCTCCCAGGGTGCGGCAAGGCCGCGCACGTGGCCGGGAGACGAACGCTCTGCTTTCGCTCCCGCACGGGTGTTCGTGCCGACTCGCCCCGAGACCCGCAAAGCGCGGACACGACGGCGCTTCGGACTCCGCATCGCGCGTCGCGAGGTCAGCGATACGGAGAACGAGGTCGGACGGCTAATCGCGTGCCCGGCGGCCCCTCGGAACGTAATCGAAGAAGCGCTCGACCGTTGTCCCGCTGGTCCACTCCGCCCGAAGGGTCGTGCGGCGCTCGACCCGCCGCAACGCTGTTAGGACCGCGCGGTTGAGCTCACGTGCGCTGTCTCCCTCGATCTGCGCGCGAACCCGCAGCCCGGTCTCGGTCGTCTCGACCGCGGCGTCAGGGAAGAGGTCACGCAGGGCCGCGGGCATTGCCTGCGGGTTCGCGGAACGAACATCCGCATCGAGGTCGAATCGTCTGACCACGCCCAGGAGTCTCACAGACCGGCGGTCGGATCGCCGACGATCGCTTCGCCGAACGCGACTGGGACCTTGTGCGCCGCCGCGTCGACGACGGCGCGCCACCGGGCAGCGCCTCGCCGAGCTGCTCACGGGCCAACGCCGGGACCTCGGCGGAGAGACCCACCTGACCGTTGAGGACTACGCCGAGGAGGTCCTCCAACGCGAGCCACCAACGCCAGCGCAACCCAGGGTGTGCTTCCCTCCGCGCTGCCTCGCCCGCAGCCGGACGCCCTTTACGCGAGAACCGCAACGCGGAGCTCAACGCCGCAGCGTTCGCATCACGCTCCTACGGCCCGGCCGAGCCGAGGGCGCCCCGCCCGTTTCGAGCCACCTGCAGCATGAAGCTCGCGACGTTCGCGCTCACCGGCTCGGGCAGGCCGTTGTTCTGGACGCGCGCCGCGGTGAGGACATCGAGGTGGGTGTATCCCGGGATCGTGATCGCGCGGCTGAGCGGCTGGGCATTGGGCGGCGGATCCACGATCGGTACACCCGTCGCCGGGCCGATGTTGCCCTGGCTGTTACCCGCGGTGATGACGAGCTCGGGGTGCAGATCGATGCCGTCGCTGTACTGCAGGTTCGCGAGCGTCCCGCTGCGGCTCCCCGCCGCGGCGGCCGTGAGATCGGTGTTGATCTGCGTCGGGAAGTACTGCTCGATGAAGCC
>DATJOF010000064.1:0-69999 GCA_035507415.1 Solirubrobacteraceae bacterium
CGTTCAGCGAACTGGAGCTGCGCCTGTTCCCGGGTCCCAGAGCCTCGCTGGCAAGCCCGGCGCTGTGCGGCACGTATCCGACAAGCGCCAGCTTCACGCCCTGGTCCTATCCCTTCCAGGCGCCGCTCAGCCTGGAAAGCAGCGCGGGAGAGTTCACGGTTGGCAGCGGACCCGGCGGCACCCCGTGCCCGCGTGGCGAACCGTTCGCGCCGGCGCTGAGCGCCGGCTCGGAAGACCGGCAGGCAGGAGCCTTCAGCGAGTTCACCCTCGGGCTCGAGCGCCCCGACGGAAACCAGCCGCTGTCGGCGATCTCACTGAAACTTCCCGCCGGCGCCGCCGCGATGCTCTCACACGTCACGCCCTGCCCGGAACCGCAGGCTTCGCTCGGCAGCTGCGGCCCGGAATCACAGATCGGACAAGCCAGCGCGAGCGCCGGCGTCGGCCCCGACCCCTACACCGAGCAGGGCGCGGTCTTTATAACCGGCCCGTATCAAGGCGCGCCGTTCGGGCTGTCAATCGTGACGCCCGCGGTCGCCGGGCCGTTCGACCTCGGCGACGTCGTGGTGCGCTCGAAGATCGAAGTCGATCCCCACACCGCCCAGGTCACGATCTCCAGTCCCGTCCCCACCTTCATCCAAGGCGTCGGCCGGTCCTCGACCGGCATCCCGCTCCAGCTCCAGCGGCTCCAAGTCGACGTCGACCGGCCCGACTTCGAGTACAACCCGACCAGCTGCGAACCCAAGCACGTCGAAGCAACGCTCGACGGCGCGGGCAACGGCGTCGAGCAGGTCTCGATCCCATTTCAGGTCGCCGGCTGCCAGGGCCTCCCTTTCAAACCCGGCGTGTCGGCCGTCACAAGGGGCAAGACGAGCAAAGCCGATGGCGCGAGCCTCGGTCTGACGTTCAAGTCCCGGGTCGGTGAAGCGCATGTCGCCAGGACGGTCCTGACGATCCCCTCGACGCTGCCGGCGCGTCTGACGACGATCCAAAAAGCGTGTGTCGCCGCCACGTTTGAAGCGAACCCTGCGGCCTGCGGCGAAGGCTCTGACATCGGTACCGCCGTGGTCCACACGCCAGTGCTGAAGAACCCGCTGAGTGGCCCGATCTATCTCGTCAGTCATGGCAACGCCGCCTGGCCCGACGCCGAGCTCGTGTTGCAGGGCGAAGGCGTGACGGTGATCCTCGACGGCCAGACGGCGATCAAGAAGGGTGTCACCACGAGCTCGTTCCTTTCGGTCCCGGACGCACCCTTCGAAAGCGTCGAAGCGACGCTCCCCGAGGGACCCCATTCGGCGCTGACGACGAACCTGCCGCTGAAGGACCACTACAGCCTCTGCGGCCAGCACCTCGCCATCCCGACCGCCCTCACCGGGCAGAACGGCACGGCCATCACAGCGAGCGTGAAGGTGTCGGTTCAGGGCTGCGCCGCCGTGAGAGGCATGAAGGCGAGAAGGCTCACCCGCAGGCAGAAGCTCGCGCGAGCGTTGAAGGCTTGTCGCAAGCCCAGGCGCCGCTCGCCCGCGCGACGCGCCGCCTGCGAACGGGGCGCGCGCAGGCAGTCGCGCGCCCGCTGACGGGCGCGACCTTTCGCGCGGATGCGCGAAGGGCTGTCTGAGCGCTCGGCGGAGCCGGCGCCGGGCGGCTGCGCCGGCCGGCGTACAGGCCGCGCGGGTTCGCCAGGGCGTACAGGCGCTCGTTCCGCCATCCAGGCCGCTTAGCCAGACTGGCGCAAATGTTTAGGCCAGGATGGCCAAAGCCGGCTCGCGAGTTTGGACTCCCGAAGCGGTGCGGGAGCGCAACTGCAATTGCCCCTGCGGGGTTCTCAATGCAAGGAACCAGGCGCGATCGGGCAGCAACGCAAGCGAAGTAGGGAACCATGAGACGGGCAGAATCGCTTTATGTATGCGTTATACAAATCGGCCAGGTGTAGTAAGGGGCGTGCAGTGATGGAACCAAACAATTGGCCTCCGCTGGACCCGATATCGGTCGCGGCGGTAGTGGTGCGGGCAATCGACGACATCGACGCAAGCGGCGAAGACGAACGCGATGAGCTGCTGTCCGACCTGCTTTGCGCGGCGTGGGGCAGCATCCTCGCGCAGAACCAGTAGCTGGACAAAGGCTTACCGAGGGAGTCGGAAAGGCTGACCGCGGCCTGGGGAACGCCGCGGCCTACAGGGGCTGGCGGGCTGACCGCACGAGCTGGGGAGGCTCGGCGTCACCCGCCGGCCCGCGCCGTCCGGGCGCTCGCGCTCAGCGGGCGCCCGACTTTTTTCCGTCGCCCTTCGCGCGCCCGCGGCGGGGAGGAGCGGCGCCGTCGAGCAGCGAGTGCGACTCATCGAGCAGGTAGGTGTGCCCCTCGGCGATCATGCCCGCAGGGGTTAGCCGGATCATCATCGCCGAATCGCCCACGGTCTCGCCGTCGAGCAGGACGTCGGAGCGGACGATGAAATGCCTGTCGTCGAGCGGTCTGACGTCGCGCACGTGAACGAGGTGCTTGGCGTCGATCTTGGCGAGGTCCGCGAGCCAGCGTCGCATGCCCTCGTGACCTCGATACTCACGGACCGTCCCAATCAGGACCGTCGGATAGAAGGTGATCTCGGGATCGCTCAAGGCGATCATGCCCTCGGCATCGCGACGGTTGAACGCATCTACGAATCGACCCGTTAGCGCCTGCATCGAATCCCCAATTGCAGACATGACCCTGAGTCTACGCCCCCTTCGGCTGTGTCGCACTCCTCGGACTTGGCGCGGCCGGCCGGCTTGCCGAAGCCCCCTGTCTCGTAGCTGTTGACGTGCCCTCGAGCGCACCGGCGGACGGCCGGGTGTGACGCCCGCATACCGCCTCGAACGGTGGCTCGGAAGCCATTGGACCCACTTACGTGGGAAAGCCGTGGGAAGGGCTCCGCGATCGCCCGCCGTTAGGCGGGTATCGGGCTGGTCCGCGTCTGTGCTAGACGGGGGTCGCTGCCCTCGGCGATCACCGCGACGGTCGCCGCGATGAGCTTGGAACGCAGCTCATCGTTGCCGTAATCACGGTTGCTATGCCCAATTCCCTGCATGGTTCCCTCGCTGCTCCCCTCCATCGTCCCTCTCCAAACACCCTCACTGCTCCCCGGCGACTACGTGGTCGCTTTGTGGGAAAAGATGAGAACACATCGGTCAAGCTTTGTCAAGGGGTCCCCAAAAATGGGCCTCTATTCGGTCAAGGGGCCCGTGATTACTGGGCATCGCGAACCGTGAGCGGAGTGCGGGAAAGGCAGTGACCCCCGTCTAGCACAGACAGTGGCTACGCGCGCGGGCCTGTCGGCGCGTGCGTTCCACGAGCTGTTCGAGACCGCCGAGGATTGCTATCTCGCGGCCTTCGAGGAGGGTCTCGCGCGCCTCTCACACGCGGTCGCCGAAGCCTCACGGCGCGAGCAGGCATGGCTCGGCAGGTTGCGCAGCGGACTCGTCGCGCTGCTTGGGTTCCTCGACGACGAACCGGGCTGGGCACGCCTGCTGCTGCTCGACGCGTCGGCAACTGGCGGCGCCGCGTTCGGTTGCGAGCAGCGCGTGCAGGGTGTCCTGACGCAACTGCTCGACGAGGGCAGCCCGCAGACTTCCGGCGAGCCGGCGCCGTCGCCCGAGCTGACCGCCGAGCTCGTCGCCGGCGGCGCGTTTGCCGTGATCCGCGCGCGCGTGCGGGCACGCGGCGGCGCGAGCCTGGTGGAGCTGGCGCCGTCGCTGATGTCGTTCATGGTCAGGCCGTATCTGGGCGAGGCCGTCGCCAGGGCCGAGCTCACCGGAGCGCGCGCGCCGGTCGAGCCTGCGCGTAGCGTCGCGCTGCCGATTCGGGCCACGCATCGCACAACGCTCGTGCTGCGCGCGATCGGCGCCGCGCCCGGCTCGACCAACCGCCAGGTCGCCGATGCCGCCGGTCTGATCGACGACGGCCAGGCGTCGAAGCTGCTGGCGCGGCTCCAGCGCCACGGTCTGATCGAGAACGTGGGCATCGGCGCCGCCCGCGGTGAACCGAACGCCTGGCTGCTGACCGGCGAAGGCCAACGCGCGCTCGAGCTGCTCGGCGAGAGCTTCGAGGGGCGCGCGCCGCGGCGCACGGAGCACGCTCCAAGGCGCGCCGGCGGGCGGATCGGCGGCGTGGCATGAGCCGCCCGCAGCGCAACACAAGCTTTTCGACGCATCGTCGCGCGTGCTGTGCGACGACGCCGTTGAGAGGGCGGGAGGACGTCCCGTTTCGACCGTGCGCGAGCGCGCGCGAGCCGGTCGTCCACCCGCGGCTGCAAGCGACCGGTCCCACGGAGTTCCGCAGCACGCGGCTCCGAGGCCGGCAAATCATCACCGAGAGGAAAAGGAGTAGTGGAACAGTGAGACACGTAAGGATGCTGGGCGCCTTTCTGCTGGCCGCGCTCATGATGGCGGCGGTCATCGCCACGAGCGCCTCGGCCGAAAGGATCAAAAAATCGCCGAGTACGTTCAAAAACTGTCCCGTGCACGCGACGGAAACCGACGAAGGCGAACCGATAGGCACCGAACCGAACGCCTTCGGGATCCTGTGCGTCTACGGCAACACCGAAAAGGGCGATGGCGGGCAGTTCACGGTCAGCGGGATCACGGTTCCGCTGGAAAAGTCGATCGTGCTTCAGTACGGACTCTATGAGAACGAAGCCGAAGAAGAAAAGTACCTATCACCGCTGAACGGAGTCGAAGCGATCACACCGACCCCCGAGCGGGTGCCCGGCGAACCGATCGCCAACATCAGCGAAGTCGAACAGGAAGAAATGGGCTGGCCGGCGACGCTGAAGAACAAGTACAAAGAAGGTCAGAAAAAGGGCCTCGTAAAGAAGGTCTATGAGACCATCGAAGTGGCGGGCAGGCCGCAGACGAGCAGGAAAAATCTCGTCGAACGAAACGGCACGGCGGTGGAAGCGCCCGTGAAGATCAAAGGTGAAAACAAGTGGCTGAGCATGCTCGGCGACGTCTGCTACATAGGTTCGGAAGCCGAACCGATCGTGCAGCACCTGACCTCGGGTGTCAGCGAATCGCCGCTTACGCACGAAACGATCGAAGGCGAACTGCTGCTCGGCGAATTCCTCCAGGAAAAGAAATCCGAAGAACTGGGGGGCCTCGTGATCGTGAGCAAGCTCGTCGACAACACGTATCCGGTTCCCGGCGCCTCGTGCACCGGGCCGTTCTCCGGGTATGTCGCGGCGACGATCGACAAAGTGTTCGGAGTCCCGGCCGTGGCCGGGGCCAGCATCACCGAACTGAAAGGCAGCCTCTACAACGCGACGGCCAAATTCGCCGAAAGCTGAGAGGTAGACGCAGGCGATAGTCGAATCGCCGGCGACACAACGGGGAAGGGCCTCGCTCATGGCGGGGTCCTTCCCCACACACCCTTTGTCGGGGCCGCGCGAGACAGGCCGGCCGCGGGGATCGAGACCAATAACGAAAGTGTGAGAGCATGAGCGCGAAACGAATCATGATCGCGGGGCTGTGCATCGTCGCGGCGCTCGCGATGAGCGCGGCGGCAGCCGCGACGGCGTCGGCCACGGCCCCGGAATACGGGAGATGCCTGAAAGCCGAAAAAAACGCCAAAAAAGAATACAACGGCAGCTTCAGCGACTCCAAGTGCACCAAAGAAGTCCCGGCTGGCGAAAGGGCAAAAAAGGGCAAGTACCTGTGGGACCCCGGCGCCGGCAAAGCCAAGTTCACCAGCACCGGTGGAGCCGGCGTGCTGACGACGGTGGGCGGCTCGTCGGTGGAATGCAAAGCTGAGTCGAGCACCGGCGAATTCGTGCCGGGCAACGACAAAGAAGAGGCCGGGATCGTCGTTACGTTCACGGGCTGCAAATCGCTGTCATTGCCGTGCACCAGTCCGGGAGCCAAAGCCGGCGAACTGACAACCAACCAGCTCGAAGGCATCGTCGGCTGGGAAAGCAAAGCAGCGAAAAAGACGGATCTCGAGCTCTATCCGGCGAAAAGCGTGAAATCGGGTCAGTTCATCGAATTTGAATGCTCGGGGCTCGCCGTCAAAGTCTCCGGCAAGGTGCTCGTGCCAATCAAAAACGACAAGATGACCCAGACGGAAACCTTGAAGTTCAAGGCCACCAAAGGGAAACAGAAACCGGAAAAATGGGAAGAAAGTCCCGAAAAGGCCGTCCTTGAAGCGTCGTTCAGCAACTTCAAGGGAGGGGTCTTCGAACAGGCCGGACAGGACATCACCTCGACGGTCACGGGCGAAGAAAAGCTGGAGCTCAACGCGGTCATCTAGACCGACGAGTAAGGCTCCTGTGCAGGACATGGAGAGAGGTCTTCGGAGCGCCGGTGGGAGCGACACCGGCGCGACCGAAGCAAGCGGGCGGCGTGCCGCTCGCGTCCGCGTGGACCTTCGCTTGCTGCTGTCGCTGTGTCTGGTCTGCGGTGCGTTGTGTTTGGCGTGTTGTGCCTCGGCCTCGGCGCTCTCGAGCCGCGGACATGTGTTCGCCGGTTCGCTGGAAGGCTCGGGCGCAGAGAGCTTCATCGGTCCCTCTGGCGTGGCCGTGGACGAAGAAAGCGGCGAAGTGTACGTCGTGGATGCCGGCCACGAACGGGTCGAGCGCTTCAGGCCAGCGGGCAACAGTTATGTGTTCGCGGGTGAATTCAAAGTTCCGTCGCCCGGAGCGATCGCGGTCGACAACGCAGGTGGATCGGATCCCTCGCGCGGCGATGTCTACGTAGCGGGCGCCGAAGAAGCGGAAGCGTCACCAAGCGAACGGGACTTCGTATACAAGTTCACTGCCAGCGGCGAAAAAATCTACAAGAAAGGCCTGTTCAAGGTAAAGGAAAGCAAAGAAGAATTCGAAGTCGAACTGGAAGACATCGCGGGCCTGGCGGTCGATGGTGCGGGGAGGCTGTGGGTCTACTGGGACGAAGAAGGGAACCTCAACGGCTTCGATGACGAAGAAAAGAACAGGCTCATCGGATCGCTGGGACACGAAGAAACGCTCGACCAGAAGCTGCTCGAAGAAGCGTGCTTCGCGCAGCCGGGATTCGCTGTAGCTCCCGGGGATGAAGCGTTCTATGTGGCCCATGAACGCGCCAACGCGTTGGGGGACTGTCCCGAAGAAGGCCAGCCGAAACCGACGCTGGTCTCGAAGCTGAGCGGCACGGGCACGGCGCTGGCGCGGAGCCTCGACACTCAGGACACGACCGGTGTGGCGGTCGACTCCGCCGACGGGGATGTATATGCGGACAACGTCGGCAGCGTCGCGGCGTTCAGCGGGGACGGGTCGCTGATCCAGCGTTTCGGCTCGGGACAGCTGACCGGCGGAGGAGCGATCGCGGTGGACGCGGCCGACGACGACGTGTTCGTGGCCGAGCCCGACGAAGCCAAGATCGCGGTGTTCGGCGGCGAAGCTGCTGGGGCTCCGGCGGTCGACAGCGTGGTCGCGCAGAGTCTCACGCCGGCCAGTGAGCGGGTGACTGCGCTGATCGACCCTCACGGCCTGCGGAGCACCTCCTACGTGCAATATGGGACCAGCGACTGCGTGCAGAGCCCCTCGAGCTGCGCGGATGCGCCGATCGGACCGCCAGGCCAGGAGTTTGGAGAAGGATTCGGGGATGTCCAGGTCAACGTGACGCTCGAAGGCCTGTCGCCCGACACCACCTACTACTACCGAGTGCTCGCCGAGAACGCCGACGGGATGACGGAAAGCGCGCAGAGCGCGCAGACGTTCTTCACCACACTGCCGAGCGCGGCTGGGTTGCTGGCCGATGACCGTGAGTGGGAGCTGGTCTCGCCGCCTGAAAAGCACGGCGCCGCGGTCGAACCGATCAGCCGCGAAGGTGCGCTGATCCAGGCCGCGACGGATGGGGATTCGATCACCTGGACGGCGAGCGGACCGGTTACCGGAGAAGCTCAGGGTAATCGTCGTCCCGAACCGGTGCAGGTGATCTCCAAGCGCACGAGTCGTGAATGGGCTTCCCAGGACGTCACCAGTCCGCACGACCGTGGAGAAGGCATCAATCCCGGGGAAGCGACCGAGTATCGCTACTTCTCCCCTGAACTCTCATTCGCGCTGGTGCAGCCGCAGGTTCCCTCCGATCCGCTCGAAAATCCGCCGTTGGCGGCCGAAGCACGGGAAAAGACCATCTATCGCCGTGAAAACGCGACCGGTGCATACACGCCGCTCGTGACCGCCGGCGACGATACCGCAGGCAGCGCATTCGGCGGTCGGCTGGAATTCGCCGGGGCGTCACCGGATCTGAGGCAGGTCGTGTTCAGCTCGGAAGTCCCGTTGCTCGCCGAAGCCGGGCAGGCCGGCCTTTACGACTGGGAAGAAGGCACTGCGCTGAAACTCGTGAGCGTGCTGCCGGGAGCGGGACAGGTCGCCGCGAGCGAACCGTTCCTGGGTGACCAGGGTCGTGACGTGCGGAACGCGATCTCCACGGACGGGTCGCGAGTGTTCTGGACCGAGGGGCTGGGCGACGAAGGCCCGCTGTACATGCGCGACACGGTCACCGACGAAACGGCCCAGGTGAATGCGGCGCAGGGAGTCAGCGAAGCCGGCCAGCCCGAAATCGAAGCCGAAATGGACGAAGTGCATTTTCAGGACGCCTCCAGCAATGGTTCGCGCGTGTTCTTCACAGACACCTGGCCGCTCACCAGTGAATCCGCACTCGAAGCCGGCGAAGAAGAAGAAGTCGTCGAAGGCGAAAGCGCTCGCGCGGGCGGCCGTCCGGCAGACCTCTACGAATACAACGTCGAAACAGGCGTCCTCAGCGATCTGACGCCTGACGACCGGGTGGGCGAAACGGCGGACGTGCTGGGCACGATCCCCGGTGTCAGCGAAGACGGCTCATACGTCTACTTCGTGGCCAACGGCGTATTGGCGCCGGGCGCCGAGCCCGGGAACTGCCCCCGCACGAAACCGCTGCAGCCGCACCCTGAAGCCGCATGCAACCTGTACCTGTCAGAGCCCGCGCCCGAACACCCCGGCCAGCGCCAGACGGTGCTGGTTGCGCGACTGTCCTATGAAGACGCCGGAGACTGGGGCGGGGCCAATTCGCCACTGCCCGGCGATCTCGGTGGCGTCACCAGCCAGGTGTCCGCCAACGGGCAGTACCTGGCCTTCATGTCGAATCAGGCGTTGACCGGTTATGACAACGTCGATGCCGATCCCGAAGCGCACGGTGCGCGCGATGAGGAGGTCTACCTGTATGACGCTCCCAGCGGACGGCTCGTGTGCGCATCGTGCAACCCGGACGGCGAACCGCCCGTCGGGGTCTTCGATACCGAAAAGGCCGGCGAAGGCCTCGGCCTTGTCGTTGACCGCCCGGAAACGTGGTCGGGCCACTGGCTGGCAGGGTCGCTTCCGGGCTGGACGCTGTTCGAGTTGATCAACCCGATAGCCGAGCACCAGTCGCGGTATCTCTCGAACACCGGGCGCCTGTTCTTCGACAGCGCCGACGCGCTGCTGCCCGCTGTCCGGGATCGCACCAGAGAAGAGACCGTCGACGGCAAGACCCTGCAGGTGGGTGTCGAGAACGTGTACGAGTACGAGCCTGCCGGCGAAGGCAGCTGCGGGAGCGAGCCGGGGTGTGTGAGCCTGGTCTCCTCGGGTACCTCGCAGCACGAATCGGCGTTCCTGGACGCGAGCGAGAGCGGCGATGACGCGTTTTTCGTCACTGCTGCGGAGCTCGTCGCGCAAGACAGCGACAGCAGTCTCGACGTCTACGACGCGCGCGTCTGCGGAACGGGTCAAACCGAACCGTGCCTACCGGTGGTGGAACCGCCGGCGCCGTCTTGTGCGACCGGCGAAGGCTGCCGTCCCGCGCAGGCCTCGCAGCCGAGCCTGCAGGTTCCGGCCAGCTCGACGTTCTCGGGTCCGGGGAACGAGCCCAAACAGCAGGTCAGCTCGTCGAAAACCACCATCGCCAAGCCCAAGGCGCTCACTCGCGCCCAAAAGCTCGCGAGTGCGCTGAAGGCATGTCACAAACAGAAGAACAAGCGGAAGCGTCGAACCTGCGAACGGCGGGCACGCAAGGCCTATGGCGCGAAGGCCAAGCCGGGCAAAGCGAACAGCAAGACCAAGCGGTCTGTCGGGCGGGGGAGGGGACACTAAATGGTGCGGCGGCTGGGTCCGGCACCTCGTAGGCGACGGCGACTGGGCGCTCGCGGTCGGTTTGTGCCCCTGGTGAGCTCAAGCCGACTGCGACCGTTCCTTCGCGGGCGGCTGGCGCTGTTTGTGGGCTCGAGCTTGGCGTTGCTTGGCGTGTGGCTGCTGTTGATGGCGGGTGCGAGTGCTGCGTATGCTGGGGCGTGGTGGCGGATGTCATCGCGGGCGGCGCCGACACTGCTGGTGCCGGGCCAGAAAGCGACGATCGTGGTGGCGGCGACGAACGTGGGTGACACGGGTGTGAACGCGACCGCTACGCCCGTCACAATCAAGGACACGCTGCCGTCGACGCTGGAAGCGACGGCGATCGAAGGCGCGCCCGCGTTTCACAAAATAGCGGCGCATCTGATGACGTGCAGCTTGAGTGAGCTCAGTTGCACCTCCAAGGCGGAAGCGTTTCCCGCGTTTGAACGGCTGGAAGTCATCATCACGGTCAACGTGAAGCCGGGCGCAACCGGTGGCGAAGAGAACAAAGCGACAGTGCAGGGCGGGGAACAGGAAGGTGCTCCCGGTGCGGCGATGCCGGGCGCTTTGCTTGAAGAGCCATTCGCGATCGAGAACGAACCGACCGCGTTCGGCGTGGAAGCGGACGGTTATGCGATAACGCCCGAACAGGAAGGCGGTCTGGTCGATACGCAGGCGGGGTCGCATCCGTTCCAGATGACCACCACGCTCAACCTCAATCAAACTCTCGAACTGCCGAACGAACAGCAGTCGGCCCCGGCCTTGCCGAAGGAACTGAACTTCAATCTGCCGCCGGGTCTGATCGGTGACCCGCTTGCGGTGCCGGCGTGTCCGACGGTTGATTTCTTGGCGATCGGCGAAACGGCGACCAACGCGTGCAAGCCGGAATCGGCGATCGGTGTCGCGGTCGTGACGCTCGATGAACCCAATCACTTCAATGACATCACGCGCGCCGTGCCGCTGTGGAATCTCGAACCCGCGCGTGGAGAGCCGGCACGGTTCGGCTTCGAGGTCTTGACGGTGCCGGTGGTGCTCGACACCTCCCTGCGCAGCAATGGCGACTATGGCGTGAGCGTGAGCGTCAAGAACGCGCCCGAGGCCGCCCAGATCCTCGGAAGCGAAGTCACGATCTGGGGCGTTCCCGGCGAAGCCGTCCACGATCAGTCACGCGGTTGGGCGTGCCTGCTCGGCGGGGGCTACGTCAACAACGAACTCCCCTGCGAACCCCCCGGCAAACGATCGAACGGAGCGTTCCTGACGATGCCGACCTCCTGCACGGGCACGCTGGTCAGCACCGTCGAAGGCCAATCCTGGCCGCTGCAGACGCTCGCCAGCGAACCCGGGCAGATCTTCACGCTAAAGGGCCCCAGCACCGAAGACCAGCTCGCCGGCTTCGAACACTGTGAACGGCTGCCATTCACGCCGACGATCAGCGCCGAACCCGTGGAAGAACAAGCCGGGACCACGGGGACCACGGTCGCGGCGCATTCGGCGAGCAGTCCCGCCGGGCTCGACGTCGACGTCAAGGCTCCTCAACAGAGCACGGTGGAACCGGGAGCACTTGCCGAGGCTGATGTGCAGAGCACGACGGTGGCGCTGCCCGAAGGAGTGCAGTTGAATCCGTCGGCGGCGGACGGGCTGCAGGCCTGCTCGGAGCAGCAGATCGGCTATCAAGGCCCGGCGAGCACAGACGCGTATTCGCCCGGCGCGGCGCAACCGTTGCGCTTCTCCAACGGTCCCGCCGAATGTCCGCAAGCCTCGAAGGTCGGGCTCGTGCACATCAAGACGCCGCTGCTGGAACACGAACTGACGGGCGCGGTCTATCTCGCCAGCCCTGCTCCGCTCGGGGAACCGGGGCAGAATCCGTTCAACTCGCTGCTCGCGCTGTATATCGTCGCCGAAGACCCGGCCGCCGGCATCCTCGTCAAGCTCGCAGGCGAAACCCGCCTGCAGGAACAGACCGGCCAGATCACGAGCACCTTCGCGAACACTCCCCAGGTGCCCTTCGAAGAACTGCGGCTGGAACTGTTCGCCGGCGCGCGCGCGTCACTCGCCACCCCAACCGCGTGTGGCAGCTACTCCGCCGAAGCAATCTTCACACCATGGTCGGGGACCGCGCCGGTGGCGGCGTTCTCGGAAGCCAGTGCGTTCGACATCGACACCGGTCCCGAAGGCAGCGGTTGCCAAGGCTCGCGACCGTTTGCGCCGACCTTGACAGCCGGCGCCAGCAACCTGAAAGCCGGCGGCTACACGAACTTCAGCGTGCAGGTCGCCCGTCCCGACGCAGACCAGCAGATCACCGGGCTCACGGTGCAGCTGCCGCCGGGGAACGCGGCGATCCTGGCATCGGTCACGCCCTGCGGCGAACCACAAGCCTCGCAGGGCACGTGCGGCCCGGAATCGCAGATCGGAGAAGCGATCGCGACCAGCGGTGTCGGCCCCGACCCCTACATCGTCACCGGCGGCCGCGTGTACATCACCGGCCCCTACCAGGGCGCTCCATACGGCCTGTCGATCGTGACCCCCGCCGTGGCCGGCCCGTTCAATCTCGGCGATGTGGTCGTGCGCTCGAAGATCGAAGTCGACCCGCACACCGCCCAGGTCACGATCTCGAGCAGCCTGCCCACGATCGTGCAGGGCGTCGGCCGCCCGGCCTCCGGCGTCCCACTCGACCTCAGAGACGTCTATGTCAACGTCGACCGGCCCAACTTCGAGTACAACCCCACCAACTGCAACCCGGCCAGCATCACCGCGCAGCTCACCGGCTCGCACGGCGCAACCGCACAGGCCTCCAGTCACTTCCAGGTCGAAGGCTGCCAGAACCTGCCCTTCAACCCGGGCGTGAAAGCCACCACCCAAGGCAAAACCAGCAAAGCCAACGGCGCCAGCCTCGGATTGACGTTCAAGTCGAAAACCGGCGAAGACCACGTCGCCAAGACGATCCTCACGATCCCCGCCACGCTCCCGGCGCGGCTCACCACCATCCAGAAAGCGTGCCTCGCCGCGACCTTCGAAGCCAACCCGGCGGCCTGCCCTGAAGGATCCGTGATCGGCACCGCCACCGTCCACACCCCGGTGTTGAAAAACCCGCTGACCGGGCCGATCTATCTGGTCTCGCACGGCAACGCCGCGTGGCCTGACGCCGAGCTCGTGCTGCAGGGCGAAGGCGTCGAGGTCATCCTCGACGGCCAGACCGCCATCAAGAAAGGCGTCACCACCTCGAGCTTCCTCTCTGTCCCCGACGCGCCGTTCGAAAGCGTCGAAGCCATCCTCCCAGAGGGACCCCACTCCGCGCTCACCACAAACCTGCCGGCCAAGGACCACTACAGCCTCTGCGGCCAATCGCTCGCGATCCCGACCGCGCTCGCCGGCCAGAACGGCGCCACGGTCAACGAGACCGTCAAGCTCGCCGTGCAAGGCTGTCGCGCCGTCAAAGCCGGCAAAACACGCAAGCTCACCCGCAAGCAGCAGCTTGCACGAGCCCTCGCAGCCTGCCGCCGCCAGCACAAACGCTCGCATGCCAGGCGCACCAGCTGCGAAGCAGCCGCCCGCAGGCGCTCCGCGGCAAAGCGGGCGAGTCGCGGCCGGTCGGGGGAGGCTCATCGTCAGGCTGCCAAATCAGGCCACAATCGACGCTAGGCGCGGCTGCGACGCGCTGGTTCCTGTTGTGACCGGCGCATGGAGCGGCGCCGCTGGCACGGTAGTCATATCGTGACCGGCGCATGGAGCCCCGCGGATGCCCCTGACGTATCGAGAGCGACCCGCCGCCGGCGCGGCCGCTGGTCTGCTCGTGCTCCATCACGGCCGTGGCACCGACGAGACCGACCTGCTGCCGCTGGCAGACGCGCTCGATCCGGACAGGCGCCTTCACGCCGTCTCGCCACGCGCTCCGCTGAGCCTGCAGGGGTCGCCCGGCTTTCACTGGTATCTCGTCCCTCGCGTCGGCTACCCGGACCCCGAGACGTTCCACGCTGCCTATGGTCAGCTCGCGGCGCTGCACGATGAACTATGGGAGCGCACCGGCCTGGGTCCCGCGCAGACCGTGCTCGGCGGCTTCTCGATGGGCACCGTGATGAGCTACTCGCTCGGGCTCGGCGCCGACCGGCCCGCTCCCGCCGGGATCCTCGCCTTCTCCGGGTTCGTCCCGGAGGTCGAGGGCTGGAGCCCGAGCCTTGCCGACCGTACGGGCCTGCGGGCGTTCATCGCGCACGGTCGCCACGACCCGATCATCGCCGTCGAGCATGCTCGCGAGGCCCGCGATCTGCTCGAGGGCGCCGGCCTCGCCGTCGAGTACCACGAGTCCGACGTCGGGCACACGATCGACCCTGCGCACCTCCCCGCCGCCGCAGGTTGGCTTGCCACGACGCTCGCCGGCTCGCCCGGCGCTACGCCCGGGCAAGCCTCTGCACGGCCGTAGAGGCACTCGTCCGCGTCCACCCGCTCGGCTCGCCGCTACGCCGGCGCGAAGCCCTGAACGGCCGTAAACGCGATCGTCTGGGTCCACCAGCTCGGGTCGCCGCAGCGCGCCAGAAAGGCGTCGATCGAGGCCGCTTCGAGCGCTCCGGACTCGATCAGCGATCCGCGCAGCTCGGCGATCGTCTCCTCCCAGTAGCGCGCCCACGGCGAGCCCCCGCGATACAGCTCCGTGTCGGCGACGCCGTGCAGCTGCTCCACGCCGAGCGCCGCCAGCTTGCCGGGCAGCTTGCGCCCGACCATGTAGTCGATCCCGCGCGCCCGCGACCAGGCCAGCCATCCCTCCCAGAAGGCGCGCACGTTGGCCGGTTCGGCGATGCTGACCGGCAGGAAGTCCGGCTCTATCAACAGCACCGCTCCGGCAGGGCGCGCGCTTGCCACGAGGTTTCGCAGAGCTGCGTCGAGGTCGCTCACGTGGTGCAGCACAGCCCGCGCCGTCACCAGATCGAAGCGCCGCGGCTCGACCGGCGCCCGGCAGATGTCGGCCTGGCGGACTTCGAGGTTGGGAGCGCTCTGGTCGATCAGCGACAGATCGAGATCGACCGCCACGGCCCTGCCGTCTGGGCCCACCCGCTGCGCCAGCCAGGCCGAGATCGTGCCATTGCCCGCTCCGACCTCGAGCGTGTTGGCGCCAGGCCCGATCCCCAGCTCCTCGATGTGGCGCCGGTGCATCGGGTCGAGCAGGCTCGACATCAACTCCAGCCGCGCCCGCTCGCCCCGATTGTGGTGGTCGAGCACGTACCCCGGCATCGCCTCCAAGCGTACGCCCGCGCCTGCCCCGCGGTCACTCGCCCGGCCCGACCCCGCGCTCATCGGCCCGCCTGATCCCGCGCTCATCGGCCCGCCTGATCCCGCGTTCACTTGCCCGGCCCGACCCCGCGCTCATCGGCCTACCTGATCCGTCGCGTGCCAGGCCTCGTTATCGGCGACCGGCCAACCGTCAGACGATCGGCCCTACCGGCTCCAGACGGCGTACCACTTGAAGTCGAGCTCGTCGTTGCGCTCGCACACCGAACGCAAGATGCCCATCACGGTCCGCCGGCAGTCCTCGACCCATTCGTCGTCGGCCATCGGCACGCGCGGCTCGTCCGGGGCCACCACCCGGATCTCGTCGCGCGCCTTGCTAAAGCGCAGTTCGCGGTGGCGCTCGCCCTCGAGGCGTGGCCACAGCAGCTCGAGCGCGTCGCGCGGGGGCGCGTTGGCCGAGTGGCGAGTGATCAGAAGCTCCATCGGCGCGCACAATACCCGTGGGCCTGCTCGCTCAACCCTGCGCCGCCGGGCAATTGCGCCAGCATGTGAGCCATGAGCTTGGACACCGCCCGCGCGCTCGCCGGTGAGCTCGGCCGGATCGTCGGCACCGAGCACGTCCTCGACGCGCCGCCCGACTCCCCCTACAACCGCGACGCCGCGCGCCGGCGCGGGGTCGAAGGCCGCGCCGCCGCCGTCGTGCTGCCCGGCAGCCCCGACCAGGTCGCCGCGACGGTGCGCTGGTGCTACGCCCACGATGTCCCGATCGTCGCGCGCGGCGGCGGCACCGGCCTGACCGGCGGCGCGGTCCCGACGGAAGGTGGCGTCGTGCTCTCGCTCGAGCGCCTGCGCACGGTCCGCGAGCTCGAGCCCGCGCTGTGGCGCATCGACATCGAGGCGGGCGTCAGCACGCGTCACGTCCAGCGGCTCGCGCGCGAGAACGGGCTGATGTTCGCTCCCGACCCCGGCGCCGCCGAGCAGTCCCAGATCGGCGGCAACGTCGCCACCAACGCCGGCGGCCCGCACGCCCTCAAGTACGGCGTCACCGGCGCCTGGGTGGCGGGCCTGGAGGTCGTGCTCGCCCCGGGCGAGCTTGTAGGGCTTGGCGGCTGGGTGCGCAAGGACGTCGCCGGCTACGACCTCAAGAGCCTGCTCGTCGGCTCCGAGGGCACGCTCGGCGTGATCACCGCCGTGCGCCTGCTGCTGCTCCCCGCCCCCGAGCTCGCCCGCACCCTCGTCGTGTTCCTGACCACACGCGCGCAGGGCTGCGCCGCGATCCTGGCAATCCTGGCGGCGGGACTGCAGCCCTCGGCGCTCGACTTCATCGACGGCGCCACCCTGCGCATCATCGCCCGCGGCTACCCCGGGGACGTGCCCGCCGATGCCGGGTTCGCGCTGCTGATCGAGCTCGACGGCAGCCGCGCCCAGGTCGAGTCCGACCGCGGCGAGCTGATCCAGCTGCTCGCGCCCGACGCGCTCGCGATCCACGAGCCCGCCGACACCGCCGCGCTGTGGCGCTGGCGCGACGCCATCAACGGCGTCGTGACCGCCGCGCGCGGCGCCAAGGTCTCCGAGGACGTCGCCCTGCCGATCGAGCGCCTGCGCGAGGGCCTCGAGCGCTTCGAGCAGATCGCCGCCGGTCACGGCCTGGCCTCATGCGCGTGGGGTCATGGCGGCGACGGCAACGTGCACGCCACCCTCCTCGTCGACCCCGCCCGTCCGCGCGAGCTCGATGCGGCCGAGGCCGCCGGCGAGGAGCTTTTCGAGCTCGTGACCTCGTTCGGCGGCTCGATCGCCGCCGAGCACGGCGTCGGGTGGCTCAAGCGGGGCCGTCTCGCCTTGCAATGGGATGCGCCCGCGCTGCGCCTGCACGAGCAGATCAAGCGCGCATTCGACCCCAAGGGCCTGCTCAACCCCGGCAAGAAGCTCGCTCGCGACGGCCCGTGAATTGCGCCCATCCGCTCTGTGTCGCTGTTTGAGCGCGATCCCTCGGCTCCCCGGTGCCCGCGGTGGCGTCGTCGGAGCACGATCACCTGCCTCGCGCGTCCCCTCCCTGTCGCTGCTTGAGCACGATCACCGCGGCTGGTAGCTTGGTTGGCCAGGTGATCCGGTGAAAAATGGACGTCTAGCGGCGACTTTGCTCGCCTGCCTGATCACCGTCGCCGGCGTCTTCACCTTCGCCGGCTGTGCCGGCGTGTTCTCCCATCGCCGAAGCCCGAGCGACACCCTGCCGGAATCGAACGTCGTGACGAGCGAACGCAACGAAGCCGGCGAAGAAGCAGCCGCACAGAAAAAAGAAGAAGCCGCCGAAACGGCGAAAACCCGAGAACTGTTGCTCGAGATAGAAGCCAAGAAACGAGAAGAAGCCGCTGAAGCAGAGACCAAGAGCGCGGAAGCCAAGGCCAGGAGCGTGGAAGCCAGAGCCAAGAAAGCCGAACAGCTCGCGACCGCTCGCGCGAAGCGCAAAGAACAGGTCGCCGAAGCGGAAGCGAAAAAGAAGGAACTCGCAGCCGAAGCGCGCGCCCGCAAGCAGGCGGAAGCCGAACAAGCGGCTCGGGTCAAGCGCGAACGCGCCGAAGCCCAGCGCACCAACGCCGAAGGCAAAAAGGCCGAAACCGAAAGCCGTCGCAGCGAAACCGAAACCAAGCGGGCCCAAGCGAAAGAAAACAAGCAGGCCAGAAAAGACGGGCGTGAAGCCCTGCGCAGCGGCGCCGGGGGCGAATGAGCGGGCCTTCAGGCTCGCTCGCTGGCCGGGGCGCCGCGACTGAACCGACGGGTTTCAGACTCGCTCGCTGGCCGGGGCGCTGCGACTGAACCGACGGGTTTCAGGCTCGCTCGCTGGCCGAGAGGGGCGGCGTCCACGCCGAGATGCGCGAGCATCGCCTCCACGCACGCCGGGTCGAACTGGCGCCCCGCATTGCGCGCCAGCTCAGCGCAGGCCTCGGTCAGCGACAACGGCTGGCGATAGGGCCGCGCGCCGGTCATCGCATCGAACGCATCCGCGACCAGCAATATCCGCGACGCCCGCGGGATATCCTCGCCGGCGAGCCCGTCCGGGTAGCCGGAACCGTCGAAATGCTCATGCGAGTGGCGGATCCACGGCACGATCTGCTCCAGACCCTCCACCCGCGCCACCAGCTCGGCGCCGGTGCACGGGTGGCGCTTGATCTCCTCGAGCTCCTCCGCGCTGAGCGAGCCGGGCTTGCACAGGATCCGGTCGGGCACCGTCACCTTGCCGACGTCGTGCAGCATCGCCGCGATCCGCAGCATGCCGATCACGTCGGCCTCGTATCCCAGGCGCGAGGCGATCGCCACGGCGTGCTCGGCCACGGCGCGCGAGTGCTCGTGCTGGCCATCCATGCGCATATCGACCGCCTGCGCCAGCGCCGCCGCCCAGCTCAGGCGCTCACGCGGTGAGCCTCCGTCCACGTGCGGGCGTCCGTCGCGCGACTCATACAGACGATTGTCAGCGTGCCTCAGGATCTCGTCGAGCTCGGTGCCATCCAGCGGGAACGTCGCCACGCCGATCGAGCAGGGCGCCCGCTCGCTCAGGGCGCGCGTCAGCCGGCGGGCCGTGTCGAGCGCGTCCAACGGCTCGATCGCGGGGAACAGCACCGCGAACTCGTCGCCGCCGAGCCGCCCGATCGCGTCCGAGGAGCGCACGCCCCGTTCGAGCGTCTGCACGACCCAGCACAGCAGCTCGTCGCCGGCGGCGTGTCCGTGCCGGTCGTTCACCGGCTTGAAGTGGTCGAGGTCGAGCAGCAGCACCGCACCGGGCGCGGCGCGCCGCCCACACGCGCTGATCTCGGCGAGCGCGCGCTCCTCGAATCCGCGCCGGTTCAGGCAGCCAGTGAGGGGATCGGCACGCGAGATCTCCGCGAGCTGCGCGCGCTGGCGGTCGTGGTTGCGAGCCTGCCACGCGCTGAGCGCGCCCTGACAGATCAGCACCACCGTGAACCAGGCCTGGTAGCTCCAGCTCGAGCCGCCCGCGGTCAGCGTCAGCGTGAAGTAAGCCGCCACCGTCAGGCCGCCGACCGCGGCGACCGACATCAGCGGATAGGACATCGCCGCGAACACCACCGGCAGGAAGAAGATCAGCGCCAGCGGGCTTCCGGTGCCGCCGTCGGCGAGCGTCACCAGCACGATCAAGGCCAGGTCGAGCACGCTCCAGCCGAGAAAGAACGCCTCGCGCCAGCGGCTGCGCACGATCCGCTCGCGCGGCAGCCGCGCGACCACCGCCGCCGTGGCGATCGCGACCAGGAACAGCCCGAGCAGCGCCGAGCGGTGAGGCTGCGACCACGTCAGCGCGGCATACAGGATCCCGGCACAAGACACCGCGTACGTCAGGTACACGCCGGCCGTGAACGTCGCCTCGCGCAGGCGCAGCGCCGAGGTGTCGAGGATCCGCTGCTCCACTCGCCTCATCCGATATTTATCGGCGCACGCCCCGCCGGGCTGAGCACCGCAATCGTGGCTTTGGACGCGGCCCGGACACCGGGCCGCGTCGGCCGCTCAAAGACCCTTCAAGAATGGCACCAGCTGGTTGAAGAACTCGTTGTTCGGATAGGCGCCCGCCGGGTCGTTGTGCGAGTAGGTTTCTTCCTCGTCGATCAGCGTCAGGTTTTCCTTGGGGATGCCCGACTGTTCGGCAAGGATTTCGGCCGCCTCGAGCGTGTTGCCGCCGCCGAGGTATTTGTCCAGTTCAGTGTCGATCGCCAGCATCTTCAGCGATTTCGGCAGCTCGTGCCCGAAGATAGCGTGCTCGTCGAGGACTTCCTGGGCGGGGTTCGCGTTGCCCTCCGCGACGGCGCCGGTGTCGATCGTGAGCCTTTCCGGGAAGTACCACTCGGTTCCGTTCGCGCTGTGGATGCCGGTGCCCGCCAGCATTTCCGCGTAGCGCTTCAGCGGCGTCAACGCCCCTTCTCCGTTCCAGCCGTACAGTCCGTCTTCTTTGGGCGCTTCTTCGAGTCCCTTGCCGGCATGCACCTGCGCCGCGATCAGCGATTCGGGCGAGGTGTTGTAGTTGACGCCGTAACCGAACTCCGCTTCGTTGGTCACCGGCAGCAGTTCGCCTTCGGGCCCTTTCGGCTCGAGATCCGATGGCAGCAGCGGGAAGCTCTCGGCGAGCGACGCTTCTTCGGGAAACTCGACCGCCGCGCTCGCCCCCAGCGCCGAGAACAGCCCGAGATACGGCGAGGGGATGCCGCCGAACGCCAGCCACGGCGACTTTTCCGACAGCGCGCTCAGCTCGTGTTCCGCTTCTTCTTTGCTCACCGGCACCGGGCTGCTGCCGCCGTCGTCATAGACGAGCCCGGAGAGCCCGTCGGCGCCGGGCGCGCCCCCGAAGTCCCAGGTGGCATACGCCGTCACGACCGAGCCTCCGAGCGAGTGACCGCCCAGCACGACCTTGCCACCCAACGCTTTGGCCGCTTCGATCACGACGTGCAGGTCTTCGACCGCCACGTTCATGCCCCATTCGCGCGCAAACCCGACACGAGCTTCGGGGATCGCGTTGAAGTGGCGTTTGACCGCCGGATCGAGGATCCAACCGAGGTAGTAGTTGAACACTTCTTCCGCGTTCGCCTTGCCGGCCTTCGCCCGGTTGAGCCTCGACTGATCCTCGAGCAGGTTCTCGCGACGTTCCACCGACCAGACCTGCCAGCCCGGCACGTTTTCGACCAACCACTTTGCGAACGGCACGAAGTAGGCGGCGGCCGCCGAGGTTCCCGGCTCGAGCACCAGCACGTTCGTCGCCGTCGTCGGCCCAACCTCGATCACCCCGACTCGGTTGAGATCGATGTGCCGGGGCAGGTGGCTGCCATTGACCTGGAAGTCTTCCGGCGTTCCCGGAGCCGGCGGCGCCGCCATCCAGACCCGCTTCACATGGACCTTGCGCGCGTGGGCCTCGGCGCTCGACGCCGATACCGCAAACACCAGACCCAGCGCGATCACCGCCGCCATCAACCGTCGGATCGTTCCGCGTGCTGTGCTCATCCCTCGCTCCCTCCTGCAGCTGGCTCCCATTGTGCTTCGTGTTCGTCCGGCGGCCGCGACGCGCGTGTGCAGACGAGCTGCGGCTGCCGGCATCCAGACGGCTCGGCCCGTCGGGAGCAGTGGCGTTCCCCGCTGCGATCGCCGCCGCCACCGACATCCCCATCGCCGGGCGATCAGGCTCCGATCATACTCCGACGTCGTCCTCGTCGCCCGCGTACAGCGACTCCTGTGCGAGCAGCTGACCCTTGCCGTCGAACAGCTTGATCTCGAGCAGGTCGCCGCGGTAGTCGTCGGGCGCGATCAGCGTGAAGCGCTCCTCGATCAGCTCGCATTGGTCGACCGCCAGGTCTGCCAGCTCGGCCGTCGCGATCCGCCCGCCGCCCAGCAGCGGACGGCCCCACACGAGCGTCATCGCCGCGACCTTGCCCGCGTGCCCGCGCCAGGAGCCGATCGGCTCCTCGCACAGGTCGAGCTTCCAATCCGGGTTGCGCTCGGCGGTTTCGTCGGTGAAGTCGGCATGCGTGTAGAAGTCGTCAGGGTCACCCCCGTCGGCGGGTACGACGAACGACACATAGCCAAAGAGTTCATACCCGTTCGAGGTGATCACGCTCGCCGGCACATATGTGCGCCCGTTCCAGCCGCGGTCCGGATACCAGGCGATCTCGCCCGGCTCGCCGAGCTCCTCGCCCTCGCTGTCCAGTCCCAGGCAGCCGGCCAGGAACTCGCCGGTCAAGCGCTCCGCCCAGCGCCCGTAGGGCAGCCCCTCCTGCGGCGGCTCGGCGGCGAAGCGGGGAACGAAACGTTGCTCGGGCGGCACGGTCCGGTCAGCGTACTGCGCGGCTCAGGCCTCGCGCAGCAACGCCGCCGCGTGCTCAGGCGCCACGATGTTCAGGTTCAGCCCGGTCGACAGCTCGAGCCCCGCCAGATGCGTCAGCCGGGGCGTCACCTCGATGCGCCAGCAGAACCGCTCGACGCCCCGCGGAGCGGTGCGCACCCACAGGTTCAGCGGCGGGCTCGAGCCCAGCACGCGCGCAAGCCGCCGCAGGCCGTCGTACAGCAGCGCCGCCCCCGCGCCGTCCTGCTCGAAACGGGGCTGCGGCCGGCGCGGCGCGAGCATCAGCTGCAACGGCAGTCGCGACGCGTAGGGCGCCAACAGCACCGCCTCGTCGTCGATCGCCACGATCCGCTCGCCGCGCCGCACCTCTTCGGCGATCATGTCCTCGAGCAGGTTCTGGCCCATCGTGCGGGTGGCGTAAGCGCCGGCGCGCTCGCGCTCGCGCGCCACGTCGGCGGGCACGAAGTCAAGCGCATACAGCTGCGCGTGCGTGTGCGGCAACGACGCCCCCGCCTCGCGCCGCTCGTTGACGATCAGCTGCACGTAGGCGCTGTCCGCGTGCGCGCTCATGCGCGCGCGCCACACGCCGACCGCGGCCGCCACCTGCTCGGCCGGCAGCTCCGCCAGCGACAGCACCGGCTGTGGACCGTTGACGATCACCTCGTGTGCCCCGACCGCGGGCAGCGCCGTGAACAGGTCGGGGTTGGCCTCGCGCGCCGGGCGATCGCCGTTGGGCGCGGCCAGCGCCGGGTACAGGTTCGGCACCACCCGCACCGTCCAGCCGGGCGAGTTCGGCGGCCCGCCGCCGGGACGCAGCGCGTACAGCTCGGGCGGCGTCTGCCCCTCGTGACCCTCCGCGAACGGGTCGCGCTCGCGCTCGATCGGCGCGGGCGGGTCGCAGCGCGGCTCACCGCCCGGGCGCAGCGAGCGGTCCCCGGCGATGATCGTGCGATGCCCGCTGAGCGGGTCGATCCTGATCTCAGGCACCGCTCACCGGTCCAGCGCGTAGCGGCGCACGTCGCGTTCGAGCTTGGCCACGTCGGGATACGGACCCTGGTGGATGTACTCGTGACCGGCTCTGTCGTAGAAGACGGTGACCGGCGTGAACTGCGAGCCGGTCACGGCCACGCCGAGCTGGCCGCTCTTGTCGAAGTAGCTGGGGAAGCCCTCCGGATACGCCGCCAGGAAGGTTCGCGCTTCGGCTCGGCTCGTATCGGCGGAGTCGACTCCGAGAAAGGCCACGGTGCGCCCGTATGCGGCGGACACGTGTTGGAAGGATGCCCGCTCGTCCTGACAGGGGATGCACCACGAGGCCCACTTGTTGATCACCAGCGGATAGCCGTGCAGTGAGGCGATGCGCGCGTCCAGCGCCTGCCGGTCGGCCGGCAGGATCTCGTTGGCCTGCGCGTGCAGGGCCGCCAGCGGCGCGGGCGAGCCGGCGAGCTTCGCCTTCACCTGAGCCAGCGTGAGTCGCGGCACCGACGAGCTCGAAGACGACGAGGAGGAACCGGCCAGCTGGATCAGCCCGACGACCAGCAGCACCACGACCGCCAGCCCGGCGAGCGCCGCCAGCAGGCGGCCGGGGCCGATCCCGAGCGCCGGGGCGTGCCGCTCGGGATGATCGCTGGGCGGCGAGCCGGTCATCGCGCTAAGGGTCGCAGAACTGCTCGCGTCGCCGGCCACCAGGATCGAGAGCCGGCGGCCTCCACCGGGCCGGCGGCCTTTTATCGTGCCGCCTGGTGCTATATGCTGAGATCACGTCAGAGCCGGACCGCTCTGCGCATCCGGCAACGTCGCCGGCCAGGTGCCGGCAGTTCTGAGCCCGCCTAGTTCTCTGCGGCGGCCTGTCTCGAAGTCCCAGAGCCTTTGATGGCCGAGTCCACTTCAGTGGCCCTTGCGGCCGCGCCGATTCCCACATCCGCCGAGATCAAGCGCGCGGAAAAGTTCGCGCGCGATCGATTCCTGCAGCCGGGCGAGGACCCGGCGGTGGCGCTCGCGCCCGGGTCGCCGCGCCGGCGCGCTCTCGACCGCGCGCTCGTCGAGATCGATGCGGGCGCCAAGCACCCTTCGACCGCCTGGCGCCGAGAGTTCTCGCTGCTGCTCGGCTTGGAGCGGCTGCTGTCCGAGGACGAGCCCAAGCTTGCGGACGGCACCGTGCTCTCGGCCCATCAGGTCGATGCGCTGTCGGGCACGTTGACCGCCCTCCTCGCCGAGGCCCAGCGAGCCAGCGAAAACGGCAACGGCCGCAGCGTCGCCTCGCCCGAGCTGCTGGCCTCGGCCGCGATCTTCGGCCCCGACGACGACGACGCCCGACAGGATGTGGACGGCGCGCCACGGGGCGGCACCGACGCCGACGATGATCGGGACGCGGACGATGGAGACGTCGAGGACGAGGTCGCTGCGCGGGAAGAGCCCGGCCCCACGCGCGCGCGCGGGCGGGCCGCCACTGCGCTCGATTCGCCCTCCAGGTCGGCACGCGCCGAGGACTACGAGGACGACGAGTCCGACGACTTCGAGGACGACGACGAGGACGAGGACCTCGGTCCGGTCGAGCGGGCCGCGCCCGACGAGGACGACGACGACGAGGACCTCGATGAGGACCTGCTCGCCGATGAGCCCGACGCCGACCCGGACGACGAGGACGACGCGGGTGAGCTTGCGCTGCAGGCCGACGGCGAAGACGAGCCCGCCGACTGGGTCGAAGACGAGGATCAGGACGAGGACGCGGACACGGAGTCGCTGGCCGACCAGCCGGAGGACCCGAATGCCGCCAAGCGCTTCTGGTTCGAGCACGCCACCGGCGCCGGCAAGACCGTCGCCGCGCTCGGCTTCGTCGAGGGCTCGCGCACGGGCGGCATCCTGATCCTCACGCACCGCCGCAACCTCGTCGACCAGTTCCACGACGAGCTGCGCCAGCGCGGATACTCGACCCGCATCTCGCGGCCGTTGCTCAAAGGCGAGGACTCCGTCAAGGGGCCGGTGACGGTCGAGACCTACCAGTGGTTCGTGCGCAACGCCGGCAAGATCTCAAGCGCCTACACGATCGTCATCTGCGACGAGGCCCACACCGCGCTCGGCGAGAAGACGAGCGCGGCGATCAGGGAGTGGACCGGCCCGATCTTCATCGGCATGACCGCCACCGGCGCGCTGATCGCGCGCCACGTCACCGACCTGTTCCCGACGCAGACCTCGCGCTTCGATCTCGCGCAGGCGGCCCGGCGGGGAGTGATCGCGCCACTGCGCTGCGTGCGCATCTCACCGGGCGTCGGCGTGCGCACGATCGCCAAGGTGCCGCTGCGCCGCGGCGAGGTCGACACCGAGTTCGACCAGGAGGAGCTGGCCGAGCTGCTCGATCAGCAGCCGTTCAACATGGCCGCCGCCAACCTCTACAAGACCCGCTTCAACGGCGTCCCCGGCGTCGTCTACGCCGCCGGGGTCCGCCACGCCTACAACCTCGCGGAGGCGTTTCGGGCCGAAGGCCTGAAAGCGCAGGCCGTCTCGGGCGAGACGCCCAAGCGCCAGCTCGCCGAAATCCTTGCGCGCTACGAGCGCGGCGCGATCGACGTGCTGATCAACGCCCAGCTGCTCGCCGAGGGCTGGAACAGCCCACGCGCCACGGTCTGCGTGCACCTCGCGCCCACCGCCTCCAAACGCATCTACCAGCAGCGCGTGGGGCGCGTCACGCGCCGGCACCCCGGCAAGGAGGCCGGCCTGGTCGTCGACTTCGTGCACCCCGCGACCAAGAACGACGACCCGGTCGTGACGCTGCACTCGCTGCTCGATCGCGACGTCTACCGCGGCGGCGCGATCGTGGTCGGGCCGGTGCGTCGCGGGCGCGGGCGGCGCATGCGCGTGGAGCGACGGGTGCTGCCCGTGTGCGCCGAGGAGGAGCGGCGCTTTCAGGTATTCGAGCGCGAGCTGTGGCGGATCGCCGTCGAGAACCTCGACTACGGCGAGCAGCACGTGTGGGCCGCGCTCGCCGGCGCCCGTGTCACCACTGCCGGTTGGCGGCGCGCGCGGGCGATGCTCCACTTCGACCGCAGCGGCGAGCTCAAGAGTCGCTTCTTGATCACGGCCGTGCAGCGCAACAAGAACCCGCAGCTGCGCCTGCGCGCGCTCGGCGACGTGGCCGCACTGCGCGATCCCGACACGTTCGACACCGCGATCGACATCATCGGCGGCTGGCCCCGCGACGAGCGCCGCGAGGCGTCGAAGATCATGCTGCGCGCCCTCGTCGAGCGGCGCATCGGGCGGCGCGACCAGGCCAACGCCTGGATCTGGCGGCTGGCCGGATACACACGCGAGATCCACGAGGAGTACGCCGTGCAGCGCTGGCCCGAGACCAAGCGGCTGCTCGGCCTGCTCGTGAACTCCTCCGGCGGCGCCCACGCGCGCAACGCCCGGCGTCTGATCCACGCCGCGCGCAAGCAGGACCGCCGTCTGGCCGCGGCGCTGTTGGCGGCGGCGCTCGCGCACACGCCCGAGGCCGAGGAGGCGCTGCGCGGCGCGCGCACGCGCATGGCGCGCAAGCCCCCGGCCTTGGCCCGAGAGCTGCTGCGCAACTTCCCCAAGCGCCGCGCCCGCAACAACCGGCGCCGACGCAAGTCCGCGAGCACCGGACCCGAGGGTGCCGCACGGGCGGCGCAGAACGGCGCCGTCCAGAATCGCGCCCGCCAGGAGGGTGCCTCGCGCGAGGAGGCCACGCCGAACGGGGTGGTGTCCCGGCCGGCAGAGCCGCACGAGGCGGACCTCGGCGAGCGCGAGGTCGAGAGCAAGGCAAAGCCAGACACGAACGGCGCGTCCGCAGCCGGGCAGCGCGACCAGGCCGAGCTCGATTCCGCCGGTGACGCAAAACGCCGCGCAAAGCCGCCAAGACGGGCGCGAGCCCGCTCGCGCCCCTCGGCCAAGGCCGCCGCTGAAGCCGCGCCGGACAACGGCGGCGAGCAGGCGCTCGGCGACGAGCGGTGAGAGCCGGATAGGCCTGCCGGCGGCCGAGGGGGGGCCGGACAAGCGGCGCGCCCAGGCGCTCGGCGACGAGCGGTGAGCGTCGATCAGACCTGTGAGGCGAGGTGCACCTCGCCCGCGTCCAGCGCGACGTGCCCGCCGCCGGTCATGGCCACCACGAGCCGCCCTTCGCCGTCGATCCCAGCGGCGCGCCCGCGTCCCGCCCCCCAGGCCACCTCCCGCCCGCGCAGTGCGTCGCGGGTGCGGTAAGCGCTGAGTGTCACCTCAGGCGTCTCCTCGAGCCGGCGTTCGAGCGCGCGCAGCAACCTCGCGAGCGTCGGCTCAATCGCCGCGGGCTCGGCGCCGAGCGTCGCGGCGCTGTCCTGCAGCTCGGGGGGAAGCTCCTGCAGCTGGACGGCCACGTTGAGGCCGATGCCCAGCACGGCCCAGCCGTCCTGGGGACGGCCCTCTGCGAGGATGCCCGCCAGCTTGCGCAGCCGCCCGCGGTCGGCCAGGACCACGTCGTTCGGCCACTTGATCTGAGCCTCGTCGCCGGCCACGTCGGACACCGCCAGCGCCGCGATCAGCGCCAACAGCCGCGGCGGCTCGCGCAGCACCAGCGAAGCCAGCAGCGCGCTGCCCGGCGGGGCCGACCAACGCCGGCCCTGACGCCCGCGCCCGGCGGTCTGGGCCGCGGCGCTGACCAGCGTTCCGTGCGGCGCCCCGGCGATCGCCAGCGCACGTGCGCGCTCGTTGGTCGAATCCGTCAGCCGTAGGTGAAGACGCGGGTGGCCGAGAGTCGAAGCTGATGAGGTGGGAGATGTCAAGCGTTGGGTCGCGTCAAGCGTTGGCTCGCGGCGTCTGGACGTTGGTCGCGGAAGGGGGTCGAGGGCATCGTGCCGTGGAGTCAACGCAGCGCTGCGTCCGCCAGCAACGCCTGGACGAGCCCGTCGACGTCATGCGAGGCCGCCTCGACGTGTGACTCGAGCCCGCGGTCGCGCAGCGCCTCGCTCGTGATCGGGCCGATCGAGACGATGCGCGCATGCGCCGCGAGTCCGACGCCCTCCCCACCCAGGCCCGTCCCGTCCCGCTCGCCCGCCGCACCGCCGAGCGCCTGCAGAAAGAAACGTACGGTCGAGGCCGAGGTGAAGGTGATGTAGTCGGCCTGCAGCGCCTCGCGTAGGACGTCGGCCGGTACGGGCTCGGGGATGGTCTCGTAGAGCGCAAGCACCTCGACTTCGGCGCCGCGCGCGCATAGCTGTTCGGGCAGCAGCTCGCGCCCTTGCAGCGCCCGCGCGATCAGCGCACGGCGAACGGGAGGATCGAGCTCGTCGAGCGCCTCGAGCAGACCCTCTGCGACTGCCCGCCGGGCGACCACGTCGGCGATGATCCCGTGCTCGGCCAGCGCGGCGGCTGTGCCGGGGCCGATCGCCGCGATGCGCGGCCCGGTGAGGGCGCGGGCATCCAGACCGGCCGCCGCGAGGCGCTCGAACAGAGCCTGCACGCCGGTCGGGCTGGTCAGGCACAGGAGGTCGTAGGTCGTCACGTCGGGAGGTGGCCCGGGCAGCGGGCGTGTTTGGATCGTGGGGATCTGCACGACATGGGCGCCGAGCGACTCCAGCCGCTTCGCCAGCTCGCTCGACCGCGCGCGCGCGCGCGTGACCGCGACGGTCAGCCCGCTGAGCGGGCCGGGCGCGATCCAGTCGAGCTCTGTGGCCAGCTGCGCGACGGGCCCGACCACCGTGATCGACGGCGCACGCACCTGCGCGTCATGTGCCAGCTCGGCGATCGTGGCGAGCGTCCCGGCGATCCGGCGCTGGCCCGGCAGCGTTCCCCGTTCGAGCACCGCCGCCGGCTCTTGGTCGGAGCGTCCGGCCGACAGCAGCGAGTCCGCGATCTCGGGCAGGCGCCGCACACCCATGTAGAACACGAGCGTTCCGGGGAACCCCGCCAGCGCCGTCCAGTCGATCGCAGTGTCCGGCTTACCCGGGTCCTCGTGTCCGGTGACCAGTGCCACGGCGCTCGCGAGCCCGCGGAAGGTGACCGGGATGCCGGCGTACGCGCTCGCGGCGATGCCGGCCGTTATGCCGGGCACCACCTCGAAGGGGATGCCGGCCGCTCGCAGCGCCAGCGCCTCCTCCCCGCCGCGACCGAACACGAACGGGTCGCCGCCCTTCAGGCGCACCACGCTCTTGCCGGCTTGGGCCCGCGCGATCATCAGCTCCTCCGTCTGCTCCTGCGGGACCGACGCGCCGCCGCCCTGCTTGCCCACGTAAAGCAGCTCGGCGTCAGAGCGCGCGCCGCCGAGCGCGCCGGCGGGGATCAGGCGGTCGTGCAGGATCACATCGGCCGCCGCGATCAGCTCGAGCGCGCGCGCCGTCAGCAGGCCCGGATCGCCCGGGCCGGCGCCGACGAGGTAGACGCGGCCAATCATGCCCACCGATCTCACGTTCGACCAGTCGCAGCCGCAGTGCGGCTAGCCGACACGGGTCGGATCGCCGCGTCGCTGCGCGGTGACCCATCCGTCGGGATCTTCGCCCCACACGTGCCGACTATGTGCAAACGCGTCAAGACCCGCCTCGATGTCTTCGATGGTCGGCTGGAAGGTCCACGAGTACCACTAAGCAGCGTTGGCAGAGCAGGCTAGAAGAGCGGCTGTGGGGCGATGGGCTCATCGGGCGTAGGTTCGCCCTTTGTCACCTGAGCCAGCAACTCGCCCGCGGGAATCTGGCCACGTGCTAGGGCGTTGAGGATCACGTAGGTCTGCATGATCGGATCGCGGAAGCGGTAGAGATATTTGCGCGGCGAGCCAGTTCGTTGAAGGACCGAGCCGCGCTCCGGCTTGAGGAACTCATTCAAGTGTCGGGCGAACTGCGGGATATCGATATAGCGTCCCGCGATCACCTCTAGCGGCCCACGAATGGCTCCAGGAGTGAAGTAGCCGAACTGATCTTGAGGGGCAAGCGCGCACGCGAGCAGTACGGGCCCGTAGAGGTTGTCCTGATGGGCGCTATGAATCGCGAACATGTAGTCGCCCTCGATCACGTGCTGCGCCACAGCGGTTTTGAGTGAGCTAAGCACGTCGCTCAGGGTGATTGTGCTGCGATCTTCGGCGACCGCCCGCTGGCCTCCGTGGACGGCGAGCAGGTGTGTGAAGTGGGGCAGGCCGCGGGACAGCACCGTGATCCGATCGGCTGCCTCGTCGGTGATCGTGATGTGGGCGTGCCCGCAGCCGCGATTGAGGATTTCTCGCAGCTCGGCACGCGACATTCTCGGCATATGTACCTTGACCAGCGCCCGTGCAACCGATTCGTGCTCGCCAATCAGATCCCCAATCGAGTCGGCTACGCCCACCAGAACTAGCGTCGAGGGGGCGGCGTGATCTGACATCGCCTTGATCGTGTCGGCGACGAGCGTAAGCGCCACGGGGTCCTCGAGTCGGTCGAGCTCGTCGATGATCACGATCGCCGCTCGCTCGAGCCCAGCGAGCGCATACCGGATATCTTCGGGACCGGGGGATTGCGGCGATGGAATATGAAGCTCGCGAAAAATCCCATGCCAGAGCGTCTCGAAGTTGTCCTCGGTGCCGCAGTTGACCTTTACTGCGATCAGCTCAGGCAAATCGGGTGCGGCGAACAGATCAGCGAGGATGTTCCCCAACGAGGTCTTCCCAACGCCCCGCTCACCGTAGATGGCAACGTGCTGACCCTTCTGCACCACGCCACTGATCACGTCGCCGATCTGGTCGGATCGTCCCGCGAACAAGGCGAGATCATCGATCGGGGCACTCGGCGTGAACGCCTGGGCCACTGCGATCCGTCGCGCGATCTTCGCCCTATCGTCCGCCAAGTATCGACCTCGCTTTGCATAGTAGCCGTGGTATCGCCCACTGTCAAGTCGATTTCGCCTACAGAACGCTTGACGTGGCTGTTCGGCTCCCGTGATGCTCGGCATGAATCGGGCTTGGTTCCGCGAGGAAGAAGCAGTCGCGGCTATCTTCGCGGCACCCGGCTATGCCCTCGCCGGCTGGGACGGCGCTCTCCCAAGGTCCGCGAGCAGCTCGTCCGCCCCGGCCGCGCGCATCCGCTCGGCCACGCGCGCCCCGAGAGCCTGCGCGTCGTAGAAGCCGCCGAGCAACTCGTCCGCGATCCAGGCCGAGCCGTCGGGCAGTCCGATCCAGGCCCGCAGCAGCAGGCAGCCGCAGCCGGCGGGCGCCGCATACGCGCCGAGCGGGGTGTCGCAGCTCGCCCCGAGCGCGCCCGCGAGCGCGCGCTCGGCGCGCAGGCACTCGGAGGCCTCGCGATCGATCAGCCCTGCGGTGGCGTCACGCACGCGCCCGTCGAACGCGCGCGCCTGCAACGCGAGCATGCCCTGACCCGGCGCGGGCACGAACCGCATGGGGTCGAGCACGGCCCCGATCTCCTGCTCGCGTCCGAGTCGCTGCAGGCCGGCGCGGGCCAGCACGATCGCGTCGAGCCCATCCTCGGCGAGCTTGCGCAGGCGCGTATCGACGTTGCCCGCGAGCGCCACGATCTCGACGTCCTCGCGTGCGGCCCGCAGCTGGGCGGCGCGGCGCAGGCTGCTCGTGCCGATCCTGGCGCCGGCTCGCAACGCGTCGAGGCTTGACGCTCCGCACAGCACGTCCTCGGCCGGCGCGCGCGCGGGCCCGCCGAGCAGCTCGAGACCGGCGCTCAGCTCGCCCGGCAGATCCTTGGCCGAGTGCACGGCGATATCGATCTCTCCCGCCAGCAACGCCTGCTCGAGCGTGTCGATCCAGCGGCTCTTGTCGCCGTCCGCGCTCGCGCGGACGACTGTGCTCGTGCCGCTGTCTGTGCCGGTGCCACCGACTGTGCCCGTGCCACCGAGTGTGTTCGTGCCGCTTTCTGGCGTCTTCAGTCGGTCCAAGCTCCCGTCGGCCTCCGGGCCGCGGTCGCCGCTGGTTGTGATCGGCACGATCTCGGCGCCGCCGAGGAGGTCGGCCACCAGCTTGGCTTGGGCGAGCGCGAGTGGGCTGGCGCGCGTGCCGAGGCGCATCAGCGCCGGCGTCGGCTCTGGAGCGAGTGGACCTCGGCGAGGTCGGCGCGAGGCTGCTGCTGCGCGTCGTCCTCGCGCAGCCCGAACAGCTCGCGCACCAGCTCGATGCTGGCGTGACCGCGATCGCCGTGGCTGCGCAGCCTGATCGTCGGCTCGTGCAACAGGCGGCTCATCACCGCCCGCGCGACCGCCTCGACGCGTGCGAGGTCGCGCGGCGAGGCCGACTCCCAATGCCCGTCGTTCTCGGCGAGCACCTGCTCGACGATCGCGGCGCCGTGCTCGCGCAGGGCGCTCACAGTCGGCAGCACGTCCAGCTGCCCGAGCCAGCGCGCGAAGCGTTGGATCTCCTGCTCGATGATCTCCTGCGCGCGGGGGATCTCACTGGCGCGCGTGTCGAGGTTGCGCGCGATCACAGCCTGCAGGTCGTCGATGTCGTACAGGCTCACGCCATCGAGCTCGGCGCACGCCGGGTCGATGTCGCGCGGCACCGCGATGTCGATCAGCAGCAGCGGCCGGTGGTCGCGCTCGCGCATCACCTGCGCGAGCTCCTCGCGCCCGACGATCGGGTGCGGAGAGGCCGTCGAGCAGAGCACGATGTCCGCCCGCGCGAGCTGATCGGGCAGGCCATCGAGCCCGACCACCGCGCCGCCAAAGCGCTGAGCCAGGTGCAGCGCGCGGTCAGCGTGGCGGTTGGCGACGAAGATCGTGCCGGCGCCCTGCTCGGACAGGGCGCGCGCGGTCAGCTCACTGGTTTCGCCGGCCCCGAGAATCACGACGTGCCGGTCGGCCAGCCCGCGCGGCCCGTCGTCCTCTGCCGGCGTGGCGAGCACACTCTGCGCCAGCTCGACCGCGACCGATGGAACGCTCGCGCGCCCGGTGCCGATCGCCGTCTCCGAACGCACGCGCTTGCCGGTGCTCAGCGCCGCTGCGAACAGACGGTTCGACAGCGGCCCGGTGCAGCCGGCCTGCAGCGCGGTCTCGTGGGCGCGCCTGACCTGGCCCTGGATCTCGGCCTCGCCGACGATCATCGCCTCGAGGCCCGCGGTCACGCGGTACAGATGACGCGCCGCGTCGCAGTTGCGCGGCGAGTAGATCGCCTCGGCCAGCTCGGTCGGGCGGATGTCGGCGCGCTGGGCCAACAGCCCGAGGATGTCGCCCTCGGCGCGCACCGAGTCGCCCACGACCACATAAACCTCGGTGCGGTTGCAGGTCGAGATCACGACCGCCTCGCGCACCTCGGCGGTCTCGATCGCCTGCTCGGCGAATTCGCGCGCCTGCACCGAGCTGAAGGCGAGACGCTCGCGCAGCGCGACCGGTGCGGTCTTGTGCGAGATGCCGAGCGCCAGCAACTCGCTCATGCCAGGACCTCGGGCCGAGACGTGGGCAGACCTCGCCGTGCCCGGCGTGGGCCGACTGCTGCCTCGGCCATCACAGCGCTTCGGCCTCCTGTCCGGCCGAGTCGTGCGCCTCCGCTTCGTTCTGCTGCACGCGCGCCAGGGTCTCGCCGAGGTCGCGCTCGATGCGGCTCATGCGGATCGCCATGATCGCGACGTAGACCAGCACCATCACGAACAGCACCACGTACGCGCCGGCGACATACTTGCCTGCCTCGTGCAGCGGCAGCGCCGGCAGCTCGGCGAGCAGCGCGCCCATCAGCCCGCCGACCTCCCGCTGGCGACGCTCGCACGCGGGCTCGGCGCGGCGCTGCGCCTGGCGTGGCTGCCGGCGTGACCGGGCTGCGAGCCATGCTCCGGCAGGCTCCGCCGCAGCGCGCGCAGCTGGGCACGCGCGTGCTTGGCGGTCAGCTCGTACTTGCACAGCGTCACGAACAGCAGCGCCATCGCCAGCAGCGCGACCAAGAACGTGAACGCCATTGGCGCAGGCAGGTTCGATGTGTTGCTGAACACGCGCGGGTGCACGTACGCGGTCGACATGTTCACGGCGATGTAGTTGAGCGGCACGAACGCCCCCGCGGTGATCGCGAACACCGACGCATACCGCGCCTGGCGCTCGGGATCCTCGATCGCGAAGCGCAGCGGCTGATAAGTGGCATAGAGCAGGAAGATGATCAAGAACGACACGAGCGTCGGCTCGCTCCACACCCACCAGTGCCCCCACGAGCCCTTCGCCCAGATCGAGCCGGTGATCAGCGTGCCGAGCGCGAAGATCAGGCTCATGTGGATCGTCACGTATGAGCGCATGTCCCAGCGCTGGTCGCCGGTGCGCAGGTACTGGATCGCCAGCAGCCCGCCCACGACGAAGCCGACCAGCGCCACGCAGGCGAGCGGCACGTGCACGTAGAAGATCTTCTGCAAGAAGCCCTGTTCGGCTTCGAGCGGCGCGTAGAAGAACACCAGTCCCAGCGACAGCCCCATCGCCAGCACGGTCGCGATGCTCAGCCGGCCCAGGCCGCGTCCATAAAGCGGGGTCGAGGGCCGGTCGGCCCGTTCACCATCGTCGGCAGGGCGATGGTCGTGTTCCATGTGTCTCTAATCCTCGAGCAGGAAGTCGAATACGGCGTAGGCGATCAGCCCGAACACCAGATCATAGAGCCCGAGCAGCAACAGCCAGCGCGCAGCGGGCTCGCCGGCGTGGCCGGCCGACAGCAACGGCGAGCTCGCGCGCGCGGCGCCGATCGCGATCGGCACGAGCAGCGGCAGCGCCAGCAGCGGTCCGATCAGGTCGCGCGCGCGTGTGCGCACCGCGAGCGCCGCGATCAACGTGCCGATCGCGGCAATACCGAGATCGGCCAGCGCGAGCACCACGAGCAGCCCGGGCAGCGCGTGGGCGAGCGACGGCCCGAGCAGCAGCAGCGCGAACGCCGGCACGGCGATCAGCTCGAGCACGAGCAGGTAGCACAGCAGCGTCAGCATCTTGGCGAGCAGCAGCGCGCTGCGATCGACCGGAGCAAGCAGAAAGCCGTCGATCCCGCCCTGTTCGGCGTCGGCGACGAACAGACGGTTGATCGCCAGCATCGCCGCGAACAGCAGCGTCACCCAAAGGACACCGGCCGCGAGGTCGCCCTCGAGCGAGGCACGGTTCAGGGCGAAGTGAAACACGACGAACGTGCTGACCGCGAACAGCGACATGCCGGGCACGGACTCGAGCCTGCGCAGCTCCACCAGCAGCTCCTTGGCGAGCAGCGCCCGCACCACCGCGCCCGTGCGTGCAGGCGCGCGCGCGGGCGGGCCCGCTTCGCGGGCCAGATGCTCGTGTGCCGGCTCGATGCTCGTGGCGCTCATGCGTACAGCTGCTCGACCTCTCCGCGATCGGTCTGGCGCGCGTCGGCCAGCAGCGCGATCCTGCCGGCCCGCAGGCCGAGCACCTGGTCGGCTTCGGCCAGGCCGCGCTCGGGGTCGTGGCTGCAGACCACGCGCGTGCGTGGGCGGGCGGGATCGGTGCCGGCGCCGATCAACGGCTGCACGAGCGACAGCGCCGCGGGGTCGAGGCTCGCGTCGGGCTCGTCGAGCAGCAGCAGCTGGGGATCGTGCAGCACGGCGCGTGCCACCGCGACGCGCTGAACCAGGCCGCGCGAGAGCGTGCGCAGCGGCTCCTCGGCGCGCCCGGCCAGCCCGAGCGCGTCCAGCAGCTCGTCCACGCGCGTTTCCTGGACTGCGTGCAGGCGGGCATGAAAGCGCAGGTTCTCGCGCGCGCTCAGCTCGCGATACAGCAGCGGCTCGTGCGCCAGCAGCCCGATCTGTCCGCGCGCCGCCCACGCTTCGTCCGGCAGGCTGCGGCCGAGCACCCTGACCTGCCCCACGTGCGGGCGCAAGAGCGTGGCGAGCACCCGCAGCAGGGTGGTCTTGCCGGCTCCGTTGGCCCCGAACACGACCAGCGTGCTGCCCTGCGCGAGCGTCAGCGAGATGTCGCTGAGCGCGTCGCGTTCGCCAAAGCGGCGCGTCAGTCCTTCGATGCACAGCGCTGCTGCAGGCATTGGGTGGAGCTCACGCGACAACGGCGCAGGCATTGGGTGGGGCTCAGGCGCCGGCGGCGGTGGCACTGGGTCGAGCTCACGCGACCACGGCGCAGGCATTGGGTGGGGCTCAGGCGCCGGCGGCGGCGGCATCGGGGTGGAGGGCACGCGCCGGCGGCGGCGGCATTGCGTGGAGCTCAGGCGCCGACGGCGGCGGCTTCAGCCGTGGAATCGGCACCGGGCACGTGCACCTGCTGGGCGCGCCCGATCAGCTCGCGCACCGCCCGCTCGCCGGCCTGAGCGTCGCGCTCGCGCAACAGCGCGATCGGGTCGGGCGAGCCCTCGACGATCGACTCGAAGAAGCGCTTGCGGTCCTGATAGGTGGGCAGCGTGGCCTTCGCCCAGCCGCGCACCTCGTTCAGGAGCAGCGCCAGCCGCGCGTACTCCTGCCCGAACTGGTCTTCGATTTCGCGCTTCATGCGCTTGGCCAGCGCCGGCGAGGCGCCGGCGGTGGAGATCGCGATCGCGAGCGGTCCGCTGCGCACGATCGCCGGCAGGATGAAGTTGCACAGCGGCGGCACATCGACCACATTGACGAGCATCGCGCGCCGCTCGGCATCCTCGAACACGGCGATGTTGACGTCGGTGTCGCTCGTCGCGGCGATCACCATGAAGGCCCGCTCGAGGTCGCTCGGCCCGGCATACTCGCGCTGCTCCCATGCGATCGACCCCTCGCGCGCGAGTCGCTCCAGCTCAGCGTTCGCACTCGGCGCGATCAGCGTCACCGCGCCGTCGCAGGCGAGCATCCCCTCGACCTTCTCGAGCCCGACCTCGCCGCCGCCGACCACCACGCAGCGGCGCCCGCTCAGCTTCAGACAGGCGATATAGAACGGCGTGTCGAGCATCCCCTGCACGCAGCTCTGGTCGCAGATACCCCTGCGCAGCTGGCACACGCACTCCTTGCCGGCGTAGGCCTGGGCGGGCATGCCTGAAAGGGTAGCCGCCCGGGATCTGCGGGGCCGAGCGCGCGGTGGGAGGCAGCGGGCGGTCCTGATCGCGGATGGGGCCCGGAGTTTTGGATGCGGCCTCGAGTTTGGCCCGGGCGCCGCTCGGGAGCGGCGCCCGGGTCTGCAGCCTGACCTGCGCACGCGCGCATGCGTGATCGCGCGCATACCTGAACAGGAGGTCAGATCAAAGCCAAGACGAGCACCGGCGACAGTCGCAGCCCTCGCCGTCAGCCGGGCCAGCCTACCGGTCACAGCGGCGCCCTCGCGCCGGTAAAAGGCGCTTCTAGCGTGGGATGTCGCGCCCGAGCACCCGCGCCCCGACCCGCGCGATCGCCGGCGCACCTTCACGCAGCGCGCGATGGCGGTCGCTCTCACGCAGCGAGCGCAGCTTCGCGACCGCTCGCGCCGCTCGCGCCGTCGCCTCGTCATACGGACCCCACCAGGGGCTGCGCAGCGAATGAGCTTTCCAGACGATCAGCTTTTCCTGCGCGCAAGCGCGCAGACCGGTCTCGCCGAGCGTCTTGCCGATGCCGGCACCGGCGGCCGCTCCCCACGGTCCGCGCGCGAGCATCGGCGCCGGCAGGTGGTCGTTGAGCCAGACCATCCCGACCTGCAGATCGCGCGCGATCCGTGCGCCGCGGTAGCGGTCCGTGGTCCACACCGAGGCGCCGAGGGCGTACTCGCAGTCGTTGACCAGCGCGATGCCCTCGTCGGCCGATCCGACCGTCGCCAGCGCCAGCACCGGCCCGTCGATCGGCTCGCGCATCAAGCGCATCTGCTGGCCCGCGCCGGTCACGACGGCGGGCGCGTAGAACGCGCCCGTGCAGCCCGCGGGCGCGTCGATCGGCCCGCCACAGCGAAGCTGCGCCCCGTGTCCGCGCGCGTCGTCGGTCAGCTCGAGCACGTGCTCGAGCCGCCGGGTCGAGGACAGCGGGCCGAGCTGCGTGCGCGGATCGGCAGGGTCGCCGACGCGCAGCTCGCGCGCCCGCTCCACCAGCAGCTGCGCGAACTGCTCGGCCACCTCGCTCACCACGTACACGCGCTCGAGCGCCCCGCGCGCCTGTCCCGCGCCTGCGCAGCCGGCCCAGATCGCGCACTCGGCCGCCTTGCGCAGATCGGCGTCGCCCAGCACCAGCATCGCATCCTTGCCGCCGAGCTCGACCGTGACCTCACGCTCGCGTGACGCGGCCTCGCGGGCGATCGCGCGACCAACCGGCGCCGAGCCCGTGAACAGGACCTTGTCGACCCCCTGCGCGCGCGCGAGCGCGACGCCGACCTGCGAGCCGCCGTGCACGACCGCCACAAGTCCCTCGGGCAGCCCGGCTCTGGCCAGCACCGCCGTGATCGCCTCGCCTGCCAGCGCCGCGCGCCGCGCCGGCTTGAAAACCACGCCGTTGCCCGCGAGCAACGCCCCGGCGATCTGTGCCAGCGGCTGGGCGAACGGTGCGCTGCCGGCGCCGATCACCGCCACCACACCGTAGGGCTCGTACGCGATCCGCGCGCTGGCCGCCCCCAGCAACGAGCGCTCGCTGCGCACCCGCCTGGTGCCCAGCACGCTCGCTCCCTCCTGCGCCACCCAGCTGAGCGCTTCGATCGCTGCCAGCAGCTCGAGCGCGGCCACCTCCGCGCGCGGTCGGCCCTGCTCACGCGCGATCCGCTCGAGCAGCGTGTCGAGCTCGTCGATGATCGCCTGCGCCATGCGGCTCATGTAGCGCGAGCGATCGCGCACCCGCAGCAGCGCCCACAACGGTTGAACCCGTGCCACCCCCGCCACCACGTCCTCGACCTGCTCGGGCGCCGTCGCGCCCACCTCGCCCAGGATCGCGCCGGTCGCGGGATCGCGCGCGACCAACACGCCCTGATCGCGCACCTGCGGGGACTGCACGCCCCGTTCTGCGGTGCTCATGCCCCGATTATCGCCCAGCTGCGCGGCGGGTTGAAGGTCAACCGCGGGCCTGCAGGGCTAACGGCCGCGCAGCTTGCGCACTTCGCGCAGGCGCGCGGCGAGCGCCTGTTCGGCCTCGCGCGGCTCGTAGAAGCGCTCCCCGACCACTCCCTCGGGCATCAGCTCCTGTGGCGAGACCCCGCCCGGTCGGTCGTGCGGGTACTCGTAATCCCCGCTCTCCTGGCCGACGGCCCGCTCGTCGGCGAGGGGACCGGAGCGAAGCCAGGCCGGCACCGGCGCCGCGCCGTGGCGGCGCACGTGCCGCTCCGCCGCCCCGAGCGCGCGTCCGGCCGCGTTCGACTTCGGCGCCAGCGCCAGATAGATGGCCGCCTGCGCCAGCGCAAAGCGCGCCTCGGGCAGGCCTACGCGATCGACCGCCTGGGCCGCCGCCACGGCCACTGACAGCGCCCCCGGGTCGGCGTTGCCGATGTCCTCGGACGCGAAGATCACCATCCTGCGCACGACGAAGCGCGGATCCTCGCCGCCCTCGAGCATCACTGCCAGGTAGTACAGCGAAGCGTCCACATCCGAGCCGCGCGTCGCCTTGATCCAGGCGGAGATGTAGTCGTAGTGGTGGTCGCCGCCCTTGTCGTAGACGACCGCCCGGCGCTGCAGCGCATCCTGCGCGCGCTCGACGCCCACACGCTCCTCTCCGAGCTCGCGCGCCGTCCCAAGCGCCAGCTCGAGGGCGTTCAGCGCGGTGCGCGCATCGCCTTCGCTGCGCCCCGCCAGGAACTCGAGCGCCCGCTCGTCGACCGCAATCGCTCGCCCTGGGCTCGCGTCGCTCCCCCCACTCTGCGGCTCGAGCGTGCGTCGCAAGATCGTCGCGATCTGCTCGGCCGTGAGCGCGCCGAGCGCGTACACCCGCACGCGCGACAGCAGCGCGCCGTTCACCTCAAACGCCGGGTTCTCGGTGGTCGCGCCGATCAGCGTGATCACGCCCTCCTCCACCGCCGGCAGCAGCGCGTCCTGCTGGGCCTTGTTGAAGCGGTGGATCTCGTCCAGGAACAGCACCGTCTGGACGTTCGTGGCCGTGCGCCGGTGCTGCGCCCGCTCGATCACCGCGCGCACCTCCGCGCGCCCGGCCTGCACCGCGCTCAGCTCCTCGAAGGCGATCCCCGGTCCCTGGCCGAGCATGCGCGCCAGCGTCGTCTTCCCCGATCCGGGTGGCCCGTACAGCACCATCGAGTGCGGCCGCCCCTGTTCGATCGCACGCCGCAGGGCCGAGCCGGGGCCCAGCAGGTGATCCTGGCCGACGAACTCCTGCAAGCTCGTCGGACGCGCCCGCACCGCCAGGGGACGGCTCCCGTGGCCGGGCGGCTCCGCACGCCCGTGCCCCGATGTCCCGGTGCGATCCGCCACGTCGCCGTCCTCAGCCTGTCTTGCGGCTGAAGCGTCATCCTCGAACAGCCTCTGCACGCCTCCGAGTATTCCGCGCGCCGACCCCGACGAGCCCGCTCCGTCTTGCGGCGCGCCCGGCATCGTCGCCACAAAACCGGCACGCCCCCCTTCAAACGTGCCCACAACGTTGCAAGCGGGCGCCCAGGATCGCAAAAGTACGCAGCCCCCGCCGACGTTGTTCAAGTGACCCGGCAGGGCGCTCATAACTGGATGTCGAACCTTGTACGCGGTGCCCAGCGCGCTGGCAGACCGATCGCGACGCCCGCGATGAGCATCGACGCGGGCGAGCTCCCGGGCGCGGCCGGCCAGGTTGCGGGCGCGGCGGGCGAGCTTGCGGGCGCGGCGGGCGAGCTTCCGGGCGCGGCGGGCGAGCTTGCGGGCGCGGCGGGCAAGCTTCAGAGCACGGCGGGCCAGGTTCCGGGCGCGGCGGGCGAGCTTTCCTGGCACGCCGGCGGCCGCGAGCTCGAGTCCCTCGACGGCTCCGCGTCGGTCATCGCCCGCTCGCCGTTCCAGCTGTTCTGGCGACGCTTTCGCCAGGACCGTCTCGCGCTCGTCTCGCTCGGATTCGTCGTCCTGCTGATCCTCGTGGCGGTCGCGGCGCCGCTCGTCGTGAAAATTCTGGGCCTGCCCGGGCCGAACGTGCAGAACCCCAATCTCACAAACGCCTTCGGCAGTCCGCTCGGCCCCAGCCTCGCGCATCCGTTCGGAGTCGACCCGCTCGGTGAGGACGTCGCCTCGCGTGTCATCTATGGCACACGCGTCGCGCTCGTCGTCGGAATCGTCGGCACCGGTCTGGCGACCATCCTCGGCGTCCTGGTCGGGATGCTCGCCGGCTTCTATCGCGGCTTCACCGACACCGTCCTCTCGCGATTGATCGACGTCGTGCTGGCAATCCCGATCCTGTTGCTCGGCCTCGGTCTCGGCGACGCCTGTCAGGTCCGCGGTTGCTTCAGCGGCCACGTCCAGTCGGGCCTCGGCGTAATCGTGTTCCTGATCGTGCTCGTCACCTGGACCTACATCGCGCGGATCGTCCGCGGTCAGGTCCTGTCGTTGCGCCAGCGCGAGTTCATCGAAGCCTCGCGCTCGATGGGCGCGTCGAACGCTCGCATCATGCTGCGCGAGATCCTGCCGAACCTGATCGCCCCCGTCGTCGTCTACGCGACGCTCCTGATCCCACAGAACATCCTGCTCGAGGCAGCCCTGTCGTTTCTCGGCGTCGGCGTCCGGCCGCCCACCGCCAGCTGGGGTCAGATGATCGCCGCCGCCACACCGATCTTCAACACCGCCTGGTGGTACATGGCCTTCCCGGGGATCGCCCTGCTCCTGACCGTGCTCGCCTTCAACCTGCTCGGCGACGGCCTTCAGGACGCGCTCAACCCGAGGACCGTGCGATGAGCGTTTTCGTCAAACCGGCTCGCGGGCTCGAGGCCCGGGGCACGCAACTCACGTTGGCGAGCCTTTTCGTCACACGGTCGACCAGACGGACGCCTGATGAACCCCGACGGGACAGGCTCAACCAACCCAGTCCGATCCAGCTCAGGAGGATGATGATGATCCGCTTGGTCAAGCGCTTTGCACCGATTGCGGTCGCGGGGGCTGCGCTCGTCTCGCTTGCGCTCGGCCTCTCCGCATGCGGATCGGGTGGTGAATCGGTTGCCGGCGCCAGCGCCATCACCGCTCCGCCCGGCATCCAGACGCCCGCCAACGAGACCGCCGCGGGAGGCAGACACGGGGGAACGCTCACCGTGCTCAATCACGAAGAATTCGAACACCTCGATCCGGGCGAGGCCTACTCCTCGATCGACTACGAGGTCATCTACGCAACCCAGCGTCCGCTCTACTCGCACAAGCCCAACCAGCTCGGCGAAGTCATGCCGGACATGGCATCCGGTCCGCCGCAGATCTCCTCCGACCGCAAGACCGTCACCGTGCACATCCGCCCGGGCGTTCACTTCAGCCCGCCCGTCAACCGTGAAGTCACTTCGGCCGACGTCGCCTATGCGATCGAGCGCGGCGCCAATCCGAACGTCGCCAACCCCTATTTCTCAGCCTACTTCGGTTCGCTGCAGGGGGCCAGCACGGCCAACGGCGGCCCGTTTCCCGGGATCACCACGCCGAACTCGCGCACGATCGTCTTTCACCTCACAGAACCCAAGGGCCAGATCGTCGCCGACGCGCTCGTGCTGCCGCTGACCGCGCCCGTGCCCGAGGAATTCGCCAAGCCCCTGGATGAACACAAGCCCTCCGAATACGGCAACTACCTCGTCGCCACCGGCCCGTACATGTTCAAGTCAAACGCCCAAGGCAAGGTGCTCGGCATCGGCTATCAGCCCGGCAAGTCGGCCGTGCTCGTGCGCAACCCGAACTGGAACCCCTCCACCGACTTCCGGCCGGCCTACCTCAATCAGATCAACATCCAGATCGGCGGCGACCCCGAGGTCATCGGCAGGCAGGTCCTCGAAGGCTCCGACATGGTCGAGAACGAAGAAGCCGCCCAGCCGATCGTCCAGCTCGCCTACGAACACTTCCGCCCCCAGCTCGAGATCTCACCGGGCGCCGGCATCAACTACATCGCCGTCGACAACAAGCAGGGCCCGTTTGCGAACGTCGACGTCCGCAAGGCGTTCTGGGCGGCGCTCGATCGCGTCGCCTTGAACAAGGCCCGCGGCGGCGAACTCGTCACCAACGTCGCCACGCACTACATCTACCCCGAGATCCCCGGCTTCGCACAGGCCGGCGGCCTGAAGGGCCCGGGCGTCGACTACAACGACTACCCGACCGGCAACATGGCCGTCGCCGCCAAGTACCTGCGTCTTGCCGGCTACCCGGGCGGCCGCTACACCGGCGCCAAGACCATTCAGATCGTCGGCGCCACCGGCAGCCCAAACTCGACCGACGCCGAACTGGTCAACCAGACGCTGAAAAACCTCGGCTTCAAAACCCACTTCAGCCTGGTCGAAACCGCCACCATGTACTCGAAGTTCTGCGGCGTCCCCGCCGAACAGATCGACGTCTGTCCCAGCGTCGGCTGGGTCGCCGACTTCGGCGACCCGCAGGCCGTGCTCGATGTTCCCTTCAACGGCGAACACATCGAACCCAGCGGCAACCCCAACTACGGACAGGTCGACCAGCCGCAGATCGACGCCAAGATGGCCTCCGCCGAACTGCTCGTCGGCATGCCTGCGCGCGCTGCCGCGTGGGCGAAAATCGATCGCGAACTCGTCGCCCAGGCCGTCGCGATTCCGTTCGCCTGGGACAAGCAGCCGAACGTCGAGTCCAAGAACGTCGCCGGCGTCGGCGACGAGTGGAACCTCGGCGCCTGGGACTACAGCTTCACCTCGCTCAAGTGACTCGATGGAGGTTGAGGTGAGTCGATGGACCGAAGGAGCAGTGACGGCTGGGCTGGGCATGAACGCTGAGGTGAGTCGATGAGGGGCTACATACTGCGGCGTGCGCTCTGGGGCGTGCTGCTGCTCGTGCTCGTCTCGGCGCTCACGTTCGTGCTGTTTCGCGTCCTGCCCACCGCGAATCCCGCGCGCCTGCGGGCCGGCCGCAACGCCAGCCCGCGGGTGATCGCTGAGATCACCGCGAATCTGGGGTTGAACAAGCCGTTGTTCACACAGTTCTGGCTGTACATGAAGGGACTCTTCCTGCACTTCGACCTGGGCTACAGCTACTACACCGGCGCGTCGGTCCGCAGCCTGCTGGTCAATCGGCTGCCCGCCACCCTGTCGCTGACGATCGGCGCCGCCCTGCTGTGGATGGCGATCGCGCTGCCCGTCGGCATCATCTCGGCGCTCCGTCGGCGCTCGCGCCTGGACCGCGCGTCGATGGGCGCTGCGCTGCTGCTCGTCTCCGCGCCGGAATACTGGCTCGGCCTGATCGTGCTCTACCTGTTCGCCGCCGACATCGGCCAGGTCAAGGTCTTCCCCGGCGCCGGCTCCTACGTCGGGCTCACGGCCGACCCGTGGAAGTGGCTCACCTCGATGATCCTGCCGTGGCTCGTGCTCGCCTCGGGCTTTGCCGCCATCTACGCGCGCGTGCTCCGCGGCAGCCTGATCGAGACGATGGACGAGGACTACATCCGCACCGCCCGCGCCAAGGGCCTGTCCGAGCGCCGCGTCGTGCTCCGCCACGGACTGCGCCCCGCGATCACGCCGATGCTGACGATCTTCGCCCTCGACGTCGGCGTCCTGATGGGCGGTGCCGTGCTGGTCGAGACCGTGTTCGACATCCCCGGCATCGGTCGCCTCAACTACGACGCCATCATCCACGCCGACTTCCCGATCATCCAGGGCACCGTCCTGTTCGCGGCGCTGTTCATCATCGTTGCCAACATCCTGGTGGACGTCGCCTACGCCTACCTCGACCCGCGCGTGCGCTACTCGTGAGCCCGCACCGCCTGATCGGCTCGTGAGCCCGAACCGCCTGATCGGCGTGGAGCGCCAGCCGCTCGACGCGAGCGCCTCGTACCAGGTGCTCGAGGCGCCGACCCACGCGCGCGCGCGCGCGCATGCGCCGTTGCTCGCCGTAGAGGACCTGCGCGTCTGCTTTCGCACCGAAGACGGCCTCGTGCGCGCCGTCGACGGGATCTCGCTGCAGCTCGAGCCCGGCGGCACGCTCGGGATCGTCGGCGAGTCGGGCTCGGGCAAGACCGTCGCCGGACTCAGCATCCTCGGCCTGACCCGCGCCCAGGGGGCGCACGTGAGCGGGCGGATCCTGTTCGGCGGGCGCGACCTGCTCGCGCTCGACGAGCAGGCCCTGCGCCAGGTGCGCGGCAACGAGATCGCGATGGTCTTCCAGGACCCGCTCTCCTCGCTGCACCCGCTCTACCGCGTCGGCGCCCAGATCGTCGAGGCGATCCGCGCCCACCGGCCCGTGTCCAAGGCGGCGGCCCGCGCGCGTGCGATCGAGCTGCTCGACATGGTCGGAATCCCCGACCCCGGCCGGCGTGTGGACGCCTATCCGCATGAGCTCTCGGGCGGGATGCGCCAGCGTGTGATGATCGCGATGGCGCTCAGCAACGAGCCCCGGCTGCTGATCGCCGACGAGCCCACCACCGCGCTCGACGTGACCGTGCAGGCGCAGATCCTCGCGCTGCTCCGCCGCCTGCAGGACGAGCTCGCGATGGCGCTCGTGCTCGTCACCCACGATCTCGGCGTCGTCGCCGACATGGCCGATCAGATCGCCGTCATGTACGCCGGGCAGATCGTCGAGACCGCGAGCGCCGAGCAGATCTTCGACGCCCCCGAGCACCCGTACACGTGGGGCCTGCTCCAGTCGATCCCAACGCTCGACGGCCCCCGCGAGGAACTGCTCGCTCCGATCCCCGGCAGCCCGCCCAGCCCGCTCGCGCCGCCCTCGGGCTGTCGCTTTCACCCTCGCTGCCCCTACGCCCAGCCCGACCACGCGCTGCTCGAGCCGCCGCTCGAGCCGACCCCCGGGGATCCGCGGCATTTGGTCGCATGCCTGCTCGAGCCCGACGTCCGCCGTCAGCTATGGACCGACCGATCGCAATGACCATGCTCGAGCCCCTGCCGGCGCTGGCCGACGCGGACAAGACCGACGCGGCCAAGACCGAGGCGGCCGACCGTCGCCCGGCTGACTCGGTCGGACGCGAGCGCCCGCGCTCCCGGCCGGGCGAGCCGCTGCTCGAGGTGCGCGAGCTCGTCAAGCACTTCCCGATCACACGCGGAGTCGTGTTTCGGCGCCAGACCGGCGAGGTTCGAGCCGTCGACGGCATCAGCTTCGAGGTGATGCCGGGCGAGACCTTCGGGATCGTCGGCGAGTCGGGCTCGGGCAAGAGCACAGCTGCGCGCCTGATCGCGCGGCTGCTCGCGCCGAGCGCCGGCGAAGTGCGCTTTCAGGGGCAGAACATCACCGCGCTGCGCGGCGCCGACCTGAAGCCGCTGCGCCACGATCTGCAGCTGGTCTTCCAGGACCCGTACTCGTCGTTGAACCCGCGCAAGACGATCGGCTCGATCGTGGCCGAGCCGCTGGCGATCCACCGCGAGCCGGCCGACCGCAGCGCGCGCGCCCGCCGGGTGCAGGAGCTGCTCGAGACCGTCGGCCTGAACCCCGAGCACTATAACCGCTATCCCCACGAGTTCTCCGGCGGTCAGCGCCAGCGCGTGGGGATCGCGCGCGCGCTCGCACTGCGCCCGCGGCTGCTGATCGCCGACGAGCCGGTCTCGGCGCTCGACGTCTCGATTCAGGCGCAGGTTCTGAACCTGCTGCGCAGCCTGCAGCGCCGCTTCGGGCTCACGCTCGTGTTCATCTCCCACGACCTCTCGGTCGTGCGCCACATGTGCGACCGGATCGCCGTCATGCGCGCCGGCAAGATCGTCGAGCAGGCTCCCAACGAGGTCCTCTACAGCTCGCCGCGCGACCCCTACACGCGCGAGCTGCTCGCCGCGGTGCCCGGCGCCCGCCGGCGCAAACGGCGTACGATCAGCGCATGAGCGAGGTGGGAGCGGGGACCGCCGCGTCCGCGGGCCAAGCGGGCGGCGGTGCGCCTGTGGGCGGTGTCGCGTCGGTGAGCGGCGCCACGCCTGCGGGCCAAGTGGGCGACGGTGCTCTGCGGGCGGTGGGGCGTCGGTGAGCGGCGCCGCGTCCGCGGGCCAAGCGGGCGGCCGTGCGTCTGCGGGCGATGTCGCGTCGCTGCAGGGCGACACGCAGGCCCTGCTCGCGCAGCTGGTTCGCTTCGACACCGTCAACCCGCCCGGCAACGAGCGCCCGCTGCAGGAACACCTGGCCGCCTACCTCAGCGCCGCCGGCTTTCACTGCGAGCTGCTCGGCGCCGAGCCCCAGCGGCCCAATCTGATCGCGCGCCTGCGCGGCTCCGAGGACGGTCCGACGCTGTGCTACCTCGGTCACGTCGACACCGTGCTCGCCGACCGCAAGGAGTGGACGCACGACCCCTGGTCGGGCGAGGTTGCCGACGGCTTTCTGTGGGGACGCGGCTCGCTCGACATGAAGTCGCAGGTCGCGGCCGAGGCGGTCGCCGCGGCTTCGCTCGCGCGCTCGGGCTGGCGACCGGCCCGCGGCGAGCTCGTGCTCGTGGCACTCGTCGACGAGGAGACCGGTGGCAGCCTCGGCGCCGAGTGGATCACCAGCACCCATCCCGAGAAGGTCCGCTGCGACCTGCTCGTCAACGAGGGCGCCGGATCGGTGTTCGAGCTTGGCGGCGAGCGCATCTACGGCGTCTGCTGCGCCGAGAAGGGCGTGTTCCGCTTCACCGTCACGACCGACGGCGTCGCCGGCCACGCCTCGATGCCGAGCATGGGCGAAAACGCGCTCCTGAAGCTCGCGCCGCTGCTGCAGCGACTCGGCGAACGACAGCCCTCATACGAGCTCACCGACGTGCCGCGCGCCTTCCTGCAGGCGATCGGCCAGGACCCCGACGACCTCGCCGGCGCCGTCGCGCGGCTGCGCGCGACCGATCCGCTCCTGGCCACGATGTTCGAGCCGATGCTCGGGGTCACGTTCGCGCCGACGCGCATCAGCGCATCGGAGAAGATCAACGTGATCCCCAGCCGTGCCGTCGTGAAAGTCGACTGCCGCGTCCCCCCCGGTCTCGGCGAGCCCGAGGTGCGGCACGCGATCGCCGAGGTGCTCGGCTCGGAAGCCGACTCCCGGCCACCGTTTCGGATCGACTTCACCGAGCGCATCGCCGGCAACAGCTCGCCGGTCGACTCACGGCTGATGGACGCGATCAGCCAATGGGTCAGCGAGCGCGACCCCGGCGCTCGCACCGCGCCGACGATCCTGCCCGGGTTCACCGACTCGCGCCACTTTCGCGCCGCCTTCCCCGACTGCGTCGCCTACGGCTTCTTCCCTCAGCGCCACCAGTCGCTGCTCGAGTCCGCGCCGCTGGTCCACGGCGCCGACGAGCGCATCGACGTGCGCGACCTCGGCTTCGCGACCGAGTTCTTCCGCGACCTCGCCCCGCGGCTTTTGGGCTGAGGCGCGCGCTCGCCTGAGCAACGCCGCTCATCGCTGCGCGGACCTCTCCTATATGTGCGGATTATTGGACTAATGATCGATCAGCACGCATAATGGCGCTAGCCGGACGAGCCCGACCGGCGACGATCTCCAAGAGCCAAGGGTGGCCGAGGATGACAAGCAGGATCTTTGAGCACGAGCTAGGGATGGCACAGGAAGGCAAACAGGTGCGCTCGGCATGATCGCCACGTCTTTCACGCAGGAGATCCAGAACTGGGCCGTCAACTGGGAGCCGGTCTTTGCGATCCTGTTCTTCTCGGCGCTCGTCTTCCTGCTGTGGCGCACTTTGAAGGTGATGCCGAAAGTCAAGCCGCAGCAGATCAAGCCGGCGTCCGAACAGTCGGTCTCGTTCGCGGACGTCGCCGGCGTCGACGATGCCAAGGGCGAGCTGCAGGAGATCGTCGAGTTCCTGCGCGACCCACGCCAGTTCCAAGCGCTCGGCGCGAAGGTGCCGAAGGGGATCCTGCTCCACGGTCCGCCCGGTACCGGCAAGACGCTGCTCGCCAAGGCCGTCGCGCACGAATCGGGCGCACAGTTCTTCGCGCAGTCCGCGGCGGCGTTCGTCGAGATGTTCGCCGGCCTCGGGGCCGCGCGCATCCGGCGCCTGTTCGCGATCGCGCGCAAGCACGAACCCGCGATCATCTTCATCGACGAGCTCGACGCCGTCGGCGGACGCCGCGGCGCCGACATCTCCGGCGAGAAGGACCAGACGCTGAACCAGCTGCTCGTCGAGATGGACGGCTTCTCCGGCGGCAGCGGCCGCCTTGTCGTGATCGCCGCATCGAACCTGCTGGAGAAGCTCGACCCCGCGCTGCTGCGCCCGGGCCGCTTCGACCGGCAGGTGTTCGTCGCTCCGCCCGACGTCAAGGGCCGCGAAGGCGTGCTCGGGGTCCACACGCGCGACAAGCCGCTGCAGGACGTAGACCTCGGCCTCGTCGCCCAACAGACCAGTGGCCTGACCGGCGCCGACCTGGCGAACATCTGCAACGAGGCCGCGATCTTCGCGGCGCGCCGGCGCGGCAAAACCATCGTGGACCGCGACTTCGACTCGGCGATCGAGCGCGTGATCGCGGGCGTGCAGTCGCGCCGCGTGCTCAATACGCACGAGAAGCGCGTCGTCGCCTACCACGAGGCCGGCCATGCGCTGTGCGGCGAGCTGCTGCCGTCGGTCGACCGCGTCCATCGCATCTCGATCGTCCCGCGCGGGCGCGCGCTCGGCTACACGCTCAACCTGCCCGCGGAGGATCGCTACCTCAAGACCCGCGAGGAGCTGCTCGACTACATGACCGTCCTGCTCGGCGGACGTGTCGCCGAGCAGGTCGTGTTCGGACAGGTCACCACGGGCGCATCGGACGACCTCAGGCGCGTGGCCAGCATCGCGCACTCGATGGTCCACGACTTCGCGATGGGCAACGCCGGCCTGGGCCGCACCCCCGATGGCGACGTGCGCCTGTCCGAGACCACGCTGCGGGTCCGCGACGAGGAGCGCCAGGATCTGCTCGAGGAGGCCCGCCGCGCCGCACAGAAGCTGATCGTCTCCCATCGCCTCGAGCTCGACGCGCTCGCCGCTCAGCTGCTCGAGCACGAGGTCCTCGACCGCGAGGCGATCGACCGCATCATGGCCGGCGTTCCGCGCCTGGAGCGCGCCCCCGGGGTTGGGCTGCGCGTGGTCGCGGCCGCCGCGCCGGCACCCGCCGGCCAGACGAGCACGCCGTCCACGACGTACACACCTGTTCCGGGAAGCCAGATCCCGGAGCATCCCGTCCCGGACGGCGAGGCGCCAGCGCGGCTATAGACTGCGCCCTTGTGTTCGACCGCATCGACCACATCGGCGTGGCCGTCGAGGAGATCGACGCATCGCTCGCCCTGTACCGCGACCTGTTCGAGCTCGACCTCGCCCACCGCGAGGTGGTCGGCGAGCAGGGGGTCGAGGCGGCGCTGCTGGACGTCGGCGAGAACCACGTCGAGCTGCTCGCCCCGCTCGGCCCCGACACTCCCGTCGGCAAGTTCCTGGCCAGGAACGGTCCGGGCCTGCACCACGTCGCCTACCAGGTGTCCGACATCGACGCTGTGCTGAGCAGGCTGAAGGACGCCGGCACCGAGCTGATCGACCAGCGTCCGCGCACCGGCATCCGCGCCTCGCGCGTCGCCTTCCTGCATCCGCGCGCTACCGGCGGCGTGCTCACCGAGATCGTCCAGCCGGCACCCGGGCACTGATGCCGGAGACCTCAAAGACCAGCCACCGCCGTATCAGCATCGGCTTTCAGGGAGGCCAGGTGCTGGCCCTGCGAGTCACCGAGGCACAGCTCAAGGACCTGTCCAAGGCGCTCGGCGACGGCGGCTGGCACGAGCTCGAGAGCGACGAGGGCCCGGTGCGGCTGTATCTCGGCCAGGTCGTCTACGTGCGCGCCGAGGACCAGGATTCGCACGTCGGCTTCGGCCTCTAGCCGCGCGACAGCTCGATGGGCCTGGACCTCGACACGCGGCTGGCGCGCGCCGCGCGCACGCGCGCGCACACCCCGAGCGCCGAGCGAGCGATCGCGCGCTTCTCGGCTCTCGGCGAGCACGCCGCGATCTGGCTTGCGATCGGCGTCGTCGGCTGGGCGACGGACCGTCCTCGCGCCGCCGGCTGGCGCCGCGCAACCGCTGCGGTCACCGCCACCTACGCGCTCAACACAGCGCTCAAGCTGGTCATCCGCCGTGCGCGCCCAGAGCTGCCCGGCCTGCCGGCGCTGACCGCGACCCCGACGCGCTTCAGCTTTCCCAGCGCCCACGCCAGCACCTCGTTCGCCGGCGCACGCGCATACGCGCGCATGGGCCTGTCGGCGCCGGCTCTGTATGGGATGGCAACGGCGATGTCGCTCTCGCGGCTCTACCTCGGCGTGCACTATCCATCGGACGTGCTCGCGGGGGCCGTCCTGGGGCTCGCCACGGCTGGACTTTGCCGGCCGGCGAGCCGGACGGCCCGTGAGGGGGAAGCGTGAGCACGCGCATCGGCATCGTCGGAATGCCCAACGCCGGCAAGTCCTCGCTGTTCAACGCGCTCACCAAAGCCGGCGCCGAGGCCGCCAACTACCCGTTCACGACGATCGAGCCGAACGTCGCGGTGGTCCCGGTACGCGACGCACGCCTGGAGCAGGTGGCCGAGGTGGTCGGCGCGTCGGAGATCGTGTGGGACACGATCGACTTCCACGACATCGCCGGACTGGTGGCCGGCGCGCACCAGGGCGAGGGCCTCGGCAACCGCTTCCTCGCCAACATCAGGGAGACCGACGCGATCGTGCACGTGGTGCGCGCGCACGGCGATGAGGGTGTCGTTCACCCTGAGGGCCGCGTCGATCCGCTGGCCGACATCGGCACGATCGAGACCGAGCTCCAGCTGGCAGACCTCGAGCAGGCCGAGCGACGAGTCGAGCGCGTGGCAAAACAGGCGCGCGGCGGCGACAGGGTGGCGAAGGCCGAAGAAGCGTGGCTGACCGAGGTGATCGCCGCGCTGCAGGCGGGCAGGGCGGTCCGCACGGTGCCGGTGCCCGAGCAGGCGCCGCACGCCGCGCGCGACCTCGGATCGTTGACCGCGAAGCCGGTCCTGTTCGTGGCGAACATCGACGAGGGCGCCGGCGACCAGCTGCCCGAGGCGATCGCGGCCCATGCCGCCGCGCAGGGCGCGCGCGCGGTGGCCGTGAGCGCGCGGATCGAGTCCGAGCTCGCCGAGCTAGACGAGCAGGAGGCGCGCGCGATGCGGGCCGAGCTCGGCGCCGGCGGAGAGGACTCGCAGGCGCCGATCGAACGCGTCGTCGGCGAGGCGTTCGCGCTGCTCGAGCTGATCGCGTTCTTCACCGCCGGCGAGGCCAAGCCGGCACAGTCCTGGCATCTGCGCCGCGGACTCAGCGCCTGGCACGCAGCGGGCGAGATCCACACCGACATCCAGAAGGGCTTCGTGCGCGCCGAGGTGATCGGCTGGCGCGAGCTGATCGACGCCGGCGGCTACGCGGGCGCCCGCGAGCGGGGCACGCTGCGACTCGAGGGCCGCGACTATGTGATCGCCGACGGCGAGGTGATCACGGTGAAGTTCTCGCCGTAGGCCCGCCCGCGCGCGAGCCGCGCGAACGGCGCCAGGAGGTCATCTCGAGCTCTCGAGCTGCGTCAGGCGTGCCGCGAGACGGTTCATCCCCATTGAGCGCGCCGCGCTTGCGCCGGCCGCGAAGTCGGTGGGCCGATCGGGCACCGGATCCACCGAGATCCGTTGCAACGTCGCGATCTCCTGGAAGGCTCGGAGCTGATCGGCGTGGTCACGCAGGGCCGCGGCGATCCGCGGCCGCATCTCATGCGCGGCGCGCACAGCTCGGGCCGCGGACCCGGCGCCGTCGGCTCCCCGATCGCTGTTCACCCCGGACGCGCCCGCGGCGACCAGCACGCCCTCGAGCGAGCCGTAGCGCGAGAGCAGCTCGGCGGCGGTCTTCGCGCCGACGCCGGGCGCGCCGGGCAGGCCGTCGGAGGGGTCGCCGCGCAGCGCGATGAAGTCGGCCACCTGAGCGGGATCGACCCCGTAGCGCTCGCGCACCTGGGCCGGACCAACTTCACCGGCAACGCCGCCCTTGGCCAGCTCCACGATCGCGACCCGGTCATCGACGGCGGCGAACAGGTCGCGGTCGCCCGTCAACAGCAGAGCCCGTCCTCCGCGCTCGGCCTCGGCGCGCGCGTGCGAGTAGATCGCGTCATCGGCCTCCAGCTCGCCCGCGTCGCAGACGACCCAGGCGAGGCTCGCGAGCAGCGCCGCAGCGCGTGTCCACTGCGCCGCCAGCTCGGGCGGCATCGGGTCGCGGTGGGCGTGGTAGGGCGGGTACAGCTCGACGCGATAGCTGGCCTGCTCGGCGCCGAAGCACGCAACGACCGCACGCGCCGGGCGCTCGACCAGGACGGCCAGCAACGCGTTGACCGTGCCCAGCAACGCGTTGACGGGCCGACCCTCGCCGTCGGTGATCGAGCTGGGAAGCGCGAAGTACGAGCGATACAGCAGCCAGGGTATGTCGGCGACCAGCAGCGGCGCTCGCTCGGGCATCCGACCAGGCTATTCGGCCCAGGAGCCGCCCGCGGGGCTGGTCCCCGATTGGGCCGGCGCGCCGGCTGCGCCTTCGACCGAGACCGGTTGACTCGGGGCCGGCGCTTTGGACGGTTCGCCTGGCGCTGGGGCGCTCGTCTTTTCTTCGGGCGCCGGACCACTCGTCTCGCCGGTGTCTTTCCAGCCACTGCGATCCGGCTCGGCCTGCGTCTGGCCGCTGGCGCCGAGCACCGCAAAATACGCCCAGGTGCTCTGCAGCCCCAGCCGCGACTCCAGCTCGGGCCCGCTCACGTCGGTCTTGCCCGCCGAGCCCAGCACGGCGGCGGTCACGATCCGCGGCGAGTAGCCGCGCGTGAGCACTTCGATGCCGCGAAACTGTCCGTTCACGAGCCCCTGTAGACGCTTCGCGACCGTTGCGAAGCTGAGCGTGACCTTCCAGTCCGATCGGCTCGCGGCTTCGTAGGAGTCCTGCACCCCCCGCAGCCATGGCTCGGGGGTGGCGCCCGGGAAGCCGTTCTGGACACTCTCGGTCATGCCGCCCGAGCTGGCGAAGAAGTAGGTGACCGCCGGGTGCCCGCCGTAGGTGACGATCTGGCCGGCGGTGTCCGCGACCGCGGCGTTCGTCTGGGCGGTTTCGGCGGCCGGGCCGCGATAGACCTGTGAGCGAGTGTCCGAGTAGACGTCAAAGCGCGAGCCGCCCGCGTCGGAGGTCAGCGCGTACGTGCGGCTGGCGATCGCCTGCGCCTCCAGCGCCGCGAGCGGCCATCCGGCGGGCATCTCCGCCGAGACGACGCCACGCACATAGCGTTCGAGCGGCACGTCCTGCACCTTCGAGCCGACCAGCACCCGCACTATCGTGCCCGACGGCGCCTGGCCGATCGCCGTGCCCGTGTAGTAGTGGGCGAGGATCGCCTTGTACGACCAGCCGTGCTCGGCGTAGCCGAGGGCGCCGTCCTGGCTCATCCCGACACCGTGTCCGTCGCCGGCGCCGGTGATCACGAGCTCCTGCGCTTGCGCGGCGCCGGCGCTGGTGGGGAGGACAGCGACGCTCGTGCCTGCGATCGCGAGAGCCGTGCTGAGGCTCGCAAGTCCGCTTGCGGCGCCGCGCGCCAGGCCGGTGCAGAGGCGATGGTAGGTTGGTCTGATCGTGAACATCCCTGTTCAGGACGGCTCAACTCGCAGCGCAAGCGGCGCAAGGACACCCATGCGCGGGCTTGTGCCCGCTGCTTGGATCGGAAGCCCGCCCCGCCCACCTGAGCTTCACATCGCCAGGGCGGCCGATCGTTCGGTCGCGCCCGGGTCGGAGCCGGCCACGACCATCGCGATTGCAGGCGGCGCACGCGCGCGCGCGTGTGCGCGCGCGTGGGCTCCCGTTTCGGGGTTATGAGCTCGGACATGGCGAGCGTCGCCGAGCAGGAGGCTGTGCTGCAGGCCGTCCCGACGTCGCTGCTGATCGCCGGCGAGTGGCGCGCCGCGAGCGAGGGCGGCACGTTGCCGGTCGAGGACCCGGCGACCGGCCGGACGCTGATCGAGGTCGCGGACGCCACGGTGGAGGACGCATTCGCGGCGCTCGGCGCGGCCGCGGAGGCGCAGCCGCGGTGGGCGGACACGGCGCCGCGCGAGCGCGGCGAGGTGCTGCGGCGCGCATACGAGGAGATCGTCGAGCGCACCGACGAGCTCGCGCTGCTGATGACGCTCGAGATGGGCAAGGCGCTGGCCGAGTCGCGCGCCGAGATCGCCTACGCGGCCGAGTTCTTCCGTTGGTTCTCAGAGGAGGCGGTCAGGGTCCACGGTCGCTACATGGTCAACACGACCGGCAGCGGACGCATCCTGACGATGCGCCAGCCGGTCGGCCCCTGCGTGTTCGTGACACCCTGGAACTTCCCGACCGCGATGGGCACGCGCAAGATCGCCCCGGCGGTCGCCGCGGGCTGCACGATGGTCGTCAAGCCCGCCAAACAGACCCCGCTGTCGATGCTGGCGCTGGCGCAGATCCTCGAGCGTGCCGGCCTGCCCCCGGGGGTGCTCAACCTGATCACCGCTTCGCGCTCGGGAGCCGTGATCGAGCCGCTCCTGCGCGACCCGCGCACGCGCAAGCTGTCGTTCACGGGATCGACCGAGGTGGGACGGACGTTGATCGAACAGTCCGCCCACCAGGTGCTGCGCGTCTCGATGGAGCTGGGCGGCAACGCGCCGTTTCTCGTGTTCGAGGACGCCGACCTCGACGCCGCCGTCGAGGGGGCCCTGGTGGCGAAGATGCGAAACGTCGGCGAGGCCTGCACGGCCGCCAACCGCTTTCACGTGCACGAGTCGCTCGCGCAGGAGTTCGCCCGCCGCCTGTCAGAGCGCATGGGCGCGCTCAGGGTCGGGCGCGGCACCGATCCGGCGACCGACGTCGGCCCGCTGATCGACGACGCCCAGCGCGCCAAGGTGAGCGAGCTGGTGGTCGATGCCACCCGGCGGGGCGCGAAGCTGGCGCTCGGTGGCAGGGCCCTCGACGGGCCCGGCTACTTCTACGAGCCGACCGTGCTGACGGACGTCCCGGCCGACGCGCGGGTTCTGGAGGATGAGATCTTCGGCCCGGTCGCCCCGATCGCGACGTTCGCGAGCGACGAGGAGGCGCTGGTCGCTGCCAACCGCACCGAGTACGGCCTGGTGGCTTACGTCTATACGCGTGATCTGTCGCGGGCGCTGCGCGTCTGCGAGGGCCTCGAGACCGGCATGATTGGGCTCAACCAGGGGCTCGTGTCGAATCCGGCTGCGCCGTTTGGTGGTGTGAAGCAGTCGGGGTTCGGGCGCGAGGGGGGGTTCGAGGGGATTGGGGAGTACCTCGAGACCAAGTACGTGGCTGTGGCTTTGTAGGGATAGGCGGTAAGGGGCTGGCAAACCGGACACGGCACCTGCTTGTCGTCCAATTCGATCGTAAGCCCGGTCGGTGGTCAGACGCTCGATTCGCCCGTAAGCACGAGCAGCGCCGAGTGATGGCGCGTGCCCATTGGCACAGGCCACCACCCAGCTATCTCACGCCATCGAGCAGGCCTGCTCGATGCGGCAGGAAGATCCGATTCTTTGCGCTCTTATTCCTTTATTAATTCTTCGTACCCGAACAATGCGCGGGTTTCGGTTTCGTAGACCGGGCCATAATACGCACCGGCCTTGCCCTTCACCTTTTCGAGTTCGGAGGTGACAGCTTCACAAGCTTCAGCGTCGACGAGGATGAGTTTCTTTCCTGCCTTCGTGTAGGTCCCACTGCCACAGAATTCAATGGCGTCCCAAGTGTGGGTCTTTTTGTAGAGAAGCTGTTCCCCTTCACTTTCCACTTCGTGAGCTGTGGAATAGCGGATAAAATGGTATTTGGTTCCCTTCGGCGGCTTTTTTGCCCTGGGTCCTGACGCGCCGACGCCTACGTGTCCGCTCTTCGACATGTTGCTCGCGAGCGCCGGAGCGACGAGCGCAAAGGTCGTCATCGCACATGCCGCCAACACCAAGAAGATACGTCTCATGTCCTATCCCCCATCATGGTCATCGGTCGGTCCTCCGCTGTCGCGTTCCGTCGCGGCGTAAGTCGGCATCGCAGGCCTGCCAGGTCGCGGCGAGCCGGCACCGCGCTTGTGGCGGGAATCATACGTCAACGGCGTACATGGGTGTCGGCCGCTTGCTCGCGTACAAGACCGTCGCGCGCCACGCACCCATCGGTGCGCTGATGCTTCGTTGGTCCAAGCGGGCGTCTTACCGGACGCCGACCGCGTGACTGGCTGGACGAAAAGCAGGCACCGTGTTCGGTTAGCCAACCCCTTACCGCCTATCCCGTGGCTTTGTAGGGGGCTGAAACGAGCCCAAACCGCTACACACCATTCGGGCTATCTGAATCGTCGAAAACCTGCGCAAGCCGCCACAATCGTTAATAGATCGGACCGGGACCATCCGGACTGGACCGTCATCTATACGGGTGGCCACGTCTGACCCGGCCCCCAGGCAGACGACACCAGCGCCGCGTGCGTTATGTTCAGGCAGCTAGCGTCAGCGCCGTGCGCTGTCCCCGGCTTGCAGCTCAGCCGTGAGCTGACCGACGGCCAGCCCTACGGCTTGTAGCTCGATCCCAGCTCCCGCAGCGCCGGCCAGTGGCGCGGGTGCGGCGTGCGCTTGCCTGGGCGCATCAGGCTGGCGTAGTGGTGGGAGAGGCGGTGGGACAGGGTGGTGGCGTCAGTCAGGGCGGTGATCGCAGCTAGCGGAGGACGGGGAGGATGTCTCGGCGAACGTTCCGGGGTTGCATGTAGCGGCTTCAAGGCACAGAACGCTGCGCAGGCCAGGACCGTCGCTGGACGCCCCGCATGCATTATCGAGCACAGAACTTGGCGGGTCTGTAGGTCGGCTACCGTTCGGCGGCGATGGCCTCGACAATCTTGCGCGGAACGCTGGTACTCGCTGGGCTCGCAACGCTCGTCGTCCTCGGCGGCTGCGGATCGTCGACGCCAAGGCCTGACGCCGCTGTGAAGGAGCTCGTCAGCCAGGCGAATGGGACGTGCCAACAGATGGCGGAGCGCTCAACCTCGGTGCGCTTCAGGGAAGAACTCAGGCATGACCTAGTAAACACCGAGCGCGAACTACTCTTGGCAGCCGAATATCTCCCTGCAGGCAAAGCATTCGGCGAAGCGGAGGGAGCACTGATGGTTCCAGACACTCTGCGGAAGGTGGGAGAAGAACCCAAGCCGGATCACCCGCAAGAACTTCAGGCGTATCACGCACTCAAGGCGCTCGGCGTCAAGTCTTGTGGACTGGATGACATTTCGCGGTACGTCGTGGTTAGTGGCTAGCTCAGCTCCAATTCAGGGGATCCCCTCCGGTAGTCCTTCCAGTGAGCCGCGTGTACCAGCTTGGAAGTGGCCGCTTGCCCTGTCGCGCGCGCCAGGCACACCACGGAGCGATGAGGGGCGGCACACGATATGGACCCGAAGAAGGATTGATCCAGGATTCGTGAACGCTTGACCGTGGCAGGCCGATTGCCGCGCGCCCCGGTTCCGTGAGGATCCACCAGTCGCCCTCGTACTCACGATGCACAGTCTTGCGCTCGGCGACTTCCGAGAGCGGGTGGATGCCGTCTCGGGGGCGCAGCGTAAGCCCGCCAGCCGCCCATTCGCTTCGCACCCACCCGCGGGCGCGGAGACTCCGCAAGGTTGCCTCGACAGCCGCGCGCCCTGGCGAGGATTCCAGCAGTTCCTCGTCGAGGCATACCGGCGACACGCCGAAGCGCGGACCGCCGATGCTTACCCGTTCCAGTAGCTCGCGCTCGAGGTCGCTCAGGTGCTCCGCGCCGTCCATTCGCCAATGAAAGCACCCCGGGGCCATGCGCGGGCATAGCTGAACAACACCCATAGACCCGAGGGACATTCACGAACACTGGCTCAGGCTGGTGTGCTCTCCGCTTCGTCGTTTTCGCGTGGCAACTGATCCCCCGCATGCGCATCTACGGCTTTTGTGCCTCGGCGCGGCTGTCGCGGGCGCTGGGGGTAGCAACACGCTCGACGGGTTTCCGCAGACGCTGATCGCCGGGGGCTGGCCAGCGACGCCCGCGGAGCTCACGGGGTACGGCTTCACGGCCCGTCTGCACGATCTGCGCGAGATGTTGAGCGGCGGCAGCGTAGACGGCGGCCTGCTGAACCCCGCGCGCCGGCGAGCACGGGGAGGGCGAGCGGCTGGAGTTCGAGCTCGATGACTGCGCCACGCTTGCGCTTGCGGTGTCCGAGGAGCGGAGCGTCTCGCGCGTGCGCGAGCACAAGAGGCGTTCGCCGCCGCGCATCTCCTCCTCCAACAGCCAATGACCCTTGTCAAGATGGAGCGCAGCTATCTGGAACCGCTGTGCGATCTTGTCGCGTTCGCGACTCGCAGAGCGTGCTTTGTCAAGTCGCTGCGGTTGCCAGCGTCTGCCGAGAGCATACCGCCACCAGCGACCGGCTGGGCTCACCGCGTAGTCTGCAATCGGATAAAGTTGCTGCCAAAGGGGCGGATCTATGAGTCAGAGGGGGCATACATGACGAGGCTCAGACACGCGACGAGGCTCAGGACTCTTACCGGCGTTGTTCTCGCGACAGGCGCGCTGATGGCGGCGTCGGGGAGCGGGGCATCGGCAGCGACTCGGCTCGTGCTGACCGAGAACGGCTCTCGCGTCTCCCCCGGGGCCGATGCCCTCGATTACCACATCATCTTCGATGGTGGCTATGGCGGCTGCCTACAGGCCTCCAGAGGCGAAGTCGTGAGCAACGACAGGCCAACAGACAAGCTGGCCTTTGGCGCGCCCGAAGAATCGGAATGCCTCGAAGAAGGCTACTCGATTTCAGGCGCGGTCAAACAGGTGCTGTTGCGCAGCTCCGGGGCCGCCACGCTGGACTACAGCCCCAAGCTGACCATCACCGAACCTGGGCCCTGCGTCTACCAGTTCGCGCGACTGAGCGGCGAATTCCCCGCCGCGATCGAGGTCGAAATCGAAGGGACCGGCACGGGCAAGCTGAAGAAGAGGCTGAGCGGCCCCGGCTGCTCGAGCACCCGCTCAATCGAATTCAGGGGCGTCGAGAGCGGCGTCGACAACGACATCTTCGGAGCCGAACTGATCTCCTGAGCCCGCGTGGACGATCTCGGGTGTGGAGACGAGGGCTCCGCACCTCGCACATGTCCAGGCCGCGATCATCTCGCAGTTGTGCAGCGGATCAATCTCGGACGCCTGCCGTCTGGGTCTGAGCGAGCGCCCGCTCGGATGCTCGCTGCCAGGTGCAAGCAGAAGCGAGTTGCCCGTCGGCGACCCCGTTGAGTCGCGCCCACTCGGCGCAGTCGGAGCTCAGGCGCACGCGCGCCCGCGTGGCCCCGCGCGGCGGACGTCAGCAAGAAAAAAATCTGAGGCCGTGTCGATTTCGGCCAACCTCGTTCGACGTGCTGGTAGAGACCACCCCATCCACACTCAAGGAGAGACAAATGCGTTTCATGGTTCTGGTGCCCGGGAGTCCCGAGAGCGAGGCTGGCGAGATGCCCGGCACAGAGATTCTCGGGGCAATGACGAAGTACAACGAAGAGCTCGTCAAGTCAGGCGTGATGCTGGCCGGCGAGGGCCTGCATCCCACCTCGAGGGGCGCGAAGGTCCGCTTCGACGGCAGCGAGCGCACCGTGATCGATGGTCCGTTCACCGAGGCCAAGGAGATTGTCGCGGGTTACTGGGTCTGGGAGTGCTCTTCGCGCGAGGAGGCGATCGAGTGGCTCAAGCGAGCGCCGTTCGACGGTGGTGTCGAGATCGAGTTGCGCGAGATCTTCGAGACCGATGACTTCGGCGAGCGGCTCACGCCGGAGTTGCGCGAGGCCAACGAGCGGCTGCGCGGGCGGGTCGCCCGCAATTGAGCACGTGAGCCCGTCGGCCACCGATCGTGCGATCGACGCCGTGTGGCGGATCGAGTCGGCCCGGTTGATAGCCGGGCTGACTCGCGTCGTGCGTGACGTGGCGGCGGCCGAAGACCTGGCCCAGGACGCGCTGGTCGCGGCGCTCGAGCAGTGGCCTGGGTCGGGGATCCCGGACAGGCCGGGCGCATGGCTGATGGCGACCGCCAAGCGTCGGGGCATCGATGAGCTGCGCCGGCGCGTCACGCTCGAGCGCAAGCACGAGCTGATCGCACGCGAGCTCGAAATCCTGCAGCGGCTGGACCGACCCGACCTGGCCGCGCAGGCGCAGGACGTTCCGGACGATGTCCTGCGCCTGATCTTCATGACCTGCCATCCGGTGCTGTCGGGACAGGCGCGCGTCGCGCTGACGCTGCGTCTGCTCGGCGGCCTGTCGACGCCAGAGATCGCGCGCGCGTTTCTCGTCTCCGAGGGTACGGTCGCGCAGCGCATCGTTCGCGCCAAGCGGACGCTCGCTGAGGCCCGCGTGCCATTTGAGCTTCCCGGTCGCGACGAGCTGGCCGAGCGTCTGTCGGCGGTGCTCGAGGTGATCTACCTGGTCTTCAACGAGGGCTACGCGGCAACCGCCGGCGAGCACTGGATCCGTCCGGCGCTGTGCGGGGACGCTTTGCGCCTCGGCAGGATCCTTGCGGCGTTGATGCCCGGCGAGCCCGAGGCCCACGGGCTGCTGGCCCTGATGGAGCTGCAGGCCTCGCGGCTGCGAGCCCGGGTCGGGCCGCACGGCGAGCCGGTGCTGCTCGCCGATCAGAACCGAGCGCGCTGGGACCATCTGCTCGTGCAGCGTGGCCTCGCAGGGCTGCGGCGCGCCGAGCAGCTCGGCGGGGCACTGGGACCGTACACGCTGCAGGCCGCGATCGCGGCCTGCCACGCGCGGGCTCGCAGCGTACGGGAGACCGACTGGCCGCGGATCGTCGCGCTCTACGACGCTCTGGCGGCCCTCACCGGTTCCCCTGTCGTGGAGCTCAACCGCGCTGTGGCTGTGATGATGGCCTTCGGTCCCGAGGCGGGGCTCGAACTCGTCGATTCGCTTGCCGACGAGCCCGCGTTGCGCGGCTACCACCTGTTGCCCAGCGTACGCGGCGACATCCTCATGCGCTTGGGCCGGCCGGCGGAGGCCCGTGTGGAGTTCGAGCGCGCGGCCGACCTGTGCGAGAACCAACGCGAGCGCGAGCTGCTGCGCCTGCGTGCAGCTGCCTGTTCGACGGACCGACACGAAGCGTCTTAACAGTAAGTGATCAGCAGCGAGCCACTCGTACGCTAGAGTTCCAGCGCGTGAGCGAGAGGAGCGCAATCAGCGCACTGGTGGGACTGAGGCTCGCTGTTGGTCTTGCGTCGTGGTTGACTCCGCGGCCCGCGGGCAAGCTGTTTGGACTCGACGTGCCAGCCAACCCGCAGGCGCCTTATCTGGCGCGCCTATTCGGAGCGCGCGACGTGGCGCTGGCCGTGGGCGCCTTCTCGAGCGAGGGCGACGCTCGCCGTCAATGGCTGCAAGCAGGGCTTGCGTGCGATGTTGCGGACGCTCTCGCCGGCCTCGCGGGCGGGCGCGGAGGGTATTTGCCGAAGCCGACGAGCGCGCTTGTAACCGGGACCGCGCTCTCAGCCGTCGCCCTCGGCGCGTTCGCATTGCGCGAGCAGTAAGCGCCTCAGCTCGGCGCGGGCGCTTTCAATCACGCCACTCGACGCAAAAATGCCCGATCGGCTCGTCGAAGCCCTTGAGCGCGATCGTGCCTTCGTCGCAGAAGCGGATGCCCTTACCGCGGCAGAGGTCCTGCACGCCGGAGGAGACGACGATGCAATCCGGCTGCGCGTGCGCGCACAATCGCGCGGCCTGCTGCACCGCGGCGCCGAACAGATCGTCCTGCTCGGTCACCGGCTCGCCGGCCGCCACACCGATTCGCACGCGTAGCTCGGGCTGCTCGCGTCCGTCCGCGGGCTGCTCGCGCCCGTCCGGTGGTTGCTCGCGTCCATCCGCGAGTTGCGCGCGCCCGTCCGCAGGCCGCTCGCCCGTGCTCCGCCGCTGAAGCGTCCGCTGGATGTCGATCGCCGCCCCCACGGCCTGGAAGGCCGAGCCGAACGCGCCCATGATGCCGTCGCCGGTGTGCTTGACCTCGCTGCCGCCGAACTGTGCGAGCGCGCCGCGCACGATCGAGTCGTGCTCGCGCACCAGCAGCATCGCGACCCGATCCCCCAGTTGTTGGGTGAGTCGCGTCGAATCGACCATGTCGGTGAACAGGATCGCGCGAAACGCGCTGTCGACATACGGTTCACCGGGAGGGTGGGTGTTGAGCCGCCCGAAGAACCCGCGCACGATCGTCGCATCGACCTCGATCACGTGCGACGGAATCAGCCCATGCGAAGCCCTGTGGGCCGCCGCGACCGACTGCGCGTCGGGCCCCTCGATCAGACAGAAGCCGCTGCCGGCCTCCTCTTCGAACCAGTAGGTCACGAAGCGCACGCCGAACTGATCCTGGATCTCGAGATCACGCAGGTGAGCGGCTGCCAGATCGGCAGCCGTCGCGTTCGGCAGATCGTGGCGGTCCATATAGAGAGGCATCGCCACGCTCACCTTAGCTCGTCCGCGCGAGCCGATGCGGGCTCATCCACAGCCGGTATGGGGCCTTGCCTGTAGTTTTGTCGCATCGCGTGGGAGGGCCGCCGAGCGTCGGAACGCCCCGGCATCGAGCGGCCGCCCCGCCCGCGCCACCGCGCGCGACGGCACGACGCCGCAAGGAGCGACATGACCGATGACTCTGCCACCCCTGTGACCGCTGCATGAGCGACGCCACCCGGCGAACGCGGCTCGCCAGCGAGCGAACGTATCTGGCATGGTGGCGCACGGCGCTGGCCGCATTCGCCGTCGGTCTCGGCGCGGGCAGGGTGGTGCCGGCGCTGACCAAACAGCCCCGCTGGCCGTATGCGATCGTCGGCGCCGGTTTCGCCCTGATGGGCGTTGTGTTGATGGTCTACGGCTACGTGCGCCAGCGCGAGGTCGACGCAGCGCTTGCGCGCGGTGAGTTCGTCGAGCCGGACCCTCGCATGGTGCTCGTGCTCGCGGCGACCGGTTCGGTGCTGGGCGTGGCCACCGTGGTGCTCGTCATCTGGGCAGGCTGAGCCCGCGGCGGACGGGCGGGCCGTCGTAGCTGCTGCACCGGCGCGCCGCGCGCAGGCCCGCTCGACGGGCGCGGCGCTCCGACAGGCGCCGCGCGACGATCTCGCCCGTTGGGTCCAGAGCCTGCACGAGGGCGCGGCGCGCGCGCCGTCCGCGCAGCACCAGCTTGCGGTGATCGGTGATCGCTGCCCCCAGATCCACGCTGCTCGGGCTCTCCAAGCTGCTTTGCAGCTGTCGCACGAGGATCTGCACCTCGCGATCGCTCGCGATGCGCGGCTTGCCGGCCGCTCTCGTGAAGCGGTCCCACGAGCGCGCGAACGCGAGCCCTTCGGTGCGCGCGCCCTCGCGGTGCGCCGCCAGCATGGGGCACACCCCACCGTCGCGGTCCACGTACGCCCCGGCGATGATCCGCTCGCTGGCACCCACGCCCGCGAGCATCGCCTCACGGGTGCCGACCGGCATGCAGTCGATCGCCAAACGCAGACGCTCGACGTTGTTACTGGGGTGGCGGCGATTTCGCATCGGTTCGAGCCGGTGCCGCGTGCGCTGCACCTGCAGGCCGGCGGCGCCGGCAAGCCTACGCCAGGCGCTCTGAGCCGGCAACCGTTTTCCTGCATCTGAAAGGAAACTTGCGTAAACCGAGGCGGCGACCGGCGTCGATGGCCGCGAGCGTCACCAACGGGGCGCGCCGGGCCCGTCGCGCGGCGATCGGTGTCGATCGCCGCGAGGCTCACTAACGGGGCGCGCCGGGGCCGTCGATATCCGCAGGGAGATGCTCTTGAAGCCGAACTTCGAGGAGCAGGAGCTGCTCGCCGAGACGCTTGCCCGCGATGGCGCTCCGATGAGCGAGCGCGAGCGCGTGGCGGAGATGCTGGTCGGAGGAGGCTTCGCGATCGCCGCCGCAGCCCTGCTGTGGGCGCGTCCGCCAGGGGCGTTTGCGCTCGGTCCCGCGGTCGTCTGCACGGTCGTGCTGATGCTCGCCACCCGCGTGCGGATCGACACGCCGTTCGGCTTCACCGTCCCGACACAGCTCGCGTTCGTGCCGCTCCTGTTCGTGTTGCCGCCCTCGCTTGCGCCGGTGATCGTCGCGCTCGCGCTCGCGCTCGCGCGCCTACCTGATGTGTTCACGGCCAACGCCTCGCCGTCACGCATGCTGCTGAGCCTCGGCAACTCGTGGTTTGCGCTCGGACCCGCTGCGGTGTTTGCCCTCTCTGGGAAGCAGCCTTGGCAGGCCGGGGCAGCATTGCTGATGGTCGCCCTCGCGGCGCAGTTCGCGCTCGATTTCGCGGCATCGGCGTTTCGCTGCTCAGTTGCCTGCGGAGCGACGCTCGGCTCGCAGCTGCGTGACACCTCGGTGTATCTGGTGGACGCGGCGCTCTCGCCGCTGGGGCTGGTCGTGGCAGAGCAGACGCACAGCAGTGCCGCCGCGATCCTCAGCCTGCTGCCGCTGCTCGGACTGCTCGCCGTGTTCGCTCACGAGCGCCACTACCGGGTCGAGAGCCTGGCGGAGCTCAACAGCGCATACCGCGGCACCGCGCTCGTGCTCGGAGACGTGGTCGAGGCCGACGACGGCTACACCGGCGAGCATTGCAAGAGCGTGGTCGGGCTTGCGCTCGCGGTCGCCGATCAGCTCGGGCTGACCGCCGAGCAGCGGCGCAACCTCGAGTTCGGCGCGCTGCTGCACGACGTCGGCAAGATCGCCGTACCCAAGGAGATCATCAACAAGCCGGGCAAGTTGAGCCCGGCGGAGTGGACGATCATCCGGACCCACACGCTGGAGGGCCAGCGCATGCTCGAGCGCGTCGGCGGGTTCATGCGCGAGGTCGGTCTCGTGGTTCGCTCGCATCACGAGCGCTGGGACGGCGGCGGCTACCCCGACGGGCTCACGGGCGAGCAGATTCCACTCGAGGCCCGGGTGATCGCGTGCTGCGACACGTGGAACGCGATGCGCACCGACCGCTCATACCGGCGCGCGCTGGCGCCCGAGGTGGCGATCGCGGAGCTGCTGTCGTGCTCGGGATCGCAATTCGATCCGCGCGTTGTCGATGCCCTGATTTGCGTCGTCGATCCCGCGCGCGGCGCCAGCTCCGGACGAGCCGACCGGTCGGGCGCGCAGGCGGTCCTCACCGGCGAGCTGTCGCGTGACCTCGGGGTGCCCGCGTAGGGCGCCGGTCTTGCGTCGTGGCGCCGGACGTCTTCGGCGCGCCGGACCCCGACATCGAGCGAATCTTATGCGAAATATACGTATTTATTCGGACGATCGAGGCTCTGCTGCCGTCTTACAGGTCTCCGATGCGCCATTATTCACCGCGTGGCGTTTGCGACCATTTGCATCTCCAGCGAGGACGGCTGTGCCGCCCATCAGGCGGCCGAGCTGGCCGCAAACGAGCTCGGCTTGCGCCTGATCGACGAGGACATCGTGACGCGCGCGGCGGTCGAGGCCGGCGTCGACCGGGAGCTCGTGGCCGACGTCGAGCAGCGCAAATCGAAACTGGTGCGGCTGCTCGAAGGGCTCGGATCGGCCGGTGCGGGGGCGGGTTACGTCACGGCTGAGACCCTGGTACCCGAACAGCCGCCGAGCGACGATCTGCGCGGTCTGATCAAGTCGGTGATCGAGGAGACCGCCGCCGCCGGAGACGTGATGATCGTCTCGCATGCGGCATCGCTCGCGCTGGCCGGTAACGAGGATGTGCTGAGGGTGCTCGTCACCGCCTCAACCCCGATTCGCCGGGCACGTCTGGCCGCGTCACTGAGTATCGACGAGGATGAGGCGGCACGTGTGCTCAAGCGCTCGGACGCAGGGCGCGCCGACTACATCAAACGCTTTTACGGGGTGGACTCCGAGCAGCCGACGCACTACGACATCGTCATCAACACCGACAAGCTCTCGCCGCAGAGCACCGCCCAGCTGATCGTCGCGGCCGCGGGAACGTCGGCGAGTTAGCGCGTGATGAATCGGACAGCGCGCGTGCTCGTAGTCTTCGCGGCCCTGCTTTCGAGCTGGACGGCCGCGAGCACAGCAGCAGCATATTCGCGCTGCGGCAAGGAATCCGCTCCGCACGACGAACAGTGCTATGGGATCGATGACTGGCTGATGGCGGGCCATGAAGCGGTCGCCGGCTCCTCGATTCAGATAAACAGCTTCGCGGCGAGCGTGCCCGGCTGGGCATCGGGGGATTTCGTGGCGAACGAGAGCTGGGCCACGTTCGACGAAGGCCAGCACTGGGTCGCGGTCGGTCAGTACGCCGGCGGCTACTGGGACGAAAGTTCACTTCACTACTTCTGGGCGTTCCAGAACTCGGAAGGTTATAACGAAGAGGAGTTTGCCGGCGGCCCCGAACCGAACACGTGGAACACGTATACCCTGCAGTACGCAAACAAACCAGGTACGTGGAACATCTTCATCAACAGTGCGAACGTCGCCTCAGCAACCGGCCTCGGCACAACCTCGAACAACCTGCAGGCCGGTCTCGTGATGACCAACACCAATATCAAGAACAGCGGTGAGACGGCGAACGCCAGAAGCTATAGCACTCACGGCGCCTGGTCGAACGGATGGTCGGGAGGCGCCAGCTATGCCGAACCCGAAAGTGAAGGTCCCGGAGGAGGCGCGGCGCCCAACTGCATCTATGCGCTCCCGGGCACTCGCCACGGCAGCATCTATTTCGGCGCCCAGCCGTGTGGCAAGAACGCAGCCACCGAACCACCCAGAACCAAGGCGGCCACGAAGGCGGACGTCTCAAAGCTCACCGTCGCTCAGATCAGGAAGCTCGCCCTGCAGTGGAGCCGGCGCGAAGGCGACCCGCGTCCGTCGGGCATCGCGATCGCGCGCGCGCCGCGTGGCAAGGCGCTCGAGCTGGCGTTGCCCGGCACCGGACTGCCGCCGGCCGCGAGCACGGCAACGACCGGCTGGCTCGCGCAAGAAGCTCTGGTCGTCGACGTGAGCGGTCACTTTCGAACCAGGGCTCGAGTCCCGGCAGGCAAGCAGGCGCCGTCAGGGACGGTTCTGTCCCTGGTACTCGACCCGCGTACCGGCGAAGTATCCGGTCGTCACATCGGTGTTCACCCGCCGCGACTGCGCTCGCTGGGTCCGGTGCAGCGGCTGGGATAGCCGCTGACTCGCGGCCAGCGCCTCCGGTAGCCGGTCCGGTGGCGAAGCTGAGCGACGGCGTCTCGTGCGCGCGGCGGTGAAGCCCTGGCCCGCTCAGCCGTCCTCGAGCCGGCGCTTGAGCTCGCCCGGGCGCCCGTTGACGAACACCGCGCGGGTCGCCGCCTCGACCGGTCCGCGAATCACCAGGCCGAGCACGCGTCCGGGATCGACGTCGAGCCGGTAGGTCGCATGCGTGCGTCCCGCGCCGAGATCCTCGAGCTCCCAGGCGCCCTGCACGGACTTCATGTCGCCCTTCTCCTGCGTCCAGGACAGTCGCGTCGGGCCGTCGTAGCTGAAGCGAACGTGCGCCTTGATGCGCCTGACCTTGATGTCGTTCTCGGTCTCGACCAGCGTCGGACGTCCGCTCGCGTCGTGCTCCAGCACGGTCATCTTGTCCAGTCCGCCCTGCCATTCCGGCGCCGTCATGACGTCCTCGACGACCTCCCAGACCTCCTCCAACGGGGCGTCGATCTCGACGCTCGCGCTGCCGCCCAGATTTCCCATCACGAACCTCCCGTCGCATCGCTGATCCGCTCGCGCAGACCCTAGCTCGCTCACTCTCTTATCGGGTCGAGCGCCGCGCCCCGCGCGCCCGCACCGGCGAACGCGGGGTCTGGCACAAGCGAACGCTCGTGTGGCACGAGCGAAGGCTCGTCTGGGCTACTCATCCCTCGGCTATTCGTCCAGATGCGTATGCGGCGCGGATAGAGATGTCGGGTCGCGCTCGATCGTGGCATGGGGAGCGCGTCAGCGCGCGTGGGGAGACAGACGACACCGTCATGGCAAACAGCGAAAACCCCCAACCCGATCCCCGGCAGGCAGGCTCTGAGGACCCTGCGGCAGGGCTGGGTGCGGCGGCCGGACACGCGCCCTGGGACGGACAGGGGGCTGCCGGATCGTCTTCATCTCCTTCGCTGGAACCGACTCCTTCGACGGCGCCGGGTCCGGGTGTGCCGCCGATCCCTGTGCCGGCGCCAGCTCCCGCGGCAGGACTGGATCGCTCGGCTGCGCCAGTGCCCCCAGTGCCCGGCGAAGCGGTGCCGTCGCCCCCCCGGCCCGCCGGTGTGACGCCCCCGCCGGGGCCAGCGATCCCACCTCCGGCGCCTGGCGTGATGCCGCCGCCGGAGGCAGCGATGCCACCTCCGGCGCCTGGCGCGATGCCGCCGCCGCCGGGGGCAGCGACCCCAACTTCGGCGCACGGCGCTGTCCCACCGCCGGCTCAGCCGGGGGCGCCGTGGGGCCACGCGCCCGACCCGATGAGCGCACCGATGACGTCGAGCGGCGCGGTTGCGCCCGAGCAGTGGGATCCACCAACCGAAGAACATTTGACCGGCGAGGTGGTCCAGGCAATCGAGCCCGACGCCATGCCCGCTGACCACCTGGCTGCCGGGTCGAACGGGCCGGCCGGAGCCGTCTCGTCCACGGCGGCGGGCGCGGGCCCCGCAGGTGCAGGCTCAGGTGCAGGCGGGGACGCCGATGCCGACGCGGGATCCGCAGGGGCCGGAGGCGGCGGGTGGCTCGCGCCGGTGCGGCGAGTGCCTGGCGGGCGCACGACGGTGTGGGCGCTCGTGGCGGTGCTGTGTGTCCTTGCCGGGACGGTCGGCGCGCTGCTTGGGGCGCGCGCGCTCGCGCGCAACGACGCCTCGAAGGCCAGGCTCGACTTTCACCTGAACTCAGCCGGGATTGCGTCGACGATCAGGCTGGCGATCGTCCACGAGGAAGACTTCGCCGTCAGCGCAGCCGCCTTCTTCGCCGGCAACCCCGACGCGACGCCCGCCCAGTTCGCAGCGTGGGCGCGGTCGGTGCACGCGCTGCAGCGCTATCCG